>JAMOZY010000018.1 GCA_023667695.1 Clostridium sp. | reverse complement strand
CTCTTGAATTTTCAGGGTTGTCTTATTGTTTTGTTGTCATGGTTCGGTTATTGTTTCACGGTACTTATCGCACCGACGAACCTTATAATAGCACCCGCCTTTTTAGAAGTCAAGGGGAAAAACAAAAGAAAGTTTATTCTTCTGATTTGTTTGTATTGTATATACAATTATCGACAACTTATCCACATGAAATGCATACCAATACACATATCCACATTTTATCCTGATTTTTACACAATTTCTTTTCTCCCTTTTCGAAAACGTGTTCCCTCTGCCTGTTGGAGAAGCCTTAATGACTATCCATGTGTTTCAGCACTGTACGCACCATCATTAAGGAAAAGCCTAATAAGTTTTTGCCTTGCCACTCATCCAAATCAAACCGCCTCTCATCTTTCATTGAAAGACCAATTCCCCATATTCTATCCTGAACTGCACATTCTGCTAATATATGGCTCTGCGTAGCCAAAAGCTTCTCTTTCAGCTCAATATTTTGCTGAAATTTTTCAAGTAATCTCTGATAGACAATGAGTTGTCGCATACCATTCCATAATATATCTTCATAGTTCTTGACGCTTCTTCCTAACGCCTTGATTTTTCCCACATTAGTTGTGTTCAATATTTGCCCTGCAATCTCCATATCATCGAAAAGCAATGCCTTTTGATACATCATATACTGTTCCATAGAAGAATATTGAATACTACCCACACTAAAATCCGAAAGGTACCAGTTGCTTAAATATCCATTTATTTCATCAGGGTTATGAAAACAAATAATCTTTTTCACGATAGACCGCCTCCCAAGCTTGATTTTTCGTCATACATTAGTTTACTGCATATACAAACCTTTTCACTGAGTACACAATTACAAAAAGGGAATTTCTCTTTTCCACTTCAACATTCAGCTTGTGATTTTCTCGTCAGACCTTCTTGCCGAAATCAATATGGAAAGGTTCGGTTCTACTGTAATACTACATACATAAGCAACAGGATTCATATTAAATCAATCGCTTCCTTTACATTCGAGACGCCAAGCAAGCGCATCCCCTTGATTGGAGAAATATTAGCAGCATTGGATGCAGGAAGAATACAGGTGGTAAAGCCCAGCTTCGCCGCTTCCTTCGCCCGTTGCTCCGCCATATTAACCCCTCGGATTTCTCCGGTCAGCCCTACCTCTCCAAATATAATGGTATGCTCATCCACTGGCCGGTTCCGATAACTGGATACCAAGGCCAGTATAATTCCCAAATCAATAGCCGGCTCGGACAAGCGAATTCCACCGGTCAGATTTACATAAGCATCACAGCTTCCCAAATGAATTCCCGCTCTCTTTTCCAAAACTGCCATCAGAAGATTCACCCGGTTAAAATCAATTCCAACAGTTGTCCTTCTCGGCATCTGAAAATTAGTCTGCGCTACCAATGCCTGAATTTCAATCAGCAACGGCCGAGTTCCTTCCATCGAACATACAACCGTAGAACCAGAAGCATCCACCGGCCTTCCTTCCAGCATGACCTGGGACGGATTTTTTACCTCTGATAGCCCGTTATTCTTCATTTCAAACACACCAATTTCATTGGTGGCGCCAAAACGATTTTTCACTCCCCGCAGAATCCGATATACAGAGCTTCGTTCTCCCTCAAAGTATAATACGGTATCTACCATATGCTCTAAGGTTCTGGGTCCTGCCACTGTACCTTCTTTTGTCACATGCCCCACAATAAAAATTGCTATATTTTTACTTTTCGCTAACTGCATCAGACGGTTGGTCACTTCCCGTACCTGTGACACACTGCCTGCTGCCGAAGCTACTTCTTCCAAGGTCATAGTTTGAACGGAATCAATAACCACCACCTCTGGCAACACTCGTTCCATTGCGTTTTCAATACTGTACAAATCCGTTTCACAATATAGATACATATCCTGCTGGAACGTTCCCACCCGCTCCGCACGCATCTTAATCTGCTGCATGGATTCCTCACCCGATACATACAACACCTTATGTCCGTTTTCCGTAAGATTCCGGCATACCTGTAATAATATCGTAGACTTTCCAATTCCCGGGTCTCCCCCCAGCAATACAAGAGAGCCGGTTACAATTCCGCCTCCCAGAACCCGGTCTAATTCCTTCATTCCTGTGCCAATTCGTGTTTCTTCGCCAGTTGTGATTTCTAAAATACTGGCAGGCGCCGTAGCTACAGCCCTTGCTGTATGCTTTCCAGCGCCTGTCACTTTTCTTTCTTCAACAAATGTATTCCAGGCCCTGCAGCCTGGGCATTGACCCATCCACTTGCCTGATTCGTATCCGCACTCCTGGCAAAAAAACACTTGCTTTGTTTTCGCCATTTATCTCTCCTTAATTATTATGAATTTTTATTTATACGCTCTCCTTGGAAATTTGTTCTCTATAAAGCATCTTCATGATATTCTTTCAAGTGATTCCTAATATCCTGCGGCGTAACAGGAATTTCCGTATCTAAAAAAGGATATTCCAAATGTACTTTCTTGTCATCGGATATGATATGCACTCTATGTCCATATTCGTTCACCTTCACATACCAATAGTAAGCAATCCCTTCATATACTATTTTCCGTTTATTCTTTTCGGAAACCATATTTGCCTCCAATATAAAACTTCAACCAAATACTACGGCTTGCTGTAATCAAGGGCTGCCTGCCAAATCCGATTTTAGATTAAATCATATCAATCTTTACCTTTGCCGTTTCATCCGGTGTCAATTCCACGCTAAAGCTTAATTTGCCACCCAGGTTCGTCTTCATTTTGCCAAGGTTGGTACCATCCACATAAATCTTATATTCCTTGCCTGCCTCCAGCTCTAACGTAATCTGGGCATCTTCGGTTCCCTCCACGCCAAAGGTAACCTTCCGCTCTGAAATATTCAAATCATGAACAACGGTTCCCGGAACCGATTCATATACCATGGTTCCATTCTTTTCCAGCTTTGTGATTTCCTTAAAGGTTTTTATTTTGTATAAATCACCATTATACTCATAACCATCCAGCTTCGCCTTTGCCGGCAATTCAATATTGCCAAAACTTAAGGTTCCGTTCTCCTCAGTACGGATTAATTCGTTAATTACTGACATTGCTTCTTCCTCCTACTATGTTACTGTAATTCCTATACATAGCCGTGTATTATTCCTGCTTGACCGGCTGTTTCTTCTTTGTCCTGACTTGTAATCTGTATACTATCATCATACCATGTCCCAATGAATTTGGCTAGTCTTTTGCCTGAAAATGAAGCTGTCCCTTTCGCACTGTGATACGCACGATATCACCGCTTTTTATCCGACTGTCAAGAACGGCCTCCGCCAGTCCGTCCTCAACCTGTGACTGAATCGTCCGCCGCAAGGGTCTTGCCCCATATTTCTTATCATAGCCCTTATCAAAAATATAATTTTTCAAATGGCTGTCATAACGAAGCGTGATATTCATCTGCTCCTTTACCCGTTTGCTCAACTGCTTCATCAATAAGTCTACAATCTGATGGATTTCTTCCTCCTGTAATGCATGGAACACAATAATATCATCAATACGGTTTATAAACTCCGGCTTGAAAATCCGCTTTACCTCTTCCATAACATTATTCTTCATTTGCTCATGATCCCGCTCTGCATCCATGGCATTGGAGAAGCCCAATTGCTTCGGCTCCATAATGCGCCCGGCTCCGGCATTGGAGGTCATAATAATAATCGTATTCTTAAAATCAACCTTTCTGCCCTGGGAATCCGTAATATGTCCATCATCCAGAACCTGGAGCAATATATTAAAAATATCACTGTCTGCTTTTTCAATCTCATCAAATAAAATGACGGAATATGGATTTCTGCGAACCTTTTCGCTCAATTGACCGCCTTCCTCAAAGCCTACATAACCCGGCGGTGAGCCAATCAGCTTTGATACACTGTGTTTCTCCATATACTCTGACATATCAACCCGAATCAGGGCATTTTCATCGCCAAACATTGCCTCTGCTAATGCCTTGGATAATTCCGTCTTTCCCACACCGGTTGGTCCCAGAAAGAGGAAGGAGCCGATTGGACGGTTCGGATCCTTCAGCCCTACCCGGCCTCTCCGAATTGCCTTTGTCACAGCTTCCACTGCTTCATTTTGTCCAATCACCCTTTGATGCAGGGTTTGATCCAGCACCTTCAGCCGCGCCGTCTCTTCTTCTTCTAACCGGCTGACCGGAATCTTCGTCCAGGCTGAAACCACCTGGGAAATATCTCTTTCATTAATGGACGCTTTATCGCCGCCCCTTTGTTTTTCTTCTCTTTTCTTTAAGCGCTCTTGCTTTTTCTTTAATTCTGCCATCTCCTGCTTCAGAATTCGTGCTTCATCAAGCTTGCCTTCTGTCAGACAAGCTTCCAGCTGATTGGATTTTTCACGAAGCTCCCGCTCCAATTCCATGCTTTTCGGGGATTGATTCAAAGACGACAGCCGTTTACGGGAACATGCCTCATCAATCAGGTCAATAGCCTTGTCCGGTAAATAACGGTCATTAATGTACCGTTCCGATAAGGTTACCGCTGCTTCTATGGCACTTTCCTCAATCTGAATGCCGTGATGCTCTTCATAGCAGTGCCGCAGTCCACGCAAAATATCAACTGCCTGAGCCTTCGTTGGTTCTTCCACATTGACGGGCTGAAATCTCCGCTCCAGTGCAGCATCCTTCTCAATATATTTCCGGAATTCAGCTGTGGTGGTTGCACCAATCATCTGAATTTCTCCCCGGGAAAGCGCCGGTTTTAAAATATTGGATGCATCGATTGCACCTTCTGCTCCGCCGGCCCCAATCAAGGTATGCAATTCGTCTACAAACAAAATCACATTCCCATCCTGAATCACTTCTTCAATAATCCGCTTAATGCGCTCTTCGAATTCTCCCCGATACTTCGAACCAGCTACCATGCCAGATAAATCCAAAGACAATAGGCGCTTATCCCGAATGGTTTCCGGAATGGTTCCTGTGGCAATCAAGTTTGCCAGTCCTTCCACAATTGCAGTTTTTCCTACCCCAGGCTCCCCAACCAGACAAGGGTTATTCTTCATACGCCGGCTTAAAATCTGTATCACCCGTTCGATTTCTTCCGTCCTTCCTACTACCGGGTCCAGCCTTCCTTCCTTTGCCTGTCTGGTCAAATCCCGGCTATACTTATCCAGCATTGGTGTGGAGGACTTTGTTTTCTTCTTTCCCTTATTTCCTACATACTCGTTCCGGGCAGCAGACTGTTCCACGCCCATTGCCACACGTATATCAATATATAATTTCTGAATATCGATTCCGATACTGGTCAGTATTTTCATTGCAATACATTCCGGTATCTTAATCATTGCCAGCACAAAATGCTCTGTACCAATCAACGTACACTTTGTCCGCAATGCCTCTGCCTGACTCTGCTCCATCACCTTTTTATACATAACGGTATACTTATGCTGGCTTCTGGTTGCCAGGGAACCAGTTCCGATAATACTGTTTTCAATCAACTTACTGATTCTTTCCGCCTGTACACCATTGGATTCCAAAACCTTTGCTGCGACATTTTCCGTCTCCTCCAATATACCCAGCAGCAAATGTTCACTGCCTACACAATCATGCTTCAAACGCCTTGCTGCTTTTACAGCCTCCTGCATGGATGCCTGTGCAGCCTTCGTGTATTGATTACTCATATTCGAGCCTCCTGTTATTCCATATCACTGTTATTTGGCTTCCTCTGTTTCTGAGGATTCCTCCTCCGCCTGCCCGGAAGAAAATGCAACATACATGTCCCGGACTAACTCCTGCATTTCAGGCAGACTAATGTTCTTGCATATTGCCTGGGCAACTATCATCTGCATATCCGAATGGATGGTTTCTACATGATAGTTCCGATTTTCCAGACTTACGGAAACAACTGCCCCATTTCTCCGGTCCAGCTTCACATAGCCATCCTGCCGCAGCAAAGCATATGCTTTATTTACCGTATGCATATTAACACCTAATTCATTGGCCAGCCGCCGGACAGAAGGCAGGGATTCTCCCTCCTTTAACACATCCTTTGCAATTCCCATAATAATCTGGTTCCGTAATTGTATGTATAAGGCTTCATCACTATTAAAATCAATTTCAATTACCATAGCCCCACCTCATTTATCCTTTGTTATATATATGCTATAACACAAGCAATGCCATGTCAAGTCAAAATCCACATTATCCATAAAGCTCCAGGTCCAGTTTCTAATCCAGTTTCTTTTTTAATATGACCGTCATGGCAATCATCAAGCCCAGCAATACAATTGAAATACCACTTAACAGGTAAAGTACGATTCGAAGATTGTGAAGCTTTTCATTTTCTGTCACCAGTGATGCTTCTGATTCTGTAGATTCCAGTTCCTCCGGTTCCGTCTGTTCCGATTCCTGTATGGCTGCTTCCTGCTTTCGATATCGCTGATAGGTGCCTTCTACTGTATCGTAGAGATAAAATCCGGCTTCTCCATTTAGATTCATGGCATAAATTAGCAGAAATTCCGGATTTCCTTCGGTTCTGTATGCGGTAAGCTTCTGCCCCTGCAATTCTGTTTCCACAGGCGCATAACCGGATGGAATATCCACATCCTCCGGCGGAGCCATGATAATAAAACGGTTTGCTTCTGCCCGGTATTCTATATAAGGAAGAAATGTCTTTTTCTCCTGGTTATAGATAAACCATTGTCCTTCTCCCTCTTCATTTAATAAGTATACAATATGAAGCTGCCGGTTCGGGGACAGATAGGTAGTAACCGACATACCTTCATATTCTCCTTCGCTGGCCTCGAAGCCTTCCGGTACAGCGGCTTCCTCCAAGCGTTCGGCAGTAGCAAAGGTATATTCCATATCCTGTATAATCACCGGAGGTATTTTATTTTCCTCTGTCACCTCACCGCAATTCACATTCAGTACATAGGTTCTCTGGGTTCCATTTTCTGCCGTTACCACAACATAAGTCTTATTGGCTCCCGGCTCCAAATCATTATGATGGGTTACGGAAACCGTAGCTTTGCTGTCATTTGCCGCTGCACTTACCACAATCGCCTTGGTATCCTTTGGCAGCTCCACGGTATAGGATGTGGTTCCGGACTGAAAGGAGGGATTCAATACGCCCGGCGATATTTCCAGACTTTTCAGATAATTATCATCGGAACCGGATAAGGAAGGATGCTCTGCTCCCGTATTTCCTTCCCCGGAAGCCTGCGGCGCAGCAACCGTAACATTGGTGCCTGCATGAGAAATCGTCAGTACACTTTCATCCCATCCATATGCCTCCCCGCCACTGGTTGCAATGGTGGCGGTTCCATTTCCGATTGCTTTGAAATTCAACGTAGCCGACAGCCTTGTTTGAGAACCGTCTCCGTATCCGGCTATCATAACAGTCCCGCCGCCGCCGTTTCCCGAACCGCCTGTATATTCCAGAACAGAAGAATTATAAGATACCGGCAGGGAATAAGAGCCAATGGCCCCTTCCGAAGCGATACTTACCGTAACGGAAAGCGTATCTCCGATTTTTAAACTGCTTTGTGATACTGCAATGGTAACACTGGCTCCTGCTGCATAGACAGAAGTCTTGAAATTCACTATGCACAGCATTACGATTAATATGATAATGCCCCATTTTCTTCTTGTTTGATTCATCCCACAGCTTCCTCCTGGTATTATTGTTCAATTGGTGCCGCACCGATAATGTGCTTCTGAATCTTCAACAAATCCAAGGCAGATACTGTCCCGCTTTTCTTTACATTTGCCGCTTCTAAATACACGCCGGACAAAGAACCAGCACCAATGATATGCTTCTGTACCTTTAATAAATCCAGTGCATTTACCACACCGTCTCCAGTTACATCTCCATAGATTATAATGGTATAGGTCAAGGTCGATGTTCCATTGGTAATCTGCACAATATCTCCCGTCCCAACTACACCTGCATGTACGGTTATTCCATCCGATTTATAAACGGTTGCCGTTCCGTTTGTAAGCCCCAGGCCGGATATAAAAGTCCCTGTATCCGTACCTAACGGAACACCGGATATGGTAGTGCCGGATATCCGATAGGATGTCTGAACCGTTGGTCCTGCCGGGTTCATGGAACCGTCTCCGCTGCTATCCTTTCGTATAATCGTAATCGTATAAGTCCTGACAGCACCATTTTCTGCAGTTACCGTAACTGGTATCTGATTTGTACCCACTGCCAGCTTCCTGGTGCCGAGTCCTGAGACACCTGCTTTTGCATGAACTGCCTTTGCAGAAACCGTTACACTTCCCACTTCATTCCCGACAATAAGGGAATAATCCGTAGTTCCGCCGGAAAAAGAAGGTGTCAGAGAATATCCGGATATGATTAATGTGCTTAACCAGTTATTCGGACTGCCGGAATCTATTGGTTTTACCGCCGGTCCATCCGGCATATTGGTGTAAACCGGTATCTTAAATACCAGTGGCGACTGAATCAGGCCATTGGCAGTATAGGCATTATACACGGAACGTGCCTCTGTGGAAGGAGCCTGGATATTGGTCATATATTGATGTCCATACAGGCTGGCAGTATAGGTGACATTGAACTTTTGGGTATATAGGGTATCCTGTCCACGATTAATATAAGAAGAACCGATGAATTGCGCCCCGCCCATAATGGCTTTAGCGGCACTGTTCCAGGGACGGCCATAAGAACCGCTCATTGCTGCCCAGGCAAGCCCCTTATTGACTGCTCCCCCACCAGCAGTATCCACCGAGCCTACGTTATAGAAATTAAAGATTCCGGGATAGTTCGGACTCGTTCCTGTCGCATTGACGCCCGGCGTACTTCCCATTTCCTGACGGATTCGGGACGCCAGATGATAGGGGCTTACATTGTAAGCTGCTGCCGCCTCCATGATTTCAGCGGAAAAGGTACGGCTTTCCCCTGCCGGACAACTATTCGCCATGAATGTATTCGCCAGAATCGCCTCGACCCCGGCAGCATTGTGGACGCTGCTATCATAAGATAACTGTTCAAATGCAAATACATAAGGCTCCTGCAAATAGTTTCTTGGGTCCATATAATAGGCAACGATATCCCTCGATGCTGCAAACCAGGTAGTTCCGTCATAGGCAGACCAGGAATCCTTCTCCCAGTTGTAACCCACCGAGGTTTCCCGCCAGTTATAATGGGGTGCTGAACCGGTCCCGTAAATCAGATTTTTAATCTGCCCCTGCTTATTTCTCTCATTTTCAATAACTGTGTTCCAATCCAATCCAGTCTGAACTGCAACAAACTTCCACTCTGTATGAGCGGCATGCAGTTCCCGGAGATAAGGCTTATAGCTTTCCGGAAATCCCTGGGCTGTCAGATAGGCTTCGAAGTCCCCATCCAAAGCTCCTGTATTCCCGGTGCTTGTAGTGCTTACATAGTCTGCATGTACATATCCGGTATAGGTGGTATTTCCTTTCGTAAATGTTACATGATACCAGGACGCATTGGGCTGGTCCAGAATCTTCAAGGGCTGACCGCCATTGACCTGGGTCAGAACAACAGAAGCAGTAGTCGCACTTTTTCTTACATTCACAGAAGTGGTCCCCGGTGTAATCTGTGCTATGGTTTCAGCCATGACAGTTCCGGCAGGATGATTGATATCGGATATCTGAAATAAACCAAGGGTAAGAATTACACTCAGTCCAATGGAAACTATCTTCTTTATCCGGGGCTTTCCTGCCTTCATCTATGTACCTCTTTTGTTGACCTTCTTTATGTAAACCACAAAATATACCATATATGTTGCTATTTTACCACAATATAGCAGAAAAATCATCATATTTTTTACAATTTTATCTTCTTTTTATTTTTATGGCGTTTACCGATGTTTTCCCGTATTGATATCTTGGTTTGTCAGGCTTACCGCTAATCGAAAAGGAACTCCGGATAAAAGAAAAGCGGATGGAAAATCAAAAAAGAACCTGCTCTCATATGCCGTAATCAATCATCCTTCCATAATCATACAACATATAAAAACAGATTCTTTTCTGAACATAGTAAAGCCATATGCTGTCCCGTCTATGCTTCGTCAATCGCTTTCCCAATATCATGACGCATATATTTATTCTCAAATGTCACCCATTCCACAGCCTTGTAAGCATTAGCCCTTGCCTGCTTTAAATCCGCTCCCTTCGCTGTAATGCCTATGACCCGTCCGCCATTCGTTACCATCTTTCCATCCTTCCATGCCGTACCTGCATGGAACGCATAATACCCTTCCGCTTCCTTGAACTTCTCCAGTCCTGTTATCGCAAATCCCTTCTCATAGGAAACCGGATAGCCATCGGATGCCAGCACCACACAAACAGCCGCATTTTCCTCGAATTCCAGATGAATCTGATCCAAGGTACCGTCAATGCATGCCTCCATAACCTCAATGATATCATTCTTCATCCTCGGAAGCACCACCTGGGCCTCCGGATCGCCAAACCGGGCGTTATATTCCAGCACCTTCGTTCCTTTTTCCGTAATCATCAATCCACAGAACAGGATACCCACAAAATCCCGTCCCTCCGCCTTCATGGCAGCCATAGTCTTTTCGTAGATTTCCTTCTGGCAAAATGCATCCACTTCCTCTGTATAAAAGGGACTTGGCGAAAATGTTCCCATACCGCCGGTATTCAGACCCTGGTCTCCATCCTTGGCGCGCTTATGGTCCTGTGCCGAGGTCATAGTCTTAATATGGGTTCCGTCACAATACGCCAGTACGGATACCTCCCGTCCGGTCATAAATTCTTCGATTACCATCCGGTTCCCTGCATTGCCAAACTGCTTATCCAGCATAATGGTCTTTACGCCCTCTTTTGCCTCCTCTAAGGTATTGCAAATCAATACGCCTTTTCCAAGCGCCAGTCCGTCCGCCTTCAGAACAATCGGAAAATCCGCTTCCGTTTCCAGATAATGAAGCGCAGCCTCCGCATCATCAAAGGTTTCATAGCCGGCTGTAGGAATCTTATATTTCTTCATCAAATCCTTAGAGAATGCCTTGGAGCCTTCAATAATAGCTGCGTTTTTGCGGGGACCAAATACCCGAAGGCCTGCTGCCTCGAATTCATCCACAATCCCGCCTACCAAAGGATCATCCATACCAATAATCGTCAAATCAATGGACTGTTCTTTGGCAAAAGCAACCAGCTTGTCGAACTCCATTGCTTTTATATCTACACATTCCGCCAATTCTGCAATTCCTGCATTTCCCGGCGCGCAATAAATCTTATCCACCCTTGGACTTTCACTTACCTTCTGTGCAATTGCATGCTCTCTTCCTCCGCTTCCAACAATCAAAACCTTCATGACTGCTCCTCCCTGCCTTTCTCACTTCTCTTACTACTCTTATTTATCCAATCGTTTCATTGGGCTTCCTTTTCTTCATCAACCATGGTCATGACCGGATGATTGCTTTGCCATTTACCACCTGAATCCGACCGTTTGCAATCAGATTAATTGCCTGTGGCAATAGCTTCCACTCTGCCTCCTCCATGACCCGCTGCTGCAGCAGCTTCGGCGTATCTCCTTCCTTTACCTCCACTGCCTTTTGTAGGATAATCGGCCCAGTATCGGTTCCTTTATCTACAAAATGAACCGTTGCACCAACTATCTTTACGCCCCGTTCCAATGCTGCTTCATGTACCTTTAAGCCATAATATCCGGTTCCGCAAAAGGCCGGTATCAGGGACGGATGGATATTGATAATCCGATTCTCATATTTCTCAATCATCGCCTCCGGAATCACAACCAAAAAACCAGCTAATACGATTAAATCCACCTGATAGGAATCTACCGTCTCCAGCAGTGCCTGATTAAATGCCTTCCGATTCGTATAATCCTTTGGAGATACACAAACTGCCGGAATCCCTGCCTGCTCTGCCCGGCTCAATGCCTTCACGCCATAATTATTGCTGATTACAACTGCAAGCTCCGTATTCGTAATCGTGCCGTCTGCCACCCGGTCAATAATCGCCTGTAAATTCGTTCCACCACCGGATACCAGTACAGCAAGCCTTAACATAAAACAACTCCTTTTTCTCCTGCTTCCGTCTGTCCTACGACATATGCTTCCTCGCCGGCTGCCTTCAATGCCTCTATCGTCTTATCCGCATCCGCCGGAGCAACTGCAAGCATCATTCCAATTCCCATATTATAAGTATTATACATCATTTTTTCCTCGATATCACCGTTCCTTTGCATGAATCCGAAAATCGGAGGAACCGGATAAGAATCCTTTCTCACAACTGCCCGGACGTTCTCTGGAAGCATCCTTGGAATATTTTCATAAAAACCGCCGCCGGTAATATGACTGCATCCTTTTATCACAACTCCCGCATCCTTTACGGAACGCAGCGCCTTTACATATATTTTGGTCGGCGTCAGCAATGCTTCTCCTAGGGTCTTACCCAATTCATCATAGTAAGTATTCAGCGCTTTCTCTGACATGTCAAATATCTTACGAATCAGGGAATAACCATTGCTGTGGACACCGCTGGAGGCAATGCCAATCAAGGTGTCCCCTGGCTGGATATCCGCACCGGTAATCAAATCCTTTTCGTCTACCACGCCAACTGCAAAGCCGGCCAAATCATACTCGTCAACGGGATAAAATCCCGGCATCTCAGCAGTCTCTCCACCAATCAGAGCAGCGCCGGACTGAGCGCATCCATCTGCAACACCACTGACGATTGCAGCGATTTTTTCCGGATAATTCTTTCCGCATGCGATATAGTCCAGGAAAAACAAAGGTTCCCCACCGGCACAGGCAATATCATTGACACACATTGCTACACAGTCGATACCAATGGTATCATGCTTGTCCATAATAAACGCCAGCTTCAGCTTTGTTCCAACGCCATCGGTTCCGGATACCAGGGTAGGCTTTCCCATTCCCTTGAATTTCTCCATGGAAAAAGCCCCTGAAAATCCGCCAATGTTCGTCAGCACCTCCGGGCGCATGGTTTTGGCAATATGCTCCTTCATTAATTCCACCGATTTATATCCTGCTTCAATATCTACTCCGGCATTTTTGTAATCCATGATTTGTTCCTCCTGTTACTTCCCATTCCTTATCTGCTTTTGCTTCAACCAATGAACACATCCCATCAGTCATTTACCCGTTTATTATAGTGTAAGCCTTTCTATTTGTAAAGCAATTAAGCGGATTCCAAAGGCGGTTCCTTGCAAATCGTTTTGGTAATTGTTTACAAATTGTTAACACCTTTTTGTGGTTTTTTTCAACTTATTTATTCTTTTTTTTTGTAACCTATGGTAAAATATACGCAAACACAATGAGCCAAGAGGCTGCAAAGCAGACATTGGACGAATGTGCGCGGACCATGATAGAATAACGTAAAATTATGATATATAGGAGATATTGTGAGGGAGGTGTTTTTTTATGTCCGAAAAACGGTTGACAATTGGTCTTTTTATCTGCCATTTGGACAACGATTATGCATATGACATCTGCAAGGGTGTAGACTATGCAGCAAAGGAATTGGATATTAATCTGGTTATTTTTCCCGGCATGTATATTAACGCTGCTTATAATGACCCGGCAAATGCCAAGTACGATTATCAGTATAACTCTGTGTTCTATTATGCCAAGCCGGAATCCATTGACGCTTTAATCATTTCCATCGGAACCATTGGCTCGTTTTTAAATGACGAGGACAGCATTGCCTTTTTGAACCGTTTTAAGGATATCCCGATTCTTACTCTGGAATCTGAATTTCCTGGGTTTCCCTCCCTTATTATTGACAATGCCCAGGGGTTAAAAGAAGTCATCAACCACCTAATCTATCACCATCATAAAAAGCACATCGGCTTTGTCAGCGGTCGTCAGGGAAACTCCGATGCCCAGGAGCGTCTCGAAATTTACAAGTCTACCCTTGCGGCAGCCGGCTTACCAGTGGAAGAAGATTTAATTGTATATGGTAACTTTTCCGAATACTGCGAGGAATTAGTAGAGGACCTTTTAGATGCCCATCCGGAGATTGACGCCCTTTGCTTTGCCAATGACCAGATGGCATTGGGTGGATATAATGTTTTAAAACGCCGGAACATTGAAATCGGAAGGGATATTGCCGTTACCGGTTTTGATGATGTGCCTCTGGCATTGGCCTTGGAGCCGGCTTTAACTACCGTCCGTGCCAATGCCTGTGAATTAGGATACCGTTCCGTCAAAGAGGCCGTTAACCTGATAAAAACAGGAAAAACCACCATTTCCAGATTAAATTCCTCCATGATTGTGCGGGAATCCTGTGGCTGCTCCAATGCCTTTGCAGATGAATCCTCCATGGAACACACCATTGAAACAGATTCTAAGGAGCAGCTTCTGAATTATATTATTGATACCGTTTTTATGAATGATAAAGATACCTTCATCTACAATCGGATTTCATCTCTGATTACAGCCTATGTATCTTTGGTTCTGGATGTGGTTATGGAGTCGAAGCAGATGAGCTTTCCAATTAACGAAATGAAGGATATCGTAAAACAATATTACAGCTCTGATATTCCGTTGTATTATTCCATTGTGCAGGTGAATTACTGCTTCCATACCATTGAAAAGCTGATTCTGCCGCTGATACAGAATTCAGAAAAAAAGACTGCCTTCTGTATCGCTTCCAATGCAGTTTCCATGCAGCTTTTAAGTGCAGAATCCAGCGCCCGGTACAACGACCGGCATGAATACAAGCTGAATATATGGACCTCCAGCTATATCATCCGGGATACTATGACCAATAGCAATAATACAGAATTAGCCTATAGTCAGATTGCTGACAAGCTGCAAAAATTAAATATGATTAGCTCTTATATATTTACCATTCAGGAGGAAATCAAGCTGAATCCGGATGGAAGCTGGTACATACCGGAATATCTGCAGCTGCAGGTATACAATAAAGACCAGGTAACCGTACCGCTGACCAAATCCGAATATCTGCTCCGGGTAGAGGATTTATTCAATAATCCGTATATCCCGCAGAAAAGAAGATTCACCATGATTCTCACTCCGATTTTTACCAGTGAGGATCACCATGGCGTATTCCTGTGTGAAATTGATATTTCCTATTTCCACCATGTCTATTCCATCAATTTAGAGCTTGGTACTACCTTAAAGTTCTTAAAAATGAACGAGGAACAGCAGCAGACCAATCAGCAGCTGGAATATACCCTTTCCGTACTACATGAAAAGAACCGACAGCTCAGTAAGATTTCTACCATTGATGAATTGACTGGCGTTAAGAACCGGCGCGGTTTTCTGACAGAAACCCAGGCTGTCATCTCCTCCTCCCTGAATCAGGGGCAGCGTGCCATTCTCTTATTTGCAGACATGGATAACCTAAAGGTAGTAAATGATAAGTTTGGGCATGACGATGGAGACTTTGCGCTTCGGACAATAGCAACAGCCCTAAAAGCAAGCCTGCGAAATGACGACATTATCGGTCGGATTGGCGGTGACGAATTTGTTGCTTTTGCATTGCTGGGCGGACAGCAGTCTGCCGAAAGCATCTCCAACCGGATTCACAGAAAGCTGGAAATCATGAATTCTACCTGTGATAAGCCTTATTATATCGAAGCAAGCATCGGTATTGTTGACTTTGTTTGTGATGAAAACGCAGATATTCAGAACTTAATCAAACAGGCGGATGACGCTTTATATGAAAATAAAGCCCATAAGCGGGCTTCTGTACTAAAGGAAGGCTTCTGATTCCAGAAGCCTTCTTAAATAATTCCATTTAATTCCTGATAGAGACTTTTTGCATAGCTGTCTGTCATACCGCATACCAAATCCGTCACCAACAGAATCCGTAAATACAATTTTTCTCCTTCACTTTTCCCGGCAGAATCCGCATAGTAACGCTGTACATAATTTTCGGAAATCAGGGTTACCACCTTTTCATCTATAGTGCCTAATTCCATATCCGTATCAAAGTAAATAGCAGCCTTCACAAATTTATCCAATAAAAACTCCAGCATATGGCCGGCGGCAATCTCCAGCTTGTAGATTGGCTCGGAAATAAAAGCATTTCGATAGGCAATTGCTCCCATGGCTTCCATTAAGCCTTCCGCATAGGTGCCATGGAACAGGTCAAAGCCATAGCTTCCATTCATAATCCCTTCATAATTCGAAACAAAACCAAAGGTTGCACATTTAATCAGATAATTCTGTACGTTTGCCGCCCAATTCTGCACTGCATAAAATTCCGGATTTCCATAATCCCGCTCCAGTGCCTTTTGGTATTGAAACTGCAGCTCTTCCAGCGGATCAAAGTAATTCTTGACCCACGGAGGGCTTTTTTTATTTAGCTGGCGCAGCTCCCGTTCCAGCATTCCGTAAGTAATGCAGCCTTTCTTTACGGCGTCCTCTATATCAGCAGTTTTATATGCAATATCATCTGCCGCTTCCAGAATAAAGGTTAAAGGATTCCGGCAGCCATGAGTACCCGTTGCTTCCTGGATTTCCATGAAAACATCCCTGTCTGCGTAAAAATATCCCATTTTTTTGTATTTTATATCCTCTGCCTGTGGCTCTGCTTCCAAAGAGGATACCGGATATTTCAAAATCGTGCTGAGCAATGCATAAGTCAGATTCATACCGTATTCATCGGAAAAGAAATGAAGCTTGCTAATCAGCCGGAGTGCCTGGGCATTTCCTTCAAACTGATAGAAGTCCTGCTGCATCTGCTCCGTCAGCATATCCTCTACCTTTCGTTCATAAAACATCAGTTCCGGCAGCCGTTCCCGAAACCACTGACGGATTGCCGTTTCTCCAAAATGGCCAAAGGGCGGATTGCCAATATCATGAATCAAGCCTGCACACTGCAATACATTACACATATCCTCTGCAATTCTGCGGTTAAACCCCGGATCCTTTCCGGCGGCCAGCAGATTCTTTCCAATATTCTGCCCCAGCGACCGCGCAAAGGAGGATACCTCTAAGGAATGGGTTAGCCGGGTCCGGATAAAATCACTTTTATCTAAGGGAAACACCTGAGTTTTATCCTGTAATCTCCGAAAGGAAGCACTGCCGATAATCCGTTGATAATCCTTCTCATATTCTGTTCTCAAATCCCGTCCTCCAGCTGTACTGACTGGATACATTTTTCTTCTTCTCGGACAGAGTAACTGGCTCCACTCCATATCATTGTCTCCTGTTTTTATTCTTCCATCGTCTGCTTAATCCGTGATAATCCGCCTTGCACCATATGGCGTATCATAATACACACTGGATACTATAATTCCGGTACGGGAATCACAGGCATGTACAATCTGACCATTTCCAATGTAAAGTGCAACATGATGAATCGTACCATTACTGTAAGCATAAAACACCAAATCGCCGGGCTGTAATTGGTTGATATCCACCGGTACCCCATTGCTGTACTGCGCCCGGGAGGAGCGGTTCAGAGCATATCCGAAATTCTCATAGACACGCATGGTAAAACCGGAGCAATCCGTACCATTGGTCAGGCTGGTTCCACCCCAGACATAGGAATTCCCCACAAACTGCAAACCATAATTTACCACCTGCATCCGCTTCGTTGATGCCAGTTCATCAATGGTAAAGGCTGTCTTTGTACCAAAATGCACCGTTACAAACTCGGCTGAAACATATCCTACGGTTCCGTTTTCCAGAGCCACCTGAATCCAGCCTTCCTGTTCTTCCAGCACCTCCAGGTCTTGATTTTGTACCACCCGGTCCAAAATAGCAGAATCGGTTCCCGGCAGCTCACGTACCATAAGCACATCGGCATTTACCGTAGCTACCATACTGCAGACCTGCTGGGCATAGGCGCCTGCCGCATCATCAAACACCAGATAATCATTGCTTACATAACCATCTACATTACCAGACTGGATTCTGGTCCAGCTTTCTCCCCGCTCTACCACATCAGCCAAAGAACCGACAATCATTTTTCCTATAATCACACCATCCATTCCGGGCGTCTGCCGTACATTCAGAGAATTATCTACTACTGCCATGCATTTCCCTGCATACTCCGGATAGCTTTCTTCCGTGCCGGCGCTTTCTACGAATACCTGTGACATATCAACGGATACTCCCAGCTCATCATCCGACAGCTTGTCTATATAATTCTCCACATCAAATGCAATTCCCGCTACTGCGCTGCTGTCATATCGCCTTGCCGCTCCAACCTCTTTGGAAAGCAACAGACAGCCAACCAGAACCAGAAGCATACCTGTGACTATCATACCAATTCGTTTTATGAAACACTTTCTTTTTCTATCCATATTTCCGTCCTTTGTAATTTCTTACCAAAGCTATCTTTTAGTATATCAAATTCAAAAGGTATATTCAAATCTAAAATGCATATAATACCAGCATAAAGATAAGCGTTCAGCGATTCATAAGTCACCAATATATAGATTTGCTGAACAGTAATCAGAAAAGTGAGGTACTTAAAATGAATGAAACGTTTCCTTTTCAGGTAGAGCCGCTTCCCTATCCATATAATGCTCTGGAACCTTCCATTAGCAAAGAAACTCTGGAATTCCATCATGATAAGCACTATAAAACCTATGTGGATAACCTAAATGGGATTCTGGCTGATTTTCCCAAGCTGCAGGATATGACACTGGAGGATTTACTGATTCATCTGGAAGAGCTTCCATCGGATATTCAGACCGGCATCCGCAACAACGGCGGAGGCGTATATAACCATCAATTGTACTTTCGCTGTATGCAGGGGGATGGCTTTGCCATGCCGGAAGGAGATTTGGCAAATGCAATCCACCGGGATTTTGAATCCGTTGACAATTTCAATCGGGTCATCACCAATGCCGCAGTGAAACAGTTTGGTTCCGGTTATGCCTGGCTGGTCCTTGAAAATGGAACACTTTCTGTTCTTAGCACCGCAAATCAGGAAACGCCGATTCGTGACTCCAAGCGTCCGATTTTATGTATCGACGTCTGGGAACATGCATATTATCTTCAATATCAAAACCGTCGTGCCGATTACATTGCAAACTGGCTGAATCTTATTAATTGGGATTATGTCAACTGTCTGTATCAGACAGCCACCTAGTCCGGAGCGGCTAATAAGAAAGCAAGGCTTACTCCCTCTCCTTCCTATCGTTCATAGGGAGCAGGAATAAGCCTTGTCTTATACTCTATCGCATCTGTAAGCTTATACATAGGAAAGCAGCTCGGATACTTCCTTGCGCTTTGGTGCTTCCGGCTGCTGAGAAGGATATCCAAGTCCTACCAGTGCAGCAATCTGTTGTCCTTCCGGAACCGCAATCACCGTTCCAAGCTTTTCCTCATCAAAGATGCCCATAATAACGGAACCTACCCCCTTCTCATGGGCAGCCAGACAAAAGGTCTGGGTTGCGATTCCTGCATCAAACATTTCCCATCGGTCTCCCTTTGAGGTAGTATAGGAACCATCCTTCTCATAACCGGAACGGTTCTTAACCATGGTAACCACAAGCAAAGCCGCACAGTTATTCAGTGTCTTGGTATTATATTCAAAGCCAAGGACACATTCTTCTGCAATTGTACGGATTTTTTCTTTATCCTCCACTACAATATACCGGGTAATCTGTGTATTTTTCCAGGATGGTGCATACGCTGCCGCTCCTACGATTTCTTCCAGCACCTCATGCGGAATCGGCTGTTCCTGAAATACCCGACAGCTTCTTCTTGTTTTAATACATTCCATAACCTCCATAACAATTCCCCTTTCTTTGCTTTTATTCTGATATCTGTTCCATCTGCCACCTTTGCAGAACAGCCTCCAGTTCTTCCCTGGATTCAATTTCATTTACCATGCCACGGATTTTAGTAGAATTGGGATATCCGGTCGTATACCAGGACACATGCTTTCGCATTTCACGCAGTCCTATGTACTCTCCTTTCAATGCAATCATTCCATCCAGATGCCGCAGAATCATAGCCGTCACCACCGATACCGGCGGCTTTTCCGGTATCCTTCCGGAGTCCAGGGCTTCCTTAATCTGATGGAAAATCCAAGGATTTCCTTTTGCACCCCGCCCAATCATAAAGGCATCGCAATTCGTTTCGGCTTTCATTCGCAAGGCGTCCTCTGCTGTCAGAATATCACCATTGCCAATCACCGGAATGGACAGAGCTTCCTTTACCTGCCGGATAATCCCCCAATCTGCAGCCCCTGCATAATACTGGCTGCGGGTTCTTCCATGAATGGCAACTGCAGCAGCTCCATTTTCTTCCACAGCCTTTGCAACCTCTACCGCATTTACATGGTCCTCATCAATTCCCTTTCGAAGCTTTACCGTAACCGGAATCCCAACTGCCTGTGTCATGGCACGGACAATTTCGCCAGCCAGCTTCGGATGCTTCATTAATGCAGACCCTTCTCCGTTATTGAACACCTTGGGTACCGGACAGCCCATATTTACATCCACAAAATCAAAGCCCATATCCTCTACCTGCTTTGCCATTTCTCCCATGAGCTGTGGGTCTGACCCAAATAACTGCAGACCGATGGGCGACTCCTCCGGCGCTCTTGCCACAAGTGGAACCGTATTCTTATTCTTATAGTACATCGCCTTGGCGCTTACCATTTCCGTATATAGAATATCGCACCCCTGTTCCTTACAGAGCAGACGGAACGGCAGGTCTGTAACGCCTGCCATTGGCGCCAGTATCAACTTATTCTGGATATCTATCCTTCCGATTTTCGCCGACATCTTTATCGTCCCTGCTTTTCATATATTCGTTTTAAGCCTTTTAAAGTCAAATCCGGATCATAGACATCGATGGCATCCGTTTCCTTGGAAATGATTTTACCCAGGCCGCCGGTGGCAACTACCTTCATTTCTTTCAGACCAGCTTCTTCCTTCATCCTTCGAATAATGTACTCTGTTTGACCGATACAGCCGTAAATCAGTCCGGCCTGCATACTGGTAACCGTATTTTTTGCCAAAATGCTTTCCGGCTTCCGTATCTCAATCTCCGGCAGCTTTGCCGCATTATTCCATAAGGCATTGGCGGATATCCGAATTCCCGGTGATGTAACACCTGCCACCAGACTGCCATCTTCCAAAACCAAATCATGGGTCGTAGCAGTTCCAAAATCAATCACCAATACCGGTCCTCCGTATAATTCATATGCCGCTACTGCATCCACAATCCGGTCTGCCCCCATTTCCCGCGGATTCTCGGTTGCCAGCTTGATTCCGG
The DNA here is from genome assembly GCA_023667695.1 of Clostridium sp. Classification (GTDB taxonomy): domain Bacteria; phylum Bacillota; class Clostridia; order Lachnospirales; family Lachnospiraceae; genus CAG-632. The sequence goes on along the minus strand of JAMOZY010000018.1, from coordinate 32,625 downwards.
TCCGAATACCAGGACCTACAATAATCGGCTTTACATGGAAATACTTCAAGATACCACTGGTCAGGGAATGCATAACATCCGGAACCACCGATGCTATGATAACTGCATTTATCTCCTTACCGTCTATCCGCCTGGCAGTCAGCAGGTCCGTAAGAAATATTCCATATTCATCTGAGGTTCTGGGAATCTTGGTTGTCATTCGAAAGGTGCCTTTGATGGTATCTCTGTCAAATAATCCAATCGTAATATTGGAATTCCCTACATCAATTGTTACTAACATACTGCCTCTCCTTATGTTTGCTCTCTATTCCTCCCGGTTCTTCCCCATTCCGAATCGTCTTAGATTTCGTAATCCACACAGCTTCGACTGGTCTTTACCTTTCCGATTTCCTCGGATACTGCCAGATGAGCCGGGTGAATGGTATACATAGCACAATCTTCAATGGAATCAAAATCTGCAATTAACACTAGCTGTGCATTATCCTCTGGTGCCTGGTCGCTATTCACTCCCACCTCTATCTTTTTTAAAAATAGAATCTGCTCCGGTAAAGCCATCAGCTTTTCGGCAAGACGCTTCGCCTCCTGTGTCGGTGACAGTTCACCGTTTCCACCAATTCCAAATATTACAACATGACGTATCATAGCCGTTCCCTCCTTATCCTTATTCTATCACGCCTCATTGCCTTCAAAATACATGTTTTTTGAGTGCAAGCCTTAATCCGAGAAAGAATCTGCTTCTTCTCCAAGAAAAAATACCCGGTAATAGGTTTCCAGGGCTTCTAATAATTCCTTTCGCTCTTCCCGCATCTGCTTGATTTTTAATGCGCTGCCGATATCGTCAAACAGCAAATCTCCTTCATTGGCTGCTGTAATAAAATTCAGATTGCCGGCAGAATCAAATTCCAATGTCAATATACCGCCAATATCCTCCGTATACAACACACACATAATCTGTAATTCCCGTTGTATGGATGGGGGGAGATTTTCAAAGTCTTCATTTAAATAGTATTTTTCTTCGTACTTCGAAGCTGCACACAATATCACATTTTCCTGGTACATAATGTCCTCCTGTATCCGCCTTACGCTCATGGTTCCGCCCAAAAGGAAATCTGCTGATTCCACTTCAGATACCATCCATTCTTTCCTAAGGAATACCGGAACATATAGCGGGCGTATATCTCATCCCCGGGTACAAATGTATGGTTCCAATAGCGGGAATCTGCAGAATTCTCCCGGTTGTCTCCCATCACAAAATAGCTGTTCTCCGGTACATCCCATGTATCCACCCCAGTGTACAGCTCCGTCGTCATTCCCTGGGTATAATCATCCGAAATCCTTTTTTCGTTGACATAAACACCGTCCGCCCGTATTTCAACCCGGTCCCCAGGACAGCCGATTACCCGCTTTACCATGAATTCATTATACTCTTCACTCCAAAAAATAATAATTTCCCCATAGGTAGGAGATTGGAACCAATACACCAGCCGGCTTCCCATAATCCGGTCTCCGGTTAAAATCGTATTCTCCATGGAACCGGATGGTACCTCCGCATGAAAAAATAAAACCTGTGTGAATATCAGTGCAATTAGTATTCCATATAATACCGGCAGAACAAAGGAGCCGATAAAGGATAGGAACCGCCGGAAGGGATGGATTCCTTCCTCTGCTTCTTCCTCCTGTCCTTCTGTTGAATACCGCTGCTCCATGGCATTCTGTGCATCGTTTAGAAGAGCTTCAATGTCCTCTTCCTCATCCATAAAAATATACTTTTTTATCTGTTCTTTTACACTCATAAGCTGTCATTTCCAATCTATATACTTGCTGTCGTCCGGTTATACTCCGACACTCATTTCTAAATCCCTCTGCAAATAGCAGAATACGGATATCTCTGCTCTTGTATATCCTTCATCCACCCATACTGCTAAGCATTTGTTACTACATAAAGGACCATCAGATACGATTTTTCTTCCGAAAAGGGCCAAAGAAAATATTGACGATTCGAAATCTGTATCTGATTCCGTTCATATAATTCCGCAATTTGCTGCTCCATCTGATAGGCGCCTTCCACTCTGGGCAGCTGCAATTCATATAGCCCTTCGGTGCCGGAACGCATAAGCTGTTGAATAACTGCTTCCGAAGAATATTCCGAATCGGAATGGATTGCCGTGTATTCCAGTCCAAGAACGATTCTTCTGCCAATCTGAAGTACCTCCTGCATAAACTGCTCTGCCATTCTCTGATTCGCATTCTGCAAAAAATCCACTGCGCAAGCCCGCACCCGGTCATGCAGCTGTTCCTTTTGCTGATAGGTTCGAACTGCAAGCCCAATATACAACTGGCTATGCAGTCCCAGGCAGATAACGGTATCAAAGGCTTCCAGTTCCAACTTCTCCATGGCGATCCTGACCCCACAAAGCATATCGTAAGATTGCTTACCGGAGCCTCCGGCTTCCGGCTGCTTTTGACCAATATGCCTTTGAATATCATACTGCTCCCACCATTGCTCCAGCGCCTCTATGCCTTGCCGGCACGCCTTATCATATTCCTGATATTCCGGTTCTGATATCGGAAGGAAATCCGTTTCTATTATCCAAAGCCGGGAACGCAGCTCCGGCCTTATAGTCTGAAGTCTTTGAACGGCTGATTCCATGGCTGTCCGGTTCATATCTGCCAGACAGACCAGAGAGGCATGTTCGGTTATTGCGACAAGATTCATATCATCACAGCCGCCTGCTCCAAGAATCAGAACCCGCTCTGCCTCTGCACATCCCTCCAGAATGTATTCTGTCATATGATTCCGATACTGCCGCCAGCGTACATCTGCTCCCGGAATCCGTTCATTCCCCTGCATCAGCAGTCTCCCTTCTATTCATATCAATCATCATATCACCCGTACATCATTTCTGCAAGCGTCAAAGCAGAATCCCTACGTTTCCCGGGGCAGCGGCAGACCTCTGCCAAGCTCCAGCCAAAGCCGACAATACACGGCAATGGGCGCTTCCTTTGCAAGCACCTGAATTCCGATTTCCTGATACTGCTTTATGGTTTCATAGCCCTCCTTATCCGATACTGCTCCCACCAGATAGACCGGTATCTGAAGAACCTCTGCATTTGCAGCAAATGCCCTCAAGGCTTCATCCACTCCTATGGTTCCGGAATGATAGCTTTCTAATATCACTGCTTTTGTTTCCGGTCTTAATTCCGGATAAGGCAGGCCGGGATATGCCCGAATCCAACAGATTGCATCCGTCTGCTGCAACAGACCCTTATACGGAATCAAATCCGTTCTTTTCCCGTCACCGGCAAATGTCCAATTTCCATTTTCATCATAAACGCCAATATAGGAATGCCGGATACTATATAAATCATCTTCAAAGGTCTGATGGGCTAACAGCCGTGTTCCTCTGTGTACATAGGTTCTGCCATCTGAATTCTGATAGACAACAGCAGCCCCTGTCACTTCCTTTGAAAGAGTCTGGATGGCATAATAAAAATTAATCAATCCATTCGCCCGAGAATCCTCCAGGGGATAATTGCTGGACACCAAAAGAATCGGCGTATTGGTATCCGCAAACACATAGTCTAATATTGCTGCCGTATACTGTAAGGTATCCGTTCCATGGCAAATCAGAATCCCTTCATACCGCTCTTCCGCCAGACATTTCTGAATTTGGTCAATCAACAGCTCCAGATAGGCTCCATTCAGATTTTCACTTAATATTTTGTATGGCATAAAACAGTCGAATTCTATCTCTGCCACCTGTATGGGATACTGCTTTTGGAACTGCTTGATTATCTCATATGGGGTTTCTCCTTTGGGTGAAATCCATCCCTTCTCCTGTATTTTGCTTCCAATGGTTCCCCCTGTTAGAATTACAGCTAATCTCATACGCTAGTCCCTTCTTTTTATATATCTTTTTCCTTCCCTGCTGTCCTTTATACCTATCGGCATGGAAGAACTCTCTCCACTGTAACATCCGGAGGTTTTCCGGTTTCGCCAGTTCTGCCTTTCTGTATTCTCTGTTAGGCTTTTTCTTTTAACTACTGCAAATACCAAAAATACTCCGTATATCGATTTTCACAGCCGGTATACGGAGTATTTTAATAATTTTTAATACTTATCTATACAATGCCCTGTGCATTCATGGCATCTACTACCTTCAGGAAGCCTGCAATATTCGCACCAGCTACATAATCTCCCGGTGTTGCATACTTCTTAGCGGCATCATCCAGGTTATGGAAGATATTCTCCATAATGCCCTGAAGCTTGGAATCAACCTCTTCGAAGGTCCAGGAAAGCCGCTCGCTGTTCTGGCTCATTTCCAAAGCAGAGGTAGCAACACCACCTGCGTTGGCTGCCTTACCAGGAGCAAACAACACACCATTTTTCTGTAAATACTTGGTTGCATCTAAGGTAGTCGGCATATTAGCGCCCTCTGCAACTGCCATACAGCCATTGGCAACTAACTGCTTTGCATCCTCAAGCAATAATTCATTCTGCGTTGCACAAGGAAGGGCAATGTCACACTGAATCGACCAAACACCCCGACCCTCATGATACTGCGCGCTTGGACGGGCAGCAGCATACTCTGTCAAACGGGCACGCTTTACTTCCTTTACTTCCTTCAGCAATGCAACATCAATTCCTTCCGGATCATATACCCAGCCGGTAGAATCCGATACGGTAACCACCTTAGCACCCATCTGATGTGCCTTCTGGGTTGCATAAATAGCAACATTTCCGGAACCGGATACGCATACCGTCTTACCTGCAATCTCATGTCCGTTGCATTTTAACATCTCTCTTGTTAAGTATAATAAACCATAGCCGGTTGCTTCTGTTCTGGCTAAAGAGCCGCCATAGGATAAGCCCTTACCGGTTAATACGCCTTCATATACGCCGCGAATTCTCTTATACTGACCGAACATGTAACCGATTTCTCTTGCACCGGTTCCAATGTCACCGGCCGGAACATCCGTATCTGCCCCGATATACTTGCACAGCTCTGTCATGAAGCTCTGGCAGAATGCCATAACTTCTCTATCTGACTTGCCCTTTGGATCAAAATCAGAACCACCCTTGCCACCACCAATCGGCAGACCGGTCAGGGAATTCTTGAAAATCTGTTCGAAGCCCAGGAACTTAATAATACCGATATTTACGGATGGATGAAGGCGAAGCCCTCCCTTATAAGGTCCGATTGCAGAATTGAACTGTACCCGGTAACCGGTGTTAACCTGAACCTGTCCCTTATCATCTACCCAAGGCACCCGGAACTTAAACTGTCTTTCCGGCTCGCATAGACGCTCTAACAGCGCTTCCTTTCTGTAGGCTTCCTCATTTGCTTCAATCACCGGACGAAGAGAATTCAACACTTCCTCCACTGCCTGTAAAAATTCTGGTTCACTTGCATTCTTCTTCTGTACCAATGCAAGCACGTCATCAACATATGACATCACAAACTCCTCCTTATAAATGATTACTCCTCGGAACAAAAACTGAATGTCTTTCTCAGACAATAAGGTCGCGGTTCACGGTCTGATTTTCGGAAAAAGAAACCTCCAAAACAACGTTTCAGAGGTTGTTAGAGGCTTTCGTCCCAAAATGAATTATATTATATTTTTTTGCATATTTCAACGAAAAAATGAATATATTTACAGTTCCGGCACCCGCTCCATCAGGTATGCAAAAACTCGTTCACCGTAAGCACGCTTGTTATTAAAAGGCAGAACATACTGTTGTCTGCCGGTTCGAATCTGTATCATAAAATAATCGATATCCGGGCTGGGTTCAATCCATTGAACGCCCTTGACTTCCCCATAAGGCAAAAGCACTTCTTTGTTATGCAACTTCAGCTTAATATGCTCCTCTGTAAACTCATAGGTAATATCATATGCCTGCTGCCGCAAAGAGGCCTTAACTAAATAGAAGCCATAAAATGCTGCTACCAATGCAACTGCAATGACCAGGAAACGCATGGAAGAAATCTTCCATACGATAATCACTCCCGCAATTCCCAATAATAGGAAAATAATACCGGTAATCCGGTATCCCAAGCGGCCTGCTTTACTTTTTTTTACTGTATATGTTAGACCCATATGCCACCTTCGTTTTACTTTTTACTATTTTTTCTGTTCCGCCATGCTAACCTCGCCTTGCGGCTGCTCTGCACGCTCTCTCACTAGGCTCGCTCCCCAAGGGTTCCATGCGTCCGTCACGGGCTTCGCGTTCCACGCTCTTGCCGCCTTGCCAACCTCGCCTTTCGGCTCGGTCACGGGCTTCGCGTTCCATGCGCTCGCCGCCATGCTAACCTCGCCTTTCGGCTCGGTCACGGGCTTCGCCCTATATAAGGATACAGAAAGCATCAATTGCGTGCAAGCACGCATTGCCGCCTTCTGTATCCTTATGCATGGCTTCATTTTACGTGAATGATGTCGTCTCTGCCTGGGCCGTTGGAGATTATGGTGATTGGATATTCAATATGCTTTTCTACGAATTCAATATATTTTCTGCAATTTTCAGGAAGGTCTTCATATCGTTTGATTCCACGAATATCACATTTCCAGCCCGGAAGGACTTCCAGTACAGGCTTCGCCTTTTCTAATAAGGTTGTAGTTGGAAACTCCGTCGTTACCTTACCGTCAATCTCATAACCGGTACATACCGGAATCTCGTCCAGATATCCCAGTACATCCAATACTGTAAATGCTACATCCGTCGTTCCCTGAATCCGGCATCCATACTTGGATGCCACACAATCAAACCAGCCCATGCGTCTTGGCCGACCGGTGGTTGCTCCGTATTCACCGCCATCACCACCGCGTTTCCTTAATTCATCTGCTTCATCACCAAATATTTCACTAACAAAAGCACCAGCCCCGACTGCACTGGAATATGCCTTGCATACTGTTATGATTTGCTTGATTTCATAAGGCGGAATACCAGCACCAATCGCACCATAACCGGCCAAGGTAGAGGAAGATGTAACCATCGGATAAATCCCATGATCCGGGTCTTTAAGGGAACCCAACTGTCCTTCTAATAAAATATTCTTTCCATCCTTGACTGCCTGATACAGATAAGCAGATGTATCACAGACATACGGCTCAATCATTTCCTTATATTCCATCAAGGTTGCAAGAAGCTCTTCTGCTTTCAGCAACGGCTGATGATACAAATGCTCCAGCAAAATGTTTTTCTGAACTAAGATTCGATCCAGCTTTTCCTTCAATGCATCCTTATCAAACAATTCGCTAACCTGAATACCGATTTTTGCATATTTATCAGAATAAAAAGGAGCAATACCAGACTTGGTAGAACCAAAGGACTTACCAGCCAGTCTGGCTTCCTCATAAGTATCAAATAAAATATGGTATGGCATTACGATTTGCGCCCGGTCTGACACCAGAATCCTTGGTTTTGGAACACCCTTTGATACAATCTCTTCGATTTCGCTAATCAGCTTGGGTATATCCAGGGCTACGCCATTTCCGATAATGCTGGTAGTATGTCCATAGAATACACCGGACGGAAGGGTATGCAGTGCAAATTTGCCATAATTATTTACTATGGTATGTCCGGCATTGGCTCCCCCCTGAAATCTTACAATAATGTCCGATTCCTTTGCCAAGGTATCCGTAATTTTGCCTTTTCCCTCGTCTCCCCAATTCGCACCGACTATTGCTTTAACCATGATTTTCCTCCTAGTTTCTATCCTCTTATGGGAAATGCATTCGTCATTCTTCGCATTTTTACACCCACAATGCCTTTCTAGTATATCTTACTTCATGGTATAAGTAAAATCAATATTGATTATATTATATATAAGTATATTTTATATTACTTCTCGTTACAATTTTGTTATCCAACTGTTTGTATCCGTCCTATGCTTCGTTTATTTCCTTCGCCTCTGTACCGGCATTTAACTCCTCCTCTATCTCCTGCAATCGAAACAATAACGCAGCCAGCTTCCGGTCACTGTCTGCAATTTGCCGATTATAGGTTCGAAGCTGCCGTTTCTCAGCCTGCTGCACAGCGTCTGCATTATCACTGTTCAGCCAAATCAGATACAGCTTCCGAATCAGAAAAGCTGCCGAAACTGCCACTGCAAGCAAAAGCCCCAATTGAAGCAGCATACTTGCAGTATCGGATAATTCCAACAGCTTTTGAACCACCGGATTATCCTTTACAGCATCCAAAACATTACTAATTTTCTCCAAAAGACTTACGCCAAGATATAAAAACAGAAAATATAAAATACAGATGATGTTCTTAATAACAGAGCTGGAAAGCATCGTTCGCTTCTGATGTAGACAGCGGTTCGCATATTGTTCTTCACTGATTTCTAATTCCAGAGCCTTTTTTTCTTCCTTTAATTCATAAATTCGTAATTGGCTTTCCTCTGAAAAGTCCATATTCTTTAATTCCTTTCTGTTCAGAAAGCACCACTTTCTCTTTCATGTAAAAGTGATGCTTTCTCTTTTTCATCCCTTGCTTATTTCGTAACTGCAGCACTTACCGTTGCTCCAGCTGTTCCGCCTGCTCCGGCGGCTGTTCCAATCACAGTTCCTGCTCCAGCCGTGGCAATACAGCCAACCAGACAGCCCCCGGCTAAAGAACCTGCACAAATAATAGCACAGGCCCATGAATTACTACAAGCCATACCTCTTCACCCCTTTCCTATTATTTTCTACCATAAAAATGTAGCCGGATATTTCATATCCTTACATATATGGCTATCTAGTAATCAAACAACCGTTCCGGATTCCATTTTCTTATAATTTGCATAATTATAAGAATTCCTGCAATACTCATCAAAATCAACCCGATTGCTGCAAGAATATGAAGCTGTATTGTTTTTTCTGCAAAAGCCTGGCTGAGATAAAAGGATACCAGGTAAACCAGAGCAGGCAGCATAGAATACAAGATTTGTGATGTCTGATTTCTTGCCGTCCAAAATAGCCATGCATAGATTGCCAGTATCAATGCAGCAAAAAACGGAAAGACGATAGCTGACAACAACACACTGTCCCATGATAACTCCATTTTTATATCATAAATCATAGAAATTCCCAAACCATACATTCCAAAAGAAAGCAGCCATAATATATAACTACAGGTAAAAGCAAATATATACTGCGATAACCAGATAATATCCGCCGGAATCCCGCTTCCAATCAACACCTTCAAGATTCCTTCCCGCCGCTCTAAACCCATGCTCTGACTGATAACCACACATCCAATTGTTACTGTCAAAGTCGCTGATAAAATAATTCCATTATTCAGCAGAAAATCATTCATCCATGGACTGACAATACCGTTTTCAATATACAGCGATGGCAAAAACAAATTTGTACCAAGCATTAAAAATATGTAAAATAGAACAATCAAAAGAGAGTTCCGAAAAAAGCAGAGCATCTCCTTCCAGATAATGGCATTTAAAATGATTTTATTCATTTTTCTCCACCTCCCTGATATAAATTTCTTCCAAGCTGTCTGTCACTTCTATAATTTCACGAAAAGGAATCTGAGCTGCGATAAATGCCTGAATCATGCCTTCTCTCGCTTCTTTATCCACATAAAAACAGATTTTATTCCCGTTTTTTTCAAAGCTCTGATAGAATCCAAACAGAATCTTATAGACTTTCTCCACATCTTCTGCATGGCTTACATGAATTTGAATACCTCTAAAATGCGCCTGTAATATTGCTTCCACTGAGCCTTGTATTGAAATACTTCCATTCTTGAGCAAAATAATACGATTGCAAAACTCTTGTATTTCTTTCATATTGTGGGATGTAAACAAAATACCGTGATTTTCTTCCTTCGCCCACTGCCTTAAGAATCCTTTCATAAGGTATTGACTTTCCACATCCAGTCCGTCAAAAGGCTCATCCATAATCAGAAGATTCGGTTCATGAATCAGCGTCCTTGCCAGAACCAGCCGTCTTGCCATACCTTTTGAAAAAAATCTTACTCTTTGATTCGTAACATCCGATAATCCCACTAAGTCCAGAAATTCTTCCAAACGTTTTTCCTTCTCTGAATCATTATATAATTTCAAAAAGAATTGGAGATTTTCTTTGGCGGTAAGATTCGGGTACAAGCCATTATAATCAAATACCACTCCAAGCCGGATTTTTTCTGAACCGTCTCCAATCAAAACAGAACCAGAATCTGCCTTACACAGATTACATATCACTTTCATTGTAGTCGTTTTCCCTGCTCCATTGGGACCGATATAGCCTAAAATATCACCAGCTGCCAGCGAAAAATCAATACCGGCAAGCACCTTCTTATCTCCATAGCTTTTATGAATATCCGATAGCTGAAGTAACTGTTCCATTTCTTTCTTCTCCTTCTGATTCTTCGATATGTTCACAAAACCATCCTGATTCCCCTTTATCCTTATTGAGTCTTATCATGGTTTTCATACAATCGGAACATAACCATTGATATGGACATTGCCCACAGCCGGTTATCGCTTTTCGCGTCATTCTCCAATATTGATCAATACGTTGATTTTGAAATATAAACTCCAACTTCTCTTCCTTTAAATCAACCAATATATCTCCCAACATTGGACAAGGCTGAATCCTTCCATCCAGCGTAAGGGCCAGCTTTCCATATAAGCATCTATTATACCTTTTTTGTTCAAAGAAATCGTCCAATGGAAGTTTTATTCTTTCTGAATAGGGAAGCACACTTTCTAGTTTCTGTCCTGTTTCACTTATTTCTACGCTATTGTGTATTGGTCTGTGACATTCATCCGTTATAAAACTCCGTATCATATCCAGATTCCCGTCATTACCAACCGGAATCAGTTCAAATTTAATATCCAGCTCTTCCAGACGATGAAACAGCACATTCCACTCCTCAAATGCAGTCTTACTTCCAGTCACTTTAAAACAACTGGTTTCATCATATCCAAACACCATCATTTCTATATAAATATTATGTCCTTTGAGGTAATCTAAAATTTCTTCTGATACCATTGCTCCATTATGAATAACATGAATTTCTGTTGAAGCAGACTCCTGTAGAATAAGACTTATAATTTTTTTAGTTTCATTCCATGTCATAAATAGATTACCACCTGATATTGTAACTTTGGAATGATGAAGCTGTAATAATCTCTTTATATCTCCCAATCGGTCATCTATGGTATTCTCTGTATCAAAATCACCCCATTGAATACAGCTTCTACAGCCATAATTTATAATTGCATCCCTATGATTTATTTTACAATACTTGCAATGATAATTGCAGCTATTTCCACCTTGGATAAAGATTTCCCTCATTTGTGGTGGTTCTTCAAATAATCCTCTTATTTCCATACTACTTTTTGAACAGTATATTTCATGATAGACCGGAGCAGAATAAGGATATAACATTCCTTCTTCCATTAATTGTGACAGATAATGTTTAAAATCCTCTTCATATTCCGATTCCACATAAGCTTTGCCCTGCAATAATTCATCCAGTAATGCAGCCATTTTTTCATCACAGGGAAATCGTTTTTGATTCAAGAGATGAAATACACATCCATCTGTTCCATAATAAGAAAACTCAGCAACAGGCAGTAATTGCAGATATATCATGACTTCCCTCCTTACAAATGAAATGTCCATTCAACCTTATTTTCAAAATAATCAAATACATGAGGATTTTCCTCATATAAACTGTAAACTAACGATAACTGAAATAAAAACACTTCCAGCTGTTCTTCACAATTTACAGCTTCAAAACCACCTTCCGCCGAGCAGCGTGCAAAACAGGCAGTACATATTTTCGAAATTGGACAAGCATGGCACTCTCTGGTTACCGTATCATTATATTTCCGAATGATTTCTGCAATTCCTTCATAATTCAAACCATCATATACATCACCAATCGGAAAACGAGAATCAATCTTTTCGCACATATCAAAGGTTCCATCTGTTCTGACCGATATCTTTGTTCCTGGTAGACAGGTATTAGTAAACGGAAGGATTGGCAACCTCTTATCCTCCATTCGCCCTCTGCACAAAACCAATGCCAGACTTGTCTCAAACAACATATCTGCATAACCATCCGGTTGCTTTCCCATTTTTTTATTTTCATAAAACTGATTTAACATTTGAATATACAATTTTCGAAATGTTTCTATATCCTGTTCTTTAAATTGATTATAGTATTTTGTATTTTCAGATAATACCTGATTAATGAAACTAATCCTGGGTAAATTCTCTTGTTGAAAATATGCCTCATTTTGCATAAGATTTGTTTTATAATCAAACACGCAAAGAATATCAATCCTTAAATAATCCGGAAATTTCCGCACAAATGTTTTTAGATTTTCATAAATAATATCATAACTGCCTGACTGCTTTGGACCAATCCGGTTTCTATCATGATTTTCCTTTGTTCCATCAAAACTGACAGCTATAAAAACACCCTGTTCCACCAAATAATCTGCAATCTCACCTTTTAACAAAATTCCATTTGTAGTCAAATTAAAAATAAATGGAATGGGACAATTTTGCTTTGTATATTCAATACATTTCTTTACTAAAGGAAAATTCAGCAATGGCTCACCACCATAAAATGTTATAGCACAGATTTTTCCCGGATTATATGCCGCAATTATTCTCATCTTCTGAAAAAAATAGTCCAGAGACTGAAAGGCCACTTCTTCCTTCATCACACTATCAGTACGATTTCGAGTATACTCATAGGTTTCGGACAAAAAACAATATTTACAACGCAAATTACAATCTTCCGTTACATTTAGTACTATCTGCTCCATAAAGCCCGCCTGTTCCAAGGCCGCCTGTACCGAAGAACCATCAAAATGCTTCAACCATTTCCGTTCTCTTCTCCCATAGCTTTCATCACGATAAAATGCACCTTTATACTGGATAAAATCTTCCACGAATTTCATGGCAATATCAACCTGCTGATGATTTTCATATTGGGAATACAACTCACTTCGCACCTGATTGATATCTTTTTTTTCAAATGCCAGAATACAAGCCATTAGAATATCATCTACCGGCAAGACAGTTGCTGTATTACCATCAAATACATATTGATTTCCTGTCCTTGTCTTAAACGTTACTATGCATAATTTCCTCATTCGTACCTCCCAAAGTGCGAATTTGTCCGTTGTTTTTCTTCATTATGATATGTTTTTCCCAGCTAAACAACAAAATACGTCATACAAAGTTCGTTCAAAAAAGATGATAAAACATGTTTTTTGACATTTTTCCCCGTTTTATTATGAATTTTCTTTATTTCTATCAAATCTTTAACTTAACAATTCCATCAGCTTGCCTGCTGCGATAGACAATGGAATCCGCTCATCATTCACCACACAAATCTGCCGCTTCGGTATCTGCTTGTCAAACTGCAGGACAAATAATTCATCGGTCTGGATATATCGTTCTGCAAAATCCCGGACGACACATCCAATTCCCAGATTTTGTAAAGCAAACTGGACAATCATATCACTGGTTGCCAATTCGAATTCCGGTTCCAGTTCCACCTGATTATCGGCCAAAAATGTATCCAGATACCGCCTCGTACTAGTATCCGGTTCCAAGCTGATGATGGGCAAGCCTGTTAAATCCCCATACCGCAGCATCTTATTTTTATAACTCCAAAACCTTCCTCCAGCCACAAACACATCCTGTATCTCCCGTACCGGCAGTACCTGCAAATGCCGTTCTGCTTCAAAGGGCTGGCTGACAATGCCAAAATCAATCCGCCCTGCCCGCAGATGTTCAATGGTCTGGGGCGTAGGCGCATTGGTAACGGTTACCTTAATATCCGGATATAGCTGATGATAGCGTCGAAGATAGGGAAGCAGATAGAACTGCAATGTCATATCACTGGCACCGATGCGGATTTCCCCCGTGGTCATATTCAACATTTCCTGAAGCTTCTGCTCTCCCAGCAATATCTGCTCATATCCGTTTTTTACATAGGTATAAAGAGTGATTCCCTCGTTGGTCAGATTCACTCCCTTGGAGGTTCTTATGAACAGCTTTGTCCCCAACGCCTGCTCCAGCTGCTTTAATCCCTGGCTCACTGCCGGCTGGGATATGCACAATTCTCCGGCTGCCGCCGTAATACTCCGGCATTTTGCCACATGATAAAATATCTTGTAATACTCCAGACTTATATTCATTCATTGACTCCATTTCCTGTGCTTCCGGTCTAAAACCAGTATTGTCTGCAATTTATTCTATGAACCAGATGTTCTCCATGATTTCCATAAATAACTGCAGCGGATAAGAACCTTTTGACAAATCCCTATCCGCTGTCCATAAAAAACTATCATCCCCATATGGACTTATACATTAATCTCTGCCCTTAATCCTAAGATATCCTGATTCGCATCTAAAATCGGCTGAACCACTTCCGACAAAAACTCCTCCGTCTGCTGAGGCGCCCGTCCCACAAAATTCTTTGGTTCCAGTAAAGCAACAATTTCTTCCTTTGTCATCCCAAATGCCGGGTCTGCAGCAATCCGGTCAACCAGGTCATTCTCTTTTCCTTCCTGCTTTACAACCGCACCAGCCGCCATGGAATGCTCCCGAATCTTTTCATGCAAATCCTGACGATTACCACCACGCTTTACAGCATCCATCATGATGTTTTCCGTTGCCATAAACGGAATTTCCTTCATAAATCTCTGATAGATTACCTTATCATATACTACCAGTCCGTCTACCACATTCAGATATAAATCTAAGATTCCGTCAACGGCAAGAAATGCCTCCGGTACAGATATCCGCTTATTTGCCGAATCATCCAGGGTACGCTCAAACCACTGGGTAGCCGCAGTAATAGCAGGATTCATGGCGTCTGCTATCACATAATTCGCCAGTGATGCGATTCGCTCGCTCCGCATAGGATTCCGCTTATATGCCATGGCAGAGGAACCAATCTGATTCTTTTCAAATGGCTCTTCAATTTCCTTCAAATGCTGCAGCAAACGGATGTCATTGGAAAACTTATGTGCGCTCTGGGCGATTCCGGATAATACGTTCAGTATTCTGGAATCAACCTTGCGGGAATAGGTCTGTCCGGATACCGGATAACATTCTGAAAATCCCATTTTCTCTGCAATCTTATCATCCATCTGACGAACCTTTTCATGGTCGCCGCTAAACAATTCCAAAAAGCTTGCCTGGGTACCGGTAGTTCCCTTAGAACCCAACAACTTCTGCTGTCCAATCATATACTCTAAATCACTTAAATCTAACAATAATTCTTCCATCCAAAGAGTAGCGCGTTTTCCAACCGTCGTAGGCTGTGCCGGTTGAAAATGCGTAAATGCCAGAGTCGGCAGCTCCTTATACTGCCTTGCAAACTTTGCCAGCTCATTTATGACATTAATCAGCTTTTTCCGAACCAGCTTCATTGCTTCTGTCATAATGATTACATCCGTATTATCACCTACATAACAACTGGTGGCACCCAGATGGATAATACCCGCTGCATGAGGGCATTGTTGTCCATAGGCGTAGACATGACTCATAACGTCATGCCGGACCAGCTTCTCCCGCTCCCTTGCCACTTCATAATTGATATCCTCTGCATGAGCCTTCAGTTCATCAATCTGCTCCTGTGTAACCACCGGTTTTCCATTCTCACTTAAACCTAACTCCAGCTCCGTCTCTGCTAATGCAATCCAAAGCTTTCTCCATGTCTTAAACTTCATATCCGGTGAAAAGATATACTGCATTTCTCTGCTGGCATATCGAGCCGATAATGGGCTTTGATAAATATCATTGTTACTCATATATGGTTTCCTCCTGCATCCTGTTTACTATAATTTCTGACTATACTTTCATTTTTTCCTCAGGTCATATCCTCGTTCGAATGCCTCATGCTCACCACGAATATCCTCAGTGGGCGGCTCAATGGGATAATTCCCACTAAAGCAGGCATCACAATAGCCACAGCTTCCATGAATCAATTCCGATAAACGATTTAATTCTAAGTAACCCAAAGAATCTGCGCCAATAATCTTACAGATTTCTTCTATCGTCTTGTTGTGAGCAATCAACTGGTCCTCATCCGGAATATCCGTTCCAAAATAGCAAGGATGTAAGAAGGGCGGAGAACTAATCCGCACATGAACCTCCCTGGCTCCGGCATCCTTCAGCATCCCCACAATCCGGTCACTGGTTGTTCCGCGTACAATGGAATCGTCAATCATAACGACCCGTTTTCCTTTCACAACCTCCCGCAGAACATTCAGCTTTACATTCACACTGGACTCCCGCTGACTCTGCTTGGGCTTAATAAAGGTCCTGCCTACATAGGTATTCTTAATAAATGCAGTACCATATGGAATTCCCGATTCCAGCGAATATCCCAATGCCGCTGCATTACCGGATTCCGGCACGCCGACTACCAAATCCGCCTCTACCGGATGGTCCTTTGCCAGACAACGGCCTGCAATAATTCGGGATTCATATACGCTCATTTGATCAATATGGCTGTCCGGCCTTGCAAAGTAAATATATTCAAAAATACATCTGGCATGCCGCTCCTGACACATATCCGTTACAGACTGGATTCCATTGTCCGGTGAAATCGTCACAATCTCTCCCGGCTCTACATCCCGGATAAATTCTGCGCCTACCGTATCCAGAGCGCAGCTTTCCGATGCCAGGAAATAGGTATTGCCCCGCTTTCCGATACATAATGGTCGAAAACCAAATGGGTCCCTGGCTCCAATCAGCTTTCGCGGACTCATAATAATCAGTGAATATGCTCCTTCTATCTTTTGCATGGCACGGGCAACTGCTTCCTCCACCGTTGTACTTTTCAACCGTTCTCGGGCAATATGATATGCAATAACCTCTGAATCAATGGTTGTTTGAAAAATAGCGCCTGTATATTCCAGTTCTCTTCGAAGCTGAGGGGCATTTGTCAAATTCCCATTGTGTGCCAGTGCCAGAGTACCCTTCACGTAATTCAAAACCAGAGGCTGTGCATTTTCTCTGGTACTGGAGCCCGCCGTAGAATATCGTACATGCCCTACCCCAATGTTTCCCCTTAGCTTTTCCAGATTTTCCGGCTCAAATACTTCATTTACCAATCCCATTCCCTTATAGGAAAGAACCTTCCCTTTGGGTCCCTCCGTATCGGATACAGCAATCCCACAGCTTTCCTGTCCCCTGTGCTGGAGAGCAAATAAGCCATAATAAATGGACGGAGCAACCTCCTCTCCGTCAAAATCATACGCACCAAAAACTCCACATTCTTCGTGAAGCTCTTCCTCTTCATAGGCATAATCCATAACCTGCTCGGACATTTTATTCTCCTTGTATCTTATTTCCTTATCATCATTTCCAATGGCTTCCAGTTTCCAAATCCATTGTCCCATGTAATTATAAAGCCTTGACAATTTCCTTGTATCATTATGTCCTTTTTCCCATTCTCTGTCAATGGTTGATTCAGTATCTGTCGTATTTCTACATTTTGCTCTAGCATATCCTTTTCTTATTTGGTATAATTACTTCAAGATAGAAAGCTAGGAGGTATCACAATGGACGAAAAGAGAAAATATAAGCGTCTGCCACTAACCTTAACCCTTGAGGTTTCTTCCCTGTTTAATCAAAATGAAAAGCTGGATATTGGGAATGCAGAATTTAATGTTTTTAATATATCAAAATCCGGAATTGGTTTTACTACCACCACGGAATTGCCATTAGGGTATTACTTTAATGCAAGAATTGAATTCGAAGGAATCAAGGACCGGCTGAAGTATGTAGTAAAGATTATCCGGACGGAAACATTAGACAATGGCGAATACTTGTATGGCTGTGAATTCGTAGGTCTTGCTCATATTTATGACTATCTTTTTGATCAATATGAGACTCAGATAGAAGAATAACCGTTTTATAAAACAAGAGAGGAACTAACTGCCCGATTCCAGGGTCAGGATTCCTCTCTTTATTTTTGTCATAAGAATCCGGAAGCAGGCTGCATCAATCTGCTCTTCCGGAATCACTCCGGTCTGGACTGCTTCCAGAACCCCTTGGTAACAGGCAGAGTATTCCACTGGCATCAGTATCATATCACAGCCTGCCTGAACTGCCAGAACAGCAGCCTCCGGCTGGCTATAATTCTCTGTAATAGAACCCATCTGAAAGGAATCTGTAATCACAATTCCTTCATATCCCAATTCTTCTCTCAATAATCCGGTCACTACCGGTCTGGATAAGGTAGACGGCTGCTCCGGCTCTATGGTTGTCAGCACTAAATGAGAAATAAGAATCGCATCCGTATCTGCCTGGATGGCTGCCTGAAACGGCAAAAATTCAACCTGACGCAGCTCTTCTACTGAAGTCTCTACATACTGCAGATTGTTATGGCTATTACCGATAACACCTCCATGTCCTGGAAAATGCTTTGTCACCGCACTGATTCCATGCTCCTGTAAGCCTTGTATCTCTGCTGACACCATGGCAGCCGTCTGCTTGGCATCCGACCCAAAGGAACGGGGACCAATTTCATAATTATCCGGATTGGTAAGGACGTCTGCAACTGGTGCAAAGTCCATGTTAAAGCCATAGGATGTCAGACCATTTGCCAGAGTCACTCCAGTTTCATAGGCCTTAGAGGGCTCCCCCGTATTTCCAATCTCACGCATAGCTCCTACATTGCTCATGGAAATACCTCCGGCATTGCCTAGACGGCTTACGGTACCGCCTTCTTCATCTACACCAATGAATAAAGGAATCGCTGTATTTTCCTGTAGGGCAGCCGTCAACCCAGACACCTGGGCATCTGTCTGAATATTCCCTCCCATCAGAATGACTCCTCCGGGGTAATATTGCTGTAACGTACTGCTTCCACGTTCTGTCAACTCCGTATATTGATTGCTCCGTTCCTGCTCCGGCGACTCCAGATTGCCAATTGTCACATAGAACAATTGTCCGATTTTTTCCTCCAGGCTCAGGGTCTGGATATACTCTTTCAATAACTGCTCCTGTGACACCTGAATCCGGGCTTCCGGTAACAGCTGCATTTCCGTATGGACTGGTGCCTGTAAAAAAACTTGTTCTTCTCTGGCACATCCGCTTAGCAGCGGAAGCAACAGCAGCAGGATTCCACTTATATATTTTTTCGCCTGTATCCGTATTGTCCTCATAAATTCCTATCATCCCGCCCTGCCTACAGTAATTCCTTCAACATCTGATTTACCATTCCCGGGTCTGCTTTTCCTTTCATGGCCTTCATGGTCTGTCCCACCAGGAAGCCAATCGCCTTTTCCTTGCCGTTTCGATAGTCCTCTACAGACTGTGGATTTGCAGAAATGACTTCTTCTATCGTCTTACGGAGCGCTCCTTCATCATTGACGGTTTTTAATCCATGCTCCTCCACATACTGCTCCGGATCAATATCCTCTGCAAATATTTTTTCAAATACCTCTTTTGCCACGGTTCCGTTAATTGCCCGGCTCTCTACCAGTTGAATCAGCTTGGCCAGATTGACCGCAGAGAAGGAAAGCTCATCTGCCTCTTTCTCATGCTCCTTTAACAGCCGCATAGTCTCCACCATCAACCAATTCGATACCTTCTTCGGAGCCGCCCCCAGGGCAATGGTTTCTTCAAATATATCCGCCATTCTTTTCGAGGCAGTTATAATATCAATATCATAATCCGGAATATCATATTCCTGCTTATAACGCTCCTGCTTCTCCGCCCGTAATTCCGGCTGCTTTGCCCGGATTTCCTCTAGCCATTCCTCACTAATCCGGATTGGAACCAAATCCGGGTCTGGAAAATAACGGTAATCCTGTGCATCCTCTTTCGAACGCATGGCATAAGAATAGCCTTTGGTATCATCCCAGCGGCGGGTTTCCTGAATGACTTCTTTCCCTTCCTCCAATAAATCTATCTGTCGTTCCCGCTCATTCTCAATTGCCCGGGCAATTGCCTTAAAAGAATTCAGGTTCTTCATCTCTGTACGGGTGCCGAACTGCTCTGCCCCAACCTCACGGATGGACAGATTCACGTCGGCACGCATGGAGCCTTCATTTAGCTTACAATCCGAAGCACCCAGATATTGAATAATCAGCCGAAGCTTATCCAGATAGGCAATAACCTCTTCTGCCGAACGCATATCCGGTTCCGATACAATCTCAATCAATGGCACGCCTGAACGGTTGAAATCCACCAGAGAGGAATCATCATAAGGATCATGCACCAGCTTTCCGGCATCCTCTTCCATGTGAATTTCATGAATCCCAATCCACTTTTTCTTCCCCTCCGTTTCAATTTCAATCTTACCATTTCTGCAAATCGGATAATACAACTGGGAAATCTGATAATTCTGTGGGTTATCCGGATAAAAATAATTCTTCCGGTCGAACTTACAGTCTGTTGTAATCGTACAATTCGTTGCCAGTCCTACTGCAATCGCCTTCTCTACCACACCCTTATTTAATACCGGCAGAGAGCCTGGCATACCAGTACACACTGGACAGGTATGGGTATTGGGCGCTCCCCCAAATGCTGTACTACAGCCGCAAAATATTTTTGTCTTTGTTGCTAACTCTACATGAACCTCTAGGCCAATAACGGTTTCGTATGCTTTACTCATTTTAAAGCCCCCTTTCCGTTAATGCTGCCGGCCGCTGATATTCCCTGGTTTTCTCAAAGGCATATCCGGCGCGGATTATCGTTTTTTCATCAAATGGCTTCCCTAACAGCTGCATTCCCACCGGCATCCCATTCCGGTCCAGACCACAAGGAAGTGAAATCCCCGGCAGACCTGCCAGATTAACAGAAACCGTATATATATCACCCAGATACATCTTCAACGGGTCCGATAAGCTTTCCCCCAGCTTTAATGCCGTCGTCGGCGCAACCGGTCCCAAAATCACGTCATATGCTTCAAAGGCTTTATCAAAGGCCTGCTTTATCAATGCCTTCGTACGCAATGCTTTCATATAATATGCATCATAATATCCGGAGCTTAAAACAAAAGCCCCCAGCATAATTCTCCGCTTCACTTCCGGTCCAAATCCTTCCGAACGCGTCTTTTTATACATGTTATGCAAATCTGTGAATTCTTCGGTTCGGTATCCATACTTTACTCCGTCAAACCGCTCCAGATTCGAGCTTGCTTCGGCAGAAGCGATAATATAATAAGCCGGGATGGCATATTCCACCAGGCTCAGATCAAACTCCTCTACAATCGCTCCCTTTGCCTCCAATGCACGGGCTGCTGCCATCACCTGTTCCTTTACATCTGCATCAATACCCTCGCCAAAGTAATCCTTCGGTATGCCAATCTTTAATCCCGTTACATCATCCACCAAAGCGGAAGTAAAGTCTGTATCCTTTCGTTCAACAGAAGTAGAATCCTTCCGGTCATGGGTACTGATGATTTCCAAAATGGCAGCACAATCTGTTACATCCTTTGCCAAAGGTCCAATCTGATCCAGGGATGAGCCATATGCAATCAAACCGTAACGGGATACCCGACCGTAAGTAGGCTTAATTCCGGTCACACCACAAAATGCCGCAGGCTGACGAATCGAGCCTCCGGTATCAGAACCCAATGCATAGGATACCTCCTCCGCAGCAACTGCTGCAGCGGAACCACCGGAGGAGCCACCCGGTACACAATTCATATTCCATGGATTCTTCGTTTCACCATAATACGAGGTCTCTGTTGTAGAACCCATGGCAAATTCATCCATATTCGTCTTGCCGATAATCACTGCACCTGCCTCCTGTAAGCGCAATACGGCTTCTGCCGTATAGGTGGGCTTAAAATTACTCAAAATCCTTGAACTGCAGGTGGTCAGCATACCGTTTATGCACATATTATCCTTGATGGCCACCGGAACTCCTGCCAAAGGACCGGTCAATTCCCCGGCATCTATCTTTTTCTGAACTGCCTCTGCCTGTGCCATTGCGCTTTCCTTATCTACCGTTACAAAACAGTTATAATCCCGATCCAGCTGTTCGATTCGGTCAAGTGCCTCCTTTGCTGCCTCTGTTACTGACACCGCACCGGAAACAATCCTTTTTCCAAGCTCTACCGCTGTTAAACTCATTAAATCCATGCTTCTGCTCCTCCTTAGTCAAATGTCTTTGGAACCTTATAACAGCCGTCTTTACGTTCCGGCGCATTCAGAATCATATTGTCCCGGTCATTTCCATTGGTCACTACATCTTCCCGGAATACGTTATGCACATCAAAGGTATGACTCATTGGTTCTACCCCGTCTGTGTCCAGCTCATTTAATTTCCCCACATATGCCAGCATATCACCCATATCCTTTTTTGCCTGCTCCTTTTCCGCTTCGGAAAGCTCTAGCTTTGCAAGAATGCCAACATATTCAATTGTTTCATCTGTAATCATCATCGAAAACCGCCTCCTCCTTCTTTCTGAAGTATTTATTCTGCCTTTTCATTTTTTCCGGATTCTTTCTTTTCAAACACACGCTTCAATGCCTGCAGGCCTAATATAATAATACCACCTGCCAGGAAAAATAAAAACCCAAAGCTTTGCCACGACAGCGGGGCAATCGGTGTGCTGATGGCCGTTGGTCCCATGATAATCGCATAAAAGGAACCCAGCATCATCCCCACAATAAAATACAGCATAGCACTCCGGTACTTCTCCAGCCCGTACCGCAGAGCCTTTACAATAGTAAAAATACCGGTAAGCACTCCACAGCCAAAAATAAACAATGCCGGCAGATAAGAAAAGTCCATGGTCAGAAACCCTTTGATTGCCATCATAATCGGCTGGTAGATTCCAAAAACCAGCATAAGCGTCGAACCGGAAATTCCAGGAAGCACCATAGCCGAAATTGCACACATGGCAGCTACAAACAAATAAACACACAATCCGAAATTCAGACCGGACATACGAAGGTCAACAGCTCCCTTCAAAAATGCATGCTTGGAAAAATAAGTAATTCCAACTACTAATACAATCCCTAAAAGGGCAAATACAATATTCTTATATTTGCCCTGAAAGGATTCTTTTTCTTCCGTAATGATAAGCGGTATGGCAAACAATATGAATCCAATAAATAAAGAGCTAATCTGGTAAATATGACTTTCAAATATACTGGTAATCACCATGGCGGCAGCCGCCATACCGATTACCCAGCCAATGCCAAGCTTAATCAGAAATAAAATCGCTGCTTTTCTTTTTTCTTTCTCCTTACTGATGATGTTATTTAATGAATTAATAAAA
Organism: Clostridium sp.; assembly: GCA_023667695.1. Lineage (GTDB taxonomy): Bacteria > Bacillota > Clostridia > Lachnospirales > Lachnospiraceae > CAG-632. The sequence continues at coordinate 9,395 of JAMOZY010000018.1, read as the reverse complement.
TCATCATACAAGCCCAAAATAAACGCTATGGTTCCACCGGATACTCCCGGCACGCTATCGGCCAGTGCCATGAGAAATCCGCCTATCATTTTCATTATCATTCCTTATTTCCTTTCTGCTCTACTCACATTTCCAACTGTGAGAAATGCTATCATGCATTGGTAAAGTCTGTCAAGTCTCACAGCCTCTTTCTTAAGGATTTTATTCTCATTTCACTTGTTTATGCTCTTTTTTTGCCTATCATATGAAATAGCAGCCTGCTTAATACCAGGCCCAGAAATGCGATTCCCGGTACCGCATAATCTCCGGTCCGGGGTGTTTCCACCTCTTTCCAGATGCTGACGCCTGCCACAACCGTTGCGCCTTCTGTCGGCTCCTCCTCTGGTTCCTGTGTCTCTGTTGTCGGATGCTCCGAATGTGCCGTGGTCTCCTCTGTAGGCGGTTCAACCGGCTGATTCGTTACGCTTACCTCGATTACCTGCTGTTCCCCATCAATGCAAAAGGAATAATACTTCTTTGAAATCAGAAATCCTAATATACTTTTTACCTCAACAAAATAATAAGCTCCATAATCCAGCTCATCTACCTGTATTTCTCCCTGCCGGTCTGTTTGATAGCTTCCTATAAAAATATCACTTTCTTCCTGCTTTTTTCCATAATACGCTTCTGGATTATCCGCATACTGCCGGTCCAGGGGAGTCACAACCCCATCGGTTTTCTTAAACAATTCAAAGGTAACCCCCTCCAACGGAGCGCCATTTTTTTCATTTACCTTTGTTAGTATTACGCGGCCTGTGAAAAATTGGTTTTCCATAACAATAATCTGCGGTTCCTCCGTATCTGCAACTACAAATTCCATATCCGCTGTCTCTGCATACCCTTCCAGGGGCTGTACCTCATGTAAGCGGTAGCTGTGACCGATTTCCAGGTCCTTTATGCAATAGGCTTCCTCTGTTGTCACCCATTCATGTATCAGGCGTTCTCCTTCAAACAACTGCAGGGTGATACCAGATAGCTTTTCGTTCCAGTCTGATGACTGCTTTTCAATCAGAATCGTCGGAACCCGTTCCGTTGTAATACCCAAATATCCGCGTACCGTTTCCTCCCGGTTTCCCATATAAAATACCAAATCCTGAGGTTCACTTTTATTCAGCAGATAATTCAGATTACTTCCGGCAATGCTCCGGCTCCAGGTTAAGACCAGCGGCTCTGTCCGGTTACTCATCGTGCTTTTGCTACGGATTTTCACCGAATTCCCATGCACGTTCCGGCTGCCATCCGGATTACAGCGGAACCACTCCAGCTCCCCTGCCCCTGTCATTTGAAATCCATCTAATATTCCGGTTTCATCGGTTACAATTCCTTCGTAAATATCCTCCTGGGAATTGTACTTTAATTCCAGAACCGGAAGCTGAGCCGGATTGGCTCCACAAAAGCCAGGCAAATCAAACAGATGCTCTATTTCATGCTTAATCCTCTCACACTCTGCCAAATCAGCCCAGCCGGCATTACAGGTACGGGTCACTCCCTCCCAGGTAATTCCACCAGTATTTCCACTTCCCGGAGCATCGGAGCAGCAATCGATATAATACCAAATCATCAACTGAGTTGCATTATACAGCCGAAAGTTCTGGAAGGTACAGTCGCCGGTATTGCACACATTATACCCGCCTTCTCCATCTCTCGGTGCATATTTCATTGCTGCGCAGCCCAGCACCTGTGAAATCTTTATTTTCTGCCGCTCATTCAGCCGTTGATAGGCTTCCTCTGAACAGGTCTCAATCACATTCCCACTGGACAACTGCGAGCCATACTGAATACAGAATACCGTACTCACATTTTCATCCCGCAGATAAATAATCTGTGGTGCCTGCTGTCCGCCATCCGTACTATTATAATATACCGTCATAGGCTGTGAAGAGGCGCCGCCCTCAGGTGACCAGACATTCAGGCAGGATACCCGGTTTCCATCGGCAACCCGCAATGCAGGCATCTGCTGCTCCGGTTCCTGCCCAAAGGTCTGAAGTAAAAAAGATACACTGGCGAAAAGCATAATCAGCATTCCTACCAGAATTATCATACATTGTTTCATAAGCTTTGATTTTTTCATTTGATTTCTTTCCTCCTATATCGTTCTTCCTTCCGGTTTCATAAGCTTATTCCTTATTCTTTTGTACACACCAACTCCTTTTGAAGTCTGCCTGCTTATTATCAAAAAATGGGAAAGCTTCGGAGAATTCCGACCCGACATAGAAAGAATCCCTGCATTTGCAGAATTCTGAAATTAACGGAACCATCCCTTCTACAGGATGAATGAATTTACTTGTACTCTGGATTTCGTCTGATTCAAACCTTATTCAGTCAACAACCCAGCCGCAATCAGCGGAGCATCAAATTTGAAACGCCCCAAGGGGCGGGGTAAGTTGACCCTCGCAACAGTCGCCAATGTCTGCAAGCGGCTACTTGGCTCGTTGCTCGCGGGAATCAAAAAGATGTGATAATAAGAACTTATGGAATGACTTCCGATTTTACTTTGAATTGCTTCAAGCATTCTTATTATACACATCTTATTTCTATTTGTAAATAATTTTATATAATTTTTATTTTCTACATTGCAGCATGCCGATGAAGGATGGAATACCGAACCTTCCGCTGCCGCTCATTGAAAAGGGAAAACATCTGATAGGAAACCTGTTCGGTTACATTTACAATATAATCACAATCCGTTTCTACCTCCGGGCTATGCTCCAGATATTCTTCATGAACCGCCCGCAGGTATTCCATAACATCCCCCTGGACCTCATACTGCTTAAAATCCTCCCAGTGGGTATTCAACTGACAACGAAGCAGTCGGAGCTGTTCCTTTTCAAATACACAATGCGCCCGAAATCCAAAAGCCTCCGGTGCATTGTGGGGTGCCGTAAAATAATCTGCCAGATAATGAGTCACATACCCCAGCCGGTAAGCCGACACCAGATTCCACCGTCCGGATTCCTCCAGCTTCGCAATCCGCCGTTCCACCCGTTGGGTCGTTGTATCATAACTATGCCCCTGTACCATAGAGCGTATCATAAAATCAGGGGCCACACTTCCTATCTTAAACATGAGTTCAATTGCCGGTCTCTCATTCTCGCGAATCAAATAATCTGCCAGACGCCAATGGCTTTTCTTTCTCATAATCCTTCCTCCATTGCGAATGTTTTAATAAGTATAAATACAAATGCAGAAAATGTCCATATTTTCTTTCAAAAAACACGAAAAAAATATATACCTTTTTCTGTTATTTTCTATTTTACTCCTTATTTTTTCTCATTCCTAGCGGTAATATCTGTCATTCCTGCTTCTTGACATCCCAATAGATACCTTTTATAATCGTTGTATACTTTTAAATGAGAAAGGAACTATTATGAACAAAATCATTTTAACCGGTGACCGTCCTACCGGCAAATTACACTTAGGACATTATGTAGGTTCCTTAAAGCGGCGCGTGGAATTACAAAATTCCGGCGAATATGACAAGATTTTTATCATGATTGCAGATGCACAGGCTTTAACGGATAATGCTGACAATCCGGATAAGGTCCGTGAGAATATCATAGAGGTCGCTCTGGATTATCTTTCCTGTGGTTTAGATCCTGCCAAATCCCACTTATTTATTCAATCCCAGATTCCGGAATTAACGGAATTATCCTTTTATTATATGAATCTGGTTACGGTATCCCGCTTACAGCGGAATCCTACTGTTAAGTCCGAGATTCAACAGCGAAACTTTGAGGCCAGCATTCCGGTTGGATTCTTTACCTATCCAATCAGTCAGACGGCGGATATTACTGCCTTTAAGGCAACGATTGTTCCGGTGGGAGAGGATCAACTTCCCATGCTGGAGCAGGCACGGGAAATCGTCCGTAAATTCAACTCTGTTTATGGGGAAACCCTGGTGGAGCCGGAAGCACTGATTCCAGAGAACAACGTATGCTCCCGTCTGCCGGGTACGGATGGAAAAGCAAAAATGAGTAAATCCCTGGGAAATTGCATTTATCTGTCGGATACGGAGGAGGACGTGCGAAAGAAGGTCATGAGTATGTATACGGACCCGAATCATATAAAGATTACGGACCCTGGTAATTTAGAGGGCAATACTGTATTTACTTATTTGGATGCCTTTGCTTCTGATGAACATTTTTCACAATTCCTGCCGGAATATAAGAATCTTGACGAATTAAAGGCCCATTATCAGCGGGGGGGATTAGGCGACATTAAGGTAAAACGGTTTTTGGATGCCGTTCTCCAACAGGAGCTGGCTCCGATTCGTGCGAGAAGAAAAGAACTGGAACAGGATATCCCTGCCATTTATGAAATCCTTCATCAGGGAAGCATTGCTGCACAAAAGGAAGCAACTCAGACATTAGCAGAGGTGAAGGCTGCCATGCGGATTAATTATTTTGATGATGCAGAGCTTATTCAGGCACAACAGCGAAAATATAATTCCGAGGTTTAACCTTGAGGGGGCGCTTTATGGACAATAGTAATATGGATTCTCCATATAAAAACAAAATTATAACCATTCCAAATATATTAAGTGTTTTCCGGATTTTACTGTTACCATTGTTTGTAACCCTGTATTTGCAGGCGGAAACAAACTGGGAGTTTCTACGGTCTACAATCGTACTGGCAGTATCGGCGCTAACCGATTTGGCAGATGGCAAGATTGCCCGCAAATTTAATATGATTTCCGAACTGGGAAAGGTTCTGGACCCAATTGCAGACAAATTAACGCATATTACCATTGCTTTTTGTCTTTGCTGGCGCTTTCCGCAAATGATTTATGTCCTGATTCTCCTTGTGATTAAGGAATTAAGCATGATGATTATGGCACTCTACGGTACCTTCCGGAAGAATAAGAAAATCTGGGATTCCGCCCAATGGTATGGTAAGGTCTGCACCACGATTGTATTTGTTGTATTCATTGCTTTGGTATTATTTCCAACCATGCCGACCACAATTGCGAATATACTAATGATTATCTGTGCAGTTGGACTTGCCGGAAGCTTAATTTTGTATATTCACATGTTCTGGCAGCTGAATTCCAAGCGCTACCGGGAAAAGCATCCGGGGCAGGAACAAGAACCAAATGAACGGAAATAGAACAGAAAAAGTGCGGTTGCTTTACGATTGAAATCATAAACAGCCGCACTTTTTTACAGAAGAAGTCTGTATTAATCGAAAAATTCCACCTGACCACTGCCAATATTATAAAAGGCACCACATACCTTCAGTCCATCCTCGCTATCCTGAACCTTAAGACTTTCCTTAATGACAGAAACGCTTCGTTCTACATTTAAGCAGCAGGCACGCTTCTCATCCTTTTCATCTCCAATAGCTTTACAGATTTCATCCGTTATGTACTGTACATAACCGCCCGGCTTCGCACCCATAGCAGCTCCTACCGCTCCGCAGTGTTCATGTCCCAGAACCACTACCAGCCTAGAGCCTAAATGGTCAGCCGCATACTCCACGCTTCCCAGCTGGTGCTTATCCATAACATTACCAGCTACACGGATGACAAATAATTCACCAATGCCAGCCATAAAAATACTTTCCGGTATCACTCTGGAATCCGAACAGGTCACAATAATGGCATACGGGCTTTGTCCCTCATCACAGGTATACTTCCGAATCTGCGAAGAGATATCACCAGTATTTGTCGTTGCCGTTAAGTAGCGCTGATTTCCTTCTTTTAATTTTGTCAATGCCTCTGCTGCCGATACCTTTGCTTCATGCATAGCTTTCCTCCTATTCTGTGTTCGGCAATACAGTAAGAATCATACTATAATCTTCTTTCTATACCATATTGCCTGCACGATACAATCATGGTATATATAGTATAACATGATTATCATTATCCTGCATCATTTTTATATGATATGAATCTGATTTCTTTTCATAACTCACCTATCCGGCCACCTTCTATCGGTCTATTCTTTCGGAAGATATCCATGTGTATCCGTAAACTGTCCTTCTGAAAATACAGCCTTCACTGCTGTCCTGTAATCTGCAAAACAATTCGATTTTCTTACTCTTTTTAATTCCTTCTGCACGCCTGTAACTATGGTTCCCCAGTAATTCCATAATTCCTTCATCTTAAATATGATATTCTTTTCACCAAAATCCAGTGCCTGATAGCTTGCAAAGATATCATCATGAAAAGCTTTTAGTTCTTCCATTGTCAAAGAAGATCCACCCTTTAATTCCCGAACCAATGCCGGATTTGCCAACAATCCCCGTCCAAGCATAACACCTGCCAGATTTTTATCACCACATTCCGCAAGTAATCTGTCATAATCCTTTTTCGTAAAAATATTTCCGTTATAACAGATTTTCATGCTTGCTTTGTTATCAGACGGCCTCCTATATACTTCTCCAGCACAATTTATCTGAATTGCCTGTTGGAAGGCTTCCAGTCTGGGCATTCCTTTATAATAATCCATGCGATATCTGGGATGAATGATTAACTCTGCAATCGGAAACTGCAAAAAAACCTCCATGAATTCCCGAAAATCATCTTCCTCCGTAACTCCCAGTCTCGTCTTAACGGTAATTTTCGCGTTCCAGTCAACGGAAAACACTTCATCAAAGAATGCACGAAGCCGGTCCTGGTCCGCCAACATACCTGCCCCTTTCCCCTTCGACACCACAGTTCCGGAAGGACAGCCAAGATTCAGGTTCACCTCCGTATAGCCGTATGCTTCCAAGGCTTTTCCTGCCCGGATAAATCCATCGGCACTACAGGTCAGCACCTGAGGCACTAACGGAAGCCCTGCATTATGCTCCGGTAAGATATCCCGCTCCTCCTTGGGAACAAAGACCCGTTTGGGATTGGGCTGGATAAAGGGTGCATAAAACTTATCCACATAAGGAAAATGACGCCAGACCGCATTCCGATATATATATCCGGTAATCCCCTCCATGGGGGCAAAATAATAGTTCATACTTTCTGCTTCCTCAATATATCCACCGTATGCGCACCGGCACCGATTAAGTCCTGTCGTTCACAAGTAGCCAGATGATAATTCATAAATAATTCAAAGGTATCATCATCCATTGCATTCAATGTTGGACGGATATAATGAGCCGGACCATCTGGTGAAATAATCTGAATCCGCTGCAGCCCTGCCGCCTGATTCAAAGCATCAATGTCCTCAATTCTGACATAATCATACAAATCCCTAGCTTCCGATATGCAATGAAAATCCTCTGTTAAACGCCCTTCCTTCATACATTCCTGTATATGCTGCTCCTTAAAGGCATACATAATCACGCCATACTCATTCATACAGTAGGCAGCCAGAATCACACCATTCGTTTTGGTTACCCGTTTTGCCTCTGTTAGTGCCTGTACCTTATCTTCAAAAGAAAACAAATGATACAGGGGACCAAAGAGCAAAGTGAGGTCAAACTGATCCGCCTCCAGCTTAGAAAGCTTTAAGGCATTTCCCTGCATCGCCTTTACACTGCTTCCCTTCTGCTTTAGAATCCCCAGATTGTACCGCACCAGTTCTACTGCCGTCACATCATAGCCTTCCTCTGCCAAAGCCACGGAATATTTTCCGGTTCCGGCACCAACATCCAGAATCCGGATTTCCTGCCTGGACTTTCCCGCTTCCTCAGCCTCCTGCAGATACTTATGGATATACTTCATGGAGGTTCGAAACTCTACCTGACCGTAGCGGGAATTCAACCGCTTCTCTTCATTGAATTTATTATAATATGCTTCTAATTCCGTCATTGTGTTCTCATTTTTATCTGTTATTTGGGTCGTCTGTTATATTCTTACTTTTCCTTTCGGGAAAGCCGATTCTGGAAAAAATCTCTTGTCTCCTTGACTACAATACCACTTAAAGCAAACAGCGCAATCATATTGGGCAGCGCCATCAGGCTATTAAAGATATCTGCTATGGTCCAGACTGCTGACACCGTCATATAAGGTCCTATAAAGACAGCCAGTATGTACAGCCACCGGTATACCTGAATGAACCGATTCCTGCCGCCAAATAAGTACTCCAGGCAGCGCTCGGAATAATAATCCCATCCCAAAATCGTGGTAAAGGCAAAGAATACCAGACACAGCATAAGAATAAAGGAAGATACCTGTGCCGGTATCGGCAAACCGGTATTAAACGCATAGGTGGTTACCGCTACTCCTTCCAGTCCTTCTACCTGCCATGCTCCAGTCAATACAATGGATAAACCGGTCATGGTACAGATAATAATCGTATCTATAAAGGTTCCTGTCATGGAAACCAGCCCCTGCCGGACCGGTTCCTTTGTCTTTGCTGCTGCCGCAGCAATTGGTGCAGAGCCAAGACCTGCTTCATTTGAAAAAATACCTCTTGCCACACCCTTTTGTACTGCCATGAACATGGTTCCTATCATACCGCCAGTTACTGCTGAGGGCTGAAAGGCACCTTTCACAATGGTTGCGATTGCTGCCGGTATTGCCTTAATATTGCAAAGCAAAAGCACCACACAGAATAAAATATAAATACCCGCCATAAATGGCACCACTGTCTCCGAGACCTTAGAAATACGCTTTACGCCCCCAATCAGCACCAACGCTACACAGACACTGATAAGAAGGGATGCAAGAATAACGGTCCAGGAATAAGTGCCAATGCCTGGAATAGCAACAGTCCAGTTCATATCCGGATCGAAAAAGTTCTTTATGGCAGAGGAAATGCCATTCACCTGGGAAAAGGTACCAATACCAAATAAACCGACGCATACGCCAAAAAAAGCAAACAGCTTTGCCAGCCATTTCCATTTACTTCCCATTCCCCGCTCAATATAGTAAAAGGGTCCGCCCAGTGTATGATTATCTGAATCAATGACCCGGTACTTTACTGCCAGCAGACCTTCGGCATATTTTGTCGCCATGCCAAAGAAGGCTGCAAGCTCCATCCAGAACAAGGCTCCCGGGCCTCCGGCCGCAATTGCTGTGGCTACTCCAACGATATTACCGGTTCCGATGGTTGCCGATAAGGCAGTACATAAGGCGCCAAAGGATGAAATCTCTCCCGTACCATCCTCTTCGTTCTGTACCATCCAGCGAAGAGCCAGGGGCAGCCTCCGCACCTGAAGACCACGCAAACGTATGGTTAGAAAGATTCCGCCGAATAAAATCAGTATGATTAAAGGAACGCCGGATACTGCATCATAAATCTGTTGTAATATACCATTGATTGCTTCCATATTTTCCTCCCCTAAATTCATAAAAAAAAGGCATTGCGCCTAAAATAAAGCTAGCATAATCACCTGGAATTGTCAAGTTCCCCCTTGTAATCTGATAGCGTAAATTTACTGTAGGAATTAAATAGACAGAGCTGCCCCGGTTCTGT
>JAMOZY010000017.1 GCA_023667695.1 Clostridium sp. | reverse complement strand
GTCTGCGGTGACCATATAGATACCGACGGACTTTAGCAGGAAACTACGCTAAACCCTAATTTACAGTAGTTTGAACCATCCAGCCCCCAAATGAAAAAGGGCCTTTGCATCTTCTGCAAAAGCCCTGAATGTTTATATTATAGAAGCTTCCATTACTTTAAGGTAACCTTAGCACCAGCCTCTTCCAGCTTAGCCTTGATTTCCTCAGCCTCTGCCTTAGAAGCACCTTCCTTAACAATCTTAGGAGCGCCATCAACAACTTCCTTTGCTTCCTTTAAGCCTAAACCAGTTGCTTCACGAACAACCTTAATTACAGGAACCTTGTTCGGGCCAACCTCGGTCAGCTCTACATTGAATTCATCCTTCTCTTCTGCCGCTGTGCCGCCTGCTTCACCGCCTGCTGCTGCAACTACAACGCCTGCTGCTGCAGATACGCCGAATTCTTCCTCACAAGCCTTTACTAATTCATTTAACTCTAATACTGATAAACCTTTGATAACTTCAATAATTTCCTGAGTAGTCATTTTCATTTCCTCCATTTATTATAATATTTGTTCTGTTTTCCGTTTCCGGAAGTTACATTGTGAAATTATGCTTCCTGTTCTTGCTTTTCTGCAATCTGCTTAATAACACGGGCAAAGTTTGCAATTGGAGACTGAATGCTTCCAAGGAACTTGGAAAGCAATTCTTCTCTGGACGGGATAGAAGAAATCGCCTGAATGCCCTTTGTATCATAATAGGTTCCTTCTACAATACCAGCCTTGATTTCCAATGCCTCTGCTTCTTTACCAAACTTCGCAAGAATTCTTGCCGGAGCAGTTGCATCTGTCTTAGAGATTGCAATTGCACTTGGTCCGTCTAAATGGGAATCCAACTGGGCAAAATCCGTACCTTCAAATGCACGCTTCATCAACGTATTCTTATATACCTTGTAAATCACACCAGCTTCCCTTAACTGTTTACGAAGCTTTGTATCCTGCTCAACAGTCAGTCCGCGGTAATCTACTAATACGACAGAAGCAGCGCCTTCTACATTTGTCTTAATCTCATCAACAATCGGCTGCTTAATTTCTACCTTAGCCATGATAGTGCACCTCCTATATTATTTAATGACTGCACCGGTTCTAAAAAAGAAATCCCGGCCTGCTCAGACCGGGACTCGTGTTCATGAATAAATGGTTCACAACGATTCTTTCCTCGGTAGGCGTTTTATCCTTACGCTGTTCCAGCACCTACTGTCTCTGGCAGTTCATCGGTGATTACTATATCAAATCCTTTGGGGATTGTCAACAGCTTTTCTATATTTTTATCGACACTTGTAACCCATGTTTCTTGCAAAAGTTTTTGGAAAAATTAAACAATGTAAAAATTTCTACAAACCCATTGCATAAACTAACGATTGGTAGTATAATCATTAACAATAAGTATTGGGGTGGATTAAGATGAATCGCAAAGAAGAAATTATACTTGCTACATTAGAACTTGCAGCAATAAACGGACTAAGTAATGTTTCTATGGCACAGATAGCCAAAAAAATGGGAATACAAAAACCGTCGCTATATAATCACTTTACGTCAAAGGAAGCGATTATATCTGAAATGTATCAATATCTAAGAGATAAATCTAAAGAACAATTATCGCTTGCAGATATTGATTATGGTGAATTTATCAAAGGAAAAAGTATGGAAGAAGCTTTATGGCAATCCGTATCAAATTACACCAAAATAACCTCCGAGAACAAAATGTTTTCTTTTTACAAAGTCATTTATTCAGAACGGGCGGTCAATCCAACTGCCGCTAAAATTATGGCAGAGGAAACAAGAAGAATGATTTTAGCGACTAAAAATCTGTTTTATGCTTTGCAGGTACACCAAAGAATTTGTGTCAAGGATATTGATATGGCTGCTACTTCTTTTGCTATGACGATTCATGCCATGATGGACTATCAATTAGACTGTTCCTGTTCCGGCGAACCTATTTCACAGGACATGATACAAAGTTATATAAAATGGTTTTGCAATCAACATGGAGGAATGAATAATGAAGAAAACATTGATTAACTGGTTAGGACTTTTAGGTATAGTATCATTGCTGTCTTATACCGCAGCGGTAATTTTTGCTCCGGCAGCATATCCAGGTTATGATTGGATGGCACAAGCTGTTAGCGATTTAAGCGCTAGCAATGCACCGTCCAAAATTCTGTGGGAACAATTAGCATCTTTATATGGTGTATGTGGAATTGTTTCAATAATGATGGTTTGTGTATTTATTCATGGGAAACTGAACAAAACAATCCGTATCGGTATTTATCTTTTTGCCATAATGAATTGGATATCGAATGTAGGCTATGCAATGTTTCCACTATCGGATAGCGGAAATGCAGGAGCTTTTCAAGATATCATGCACATTTATGTAATAACATTGCTTGTTGTACTGCTTTCTATTGTTTCTCTTGTTGTTATTATAGTTGGCGGGTATCGTGATAAAAAATATTGTTCTTTGGCAATATGGGCGACCATAGCATTGCTGCTAATGTTTGTAGGAGCAATAGGAACAAATATAGCTCCTAAAGACTTTTTTGGTATTCCAGAGCGTTTCAGCGTATTTGCTGCCACGGGATTTAATGCTATATTGGGAATTTACTTATTTTGCGGTTTTAGGAAAACTGGTGAAGAATAAGCAGAATTAAATGCTGTCAACTGCCTTCCGGTAAACTCTTTCTGTGTATTCATCAAACAACACCCATATGACTTCTTCCAGCTTTCCGGGATTTGATTGCAAAAATGACCATACTGCCTCTACTGCTGTTTCGGCCGCCTTTTCTACCGGAAATCGATATACTCCTGTAGAAATGGACGGAAAGGCAATGGTTTTAATCTGATTTTCTACTGCAAGCTGTAGGGAATTCCGATAACAATCCGCCAAGATTTCTGCTTCATTATAATATGCTCCATTATTCCATACCGGTCCAACCGTATGAATCACGTATTTGCAAGGCAGATTATAGGCTTTTGTAAGCTTTGCCTGTCCTGTTTTACATCCATGCAGCATCCGGCACTCCTCCAACAGCTTCGGACCTGCTGCCCTGTGAATCGCACCATCCACGCCTCCGCCCCCAAGCAGACTGGTGTTCGCTGCATTTACAATCGCTTCTACATAATCAATCTTAGTAATATCACCAAATACCGTTCGAATCATATTCCACCACTCCATTTATTATCATGTATCTAGATTTTTCATCTATCACATCAATCTTTATTAAAATTACTATATCATTTTGTTTAAAATTAATATAGACTTTCTCACATAGCCATTGTAAAATCAAAGTGTAGTATTATGTCCTTTCAAAAATGGATGAATAAAATAAATAATAACTTCATTCACAATATGAAAACTATTCGGAGAGGAGGATGGCTTATGTCCACAATGAATGTCTATAATTTTTACCATATGACAATGCCTCAAATGGCAATGACAAAATATGATTCTCATAAGAAAAGTGAGCTTCGCTCTTTATATAATGATATGATAAAACTGAATCAGAAAAAGCCGTTCTATAAGCTTTCTCTTTCCGATACCACACAATCCTATGTTATCGGGATTAAGGAAGCAGCGATGGAACTTAAGACCAGTTCCGCCTTTCTCAGTGAAGATATAGAACCGACTTCCCGTAAGATGGCAATCACTACGGATGCTCCGGCAGATATTTCCGTTAAATTGCTGACGAAAAACTATTCGTCTCTGCCATCTGACATCACCTTACAGGTTAATCAGCTCGCTGTTTCACAAAAAAATACAGGAACCCTGCTGCCTTCCAGCGGCACAGACTTACCATCCGGCACGCATTACCTTACCATAGAAGAAAGCGGAAGCGAATATCAATTTGAAATTGAAACAAAGAATGGAGAATCAAATCTTCACATCCAGCGTCGGCTTGCTATGTCAATTAATAACAGTGGTATTGGCATTCGTGCGACCGTAGTGGAATCCGGCTTGAACAGCGCATTACAGCTGGAATATCGAAGCAGCGGCACCGGCACCTTAGACCAGAACCTGCAGTTTATTGTAAAGGATGAAAGGGGTTCCTCCCTGGTAGACACCTTTGGACTGAATCAGGTTACGGATTATCCTGCCAATGCAGAATTTATTCTAAATGGAGATGCACAGACTGCTTCTTCTAATCATATATCCATTAACAATGGTATTGGCATTGAGCTTTATCATGCCACCGGAAAAGAGGCGAATATCCGACTGGCACCGGATTACTCCGCTTTATTGGATGATGTGGATGATTTCGTATCCTATTATAATCATTTAATCGAGCTGGCTCATCATACCAAAGGCAATCCGAACGGTTCCAAAAAACTATTGCATGAAATCGGAACCGTCACCCGCCGCTTTCATAATTCCTTAGAGGCTTCCGGTCTTACCATTGACGCACAGGGATATTTGCAAAAGGATGAGGCCTTGCTTGTACAAAGTACGGAAAATGGGAATTTGCAGGACTTATTCCATCAATTATCCGATTTTAACCATGCAATCAATGAGACAACGAAACGGATAACTTTGAATCCAATGGAATATGTGGATAAGACGATTATTTCTTATCCGAATACCCGAATGAATTTTCCAAATCCTTACATGCCGTCCATATATAGCGGTATGCTGTTTAATCAATATGTATAATTAGGCTGTGCCACCTCGCTTACGGCTCAGCTACATCACCTCGCTTACGGCTCGGTGTGGGCGTTCCGCCCTATAGAAACAAAAATCAGCAAATGCTTTTGCAAGCAAGCTTGCACGCATTTGCTGATTTTTGTTTCTGCACAGCAGAATTGCAATTCATATCAACTGCAATTGATGGAGCAGACCGTCGAATTGTACAATGTCTATCGGCTTAGAGGTATATGCCACACAACCTAATTCAAAGGCTTTGGTGATGTTCGTACCGACTTCCATCCCGGTTGTCATGATGACTTTTACACCTTCCTGAGCTGCTATCCCTTTTTCTTCTTCATAGCTCCGAATCAGTTCCAGTGTTTTATATCCATCCATCCGTGGCATTACAATATCCAGACAAATCAAATCATAGGGTCTTTGCTGTTCTACTGCATCTTTATACATTTTAACTGCCTGTTCGCCATCCTCTGCAGTCTGGCAGGCGCCATACTTGGAGAGAAACTTTGTCATAAATTTACGACTTACAAAATCATCCTCCACAATTAAAATCTTCATCCGTTTGCCCCCTGAATCCCTATCCATAATTGCCGCTTTTCAACAGCAGACAGATAAAGTGTTATACCTCCCATCTGCGATGAGTCCCTCCTCAAGTCTTATGCCTATGGCATAGCCTGCTCTGCTTTCGGATACTGCTGTCCGACTTAAGGACTCCTCCTCAAGTCATATCATACCATACCCTTATTAAAAAGTCTAATTTTCTTCTGCCAACACCCGTTCCACATGCATGGCAAGATACCCAATCTCTACATCTTCCAATGTCTTATTCAATGCCCTTCCCATATGCTCACATACGGTCGATGCAATTTCATATGCTTTGGGATAATTCTGCATAATATAAGCATTCATATTTACCTTTAGTACCTCACCGCTTACCACACGGGCAAACATGAACTTTACATGATTCATTAACCGGTTATAATCCAAAGACAAAATGTCAATCTCCGCTCTGGTCTGTTTTTCTATCAGCGATACGCACTCCCGTACCACCATTGCCATCTGCATGGAGGTCGCAACCTTTTCGTCTTCAATGCTGGAATGCACATGCAATGCTATGTAACCGATTTCATCCTCCATAATCTCTACCTGCATCATTTCCTTTAACAGCGCTCTGGATAATTCCGCAATCTTATATTCCTTATAAAATAATATCCGAATATCACTGGTAAGGGGATTGCTAATCTGCTCTCCTGCCTGTATGCGTTTCACGGCATATGCGATATGATTTGCCATGGGAAATAAAATGTCCCGGTCTATCTTACCAAACTCCGCCTCTGCCTGTTCCAGAATCCGATTGGAGATTTCAAAACATTCAGCCGGAATATCCCGAACAAATTCTTTTGCTTTCCCCTGTTCGGACACATTCCTTAAAGAATATATACTAACATCCTCTGGTGCTTCCAACCGCTCTGAAACCTTCTTTCCAAAGCCGATGCCCTTTCCTAGCAGAATATATTCCTGATTGTCCTCCATGTCCGCAGCTAATATGGCATTGTGATTCAGTGTCTTAATAATCCGGTACATTGTTTCAC
The DNA here is from genome assembly GCA_023667695.1 of Clostridium sp. Lineage (GTDB taxonomy): Bacteria > Bacillota > Clostridia > Lachnospirales > Lachnospiraceae > CAG-632. The sequence continues at coordinate 48,740 of JAMOZY010000017.1, read as the reverse complement.
TCCCATTCTTCTTTATTTCATGCTGCTATCCGGCTGCCCGAATAGCAGCATGGCTGGTTGCTTCCAGCTGGTCTTTTATTCCAGTATATCTACGGCATACAGTTCATCTCCGGTCTTGACCTCTCCGGTCTTCAGAATCCGTATCACCTGATTATCTTCTAATTCTGTACAAATGATTGGTGAAACCAGGGATGGCGCCTTCTCCCGAAGCAAATCTAAATCCAGCTTCATCAATGGGGTTCCCGCAGATACCTTGTCGCCCTCGTTCACAAGAACTTCAAAGCCTTCTCCTTCTAAATTCACTGTATCAATACCTACGTGCAGCAGCATGGATATACCATCCTCCGTCACAAAACCAATGGCATGCTTCGATGGAAATACAAATGCAATCTCGCCATTTGCCGGTGCAGCTACCTCATTGGTCTTTGGCTCGACTACCGCACCGTCACCCATCATCTTCTGTGCAAATCCCTCATCTGGCGCTGTCTCGATTCCGCCTGCAGTTCCAGTCATCGGACTATGAATGATAATGGACTGAACTACCTTTTTAGTTCCGGCATCCTTTGGCTCTGCCTTTTCCTCCGGCTCTGCTTCCTTTGCAGAATATACTTCCTCCTCCGGCGCATGCTCCAGATATTCCTGCAGATTTGATTTAATAACGGAAACCCGCGGTCCATATATGACCTGAATTCCGGTTCCCTTCTTAATCACGCCGGAAGCTCCGGTACTCTTTAAGATGCCTTCATCAACCTTTGCTGCATCAAATACCGTACAGCGAAGTCTGGTTGCACAACAATCTACATCTGAGATATTCTTCTTTCCACCAAGTCCGGCAGTTATGGCAATGGAGAGTTCGTCTGCCTCACCTTCTTCTGCCTTTCCGTCTTTTCCTGATTTTTTCTTTGCTTCTACATCACTTCTACGATACAGCTTTACTTCCTCGGAATCATCACGGCCCGGAGTATTCAGATTCATTTTCCGAATCAGCAGACTGAACAGGAAGTAATATACTACAAAGTAACCAATACCTACGATTACAATCCAAATCCAGTGAGTCTTTCCATTTCCCTGTAAGATACCAAACAGGAACATATCAATCAAACCACCGGAGAAGGTCATACCTACACCTACATTAAATACATGCATCAGCATATAAGCAAGACCGGCAAATACGCAATGTATTCCATATAATAGCGGTGCAACAAACAGGAAGGTGAACTCCAATGGTTCTGTAATACCAGTCAGCATAGAAGTCAATGCTGCGGAGAACAACAGACCGGCTACCTTTTTCTTATTCTCCGGCTTTGCCGTCTTATACATTGCCAATGCGGCTCCAGGCAGACCAAAAATCATCAATGGGAACTTACCGGACATAAACCGGGTTGCCTCTACTGAGAATTCTGTGGTACTCGGGTCTGCCAGCTGTGCAAAGAAGATATTCTGTGCGCCCTCAATCATCTGTCCATTTACTTCCATCGTACCGCCTACTGCAGTCTGCCAGAATGGAAGATAGAATACATGGTGCAATCCAAATGGAATCAACAGCCGCTCCATAAAACCATATACCCAGGTTCCTGCATAACCGGACCGCATAACCAAATCCCCTACTGCAAAAATACCCTGCTGGATAATCGGCCAGATAAAGTACATCAGGATACCTACGACTACGAATACCAAGGCACTAATAATCGGAACGAAACGGGTACCGCCAAAGAAGGACAGAACCTGTGGCAGTTCAATTTTATAAAACCGATTATGAAGGGCGGCCACACCCAGGCCAACGATGATACCACCAAATACACCCATTTGCAGAGAAGTGATTCCCAGTACATTCGCAGTAGAACCGTTTAACATATTTTCCGTACCGCCATTCAACGAAATCATGGCACTGATAGACGCATGCATGATAAAGAATGCAACTACAGATGCCAGGGCGGCAACCTCCTTTTCCTGCTTTGCCATACCAATGGCTACACCCATGGCAAAGAGCAGTGGAAGATTATTAAATATGACATTTCCCGCTTCACTCATTACGGTAAATATCATATAGAATACAGTTCCTGGTCCCATGATGTTCGTCAGATTGTATGCTTCTAACATGGTGGCATTGGTAAAGGAACTGCCAAGTCCCAGCAGCAGACCTGCTACCGGAAGAAGTGCAATCGGAAGCATAAAAGAACGCCCGACCCGTTGCAAAACTCCAAAAATCTTGTCTTTCATAACACATTCTCCTTTCTTTTTCGTGGTGAAAGTTTATGAAAGCTGCGCCGGATTGAGAACAGATTTCCGGATAAAATCCATGGGATTTCTGTCGTTTTGTTCCGGATGCTATCGGGGCAAAAAAATAGCACCAACAACACATAAACTACCACCATCTATGTATTGCTAATGCCTGCTTACCAGTAACATGCAATTCTATTATGAATTAATAGTATCATAAACACATTTTTACTGTCAAGAACTTATTATATGCAATTTCCATAATTCTATTTATAATAAAATCATTTTTATCCGCCTTGACATCTTCTATTTGCTGTGATATTTTTATGATATCAAAATGATATCACTTTAAGGAGGATGATTCTATGGACCAACATGAAATTGAACAAAAAGCACTAAAACCTGTGAACGGTATTGGTATCTTACTCATTACTATTCTTTGCTCCCTTGCCTCTTTGGCTGGCTTTATTGGTGTATTGATTGCTCACGAAGAATATAAGCTGTTTACCGGAGGCATGACCGCGGTCATAGCGATTATTTGCGGCATTATATTTATTGCCACCTTCTTCATCTATCCGGGACTTCGTACCGTTAGACCAAATGAAGCCTTAGTTCTGACTCTGTTTGGGCGTTATTATGGAACGATTCTATCATCCGGATTTTTCTTTATTCACCCTTTTGCAGTTGCCAACTGCCCCCGGTATGAACGTGTTATAACCGAACAGGCAATAAAATCCTCTGCCGCTTCGGAACAGACACAGGCTGCCGCTTCCATCAACTTAAACAGCAGAAAGACCATTTCCTTAAAATCCGCCACCTTGAACAATGGTGTACAAAAGGTAAATGATGTTCTGGGAAATCCTATCATCATCGGTGCCGTCGTTATCTGGAAAGTGGTGAACCCGACGAAAGCAGTTTTTAATGTTGATGATTATAATAATTTTCTCTCCACACAGACCGATTCCACCATTCGTAATATCGCCCGTCTTTATCCATATGACTCGTTAGAGGAAAATGAAGAGGAGAATGAAAAGACACTCCGGGGAAGTTCCCAGGAAATAGCGGACAGTATGAAAGCGGAATTAAAAAAGCGGGTGGAATTTGCCGGACTGGAAATTGAAGAGGTGCGAATCACTCATTTATCCTATGCAGAAGAAATTGCCGCCGCCATGCTGCAGCGTCAACAGGCAACTGCTATTATTGCTGCCCGTCAGAAAATCGTAGATGGTGCTGTCAGTATGGTTAAGATGGCAATTGATAAATTAGGAGATGAAGAAATTGTTATCCTTGATGAAGAGCGGAAAGCAGCCATGGTCTCTAATCTGTTAGTCGTTCTCTGCTCTGGAAAGGATACACAACCGATTGTCAATAGTGGAAGTATCTATTAACCGGGAGGTGCTGCATGACAGAGGAATCACTGGAACAAAAAGAACAACGATTACAGGAACGACTTGATAAGATTCATGCATTGGAACAGGAAATCCTGCAAAAGGAAAAAAAATTAAAGACAAAGGAAGCTGCAAAAAAGCAGCTTCTGTTACGTCTTTCCCCTACCCTGTGGGATGCCATTGCCCAATGGGCGGAAGACGATTTTCGTTCTATTAACGGTCAGATAGAATATATCCTTAGCGAAGCCGTAAAAAAGCGGAAGTCCTAAGTCTTACCTTAGGGCTTCCGGATTAGAACCATCCAAAAGCCTCCGGATGGTTCTCTTATAGTCCAAAAATGCATCGCTTATAAGAAAGTCACTGGTTCTTGGCTTCGACTGTATGATTGCCAGCTCCGCCGAGATTCCTGCCGGCGTTCCATTCATGATATAGATACGGTCTGACAGTAGTATCGCCTCATCAATATCATGGGTAATGAACAAGGTAGACAGCTTGATTTCTTCCATCACTCCCAGATACCATTCCTGTACTGCCGTCCGGGTCAATGTATCCAAAGCACTAAAGGGTTCATCCAGCAAAGCCACCTTATCGCCGCACATGTAGGTTCGAAGGAGGGCAGCACGCTGACGCATACCACCGGACAACTGCACCGGATAATTCTTCTGAGTGCCATCCAGTCCAAAGGGAATAAAATAAGGCTCCACCTTTTCCCTGGCTTCCTTCTTCTTCATGCCTGCTAAGATTAACGGCAGTGTTACATTATCCAAAACGGTTTTATGTGGTAATAACAAATCCTTTTGCAGCATATAGCTCAGATTCCCGGACTGTCCGGTAATCTCCCTCTGTTCTAAAAGAACCCTGCCGGAATCCGGTCTTTCCAGTCCAGCTAATATATTGAATAAGGTGGTCTTTCCTACACCGCTTACACCTAGCAGACATACCAGCTCTCCTGCCTCCAGATGAATCGATATATCCCCAAGCACCTGCTTTTCTCCATATGCTTTTGAAATATGTTCCGCTTGTAATATCATCTGCGCGCCTCGCTGTTATTCGCTTAAATACTCATTGGTAAATCCATAGCCAGACGGTATTTCTTCCGACAAATCATTTTCATACAGCCATGCATAGAAGGCATCCCAACGGGTCTGGTCAATATACCCCCACTGCTCCACTTCCGCCTTATACTGATTCGCCAGCCATATCTGGCTTTTCTTTACCATCTCCTGGTTCAGCTCTGGAACCGCTTCACAAAGAATATCCGCCGCTTCCTCCGGATTCTCAATCGCATACTCATAGCCCCTCCGGACTGCATTCAGAAATGCCCTTGCCGTATCTCCATCGGATTCCAGAAAGTCCGTGTTGGCAATTATGACCGGACTGTAATAATCAAATTCCGGTGTGATATCCCTGAAATAAAACATATTGGTGTCCAATCCGGCAACCTCTGTGGAAATGCCATCCCATGCATAATAAATCCAGACTGCATCAATATCCTGCTGTAAAGCCGTCGGCACATCCGTTACATATTCCGGTATCAGGTTAACGTTATCAAAATCTCCGCCGTCTGCTTCTACTACATTTCTTAAAATCGCCTGCTCGATTGCCAGATTCCATGTAGCATAATTCTTACCCTCCATGTCTGCCGGAGAGATAATACCATCCTCCTGCAAGGAAATAATACCGGAGGTATTGTGCTGGAGAATCGCCGCTACTGCCTCCACCGGCATTTTATCCTCCGATGTAAAGACCGGTGTCAGATAATCCTGAAAATCAATTCCAAACTGTGCCTGTCCGGATGCTACCATGGTGGTTGCTCCATCCTCCGGCGGCTGGACAATGGTAACCGTCAGTCCCGCATCCTCAAAATATCCCAGCTCTTGTGCCACATACAGACCAGTATGATTGGTATTCGGGGTCCAGTCCAGAACAAATGTAATCTCCGTCTGCCCTTCTGCATTCTTTTCTGTATTCGTTCCGCAGCCACATCCGGCAACTATTAACGCACCTGTCAAAAATATGCCTGTGATTTTCTTCCACATTTTCATCAATTTATTTCTCCTTGTTTTATTTTCCGCGTTTATATCACTATTAGTCATACATAGTATCTTCGCCCATTTTGCCTAATCATTTCCTTATATCATGAATAGCCTGGATTACTTTCCATTCTTCTGCTTCCTTACTTCATCCTGCTCTCTGCAATGACTCCATGGCATCATATGATATTGAGCGGTTTTTACAACTGCCATCAGCAACAGACTAATGGCTGATATCAGAAAAATAACAGCAAACATCTTATCATAATCATAGGACTTTTTCACTCTGGTCATATAAACGCCCAGCCCGCTCAGTCCTCCCAGCCACTCAGCAATCACTGCACCTACAACGGAATATGCCACTGCAATCTTCAAGCCGGAAAAAAATTCCCCCAAAGCACTGGGCAGCTTCACATGCAAAAAAATCTGCCACCGGTTCGCCTTCATGGAACGCATCAGCCGAATCATATCAGAATCAACGGATTGAAAGCCTTCTAACAAACCTATGGCAATGGGAAAGAACGAAACCAATACCACCAAAACCACCTTAGGGGCAATTCCATAAGAAAACCATAAAATCAACAGTGGGGCAATCGCCACCGGCGGAACCGTTTGGGTCAGTACCAAAATGGGATACAGTCCCTTGCGAACCGGTTCAAAGGCATCCATGAATGCCGCAGACAAAAAGCCCAAGCCCACACCACAAACCAGTCCTAATGCTGCTTCTAGCAGAGTTACCTTTGCATGCTGCATCAGCAATGGGAAATCAGCTATAAACGCCTGAAATACTTCCAAGGGTGATGGAAGCATATAGCCGGGAATGATTCCTGCCATACTGATTACCTGCCAGATTACCAATGCTGCCAGAATCCCTGCTGCCGGTATCAGATTACGGATGATGCTTCGTTGTTTTTTCATCAATGGTCAATACCTCACCTTCCGGCTTATAGGTAATCTTCACATAACTCATAACGCTTGGACAGCCAGCCTGAATCGCAATATACTGACACTGTTTGATAATCTCCATGAGTTCTTCATACTCTCCTTCCATGGCAGTCTCACATGGACCCACATAATAAGTAACCCCTGTACTCTTGATATAATCAATTACCTCGTCTACAATTCGCACTACCTCAGCATCCGTAGACACCCCCGGCAGTACCTGAATCGCTACATTTGCATTCATGATGTTTCCTCCTTTTCTCCTGTTAACTATTCTTTCTGCATTCCCTGTCCTGTATGTATACATGGGAACGGCAACACAAAAACCCCTTCCAAATCGCCTGGAAGGGGTAATTCATCACATCATAATTGACTTCTTACATCTCCCTCCGCCAGCATTATCTGGATCAGGTCATGGGTTGCCCCAAAGGATTAATGACAGGATTATGTCATTTCTCAGCCTAATTCCTTAAGCACTCCTGATTTCTACGCAATTATATATTGCTGTTATGAAATTGTCAAGCCGTTATTTCCGTCGTGTTTTACCTGTATATACTCCTTCTCAAAATCCCTGACCGGAATCGGTTTCGCAAAATAAAAGCCCTGGAACATGTCACAGCCAATCTCCGTAAGATAATCTACCTGCTTCTTATCCTCAACTCCCTCCGATATGACTGTCATTTGAAGCCTCTTTGCAAGCTCCACTACCATATCAAGCACAGCTCTTGTACGCTCCCGGTCCTCAATCTCATGCAAAAATCCCATATCCAGCTTAAGCACGTCAGCCTTTAGGTTCTTTAACATATTAAGGGAGGAATAGCCGCTGCCAAAATCATCTATCTCGACATGGAAGCCATACTTCTGCAGTCTTGTTATGAGCCTTAGCTGCTTGTCCATATCCACCATAAATGAAGATTCGGTAATCTCAAGCTTTAAATTTTCAGGCTTAATCCCGTATTGATTGACAAGGTCCGTAAAGATTTTGTACAAATCAAGATAATAAAAATCTTTTGTGGAGATATTTACGGAAATGTGCAAATCCTCCCTGCCCTTTTCCTTCCACTCCTTAAGCTTTGCCGCTGCCTGCTCCCAGATGCACATGTCAAGCCGGTATATAAGTCCGGTATCCTCAAAAACCGGAATGAACTCTCCCGGAGAAATCATTCCCTTCTCAGGATGAATCCATCTGACAAGCGCCTCAGCGCCCACGACCCTGCCATCCGTAAGCACCTGCGGCTGTAAATACATATGAAACTGCCCTGTCTCTATGGCATTGTCAAACTCATTTACCATATGCTTACGGTTTATCATCTTGTTCATGAGAGCTTCATCGTAATATGCATTTATCTTATCGTAGTTGTTCTTAATCGTGCGAATCGCAAGGTTTGCCCGGTCACACATAATCGATACATCATCATCCTCCGGCTGCACCTCATAAACACCGGCATGTATATGGAATGTAAAATCATTTACACTGATAAGAGCTTCCGTCTCTCTTATGCTTTCTATGAGCTTCTCCTCCTGATATATGCGCTTGGGGATAAGTATGGCAAAGCAGTCTGAAACCAATCTTGCATAGAGACAGCCATCCGGCAGACCCTCCTTTATGTTTTTTGCAAAGCTCCTTAAAATCTCATTCCCCTTCTTATAACCAAACATATCATTGATGAGCTTAAAGTCCTTGAAATCCGTACAGATAACATAGTAGGGGTCATCTCTGTTTTCGTTAATCATTTCAAGTGCTTTCTCATAAAAATAATCCCTGTTATGTATTCCGGTCAGACTGTCATGAGTCGCCTTATAACGCTCCTGTCTGTACTTTTCCAAATCATCTGTCCGGTCAAGCAAGGTGCAGTAACAGCCAATATAATTTCCTCTCTCGTCATACAGCTTTGCAAAGTTAATATCACATTTTATGTTTATGCCCCCAATCACGAAATCCTGCCGCCATTTTATTTCATCTGAATCCATAAATGACTGAACATGCATCATGTCCTTAAACAAATCTGTGTAATCAGCAGTACCGGCATCGCTCGGCATATAAAGCAGCGCCTTATCATTTATGAAAATGCAGGTGTCCTCCGGGTCAAAGCATACAACACCCAAATGGGAATCCTCCACCATGTAAGAAAGCGTCTTATGTATAATGCTTTTGGGACGGTAATACATGACAAAAAATATAAAAAATATGACAAGCGTGGTATATCCGTAGAGTGAAAAATCATGGTCAAATTCTGCTATGGTACATATTGCGTCAAGGGCAACCGTCGCAATAAGCATAAGCAACGCATATAAATACTTTTTACGATAAAGCCGAACCGTATGAATCAGCCTGTAAATCAAGACGACAAATGAAATAATCACTAAAATATAAGAATAATAAAGATGCATCTGATACCATGGAGCATGGTTGGTATATTGATTCAAAATCTCTCCATCACTTATCGTATGCTTTTTTACGGTTGTCATATGATGGAATATCGGGTTTAATAAAATGGAAATTGAGTTTATACCTGCCAGAATATAAAGGACAAAATCATTTTTCCATGCAAGCCTTACATTTCCGTAATACGAAAGAAATTGAATCAAGACAATAAGCATCCACTCTGTTCCTACATAATGGATGCACTGAAAAACCAAACCGATATTTTCATTTGAAATCATAATTGCCAGCATACTTGATAAAACTGTAATGCTAACCACAACAACAAGCCGGCGCATAGAGCCGACTAGCAATTTATCATCATTTGCACCATGATAGGCAAAGATATTTATAAATATAATTTCACAAAGCAATGAAATGACATAAATCCATTCTTCCGTCATAGTTCATCTCCTTAATTGAAAAACCGATACCTCCCGTGTTCGACACCTTCGTATTTTCTTCTCATTCCTTTTGCTGCTTCATTGCCTCGCACATAACAAAATATCTAATAAAATTGTAACATATATACGGATTTAAAACAATCAATGATAAACTTTTTTCATTCAATTTCTCCTTCTATTGACTTTTTAAATATCATATAATTGATAAATGGCTGATTCCCCTGATAAAAATTACAGTGCTGAAGGATATACCAGCTTCGGAATCCCCCTAGTATCCCATACCCCACTATTTTTCAACTCTATCTTTCTGTAGCTTTCGCCTATCCTGAATACAACTGCTCCCATTCATTTCCTTTAGCATAAAATAATCCTAAACGGTATTTCTTTACGTATAAGAGCAAAATAAACAATTTATAATTTTATTTCCGTCTATCGGAAAAAAGTATGCTTTCGTCGGGTCAAGAGATACTGCTGCTTTGGCTGTGTTATACTCAGCTTGACTGCCATACCTGCTACTGCTAAAAACAGAGCGGGCATTATGGCCGATATTGCCAAAGACAGAATTCCTATAAAGAAACGGAGGATGAAGCATGCAAAGATTCAAAACAGTATTCAGAAGGGCGGGGCTTGCTGCCTTGATGCTGAGCCTGATGCTGACCGGCTGTAACAAAAATACGACAGAGGAACCATCGACAGACAGCCAGCGTGAAACAACAGAAGAAACAGAAGAAATAACAAGGCAGACAACAGAGGAAGCTACCACCGAAGCCCCAAAGAATGACCAGAGCCTGGATATTATCAAACTGAACGCATTTTCTGAGGATGGCGATGGGGCAGATACCATCTCCGGTCATATCCAATCCATTGTAAAATTAGAGGGTAGGCTTATCATCTTGTCAGACGACGGACATTTGTATTCGTATTATACCGACAGCGGACGCGGCTATGTAATATACGATTTGGGTAAGCCGGACTGGGATATTACAGATATCAGCAAGGCAAGCGCCGTATCGAATGACTACTACGGAGAAACTAGTGAAAATCTTTTTATTGAAGGGAATCGTTATTATTACGCTGAATTAAAGAAAGGCGAAGCTGTTTGCACCATCAGCGGTACTATATTGGAAGGACAGGAAATCAGTGAGATTTACATCCATAATGCCATGATGGATGTTTATGCCGCAGACGGAAAACAGTATGAGACTCATCGTGACGAGAATCGTTCAGAGACCCGGACACATGTTGATTCCGAAAACTTTTGGAGTTATTTGGAAGGTGAAACAGCGAATCCGGATGTTGTTTTTCCGGAAGGTCTGAGCTTGATAAACAGATTTAAGGACTGCTATCTGCTTTCCAACGGAAAGCTTTATTATGGAGCATCTATGGGGACTCCTATCGAAGATACTGCCAATTACACGTTTACAAAATTATGTGGAAGTGCCGGCTTGTATGAATTTACTGGTATAACAGATACAAATGAACTGCTGATTATGGAAGCAAACAACAACAGTAAATCAAGCAATACACTCCTCTCGCTTTCTGCCATTCCACTGCCGGAGGTTGAGATTCTTGAGCTGTGGTATACGAATGGCGAGATTGGCAGCAATTCTGTTTTTATCCTTAAAACATCTGACGGTTATTACAGTTATGTACCAGCAGAAGGCACAGGCTTTGAACCGGATGAAACCTTTAACGCACTGACGAAAGAGGTGGTTGCTGTCTGCGGGCAGTATGTTCTGCTTGACGACGGATATGTATACGAACTGCCTAGATATTAATATACGGAAAACCTGTCATTGACAGTTTTTTTCATACTATATTTACGAAAACTCAAATGCCGGGCATGTACCCGGCATTTGAGTTTTAACATCCTAGTTCTCCACCGGCTTCACCGGATGGCGGATTACCGTCCGAAGCCTTTCCTCTGCAGTTCTTTGCGGATTGCTCAAATAAATCTCCTGATGAAAGCGGTTGGTCGATATATCCGGTACATAACCCTCCCGGACAGCATAATTTTCCATTTCTTCTATAGTTTCTGCTTCCTTATCATAGCTTCCAAGATGCATACACTGGACACACAGACCTGCTTCATAGGTGAAAAACTCTACTTTGGAGAAATCACTTTTCTTCTTTTCTGTTGCTTCCTGAACCGCCCAAGCAAAATCGCTCTTTGATACAAAATCCGGAATACGAATCATAGATACCCAGCCAAAGGTTTCCTTTTGAGAAAAATCAATTCCGGTTTTTCCGCTCTCCTGCAACCATAACCCTTCCAACGGCGGTACAACATAGGAAAAATAACCCTCAATTTGGTGTTTGCCTTTATAGCTCATCTTGATAGTAAAGGCAATGGCATACAGCATACCGAGTGCTGCTTTATATTCTCCCTCCGGTTCATTGGGGTTCCCCTTCCCACGTACCGCAATATAATTCATGAATGGTACCGTTATGATTCCCGGCTTCTTTGACGGCAGGTAGAATTCCTTATACTCCTTCTTATAATCAAATACCATTGCTTCCTCCTCGCAGCTGTTCCATCCGCTGCTTTATATTCCGCTCAAATTCCTCCTCCGAAAGAGAAGGGTCCTTGGTTCTTCTCCAAATCTCACAAGGGATGCTGCCACACTCTCCACACCCCTGATAGGAATGCTGTTGAATGGAGCATTCATAAATCGGACATGCCCGCCCTTCCGGTGCATGAAATACCCTTCCCCGGCTCTCATTACATCCTTTACATAAGGTTCCGTAATACTCGCATGCTTTACATACCGTACCACAACAGCTCAATGATTCTTTTTGTAATGCTGATGCCAGAATCTCTTTCTGTCTCTTCTTGCTGAAGCCCTCCAATATCAACTGATAGGATTTATCCAGCAAATCCTTTAGCAGCTCGTCCGGCACCTGTCCATCCGGTTTGATAGAGTTCCAATGAAGCTTATTCATATAATATCCCGGTATAATATCTTCGTATTGTCCCCGGAAGAATTCTCCCTCCGAAGGCTCCAGCTTCAAGGTAATATAATAGGGTTCATCCCTTTCGTCCAGACAGATTGCAGCAAACATCTTGTCCGCAATCAGATAACGAATCCAGTTCCACTCCTTCTTTAAATCCTTTGTTACTCCCTGCTTGCTTAACAGGTATTCATCTATCCATTCGTATCGCATTCCTTATACCTCACTGATAATTTTTTCGCATGTTTTCAAGCCTGACCCGGATTTCCTGTCGGATTCCTTCCGGTTCTAACAGCCTTACCTTATCCTGAAATGACATCAACCATGTAATCAGATTCTCCCGGTCTGTATAATCCGCCTGAAACAACAGGCTGCCATCCGCCTGTTCCTGAAAGCAGTCCAAACCAAATTCCTCCACCAGCCGCCATTTACACCTTGGGTCAAATAACGCCTTTACCGGAATACCGCCTGGAAAAATCCTTTCATTGCTCAAATCCGGCATCGGTACCTCCTGCTTCTTAAATGTCTCTCCATTTAAGCCTACTGCTTCCATACGGTTTAATTTGAACAGGCGAAATTCCTTTTTGGTATTGCACCACCCCCATACATACCAGCTTGACCATCGAAAAATCAGATAGTAGGGGTCGATTCTTCTCCTGCTTTCCCCCTTCGGTCCATAGTAAAGAAATTCAATTCGGCTTCCGGCATCAATCCCTTCCCGGATAATCTCAATCTTTGGCGCCAGAGAATTTTTATACCAGGAGGAAAGGTCAATTAATACCGATTGATTTCCTGTCATGAAATCAGAGGAACCGGCTGATAATTTCTCCATTAGCTGCCCATAACGATTGGTACCATTGATACTGTCCAGACTCCGCAAGCCTGCCAGAATATCCTGTAGTTCTCTGTTCGTCAGCAAGGTTCGTTCAATCCGGTAACCCTCCATGATGGAAATGCCACCGCCCCTTCCCTGCCTGGTATATATAGGAATCCCTGCCCGGCATAGAGCTTCCACATCCCTGTTGATAGTTCGTCTGGATACCTCAAACTGTTTTGCCAGCTCCGGAGCAGTTATCATATCTCTTTGTAATAAGATGGATAATATCCCAAGCATTCGGTCAAGCTTCATATAATCTCCCTTTTCACTTTATACTAACATATAAAACAAGACAACTATGTGTCATGTTTATTCCTGTCCCCTATTATAACATTCTTTTTCGATAATTATCATCACTTCGATAAAATGTATCTCCACAAGCATTATTCTCTTGACATTAGTACTATATAGTATTATTCTATATAAAACGGAATGGCGGTGAAATATGGATGAAACAAACGAATGGCGGTTTTCTGATTAGCAAGATTAAGCAGATTCAGGGGCGTATCTTTGAAAAAATATTAATGGAATACGGCATACATGAATTCAACGGCGCCCAGGGCAGAATTCTATTCGTGCTGTGGGAAGATGATAACATACCGATTATCGAGCTATCCTACAAGACCGGACTTGCAAAAACCACATTAACCAGTATGCTAGACCGTCTGGAAGCATCCGGACATATACAGCGGGTATACGACCCGAAGGACCGCCGGATGGTTAGAATCAAATTAACAGAAACTGCCAAAGGCTTAAAGGAGCAGTATAACAAGGCATCTGAAAAAATGAATGACATCTTTTATAAAGACTTTTCCGATGAAGAAATTCTCGCCTTTGACAAAAGTCTGGAAAAGGTACTGCACAATCTAACCAAGCAGGAATGTTACAAGTAAATCCCATTCGAAAGGAGCAAATATGAAAAACAATATACCAGCACAAATCCGTAATTTGCGACAGGAGGCACAGGTTGCATATGTCGCTTCCGTAAATGAAGATGGCTTTCCACAAATCAAGGGTATGCTTGTCTTAGAGCATGATAGTATGAAAACCCATTATTTTTCAACCAATACCAGTTCCAAACGTGTAAAACAGTTCCGGAATAATCCTAAGGCATCCGTCTACTATGTTGATGATACGAAGAATCTGTATAAGGGGGCATTATTCACCGGAACCATGGAGGTCTGTACCGACCATGAAACCAAAGCCATGCTGTGGCGGGAAGGCTTTGAAATGTATTACCCAAAGGGGGTAGATGATGAAGACTACTGCGTCTATAAGTTTACAGCCGAAACCGTTAATTATTATCATGCATTAAGCAATATCACACTCTCGATTGATGAATTATAGCAGAAAACTGCCGTTTGGAAAAGCCAAAGGCTTTGAGGAAATCGAATCTTCTGCTACTCAAAGCCTTTATGCATTATATCAGTACCGGCAATGCTTTAAGTGTAATCCATAAATCAATCATAATCATTGTAGATAAAAGGATTACCACCAGGATGCCCTTTTTCATTCCTATCTTCTGCAGCATCCATTCAGAAAGGGGGAGCAGACATTTCATATAAAATACCGTCAAAAGCCCAAATACCATACAGCCAACCAGGGAAGTCCGGTCATCTAAGGAAAGGGGCCAGCCTGCATAAGACCAGAATGCTGTATGAAACACCAGTTCAACCAGATAAGAACACACATATTCAAAAACACCCGTTATGAATGTACCTCCGGCCAATATAAAAAGGGGATTTTTAATCCTGTGCAGCAAAAGGAATAAAATACAGGAACCGAAGCCATAGATTGGGCAAATCGGAAGATACAGAATCCCTCTGTCACAATACATTCCATTTGCAATCCAGGTTATAATGGTTTCATATAACCATCCTGTAAAGCTCGACAGAATAAAGCCAAAGAAGAGAATGATAAATTGCTTTAACCCTCTGTTTTTCAATTCCAGACCCCCTTGTACGCTCCTGCCGGCTTCAACATAATCAGCGGCATACCGCCTCACAAATTCAGTGTTTCTTTTTACCTCTCAGTCAGTTCTTTCATTCTTTTAAGCTTCTTTTTATCAACCGCTCCAGCCCCATAGCGGATTTCAGCATAAGCTTCTGTTATCTCCCCCACATCATCTATCCCCTTTTGCCGGATTTCATCCATGATATCCCGACAGGTGCTTTGACCGGTCAGAAGAATTTCATCCTTATGCTTCATAATTCTTATTTTATAATATCTTCGGGCTTTTTCCTCCAATGTCAGGGAATGGCGAAAGCGAATCCGTCCATGGCTCTTTTCCTTTATCATTGTTTTTTCTTTTTCCGCCGCCTCTATTATATCACCCTCATAGGTTCTGGATTTTAGTAAAAGCTTTATCAGCTTTCGCAGTAAGCGATAGAACAAAAATACCATTCCCACAGCAAAAACAGCCATAAGCAGAAGCTCCAGAATCAGTCCCCACCCCGTCAGTTCCTCCGGAGGGACAAAATCGCCATCTATAATGCTTATGTCTGCTTCCGTCATACCCAGAAGCATCTGCAGCTTACTCAGCAGAAAACCAATGACCCGAAACAGCCATTGAACAATTGCCCCACAGACGACAAAAAGAAGCTCCGTGATTTCATCCGTCCCAAAGATATATCCCATGGAAAGTCCAAATACCAGAATCAATACTATAATGCCTATAATCCTTGTATTTGTATGAACCATCCGCTTTAAGGGCAGTCCGGATACATCCTTTGCCGTATCCATGTATTTGGTTAAGCCCTCCACATAAAGCATAAGATAATAAAGAATCAACAGCAACATAGTAACCAGATAGGTACGCCGCATGAGAATGGGCTGATGGGCAGCTATACTCAGAATATAAATCAGACAGCAGACAAGAAAGCTGGGCCATGGAATATCCCCAAGAGGCTTAATGACAGCCCCTCTATGGGAATACACCAACGCTGATATTGTCAGATACACCTGAATCCCCATCAGTATCATTCCCATTCTTCCGGGAAAAGGAAGAAAATAAAGCCCACCCAATAGCAGAAGATGAAGGAACAGCAGCAGCAAATGCGTAGGTATCCACTCACGCATGGCAAAGGAGACGGCATAAAGCAAAAACAGACAGGCAGCCGCAAAAAGACCCGGTGTCTCATTCCAGACCAGGATTGCAAAGAAATTCAATATCAGAAATACGAACATCACCTCATACAGCATTCGAAGTATGATTCTCGGCCACCTGTAGTTAAGCATCCGTCAGCTTCACCTCCAATCCATGTATATAAGCTCTTTTATATTCCAACGGTTGAATATCATAGTAGGGAACCAGCATCTGCACAAAAATCCCCTGCTCCGCCATCTGATCTAGTACCTCAATCAAATCCTTCTTACAGTAAGGGGATATTATCACATAGGAAACACTTGGGTCCTTATCACGCAGTTCTGCTTTTACCAGCTTCAAAAATTCTTCTATCCCACCGCTGGCTGAGATTCTTGCCAGATACCGGTCTATGGTAAGCATATGATTATAGGTGCCGCCAAAATCAATCCCTCCGTACTCTCCTGTAATCACATCCCTCCCATTCGAGGTCATGGAAACCGGAAGCTTTTCTTCAAGGAATTTCTGTGCGAGCGTGCTTGTAAGTTCAATCGCCAGCTCTTGCATTTCCTCGATTTTGAGCATGGTATTCGTCTCCAGATTCAGTAGCAGCTTTACCCGCTGTTCCGAGGTACGGTCATGAACATTTACCATCAGGTCATTGGTTCTGGCCGTTGCCTTCCAATTAATACTGCGTATAGTATCCGAACGGTCATAGTCCCGAATCCCCCGGAATGTATACGAATCTTCCAGCAGGCTTCTGCGATTCAGAATTTCACCAAGGATACTTTGAAACCATATTTCAAGAGTCTCCTCCTGTCTCTTCCTCGGCAGTACATAAATATGTGTATCATTATTTACAACCTTTGCAAAACGATTGGACAAAAAGAAATCCCGGGTCAGAATATGAAAGGAAGGAATCTCATAGTATCCCCTATGCTCTGGAGTAAAGGTCAGTCTCCGGCTAATCTTTTGATTTCCCATTACCGAAAAAACATCATTTCGATAATAAGCATCCGTTACGACAGCATTCTCCCGGTCATCAAATCGAAAGGCCTTCGAGCAGGAGAATTTTACATGAAAGACCGCCATCGGCAGAAACTTCGCATTATTAATAATCTCCAACAGGCTGGTTTCACTGCCTGTCATCACGCATTCATCCTCAAAACGAATCGACACGGTCAGGTTTCGATCCCACAATCTGCGATATAGCATTGTCTGAACAGCGTAAATTACAATGGCAATTGTAATGGCAACAATCAGTTCCATCTATTTCTCCCAATCTTCTACTGGTGTCTCAATCGTATTTACAATCCCGGAAATCAGTTCTACGCCTCGTACAAAATGCCGGGAGCCGCCAACCGCAGCTACCCGGTGTCCAAGTACAAATGGCGCCAGGGTCCTTATATCATCCGGCTCCACAAATGTCCTGCCGGATATGGCAGCATAGCTTTGGGCGCATCGCAGCAGACTTAAGGTTCCTCTGGTACTGGCACCAAAGCTTAACTGATTACTGCTTCTGGTAGCAAGAATAATCGCAACCAAATATTCCCGTACACACGGATGAACAAACACGCTCTTTACTGCATCCTGCATCTGCAAAATATCCGGTACCGTACAGACCGGCTCTAACTGCTCCAGAGGGTTCTCCGTGATAAACCGCTCCAGAATGCGAAGCTCCTCTTCCTTTGTAGTCGCACCCATGGACAGCTTCATCATAAAACGGTCCAGTTGCGCCTCCGGTAACGGATAGGTACCGGTTGTCTCGATGGGATTCTCAGTGGCAATCACAATAAATGGTTCCGAAAGCCGCAGCGTTTCTCCGTCAATGGTAACCTGCTTCTCCTCCATCGCTTCTAAGAGACTGGACTGGGTTCTCGGCGTAGTCCGGTTAATCTCGTCCGCCAGCAGTATATTCGTGAATACCGGTCCCTTCACCAACTGAAACTCAGAGGACTTCTGGTTGTACACATTCAGACCGGTAATGTCTGATGGCATCAAATCCGGAGTTAACTGTATCCGCTTGAAATCCCCATCAATACTTCTGGCAAATGCCTTCGCCAGCATCGTCTTTCCGGTGCCGGGGTTATCCTCCAGTAACACATGTCCCCCTGCAAGAACCGCCGTCAATATCAGCCGAATCAACTGCTCCTTGCCAATAATGACCTTAGAAATATTATGACTAATCTTATCCACTTGTTCCTTTACTGCTTTAAGCTCCATCCACTATCTCCTTATCAGATACTTCTCCAGGTACCGTCCGGTATAGCTTTCCGGACACTGTACTACCTCTTCCGGTGTTCCCCGGGCCACTATCGTCCCGCCCCGAACACCGCCCTCCGGTCCAATATCAATAATATAATCCGCTGTCTTTATCACATCCAGGTTATGCTCAATAACAACTACTGTATTACCGCCCTCCGTTAAGCGCTGTAAAATATCAATCAGCTTATGCACATCTGCAAAATGAAGTCCGGTGGTCGGTTCATCCAGTATATAAATCGTCTTACCGGTACTTCGCTTACTAAGCTCCGCCGCCAGCTTGATTCTCTGTGCCTCACCGCCGGATAAAGCCGTAGACGGTTGGCCAAGCTTAATATAACCAAGCCCTACATCCCGCAGGGTTTCTATTTTACGCAGAATCGACGGCAGATTCTCAAAGAATATGCATGCCTCATCTACTGTCATATCCAGCACATCCGAAATGCTTTTTCCCTTATACTTCACATCCAGAGTTTCCCGATTATACCGCTTCCCATGGCAGACCTCACAAGGCACATAGACATCTGGCAGGAAATGCATTTCAATCTTAATAATACCATCTCCCTTACAGGCCTCGCAACGACCGCCGGATACATTAAAGCTGAATCGTCCCTTGGTATATCCCTTCGCCTTTGCATCCTTGGAAGAAGCAAATAAATCCCGTATCATATCAAAGACGCCGGTATAGGTAGCCGGATTCGACCGGGAGGTACGCCCAATCGGCGACTGGTCGATGTTGATTACCTTGTCCAATTGCTCCATGCCACGTATCTCATCATGCTTTCCCGGTTTTTCCTTTGCCCGGTTCAAATCCCTTGCCAAATGCTTATACAGAATCTCATTTACCAAGGAGCTTTTTCCGGAACCGGATACACCGGTAACACAGGTCATGACACCAAGCGGAAACCTCACATTAATCTTCTTTAAATTATTCTCTCTGGCACCGACCACCTCCAGCCATCCTGTCGGAGTCCTTCGTACAGCAGGAATCGGAATCTGCTTTCTTCCGCTTAAATAATCACCGGTAACGGATTTCTTACACTTCATGATATCCTTTGCTGTTCCTGTGGCAACGACTTCTCCGCCATAATCACCGGCTCCCGGCCCGATATCCACAATATAATCGGCTGCCAGCATGGTATCCTCATCATGCTCTACCACAATCAGGGTGTTTCCCAAATCCCGTAACCGCTTTAAGGTAGCAATGAGCTTATCGTTATCCCGCTGATGCAGACCGATGCTTGGTTCATCCAAAATATAAGCAACACCTACCAGACCGGAGCCAATCTGTGTTGCCAGACGAATCCGCTGTGCCTCTCCGCCGGACAAGGTAGCCGTAGGCCGGTATAATGCCAGATAATCCAGACCTACATCCATCAAAAATTGGATTCTTGCCCGAATCTCTTTTAAAATCACACCGCCGATTAATTGCTGCCGTTCTGATATATTAAGCTGTGCTAAATAAGTATGCAGGTCTGCAATCGACATCTCTGTAATCGCTGCAATGTTCTTATCATCTACTGTTACTGCCAGGGATTCTGCCTTTAGACGCTTTCCGTGACATTCCTCACAAGGGGTAATGGACATATAGGACTCATACTCCTCCTTCATGGATTGGGAGGATTCCCGGTATCTCCGCCGGATATTCTCCAGCAGTCCTTCAAAGGTAATGTCGTAAACTCCTTCTCCCCGCTGTCCCTTATAATATACCTTCACGGTTCTGGTTCCGGTGCCATAAAGCAGTAAATCCTGGATGTCCTGAGGATAGTCCTGAAACGGTGTATCCATGTCAAACTGAAATTCCTCTGATAATGCATCCAAAATCGCCCGGGTAAAGCTCCCCTCCTTTGCCGCAGACTGCCAGCCCATTACCTGAAAACAGCCTTCATTAATACTAAGGCTCCGGTTCACCATCAAATCCAAATCAAATTCCATCTTATAGCCTAAGCCATGGCATACCGGGCAGGCTCCAAATGGATTATTAAACGAAAAGCTTCTCGGCTCAATCTCTTCGATGCTGACACCGCAATCCGGACAGGAAAAGCTTTCACTAAATTTCATCGGCTCACCGCCAATAATATCCACCGTCATATTTCCCTCTGCCAGCTTCAGGGTCGTTTCAATGGAATCCGCCAACCGCTGTTCAATTCCTTCCTTTACCACCAAGCGGTCTACCACAACATCAATCGAATGCTTGATATTTTTATCTAATGTGATTTCCTCTGACAGGTCATAGAGATTGCCATCCACGATAACCCGGACAAAACCGCTCTTTTTTGCGCCTGCCAGAAGCTTCTCATGTCTTCCCTTCCTTCCCTTCACCACTGGTGCCAGCAGCTGAAACTTCGTACCGGCTTCCAGCTCCATAATTGCATCTACCATCTGGTCTACCGTCTGCCTTGCAATCTCCTTGCCGCATTTCGGACAATGGGGAATACCGATTCTCGCATATAACAGTCGAAAATAATCATACACTTCGGTAACCGTTCCAACCGTTGAACGAGGATTTCGATTCGTTGATTTCTGGTCAATGGAAATCGCTGGTGACAGCCCTTCGATTTTCTCTACATCCGGCTTTTCCGCCTGTCCAAGGAACTGTCTCGCATAAGAAGATAAGGACTCCATATATCGCCGCTGTCCTTCTGCATAAATAGTATCAAACGCCAGCGAGGACTTACCGGAGCCGGAAAGTCCCGTCATGACTACCAGCTCATTTCGTGGAATATCAATATCAATATGCTTCAGATTATGCTCATTTGCTCCTCGTATTTTAATATATTCTTTCTTACCTGCCATTTTATATTCTCCTGCTATCTTATCCTTTTTATTTTTCTTCTGTATTCTTTTGCTTTTTCTTCTTTTATTTATTCCATTTGTCTATTTTTGCATTTTCTTTATTGCTCCACATTTGCTCCGGTTTCCTGCATGCATTCTTGCTCACTCATCAAACAACTGGTGCTTAAAGTCTTTCCTGCCAGATACAAAATCCCTTTCAAACATAGCTCAATCATCAATATCCCGCAGTATAATCTTCAATTCCTTTAATTCATCCCGAAGGATTGCCGCCAGCTCGAAATTCAGTTCTGCCGCTGCCTGATTCATCTTCCTGGTCTTTTGAGCAATGGCCTCCTCTAATTCCTTTCTGGTCATGGATTCCGCATCCTTGGAGGTCTCTGGAAGGTCCTCTAAGTTATTCTCATTGCTGATGATATCCCGGATTTCCTTTACAATGGTCTGTGGTACAATCCCATGCGCCTGATTATATGCATCCTGAATCTCCCGACGGCGGTTTGTCTCGGAAATCGCCACCTGCATAGACTGGGTGACCGTGTCTGCATACATGATGACATGTCCTTCATTATTCCGGGCTGCCCGTCCAACTGTCTGAATCAGGGATGTTTCGGAACGAAGGAAGCCTTCCTTATCTGCGTCAAGAATTGCCACCAAAGTAATCTCCGGTATATCCAAACCCTCCCGCAGAAGATTGATTCCCACCAGAACATCAAAAACACCCAGTCGTAAATCCCGCACAATCTCAATCCGCTCTAAGGTATCAATATCGGAATGAAGATATTTCACCTTAATCCCTACATCCCGCATATAATCCGTCAAATCCTCCGCCATACGCTTGGTCAAGGTAGTAACCAATATCTTATGCCCTTGTTCCACTTCCTGATTCACTTCCGAAATCAAATCATCAATCTGTCCCTCTACCGGACGAACATCAATCACAGGGTCTAGCAATCCGGTCGGCCGGATAATCTGCTCCACCCGCATCATTTCATGCTCTGCTTCATATACGGAAGGCGTCGCTGATACGAATAACAACTGGTCAATTTTCGTCTCAAACTCTTCAAAATTCAAAGGACGGTTGTCCAGTGCAGAGGGCAGCCGAAAGCCATAATCCACCAGCGTTGACTTTCGGGAGCGGTCGCCAGCATACATTCCCCGTATCTGCGGTACGGTAATGTGAGACTCGTCAATAATCATCAAAAAATCATCTTTAAAGAACTCCAGTAATGTATTCGGGGTAGCTCCTGGTTCCAATCCGGCTAAGGGTCTGGAATAATTCTCAATTCCGGAGCAAAAACCGGTTTCCCGCAGCATCTCCATGTCAAAATTCGTTCGTTCTGCAATTCGCTGTGCCTCAATCAGCTTCTCCCGTTCCTTGAAGAATTTCACCCGTTCTTCCAGCTCTGCTTCAATTTCCGTAATGGCATGATTCATCTTTTCCTTTGCCACTACATAGTGGGAGGCAGGAAAAATGCAGGTAAAATTCAAAGAACGATGAATCTCCCCGGTTAAAGGGTCAAATTCCGTAATCCGGTCAATCTCATCCCCAAAGAATTCAATCCGGACTGCATCCTCAAAGGTGGAAACCGGAATAATCTCTAACACATCTCCCTTTACCCGAAAGGTGCCACGCTTAAAATCCATATCATTTCGTATATATTGTATATTAATTAATTCCCGGATAACATCATCCCGGTCCTTATTCATGCCGGGGCGGAGGGAAATCATCATCTCCCGATAGTCATCCGGGTCACCGATACCATAAATGCAGGATACAGAAGAAACGACTATAACATCCCGACGCTCAATCAATGCCGCTGTAGCACTATGCCGCAGCTTATCTATCTCATCATTTACCGCCGAATCTTTGGCTATATAGGTATCCGTAGAAGGTACATACGCCTCCGGCTGATAATAATCATAATAGGACACAAAATACTCCACTGCATTTTCCGGAAAAAATTCCTTAAATTCACTATAAAGCTGGGCGGCTAAGGTTTTATTATGAGCAATCACAAGGGTTGGTTTATTTAATTGCTGAATAACATTTGCCATCGTAAATGTCTTGCCGGAACCAGTGACACCAAGCAGGGTCTGGAACTGATTTCCTTCTTTAAAACCCTTTACCAGTGCCTCGATTGCCTGGGGCTGGTCGCCGGTGGGCTGGTATGGGGCGTGAAGCTTAAATTCTGACATATAAAAACCTCTTTTCCACAGAATTACTTTGGCTGCTATAAGCATCTGCAATCTTACATGTAACAGTATAGCACTAACCCTAAAAAAAGTACAGAGAGATATGAACATTTGTTCTGTTTTGTCATAATAAAAAAGAACTGGCAATGCATAATATGCCTAACAAAAGCCACAGCAAATGTACCCCTTTTACTCCCCGCTTTACACAAAATAAACCAGGGCTTCCCGGATTCACAAATATATCATAAGAAGTGCCTATTAAATATTGTTTCTCGATTTTCTTTTTTGAAAACCTCAAATCCAATCCCAGCCCCTGATAGGCTTCTCCCTGAAATTCATATAAGAACATTAGTTGATATATATGTCCACCCCTCTGCATCTCTTGTCTTTCGTATCCAAGATATCGTCCCCGTACCTTCTCCCTGCAAAAAGCAGTCTGCATAATTATAAAATATATTCCCACCCACAAAAATAGCAGACCCATACCAATCACGAATATAGCTGCAGCCGTATTCTTTTGCCATGGAAAATAATCCTGCATCACTGGCAAAGAACCGGCAAAAATTGCAAGCCCCATAAGAAAAAATGACAAACCGACTCCGATAAGTAAAACACGGCCGCTTTTTGTATCCTTTGAAAATAGCAGCATTAATATACCTATACCCATAATCATCAGGATGATACCTATAACCGCCGCCTGCTTGAAAACCAATGCCAAAACGAACTCACCTCCTGTTAAAATGAGTTTAGTTGATTTCCCTTATAAAATCAACAAAATACTATGGTACTCCCCATAAAATGTGATATAATATACGCGAACGCAATGAGGCAGACAATTACTCATTTCATTACATAAAACGAAGGAGGCGACTTATGAAAAAGAAAAACAATAGTTGGATTGCTGCCGGTCTATTTACAATCGCCACTGGAATAGCAACTATTTACAGCCTGTTAGAATACCGGGAATCGGTTCTGATTATGGGAATTACCAGTCTGTTGCTGCTGCTATCCGCATTTTGGCTATTTACTTCTATATCCCGGCTATTGAAAAAAGAACCGGAAGTATCCGTGGGACAAGAGCAGCGGGAACGGATGAATTATGAAGGTATGAAGCTGCAGGGAGAAGAATTGATTCGCCTGATGAATACCTTTGGCAAAGGTACTTATGCCTATAGCAAGCGTTCTGCTGAAAATCTACGGGCGATACTGGAATTCACTATCCAGACACAGACTTCCAATGAACGTCTGCTCAACGATTTGATTCAAAATCAGACCAAAACAGCAAAGTTCCAGGTAAAATACAGGCAGGAAGATACGGCAAAGCTTATACAAAACTTTACAGAGCAATGCAGGCAGCTGAATGACAATTTAATCCTATGCGTAGATAAAATCGAAAATCAAAAGGTGGAGATTACTTCCCAGCAGCCAGACGCTGCTGTTTCCAATTCTTTGAATGATTTATCCATGGAATTGGCACACATCAACACCAGCATCCAGGCATTACAGCTGCAATTAGCTACCGCTGCCCAGCCTTCTGTTGTATATGCTCCTGCTCCTCAGGTTCCTGTGACTCCTGTGCCAGAGGCTTCTACGGAAGTACCGGCTATGGAGGATTTCAAAGCTCCGGAACCAGAAATAGAGAATATATCTGCTGATATGACAGATGCTGATATAACAGACGCCCTTACGGAGGCTTTATCCGAACCAGAACCTGCTGCTTCAGAAGAAATTCTCGACACAGAGGAACCAGTCATTACAGAAGAACCTGTCGTTGTAGAGGAACCTGTCGTTGCAGAAGAACCAGTCATTGCAGAAGAACCAGTCGCTACAGAAGAACCAGTCGCTGCAGAGGAACCTGTCGTTGCAGAAGAACCAGCGGAAATGGAACGCCCATCTAACGTAATTGAATTTACAACTGGTGAACCAGCTATCGCAAAAAGCGAAGTCATTGCAGAGGAAGAAAGCATACCTCAGGCACCAGAACCGGAGGAACCTGCTGTTGTAGAGGAAGCAGCAATACCAGAACCGCCTGTTATTGTCCCTCCATCTGATAATCCAAACAAGCAGCTATCTGCAGATGAAATCGCTGCTTTATTTGCATCACTTGGTTAAATTCATTTCAAACAGCTAAATTTCATAAAAAATACCGACAGATGATAACCATCCGTCGGTATTTTTGTTATATCAACAATCCTTTTCAATCCATTATTCATTACTCAACAACTCAATCGCCCGCTTCAACTGTACATCCTGCTCCTCCGGAATAACAGGCTCAAGCTGTAATTCCTCTGGCAGCTCTACCACCACATCCGGCTCAATTCCAATCTGGTGAATATCATTTCCGTTTGGCGTAAAATACTTTGCAATCGTTAATTTCACCGCAGAGCCATCACTTAATGGAATCACCTGCTGGACAATTCCCTTTCCAAAGGTGGTCGTACCTACGATGGTAGCCGCTCCATGATCCTTCATGCATCCGGCAAAGATTTCAGAAGCACTTGCACTGTTTCCATTTACCAGTACTACCATTGGCAAATTCATGGATTCCGTATTGTCTGCATCGAATTTTTCTAATACATTGCCTTCTTTATCTTCGGTATATACAATGATTCCTTCTGAAAGAATCTGGTTGCACATATCTACGACAACATTTACATATCCTCCTGGATTATTGCGCAAATCTACAATCAATGCCTGCATTCCCTGAGCTTCCAGCTCCTGAATCGCCAAGGCAAACTGCTCTGCCGTTTTTTCATAAAAGTCCGTAACCTCAATATAGCCGATATGATTCTCTTTCATGGAATAGCTTACCGTTGAGTTATCAATTGTACGGCGTTCCACAGATAATGTGATATCCTCCTTGGTACTTGGACGATATACCGTTACATCTACTGTCGTTCCCGGTTCACCTTTAATCCATGTAACTACCTCAGAGACCTCTTCCCCATCTAATTCCCGTCCATTTACCGCGGTAATTACATCCTTCGGCAGTATCCCTGCATCTTCTGCGCCACTGCCCTGAAATACCCGGATTACCGTTAATGTCTTAGTTGCAACATCCTGCTGAATGGATACTCCGATTCCCTGATAAGAACCCGTTGACGTATCCATCATATCGGAATACTCTTCCGCCGTATAATAAACAGAATAGGGGTCATCCAGACTTTCCAATATGCCCTTGTAAATATACTCTTCCCGTTCCTCATCATCACTTGCTTCAAAGTAAAACTTACTGTCAATCAACTGATTGATATAATCAATCTTCTGCTCTACCTGTTCCGAATATACAGAATCACCGGGCTGGCTGGTGCTTCCGCCTCCAAATCCATTATGTACACTATTGGACGAGCTGCTGCTTTGTGACAGCCGTAGATTTGGAAGGCAGCCGCTGCAAAGCATTGCCGCCAGTGATAAACCAAGACCGATTTTTATTGATTTTCTCATATTTATGTTCCTTTCCTATCTGATTTTCTACTTTCCTTTTGAAAATCCTCTCCCAAATCCGAATCCCTTTGTAAAATTAATAATACTGCATTGGATTAACGGAAAATCTGGAACTCAGATATCCGCCAACACGAACCTCAAAATGCAGATGCCTTCCCTGGGTAGCTCCGGTTGCTCCGGATAACATAATCGTATCACCCCCATTGACATACTGTCCCTCGGATACATATAACGCATTCGCATGCATATATATCGTATACAGTCCATTTCCATGGCTGATGATAATCCAATTACCCGCAGTAGAACTATATCTTGCCAGAACTACAACCCCGCTGGCTGCTGCAACAATCGGCGTCCCATTCTCACAACCAATATCAATACCAAAATGATTGGCGGTTACTACTCCGGATGCCTCCCGCCTTCCAAAGCCGGAATTAATCCGATAACTGGAAGGACATGGCCACAACAGGGAACCACCCGCGTAAGGCACATACTCTGCACCGGAATTCGTTGCCATCTGACCTGCCTGCGCCGCTCTGGCGGCCTCTGCTTCGATTTCTGCAATCCGATTGGCAGCTGCCTGTATCTCAGCATCATATTGCTCAACCAGCCTCTCCTGCTCTGCAATCTGGTCCTCATACGCCGCCACCTCTGCCGACTTTGCATCCAGCAAAGTGCTTACCGCAGCCTCTTCTTCCTGTACCTGGGCAGTTAACTGTTCTACCCCTGCCAGATTTGTCTGTAATATCTGTTCATCATTGGCAATCTGTTCCCGAATCTGCACCAGCTGTACTAACATATTATAATCATAATCCGCCATAGCTGACACATATTCCGGCCGATTTAAAATATCACTCATGGATTCTGCTGAGAGCAGGGCATCCATATAATTATCCCCGCCGTTTTCATACATAAACTGAATTCTGGCACACATATCTGCATACTGCTGCTGCTCTTTTGCCTTTGCCTCTTCCAATTCCGCCTGCTTCACCACAATTTGAGCTTCCAATTCCGCCTTCTGTGCATTCAGTTCATGAATCCTTGTCTGAATCGCTGCCAGCTGTCCATCCAGCTCTGCCACATATGCCGCCAGATTACTTTTCTTCTCTTCCAGTTGGCTTAAAATCTCTTCCGCCTTACTCTTATTACTTTCTGCTTCAGATTTATCCTGTTGTGCATCCTCCATGGAGCCGGCATACACCTGGGTCGTAAGCATACACAGCAGAAGCATGGACAGCATTATCTTCATCCATCGAAGCCGTTTTTTCATTTTCCATCACCTGAATTCTTATCTAACTGTATTTCTGAATGCGAACCTACTGATAATAGCTTAAAGGGTCCACATTAAATGCCGATGTATAGCCACCGACTCCTACACCAAAGTGTAAATGAGGTCCGGTTGACCATCCGGTAGAACCAACCAGCAAAATCGTATCACCAGCATTGACATACTGGCCTTCCGTCACACACAGCTGGGATGCATGCATATATACCGTATACAAGCCACCTCCATGACTGATTACTACCCAGTTGCCTGCGGAATTACTATATCGTGCGATAACCACTACGCCACTGGCGGCGGCTACGGCCGGGGTACCCGTCGGTGCGCCGATATCCAGCCCCTTATGGTTGGCATTTACATATCCCCCATCCGGCGTCCGATAGCCAAAATAAGATGTGATTCTGGAGCTGGACGGACAAGGCCATAATAAAGCACCACCGGAATAAGGAACAAAATTCCCATTGCCTGCCGCGGCTGCTTCCAACGCGGCAATCCGGCTTGCTGCGGCCTGCATTTCTGCATCATACTGGGCAATCAGCTTTTCCTGTCGGTCAATCTGGCTTTCGTATTCTGATATCTCTGCTGACTTTTCATCAATTAATATATTGACCGCTTCTTCTTCCTGCTTTACCTGTTCCGTTAACCGTTCTACGGCATCCAAATCTATCTGCAGCATCTGCTCATCATTTGCAATTGTCTCTCTGGTCTGAACCAGCTCCTCCAGCATATTATAGTCATAATTCGCCATAGCGGATACATATTCCGAACGATTTAGAATATCACTCATAGAACCGGAGGCGAACAAGGCATCCATATAGCTGGTATTATTATTTTCATACATAAACTGGATTCTGGCACACATTTCTGCATACTGCTCGGCTTCCTCTTCCTTTGCCACTGCCAGTTCTTCCTGCTTAACAGTTATTTGCTCCTCCAAATCTGCCTTCTGGTTATTCAAATCATCAATCTGAATCTGAATATCTTCCAGCTCTTTATCCAGCTCTGCAACCCACGCCTCCAGGTCACTTTTTTTAGACTCTAACTGAGAAAGAATATTTTCTGCATTATTCTTATTATCTTCTGCCTGGTCCCGCTGCTGCTCTGCATCCTCCATCGAACCGGCATATACCTGGGTTGAAATTACACCCACCAGAAGAACTGCAACTGCGGTTTTTAAAATATGCAAGCCCTTTTTCATCCTTCATCACCTACACTTTTAAATGCTTCCTCGTCGTTATAATACTTCCTACAAAACCAATTCCAATACCAATCAACAGACAAACCGGTATTAAGGTCTGGAATATCTCATTCCGTGGCAGAAAATTCAGCCATCCCTTCAATGCGGTAAAACGATTCATCAAAAAATCAATTACCATTCCATACATCAGATACAGAAATACACAAGGCACAACAGAGCCGGCAAATCCGATGGTCACACCCTCGACGATAAACGGCGCCCGTACAAAAAAATCCGTTGCTCCGATTAGCTTCATAATGGAAATCTCTTCCTTTCGTATGGTAATACCAATGGTAATGGTATTACTAATCAGGAAAATGGAAACCAGTAACAAAATAACTATAACACCAATTGAGGCATATCCCACTAGGGAATCAATGGAAGCAAAGTTCTCTGCCGTTGCTTCAGAGCTTTTTACCTTGCGTACGCCAGGCAGCCCCTCCAAAAACTTAACAAATTCTCCCTGTAGCTTTGCATCGGTTATGGTAAT
Source organism: Clostridium sp. (assembly GCA_023667695.1). Lineage (GTDB taxonomy): Bacteria > Bacillota > Clostridia > Lachnospirales > Lachnospiraceae > CAG-632. Next base: position 18,719 of record JAMOZY010000017.1, on the reverse strand, counting down.
GTTATAGGATGCATAGTTTTCCAGTGGGTTCGAGGTTCCAAAAGCAGCTTCTATCATCTCCTGATTGTTTACTCCATATAACTCCGGTGCAAAATTCCTCCAGGCTTCCTCTGCCGAAATGTAATCCATTGTATTTACTTCTTCCCGCACCCGTATTTCTTCCCCAATGGCAGTAATCTGTTCCTCCGTAATACCTTCCTCAAAAAATACCGTAACCGCTACGGATTCCTCCATCTGCTTCATCATCGATTCAAAATTCAAAACAATCGAATAGAAAATTCCAAACAAAAATAAGCAGGCTACAATCGTTCCTATGGATGCCAGTGAAAAAAGCAGGTTGCGCCTGATATTCTTTAGTCCTTGCAAAAAGCAATACCATAATGTACTAATCTTCATCTATATACCCACCCTTTTTCACATCACTGATAATGGTACCCTTCTTCAAGGTTACCACCCGTTTTTTCATTGCATTTACGATTTCCCGATTATGGGTAACAACAACTACCGTCGTCCCCCGCTTATTAACCTCCTCCAAAAGGCTCATGATATCCCATGAGTTTTTCGGGTCCAGATTACCAGTAGGCTCATCCGCCAGCAAAATAGAAGGATTATTCACCAAGGCTCTTGCAAGGGCCACCCGCTGCTGCTCACCGCCGGATAACTCCTTGGGAAATGATTTGTATTTATCTCCTAAGCCTACCATCGTCAGCATCGATGGGACCTGCCGCCGGATATACCTTGGCGGCGTCTCTACAATCCGTTGTGCAAAGGCTACATTCTCATATACATTCCTATCCTTCAACAAACGGAAATTCTGAAATACCACACCGATATCCCGGCGGATTTTCGGAATTTCCTTTCTCTTTACCTTTGCATAATCCTTATCGTTGATTTTTATCGTTCCCTCTGTGGGGTCTAACTCCTTTAATAATAGCTTCATTAAAGTGGTTTTTCCGGAGCCGCTGCTTCCTACGATAAATACAAACTCACCTTTTTCAATGGTAATACTGACATCATTCAGTGCAGTTGTTCCCGTAGGGTACTTCATAGTTACGTGGTCCAGCACTAACATCTCATTATGCCCCTTTCGTATTTAGTATGATGTTATTTTCTATATTAATAATCCAAGGATTCCATGTATTTCATATATTTTACAACCATAAGTGCAATCTTGAACGTAATGGCATCTTCAAACACACGCAAATCCAGACCGGTACTTTTTTGTAGTTTATCCAAGCGATATACCAAAGTATTCCGGTGAATGTACAATTGTCTCGAGGTTTCTGAAACATTCAGACTGTTTTCAAAGAACTTATTAATGGTAATCAATGTCTCTTCATCAAACTCATCCGGTGATTTCCCATCAAAGATTTCTTTGATAAACATCTTACAAAGCGGAATCGGAAGCTGATAAATCAAACGGCCAATCCCAAGATTACTGTAAGCAATGATATTGCGGTTGCCATAGAAAATCTTTCCCACATCCAAAGCCATTTTTGCCTCTTTATAAGAGCGGGAAACCTCTTTAATCTCATTGACAATGGTTCCATATGCCACATGAACCGTAGACATTGCCTCTGTATTCAGCATGTCCACAATCACCTTTGCTGTCTTGCTTAAATCCTCATATGTCTCATTAACCTTTACTTCTTTCACAAGTATAATATTCTTCTCATCAACTGCAGTAATAAAATCCTTTGATTTTGCCGAGAAAATATTCCGAACCGTTTCTAAGGCATTATTATCCTTCTCATTTTTTGTCTCAATAATAAAAACAATCCGGCGGACATCTGTATCAATATGTAGCTTTTTCGCCCGATTATAGATGTCTACCAGTAACAGATTATCCAGCAGCAGATTCTTGATGAAATTGTCCTTATCAAACCGCTCCTTATATGCAACCAGCAGATTCTGCACCTGAAATGCTGCTATTTTACCAATCATATATACATCATCTGTTTCTCCCTTTGCCAGAATCACATATTCTAACTGGTTATCATCAAAGACTTTAAAAAATTGATAGCCTTGCAGCACCTGGCTTTCTGCCGGGGAGTCAACAAAGCCCAAAACCGCTTTTTCATATTCATCCGCATCCCGCAAGGTAGATGCCAGAATTTTGCCTTCTGTATCCATAACACATAAATCAATCCGTGTAATTGCCTTTATTCCCTCAATCGTATCCTGGAGGATTTGATTCGAAATCATTCTATTCACTCCTTTACATTTAATCCGCATGTTGCCGCCATGCTCACCTCGGCTGTCGCCTCGGTGTGGGGCGTGCGCCACATATTAAAATAAATATGCTTTGCTGTTTGCAAACACGTTTGCACAGCAAACTATATTTATTTTAATGCATGGCTTACTATTATCATAGTATAACAAAATATCAAAAAAAAAAAGAGGAAATGCATATTTTTATGCATTTCCTCCGAAAATTCATAGTTTAGACAAACTTTTAATTGTACTAATTTACAACAATCTGCTCGGTTTCCTTATCGAAGATGTGAATCTTGCTTAAGTCAAATGCCAACTGAACCGTATCACCAGGTCTTGCAGTTGTACGAGCATTTACTCTTGCTGTAATATCAAACTGGTCAATCGTGAAGTACAGGTATACTTCAGCACCTAACATTTCATAGATGTTAATCTTAGCATCAATGATACTCTCTGGTGAAGACTCAATGAACAACTGCTCATCATGAATGTTCTCCGGACGAATACCTAAGATAACTTCCTTATCAATGTAGTTCATCTCAATCAACTTAGCAGCCTTTGTCTCAGGCACCTTAATAGAATGAGAACCAAACATTAACAATACATCGGAACCGGACTTCACTACCTTACAATCAATGAAATTCATTGGCGGCATACCCATGAAACCAGCTACGAATAAGTTGCATGGCTTGTCATATAAGTTCTGAGGTGTATCAACCTGCTGAACAATACCATCCTTCATAACTACGATTCTGGTACCCAGTGTCATAGCTTCTGTCTGGTCATGTGTTACATAGATAATCGTTGTCTGTAATCTCTGATGCAGCTTGGAAATCTCAACACGCATCTGAACACGAAGCTTAGCATCCAGGTTTGATAACGGCTCATCCATCAGGAATACCTTTGGCTCACGCACGATAGCACGACCCATAGCAACACGCTGTCTCTGACCACCAGATAAAGCCTTCGGCTTACGATCCAACAAATGCTCAATATCAAGAACCTTAGCAGCCTCATGTACCAGCTTGCTAATCTTTTCCGGTGCTACCTTTCTCAGCTTCAAACCAAATGCCATGTTGTCAAATACGCTCATATGCGGATACAAAGCGTAGTTCTGGAATACCATCGCAATATCCCGGTCCTTTGGCTCTACATCATTTACTAACTTGTCGCCAATCCACAACTCGCCCTGAGTGATATCTTCCAATCCGGCAATCATACGCAATGTTGTAGACTTACCACAACCGGAAGGTCCTACGAAAATGATAAATTCTTTGTCTTCAATCTCAAGATTAAAGTCTTTAACAGCATTAAAGCCGTTAGGATAAATCTTATAAACATTCTTCAGTGATAAACTAGCCATTCAAAATTCCTCCTTGGATTATGCTTAATTTCTGACTAACACTAGTGCTATGATACAGCATTTACTGCTTAAAAACCATATTACTATTCCACAAATTAATTTTCCTTAATTTGTGGATTCTGTATATTAACGCATTTTTTTATGCAAATCTATTAACTTTTTTCCTGTTTTATCGTCTATTCTGCCCTATAATTCAGAAATCCTTCCCCTACCGTTTCATTGGCATCCGTAACAATTACAAATGCTTTGGGGTCAATTTCAAACACAATTTCCTTCAATTCTACGATTTCTTTTCTGGAAACTACGCACATCAGCATATTTTTCCGGGTCTTGGTATGCATACCAGTTATGTCAATGCCGGTGATTCCCCGTTGAAGCTCTGACATAATACGCTGGCTGATTTCTTCCGTATAATCGGAAATCACATATCCTACCTTGGAAAACTTCAGACCATTCATGATACCATCAGATACCTTTGTGACAATAAAAATTGCCAACAGGGCATAAAGCGCATGTTCCAGGCCGAATATAATACCACCGGCAATTACAATAGCGCCATCCACCACCGCCAGAATCTGTGCCTCTGACAGATACCGGAATCGGCTTTGCAGAAGTACCGCCAGCAAATCCATTCCGCCGGTGGTAGAACCTACTGCAAATACCAGCCCCAGCCCTAATCCCATCAGCACCGCTCCCAGCAGGGAATTCAACAGCAGGTCACCGGTCGGCAGCGATGTGATTGGAATCACTCCCAGGTATATTGTAAATATGATTGCCGATACAATACCGCGCCGGACAAAGCGCTTTCCCAGTATATAATAGGCAAATATAAACAAAGGAACATTACAGAACAGATTCGTAATCCATAAGGGGATTCCTTCCTCTCCTGCAATATTCCTTGTCAATTCTTTCACAATAATCCCAATGCCGGTCACCCCTCCGGTCACCAGCTGCATAGGTTCAAACACACAATTTACGGCCGTCGCCATAAGACCGGTTCCCAACAGGATTGCCAGCCCATTCCATATCTGATTTTTATTTCCGAACGCCACCATTCTTTTCTTGTTCCTTTTTATTAAATTTGCGCAGACGCTTTTTCAGCCTTCTGCTCATAGTAATAGTATGGAACAATTTATTCTTTTTAGACATTTCATCGGTTAAAAGATTTCCAACACAGATACAAAGCCTGGCATTGGTCCTTTTTCTATCAAACTCTATATAACGGCGCAATTCAGCCGAATGAAGTCCCAAAAACAATACTTCCGGTGCAATGGAATTAATCTCATTTACCATCATCTCTGAAGACTTCATGGCTTTTAAGTCCAAGCCGTGAATTGCCAGATACGGATAAGCGTTTCGAACACTGGACATAACCAGCTCCAGCTGCTTTTCATCCTCCATCAAAAAGCACAGGTCCCATCCCATATCCGCCCCATAGCCGCATACCTGCATGACATAATTCAGAATAGAAAAATCGGCCAGGTCATGTCGTTCTTTCTTTGGAAACAATGTACGAAGGGCATCATCCCCCGGAATCCAAAGAGTCTGCTCCGTTTTCTGCATGAACTCCTTCGCTTCTGAAAGATAATTGCACTGCTCTGCTGCTACAAAGAATATCGTATATAATGTAGGTTCCTCCAAAAAATCACAGCTTTTTTCATACAATTGCCGTTCACTGTATATTTGAAAAGGGATGTCAAATAATTCCAACTGCTCATTCATTTCATTAACCACATTATTTCAAATCCTTATTGTGCATCATCCGTACCAATGATAATCTGAATTTCCACTCCACTGCTTATGGTGCCAACCTCTACAGTTGCATTTCGGAACTGACCTACCAAGTCCTGACCCATCCCCTCCTGGGTTACGATAATCCTGGTACCGGTCAGAGTTTCTGTTTCATAATTACCGATTTGTGTTACATTAAAGCCCGCTGCATTCAGCTTTTCCTGCCATCCGGCTGCAACACCTGCAGTATCGGTGCTATTCAGCACTTCAATGGTATGTCCGACAGAAGAAATCGGTTCTGCTGTTGCCGGTGGTTCCGTTGTCGGCTCTATGGTGTCCGGAACATCATCCGTGGATGGGTCATCATCATTCAAATCCTGCGTATTAATCGGCACATCCTCGGAAGGGTCCTTGTCCTTGCCGCCACCGCCAAAAATCTGTATCAAAAAATAAATTGCAAAAATCACAATTGCAATGCCTAAAATCACAATTAATGTCTTTAAAAACGCTTCACCAAATAACTTTAACATCTTCTTATTCAAAATAAGGACCTCCCAACATGCGTTATCTATTGTCGAAAAAACTCTGTATCTGAGTATATCAGACAAAAGTTTCATTTTCAAGTCATTGATTCTATGTTATAGTATTTTTAAGATTTTTGAAGGATTTTTGTGGCAGAATCAGAACCAGTCAGGAGGATATTCATGAAAAAGACAGCCATTGTTACCGGTGCATCCACCGGAATCGGAAGGGCCATTGCCCTTGAACTGGCGGGGCAGTATGAACGGATTGCAATCACTTCCTATCGGCATCCGGAAGAATTAATGCATACCTGTAGCTTATTATCCGAACAGGGAGTGGAATGTATCGCCCGCTCCGGTGACAGCGGCAGTTATGCCTTTGTTCAGGAATTTATCCAATCCACCGCTGCCTCCTGGGGACACATCGATGCCCTAGTCAATAATGCCGGAATCTCTTCCGTGGGGCTTTTAACCGAACTAAGTATAGCGGAATGGGACACTCTGCTCAGCACGAATCTTTCCTCCGTATTTTATTACTGTCATGAAGTGATTCCCTTCATGGTCCGTGAGCATTCCGGAAGAATCCTGAATATTTCTTCCGTCTGGGGGGAAGTCGGCGCTTCCTGCGAGGCAGCCTACTCTGCAACCAAGGGCGGCGTAAATGCTCTTACCCGGGCATTAGGCAAAGAACTGGCCCCAAGCGGGATTGCCGTAAATGCACTTTCCTGCGGTGCAGTGGATACCGCTATGAATGCCTGCTTTTCGTCCGGCGAGCTGGCCGCTCTGGAGGAAGCCATTCCCGTTGGAAGAATGGCCTCACCAAAAGAAGCTGCGGAATGCGCTCTCCAGATTCTTTCCGCGCCTGCATACTTAACCGGACAGATTATCCGCTTTGACGGCGGCTGGATTTGAACAGAGCAATTCAGCCAGACAATCCTCCAGCCGTACTCTATGCTGTTCCATCTCCTGTATTTCCATGGTACAAACGGCACATTTGTATCCTGCCTCCAGTTCAATCCATTGACAAACCGGCGGCTCTTTTTGAAGCTCCTCTTTCTTTCTCTCTGACAGCAAATCCTCTTTCATCGCCGGAAGAATCATAATCCTTCCGTTTCTTCGGTCTGTTGAAAAGCTGCTTAGGGGCATATGGAATCCGGTTCCGCATAATTTCATAAAGCTTTCCTTCATGGTCCAGTATTCCGCAAATATATCCGGCCGTTCCTGTGGAGGATAAGAAAAAATATCCTTTACTTCCTCCGGATGAAAAAATTTCCTTACAATCCGTTCACTGTATTTTGCCGATTGTTCTACGTCAATCCCCAGGGTCTGATTGCCCGTTCCGCATATAATCCACCTGCCGGCATGGCTCAGATTATAGTGTGCATCAACGTACCCCGGTAAAAAAGGCTTTCCCTGTTCCCCTTTTTCGAGCCTGACATCCGGCCAGGGAATTCCGAAGCCCTTCCACAATGCATAAAGCTCCAGAACACCGGTTGCCAGCCCGCGGGACTGGTCCTCAGAACGCCGAAAACGCAGGGCTTTCGCCTTGCGTTCCGGTGTTAATATATCCAATGCCTGTTGCCGTTCCCTTTCATTCAGTTCCCGATTCATTTTCAAAGAATATATTGTTATCATGTTTCTATTATTGATTCTGCTCAAGCAGCTCTAATACCTGAGTCAGCACCTTAATTTCTGTTTTCTTTGCATCTGATAAATACTTCGCAAACCGGTCCGCCCGGTCAATCTCTTCCGTAATCGAAATCCGAACCAGTAAGTTTCTGGCAGTCTGAGTATTTTCAACAACAGTCGCATACTCATCTACAATCGCCTGGCTGAATGGAAGATAAGCATTTGCCATTAAATACTTGATACGCTCCAGCATCAATACCTTGTGGTCATAAATCAGATGCAGGGAACGGATATCATAATCCGGCTCTTCGGCATGAAGCTGCTTATCAATCTGCTCAATTACCTTATCATAGACATCTACGCCAAAGATGGTATCATTGAAACGATTCCGCATCATCCGGAAATGATTCTTGGTATCTTCACAATTCAAGTACTCCCGTAAGGTCTGCTTAATCAAGGTGATATCCAGGTCATAATAGGTAGTCTCGTTATTTTTCAAAATAACATAAAGACCTCTGGTACCCTTATAATCATCCTTAAACATATGATCCTCCGGCGCACTGATTACCTTATACCCCCGCTCCACATCACTGAAGGATACGGTCGAGTAAGTATAATGCTCGCCGAATGTAAAATCTCCAACATAGAAAATCTCTTTTTCAATGTTATATCCATAGATAAATAACTCATGTGGGAACTTATAGTCCACTTCTGCATTGCAGAGGATTTTCGCCTCGTCAAATACACCGTATACATAGCCGTTCAAATCGATGGTCTTAATCACAAAGTCGATAATATTGCTGCAATAGCTTTCTACCTGTTCCTTCGTCATCAATGAAAAAATCAAATACGGACATTCCTTTAATGAACTGCTTCCCGGCATCATATCTGTAAACAGCATATCATCACCGGTAAATATTTCATTAATTGTATAACAGCGTAATTGTATATAATTACTAAAAATCCACTTTCTGGCATTTTCATCATTTCCTAAAATAGAAAAAAGCGTTGCATGCCACTGCCAGGAAGTAATACCCGGATACGTTACGTCCAAAATCTTTTCGTTTGCCATGTCATTAACCTCCAATTCCCATCTAGTTCATTTTCTTTTCTACGGATTCAATTACATCATCAAAGCTTTCGTACTTATTCAATGCCAATTCGCTGTCATCAAATTCCACATGGAATTTATCCTCAAGCCCCACCAACAGCTTAATGATAGAAACCGAATTCACATCATAATCATCTGTGATTGATGCAGATGTGTCTACGGTAGCAACATCCAGCTCAGGAAGAACTTCTTCAATCACTTCCAATGACTGCTTTTTAATTAATTCCTTATCCATGTTTTTTCCTCCAATTCTTTTAATAACAAATTTTCCTTCTCCCTACATGTTATAGTACCATTTTAATATGAATTCACTATAAATACAATCTTTTTTTGTTAAAAAGGTACAAAGAAACCATAGCCGTCAGCAGCTCTGTGAACGGCATGACCCACCAGATGATATCTCCACCCAAAATACCAGGTAAAATCCATACGAAAAGCACGCAGAACACCAGTCCTCTCAGCAATCCGATTACAAAAGCACAGACCGGCTTTACAATTGCCTGAAAATAATTGGCCAGAAACACATTGATAAACATGGCAAAGCTCCCAATAAAATAGATACGGACCGCCGGAACCCCACATGCCAATATATCCGGAGTCGGCGTTACAAACGCATAAATACATCCCTTCGTAAAGAAGAAAATAACCCCATACAGCAGTACCGTGACAATAAAGCTGGTAAAAAGCCCTATATTCCTTACTTTTTTTACTCTGTCATATTCTCCTGCCCCCATGTTAAACGAAATAATCGGCTGGGCGGAAAATGCCACACCATTTAAGAGGGAATTCACAACAATCGCCACATTCGAAATCACACTGTATACTACAATTCCCACTTCCCCCAGATAGTTCAGTATCTGAATATTAAACACAAAAATCACAATCCCTACCGATAACTCCGTGAGAAAGCTGGAAGCACCGCTCTTCATTATCTTCCAAATATGCCTCCCCTGAAAGGCGGACAGCCTTAGCTTCATGGTATTCTGTCCGGTAAATAAATGGGAAACGGTAATCCCCACATTTAATACATTGCCGATTATCGTGGCTATGATGGCGCCACTCATCCCCCATTGCATTGGAAAAATCAGAATATAGTCCAGAACCACATTCAGTGCCGAGCCAGCAACAGAACCAAGCATAGCCCGTCTGGGGTCCTTATCATTTTTAACAAAGTTCTGAAAGAAGGGAACCAGCATATAAACAATTCCGGAACCCATCAGCCATCTGCCGTATTCCAGGACCAGCTCCATATTCTCATCTGCCGCCCCCAGTGCCTCTGCAAGGGGTCTGACCCCTAAGCTGCATCCTATGGTCATCAAAAGTCCAAGTACGGTCAGCGTCAGCAGAGCAGTGGTAAAGATGGAGGAAGCCTCTTTTTCGTCCTTCCTGCCCTTGGCGACTGACATTAAAACAGCCCCCCTACACCAAACATGTATCCAAATGCAAAGAATACATTAAACATCGGAAGCAGCAGATTCAGTGCAACTAAGCCTTCCTTTCCCACACCATGCCCTACCATCATCGTATCTGTAATAACATATATGGAGGTAAATACATTGGAACACATAGATGGCAGAAGATAACTGAAAAACAGCCGCTGTGGTTTATCCTTTAACAAATCCAATTTACTCATAGCTTTCCCCAATTCACAAAAACCGGCCTGCTATATTTATCCTTCCTGCAAACATACAGGAGGAATCAAAATATAGAAAGCCGGTAACAAATTCACGTATTGTAAGTCTAACCCTGTTATAGCTTTTTCATCCGCTCTACTGCCGTCAGCGTGTTCTCATAAGAGCCAAATGCAGTCAGCCGGAAATAACCTTCCCCGCTCGGTCCAAAGCCGGAGCCAGGAGTTCCCACTACGTTTGCATGTTCCAATAAATAATCAAAGAACTCCCATGAAGTCATATCCTTTGGTGTCTGCAGCCAGATATACGGCGCATTTACCCCGCCGGATACCGTATAACCGATTTCGGCAAGTGCTTCCTTGATAATCCTGGCATTATTCATATAATAAGCAATCTGCTGGGCTGTCTGCTTCTTTCCTTCCTCACTGTATACGGCTGCACCTGCTGCCTGTACAATATATGGTGCGCCATTGAATTTTGTTCCATGCCGTCTCGCCCATAGGGAATGCAATGCAACACCTTCTGAAGATTTCAGGTCCTTCGGTATCACGGTAAAGCCCAGACGGGTACCGGTAAAGCCTGCATTCTTCGAAAAGCTTCGCAGCTCAATGGCACAGCTTCTGGCACCCTCACACTCATAAATCGTATGCGGCACATCCGCTTCACTGATATATGCCTCGTAGGCGGCATCATAAATGATTACAGCACCAATTTTATTTGCATAATCAACCCATTCCTGCAGCTGTTCTTTTCGCACCATAGCGCCTGTCGGATTATTCGGAAAACAGAGATAAATCAAATCCGGATTTTCTTTCGGAAATTCCGGGGCAAATCCATTTTCCGCACGACAAGGCATATAAATCACATCACTCCACAAGCCGGTTTCAGCATCATAGCTTCCGGTTCTGCCTGCCATGACATTGGAATCCACATAAACCGGATACACCGGGTCGCAGACTGCGATTTTATTATCCGGGCTGAATATCTCCTGAATATTGGCAGAATCACTTTTTGCCCCGTCGCTGACAAATATTTCATCTGCTGCAATATCAACGCCTCTTGCTGCATAATCATGCTCTGCAATTGTAGTCCTTAAAAACTCATAGCCCAAATCCGGTGCATATCCCTTAAAGGTTTTTGCATCTGCCATCTCGTCTACAGCCGCATGCAGCCGTTCAATAATTGCCGGTGCCAGAGGCTGGGTAACATCCCCGATACCAAGACTGATTACCTGCTTGTCCGGATGCTCCGCCTTATAGGCATTTACTTTTTTTGCAATGGTGGAAAATAAGTAACTTCCCGGTAATTTCAAATAATTATCATTTACTTTAAACATCTTGTATCCCTCCTGATTTTCGATTGTTCCATCCGCATCAATCCGTCCGTTCCAATGTGCTTTGATTCCTTATATTTCACCTTCAAAAACAGTGTTCGCCGGTCCCGTCATATATACCTTATTTTCTGTTCTATCCCACCGGACCATTAAATCACCACCCAGAAGATGCAGGGTTATTTCTTCCTTTGTCTTGTGATTCAATATACAGGCAACTGCACTGGCGCAAGCCCCGGTTCCACAGGCAAGCGTCTCACCGGAACCCCGTTCCCACACCCGCATATTTACTTCCGAATCATTTATAATCTCTACAAATTCCGCATTAATCCGGTTCGGAAAGACCGGATGACATTCAAACAAGGGACCTATCGTTGATAATGGAAATTCATGAACATGGTCAACAAATATGACTGCATGGGGATTTCCCATAGAAACACAGGTCATACGATATTCCTGCTTCTTTACCAGAATCGGTACATCAACTGCCTGTTCCTGATTTAGCGCTACCGGAATCTCAGAAGGACGCAGAATCGGCATCCCCATGTCAACCGTAACAGAAGTCACCTTCTGATTCTCCACATTCAAATCAAGGTATTTGATACCTGCCAGTGTTTCAACCGAAATCCGCTTCTGACTGGTTAAGCCATGGTCATACACATATTTTCCTACACAACGGATGCCATTGCCGCACATTTCCGCCTGAGAGCCGTCGGCATTATACATATCCATGCAGAAATCCGCAACCGCAGAAGGCTTTATTAAAATCAATCCATCCGAACCGATTCCAAAGTGCCGGTCGCTATACCGTACTGCCAGTTCCTTTGGAGCATTTACCGTCTCCTGAAAACAATTAACATAGATATAATCGTTTCCCAGACCTTCCATCTTCGTAAACTTCATGAAAATCCCTCCCGCTCAGAATATCTCTAATATCATCTGTGCCGTTTCCACCATATTCACACCGGTATCCATGCTTCGTTTCTGCAGATATCTGTGTGCATCCTCCTCCGACATTTTCTTCTGCTCCGCCAAACGCAGCTTTGCACTTTCAATCACTGCGCGCTCTTCTTCCGTTAACCGTCTGGGCTGTGCTTTTCTTTTCCGCTGCTTTTCATATAAGCCCTGAATCAAAACATTCGCAGTTTCTACCAAATCATGAGCCTTTATCGGCATTCCCAGACACACCACCCGGCTGCGGTCACACTCTGCATAGTATCTTCCCGATGCCACGACCAGCATTTCATAGGTATCCGGAAGATACTCCAGCAAATCCGTATACATCATATCGGTAAACTTATAACCACAGATAATCAATGCTTCGTCTAAATCTTCAAAAAAAGTAATCGCCTGGGTTCCGGAGGTACAGGCTGCTATTACATGAATTCCATTTCGTGCCAGCAGACTGCGAATGCCTTTTGCTTCTTCCATTTTCGAAAATACAACGATAACGCTTATCATCGAATCCTCCTCCTCAAGACATCCTGAGCAGGATTAAATCTTATATAAATATTCATCGATTTCCCATTGGGTTACCTGTTTCCGGTATTGATCCCACTCTGCCTTTTTTGCCTCCACATATTTCGAAAATACATGATTTCCCAATACTTCCTTAATAAACGGGTCGGCTTCCATTGCTTCCACTGCTCGACAGAGATTAAATGGAATGATTTCAATGTTCTGTGCGCTCATTTCCTCTTCGGTTAATTCAAAAATATTGCCGTTTACCGGCTTTGGCGGTTCCATCTTATGCTTAATTCCATCTAAGCCGGCAGCCAGACACAGAGCAAGCAGTAAATACGGATTTGCTGCCGGGTCCGGACTTCGAAGTTCGATTCTTGTACCGGCTCCACGAGACGCCGGAATCCGGATTAACGGACTGCGGTTTGTTGCAGACCATGCAATATAAACCGGCGCTTCATGTCCCGGCACCAGCCGCTTATAGGAGTTTACAAGGGGATTGGCAATCGCTGTCATTCCCTTGATATGCTTCATAATCCCCGCAATAAAATAATATGCTTCCTTACTTAATCCATTCTTTCCTTTCGGGTCGGCAAATATATTCTTCCCGTTCTTGGTTAATGACATATTCGTATGCATACCGGAACCATTCACACCATACAGTGGTTTCGGCATAAAGCTTGCAAACAGCCCATGCTTCTTTGCCATAGTTTTTACTACCAGCTTAAAGGTCATGATATTATCGGCTGTTGCCAGAGCCGGACCATACTTAAAATCAATCTCATGCTGTGCCGGCGCCACCTCATGATGAGAGGCTTCAATTTCAAACCCCATATCCTCCAGGCTAAGAACCATATCTCTTCTTGCATTTTCTCCCAAATCTAAGGGACTGATGTCAAAGTAACTTGCCTTTTCATGAGAAATTGTAGTCGGCATGCCATTATCATCCGTATGGAATAAAAAGAACTCACATTCCGGGCCTACATCAAAGGTATAGCCCATATCTGCCGCTTCCTGCAGAACCCTTCTTAATACATATCTTGGGTCGCCTTCAAAGGGCGTGCCATCTGCTTTGTATACATCGCAAATCAGCCGTGCCACCTTTCCCTGCTGGGGTCTCCACGGAAAGGTTTCAAAGGTATCTAAATCCGGGTATAAATACATATCGGATTCTTCGATTCGAACAAAGCCTTCAATCGAAGAGCCATCAAACATACATTTATTATCTAAAGCCTTCTCTAATTGACTGGAAGTGATTGCAACATTTTTGAGAGAACCGAACATATCCGTAAACTGTAAACGGATAAATTCAATATCTTCCTCTTCAATTCTCCGCATGATATCTTGTTTTGTGTAGCGACTCATAGTTATTCTCCTTTTTTGTAAACATATATACCTAAATAGATACATTCTAAATATACTATCAAACTGAAAAAAGGACAAGCCATAAATAACTTGTCCTTTAAAATCGAAGTCAAATACCCCTGTCACAGGCTTGTTGCGTAACAGAGATACGGGTTATCTGACCACTCCGGCCTCCACCAGATATACATGAAAATACATCCGGCTTCCGCCCCAGGAATTAATCCTGTACGTATGGCATTAATGCTACGTGGCGCGCCCGCTTAATTGCAACCGTTAAAGCTCTCTGATGCTTGGCACAGGTACCTGTGATTCTTCTAGGCAGAATCTTACCCCGCTCTGATACAAACTTCTTTAAGCGATTTACATCTTTATAATCAATAACGGCATTCTTATCTGCACAAAATACACATACTTTTTTTCTTCTGCGAACCGTTCTTCTTCTCATAGGAGCCTCAGAACGCTCACTTTTCTCGCTCTTATTTACTGGCATTGCTTTTACCTCCAATTTAATTAAATGGCAGCTCCTCTTCAGCCCCATCCGGAATGCTCATAAAGCCATCACCGGCAGCCTGACTCGGAGACGGTCTGGAATCTGCCTGATAAGCCGGTGCGCCTGCACTGGATGCCGCTGCATTCTTACTTTCGGCAAATTCAATCTCATCTACAATAATCTGTACAGAATAGACCTTCTGGCCTTCTTTATTTGTATAATTATCATTCTGTATACGACCTGTAATAACTACCTTTGTTCCCTGTCTTAGATACTTCTCAACAAAATCAGCCTGTCTGCCAAATACAGTACAATTGAAGAAATCTGCATCCGGTTCCCCTTCACGCTTCCATCTCCGATCTACAGCAAGAGAAAATCTTGCAATCGCAGTCTGACTTGCCCCCTGAGAGTAACGAACTTCCGGGTCCCTCGTTAAACGACCCATCATAATAACTTTATTCATACTGGATAACCCCTTTCAATTTACGCGTCCTGGCGTACGCACAAATAACGAATAATTGGCTCCATAATACGAACTCTAGCTTCAACCTGAGCCGGAACATCAGCTTCTGCGTCGAACAAAACAAAGTAATAATAAGCTTCACTCATCTTCTGGATTTCGTAAGCTAACTTCTTCTTACCTTCTTCTTTGACATCTGTGATTGTTCCGCCAAATCTTTCGATATAAGCTTTTGCCTTATCTACTGCTGCTGCACGAGCCTCATCGTCAAGCTTTGCACTAACAACCAACGCTAATTCATATTTGTTCATGTCTTTGCACCTCCTTATGGTCTCTGGCCCTTTTATCTATAAAAGAGCAAGGAAATTGTGTAATGTCTCACAAGAATCTAATTTATCATAATCCCAAGAGAAATGCAAGGGATTTCTTGCTATTTTTTTATATTCTGGTGACTTATGAGTGGGCATGGATAAACGGTTACGAAGATTTTATATCACCGCTACCATGCAGAATTGCCAGTACAACGGGTTCGTGGGAGCTTGCTCACAAAGAACCCGTTGTATTGGCAATTCTATAGGGCGAATGCCCGGCATGAAATAAGTCACAAGCCAGTTTGCATACCATAAAGGAACAATGCCTCATTTCTTATAAATATATTTGAACGGATGTTGATTGCCTTTTTTGAAAAAAGCACTTACGTTTTTTCCGACATATTTCTCTCGTAGTTCCTCGTCTACGCGTCCTACAAATTCCCATCTTCCTTCCTGCTTATCCCGCCTTTTTATTTCGTCAGACACAGGAATGCTGTTATAGGTAGAGTGCCCTGGAAACCACTCAACAATCCTATAAACTTCAAGTACAATTCCTTTATAGACAGAAAATGCCAAATCTGCCTCTCTCGCTTTTTCCACATTTACTTTCCAGCACCTTCTGGTAAGGTCATAAATCTCTGTTGCAGACATTCCATGTTGATATTGGGTAATCCTAAAAAGAATAACATTTTCATCAATATTTTCAACTAATAATTCTCCGTTCATATTCTCTCACTCCTCGCGAACCGCAAAATCCCGACTTGTAAATGCAACTGTAACTCGCTTTAATAGGTACACAATTCCGAAAAGGGACAATATCACTTTATCTCCAACCACTCTTTCACCTGTTCATCTGTCAGATTATTTCCATCGATACTGTCTGTCACCACAGCTCCCTGGCTGCTTTTCTTAATATCTTCCGTGCTTCTGCCACAGCCGCCTCCGCCATTGGTAACAAAGGAATAAATGGTTTTCCCTGTCAAATCATAGCTTTCCAGGAAGGTCAAAACCGGCATCGGGCAAGTACTGCACCAATTCGGGAAACCGAGAATAATCTTATCATATTGGCTGATGTTCTCAACCTGTGTTTCTAATTCCGGTCTGGCTCCCTGCTTCAGTTCTTCCTTTGCTTCTTCTACTACAGCCATATAATCACTGGAATATGTTTTTTTTGTAATAATTTCAAACAAATCTGCTGACGCTGCTTTTGCAACCTGCTCCGCCACCCGCTTTGCAGTTCCTGAATAAGAAAAATATGCAACTAATGTTTTTGTTCCTTCCATGTCTTATACCTCCGTATACTTGATTTTCCATTAATTATAAGGTGTTTTTTCACACTTGACAATCCTCTTCTGTATTATCCTGTCTGTGTATCTTATTTTATTTCCTTTTGGGGAGCTATAAAACCCCGAAAATTCTTTTCTACATCCTTTCTGGAAATCATAATCATATGTCCACAACCAGTACATTTCAGGCGGAAATCCATTCCGATACGAAGGATTTCCCATGCATTTGTCCCACAAGGATGTGCCTTTTTTAATTTGATTATGTCACCTAATTCATAACTTGTTCCCATATCGTTTCGCTCCGCTTTCTTTTCTTCTAAATTATCATTGTTGTAACTATTTTCTATTGGGCAAATACTCTACTGTTTTGTTACTGATTTTATTATTTTACTTGATTGCTCCACAGGTCGTACACTTATATCCGTCCAATACCTGCTCGTCATATGCTTTCTTGTCTACAATCCATTTTTTCTCGTAGACTGCTTCATGGTGGATGGTTTCGACTTGGACGCGTATTGTTCCATAACCGGAACCTAATGTTGTAATTACTCCGGGCATATAAAACGGGTCATCTTCTGGCATTGGTGGACCACAACCTATGCAATGGTCTGGTCCTTCTCCTGACGCTGTAATATCCTTCCCACAATAATCGCAAGCATAATGTCCTTCATAAATCGGTTCATCATATGCTTCTTTCACACACACATTTTCGTAATGACCTTCTTCATCATGGTGGACAGTCCGATACTGTGCCTGCCATGTATGCTGGTGTGTACCGCCTCCCTGATTTCCGCCTGTTGGCTGTTCTGTTGTATTCGGTGCCTGTGTTGTGGATTGTACCGTTGTCTGTGACGGGGTATTGTTCGTTCCTCCCGTTGGTTTGTTGCCATTGGCTGTACTGCCCGACTCCGTGGTTGGCTTCTCTGCTTCCTCAGTGGATATTTGGTTGTTTCCCTCCAGATTGGCATCAGCCTCCTGCTCCTCAGATGCGGAATTTGACAAATCCTCTTTGCCAAGCATTGCGGTTTCCGCATTTTCCGCTTCTACCCCGGACTTTTTGTTTCTGGTTACCGTAATCAAAACGGTAGCAGATACAGCAATTACAAGCATTACCGCAGCCACGATAATTACTGTTTTTTTCTTCCTTGTCATTCAGCCTCACCTACCCTTCCCATGAATGAGCAGATAGCCGTAAAATCTTCCTGTTCATTCCGATATAAAAAAATGTCACCTATAGTGACATTGTATCAAAAATTTTTTTATAAATCTACTACAACACAGACAAATAAAAATACTCATCTGTCGAACAGTTGGTAAAAAGAAAAAGAACGATTCTAAAAACCGTTCTTGAGTAGCGGGGACAGGATTTGAACCTATGACCTCCGGGTTATGAGCCCGGCGAGCTTCCAGACTGCTCCACCCCGCGTTAAGGGTAAAAGACATCTTATTACAGATGCCTTTCAGAGGCACGAGCCGGATTTGAACCGGCGATAGAGGTGTTGCAGACCTTTGCCTTACCACTTGGCCATCGCGCCATACCATATTATATGCATTTAGTGGCAATTTTTATGTTATCGCCACTAAATATTCAGTGACCCTAACGAGATTCGAACTCGTGTTACCGCCGTGAAAGGGCGATGTCTTAACCGCTTGACCATAGGGCCATATTAACTTACTCCCCGAGTAGGGCTCGAACCTACAACAACTCGGTTAACAGCCGAGTGCTCTACCATTGAGCTATCGAGGATTATTCTAAAACCCCTGCACCTTCAGAACATCATACAGCTTCCATCTAACCCTTCCCTGGTCAAGCCCT
>JAMOZY010000016.1 GCA_023667695.1 Clostridium sp. | reverse complement strand
CAGAACCGGGGCAGCTCTGTCTATTTAATTCCTACAGTAAATTTACGCTATCGGATAATTAAAATAAACTGGACAAAGAAAATCTTATATATTACAATGGAATCAAGGAATAAAAGCAGCAAAATCCAAAGCGGTTTTGCTGCTTTTGTAAGTTTACGAAAGGTAGTTTTCCATACTAGCTTTTATGGTAAATGAAAAAGCAGAGGATAGAAACCAAGGCTAGGTCTTGACAGCAAGGCAAAGTCAGAGAAAGAAAGGGAGTACATATGACAACAAGAATTATAGGAACCGGTAGTGCAATACCATCCCGGGTAGTAACCAATCAGGAGCTGGAGACGTTTCTGGATACCTCAGATACATGGATTCAGGAGCGGACCGGAATCGGGAGCAGACATGCAGCTACCACAGAAACCACAACCTCTCTGGCGGCGGAAGCATGTCGGAAAGCACTGGAGAATGCAGGGAAGAAGGCAGAGGAGGTGGACTTGATTCTGGCAGCTACCGTATCACCGGATTGCACCTTTCCATGTCTTGCCTGTGAGATTCAGGCGGCAATCGGAGCAGACAATGCTACCGCCTATGATTTGAATGCGGCTTGCGCCGGATTTCTATTTGCCTTGAATTCAGCGGATGCTTATATTCGATGCGGTATGTATCGGAATGCTTTGATTGTAGGGGCAGAGGTATTGACAAAGATTGTAGATTGGAATGACCGGTCTTCCTGCATTTTATTTGGCGATGGTGCAGGCGCCGCCTTTGTTCAGGCAGAGGAGGAAGGCGTGGTAGCCATGGTACAGGGCGCCAATGGTAAAAAGGGGATGGCGCTTTACCGCTATGAGGGACAGGTCAATACACCCTTTCGGGAGGCAGCAGCTACCGCAGAGGAATCCAAAGGAAGCGGTTATTTGGAAATGAATGGACAGGAGGTTTTTCGGTTTGCAGTCAGCCAGGTGCCGGATAGTATTCAGAAGGTGCTGGAAAAAGCAGGATGGGACAAATCAGAGGTGGATCATTACATTCTGCATCAGGCAAATGCCAGAATCATTCAATCCATCGCGAAGCGGTTAGGAGAACCGGAAGAAAAGTTTCCAATGAATCTGCATCATTATGGTAACATGTCCTCCGCCAGTATTCCGGTTTTGTTAGATGAGTTGAATCAGGCGGGGAAGCTGAAGCGTGGTGAAAAGATTATTATGTCCGGGTTTGGCGCAGGCCTGACCTATGGCGCAACGGCGGTAATTTGGTAATATAAGAGGGTGGAGTCTGCTGACAGCGTACCAGTTTTTGCGTAATTATGATATAATATACACAAAAACTGAACCGATTGATTTTACATGGGAAAATGGGGTACGCGATGAAAGAGGCAGATAAAGTATTAGAAACGGATAATCTATTGGAGCTTGTGAAGGATTCACCGCAGATATTCGGAAAGATGGTTGCCCAGGGGGATTGTTTTGATAAGGTATCCTTAACGGAATATCTGCAGGAGCTGTTGAACAAGCACGAATTGACAATGATGGAAGTTGTACGGATATCTCTGCTTAGTAAAAGCTATGTATATCAGATATTCAATGGAGAACGGATGCCAAGCCGGGATGTGTTGCTACGGATTGGATTGTCCATGTCTTGCACGATAGATGAAATCCAGCATTTGTTGATTCTTGCACAGACCGGAAATCTATATCCGAAGGTGAAGCGGGATGCGGCAATTCTTTGTTGTATTTCACAAAAGCTTTCCCTGACGGAAACCAATGATTTCCTGGAACATATTGGAGAACGGACATTACTATGAGTCATATGGAAATCGGAGAGAGAAGAGAACGTATAGCAGAAGCATTGGAACAAATGTATCAGGAAGAGGTTCTTCCGTCCAGGCTCTCTCAGGATTATCATATGCTTTCGTGTCTGAAACGGACAGAAACCAAAGGGGTTTATTTGTTGGAGGAAATCCAATCCTCGAAGCGGTGTATATTAAAATGGGGGGCTGGAAGAGAGGGGGAAGGGTTACAGAAGGAATTTGCCACACTGACCTCTGTAGAAGCTGCTTTTGTACCCAAGGTCTATTCCAGCTTTACAGAGGAGGGAGTTACCTATCTGCTTCGGGAGTATCTGGAGGGGGAAACCTTGGAGCAGCGAATCGACCGGACAGGGGTCTATTCAACGGCACAGGCAATTACGGCAATGCTGGAGATTTGCCGCTGTGTCCAGGTGATGCATACCCATGTACCGCCTTTGGTGCATCGGGATATTAAGCCTCAGAATATTCTGGTTACAGAAGATGGGGATTATAAATTTATTGATATGGATACCGTACGTGAATATAAGGAAGGTAACACTTATGATACTGTGTGTCTGGGAACGAAGGAAATTGCGGCACCGGAACAGTTTGGGTATCAGCAGTCCAGTGTGCGTTCTGATATTTACAGTCTGGGTATCCTTTTTTTGTATCTTTTGACCGGATGCTACTCCACTGCCTGTCCGGAATGGAAGGAGCTTTCCGCTCCGGTTCGGAACACCATCCGGAAGTGTCTGGCATTT
This sequence comes from Clostridium sp., assembly GCA_023667695.1. Lineage (GTDB taxonomy): Bacteria > Bacillota > Clostridia > Lachnospirales > Lachnospiraceae > CAG-632. The sequence goes on along the minus strand of JAMOZY010000016.1, from coordinate 54,122 downwards.
GACCCGGAAAGCCGTTATGCATCGGTAACGGCGCTTTGCCGGGAATTAAAAAGTCTGAAACGGTTCTCGAAAGGCAGACGAACGGTTGTAGTACAGGCTGCTGTAGGTCTGCTTCTGATTACGGCATCCGCCTGGATGCTGGTTCATGGGCTGACGGCATATCAATATTATAACCAGTCCGTTTCCTTTCAAAATCCTCACATCGAGGCGGCGGTTCGGGAAACGCTGGGGCTGGATGGACATACACCGATTACCCAGGCAGATTTGGAAAATGTCACAACATTAATTTTGTGTGGTGACAGAACCTTTCAAACCTGGGAGGAGCATGAGGAATATCATAATACTTATTTTTCAGAGTTTGGCAATGAAGCAAGGGTAATGACGCCGGCAGAGCTTTCCGACCTGCAATCTCTTCCGAACCTTTATACGGTTGTACTGGATAATCAGGGGGTGGAATCCCTCTCTGTCCTGCAAGGGCTGTCGCTGCGTCGGCTGAGTCTGGAGAAAAATAATATTACGAGCCTGGAGGGAATCGAGGGGAATTCTGCATTGGTGAGTTTAAATATCAGAAATAATCCTGTCTCTGATATCGAGAGCCTGGCAGCCGTTACCGGCTTACAGCAATTGAATATTTCAGAGACTTCGGTAACATCCCTGGAGGTGCTGAAGGACCTTCCATTGACGTCACTGCAATGCTCCTATACCAATATTACAGATTATTCCCCGCTGGCATCCATGAATAAGCTCACCAGTCTTCAGGTCAGTGGTTTGGATTCGGAACAGATTGCACAGATTAATACCATGACGAATTTGAGAATTCTAAGTTTGTTTGAAAGTGAATTGAACAGCCTGGATGCATTGGACAATCTGCAAGACTTGGAATGCCTTGACATCTCTTTATGCCATAAGGTTAATAGCCTGTCCGGCATTGATAACTTTCCAAGACTGAATTATCTGGGGCTTGCAGGTACAGATATTAGGGATATATCTTTGACCGCAACCCTAAACCAGTTGGAAATACTGGATATAACCAATACCCCCGTAGATGCTCTGACCCCGGTTGGAGAATGCAGGCGGCTCCGTATGGTGTTTATTGATTCCGGCAAGGAAGCGGAAATTCAAAATCTGAATATGAGAAAAACAGTAGAAATCATTGTCAATCAGTAAAATAAAAAGTCCGCTTCACGCGTACCAAATTTGTTTCCCATTGTGTTACCATCCTATATATTACGATAATAAGGAGGAGAACACAGGTGAAAATAACAAAATTAGGAAGAGGGAGCTGCCGAAGGCTGTTCAGTATTCTGCTGAGCGGTTTATTGGTTGCCGGATTTTTCCCGGAAACGGTATCAACTGTTTATGCAGAAAGCCCCTATGATGATCCGGGGAAATTCTGCATTTGTCTTACTGAGGCGAATGCTGAAACTGGAAGTGAGGACTGGCTCGGTATTGATACGAGCAGTATAACAGACCCTGATTCTGTGTCCGGTGAGGACTATGATGGTGATTTTCTGAATGTTCCATACTGGAAAAATGATCCGGCTCACGCGGGAAAGCTGATTCCCGGAACAGAGGAGGACTATAATCTAAAATATGCGGAAGATACCGGCGCTTTGTATCTAAAGGGCTTAAATCTGGTTGTAAACGGTTCAGAGGGAGCAAATGTCATCTATACCAATCTGGATTTGAACATCATAATGGAAGCGGACAGTGAAATTGTCTGCAACGGCGAGGTTGCAATTGTAGGAGAGAAAACGGTTACATTTTCCGGTGACGGGAATCTTACAATCACAACTACCGTTCCTGATGATGCAGATGAAGATAAAAAGGATAGAGCTGCGCTGATTGCAGGAGGAAATGTGACAAATAATCTGAATGGTACTATAACCCTGAACTCTGCCGGAGATGCAGAAGGCCTGTGGTGGCTGAACGACCCTTGTGAGATACTGGGTACAGGAGCCTGGGATGGCACTCCATTGGTGCGGGAAGATGATGGAGACGGAGAGTGGGTAACCAGACAGAATTATACGGATAATGAGCGGCATATGGGCTATTCCGGCTGTTACATAACGGAGGATGAATATCAGGCTGGTGAGATTTTCTGGGATGGAACACCGGAATGGGCAGAGGCTATGGGTCCTCTGTTCTGGGTACATGGAAGTACGATTCAGGAGGTGATTGATAAGCTGAGCGGTACGGTGCCGGTTACATTTTATGATGCAGACGGAAGGGTATCAAATCTTACGGTTCCTGATGTAAAGAGGGATTGTATCCGGATTTGTGTGTCTACCTCGAATTATGCGGCAGACCATGCGGAAGAACAGTATATCACTTCTACGCGTGATTTTGAAAAAATTTATATTCAGGGTGGTTATGATAAGCAGATGACGAATCATGACCGCGAAGAGGATGGATATTATGTAGAGGACACTGTACGAGATATTACGGGAGTACGGGATGTGTTAATGGAGCTGGGGGATAACTATGGACTTCCTCTACAGATGGATATTTCCGATGTGCAATATGTATCCGTGTATAGGGGCGACTTCTACGTGGCAACGCGCCGGGATACTACAGATGCCGAGCATCCGTATTCCTTTGATATAGATTTTGACAAGTATATTACAAATGAGGGAGAGATTATAGATGCAATCTGGAAAGAAGATGGATATTATTCTGACCATGATGAGCCGGCAGAGGGAGAACCGGATTTGGTAGCGCAGATTCTGGGGGAGGATACGGAGATTCATGTAATGCTTCCATTTAAGACACTGCACATTAACTCAGACTGCGACTTTAAGATTGCCGGTATGTGGGAAAATGAGATAGAAGCCCCATCCAATCCGGAGGGCATTAATATTTATTTTGGCTTCCTGCCGGATACGAACCATTCTATATCCTTTATCGTGGATAATGAGGATGGCGATGGCTGGCATGATGAAACATATAGGAAGGAAGACCTGAGGAATCCTTTGCGGGATGTCATTACCTTTTCTCCGGGTGCTTCGATTAATCAAACCAATATCAAGGTTTTGATGTATCAGCATGTGACCAGTGGAACGGTTACCGGTAATTATGGGGAACCGGTTACCATGGAGAATATTCCGGATGCCAAGCTGCTTCGAGATGCTGAGTTGACGGATGAACAGCTGGATATACTGGAAAATAAAGGGAGTGTGGATATAGACTTATCGGTCAATCAGATTAACGTCCAGACAGCGGGGGCGCAGACGGCGATTGCAGATATTCAAAAAGAACTGAGTGAAAATAATTATGTATGTGAGGCTCCGGTGTACCTGGATTTGAGTATGTCAGCCTCTATCCGGAATTCTCAAAACGAAGCATTAAGCTTTCAGGATGGTGACAGCAGTATTGCTCTGACTGAATTGAATCAGCCGGTTGCACTTACCGTTACCATTCCGGAGCGGATTCGGACAACAGGCAGAGAGTATGAGATTGTACGCCGTCACATTGGCTCAGATGGTTCGGTGCAGACAGAGATGATTCCGGTGGAATATAATGCGGCAGCCAATAGTCTGACCTTCGAGACGGACCGGTTTTCTACTTATGCAATTGTATATAAGGATGTTGCAGGTACTGGCTCTACCAGTGCGGATGCCTCTACACAGGCGTCCGGTAGTACACCGTCCACAGGGGATTCTGCACCAATCGGTATGATGGTACTGCTGTTCTGTCTGGCAGGCGGCGGATTTGCTGTGATGAAACGGAAGAAATCTATGTAGGATTATATAATTAAATCGTAGATTGAAATAGAAAAACAGGTATATAAAGATGGATTTTATATACCTGTTTTTCTTTTGCATCAGATTTTTTTGAGGCTTTAACTGCTTTTTGAATTTTCACGTTATATGTTTGCCTGACACTGTCTTTTATGCTAACTGTATAATCTCGGATTCCAGTTTTCTTAATTCCTCAAGTGACAATGAGGGAACACATAGTGCAATGTCTTCAAGGGAAAGTTTTCCCATTTTAATCATTCTTTCTGCGGTTTTTCTTGCTTCTCTATGGGTAACATTATCATCAATATCTTTTGCATATGCCTCTAAAACCTGCTCATCATCAAATAATGTCATCATAATGTCCACAACCTCCTGTTCCTTATTTTCAAGATATTCCTTCAACACATTTCTGTCCTTACAAATACGAATCGTTTCTGTTACTGCCTGTTTTGTCTGACCATATTTCTTTCTCTGTTCATTATACACCTTACAAAAAATAATATACTGTCCGATAATATTATTCTCATCTTCTTGATACAGTACCTTGACCTCTGCGTCTACTGCTATTTTTTCGCCGTCAAAATAATCCTTTGAGAGTGATATAATGTCGGGGGGATTCTTTGGTTTTTCACCCGTAAAAATCACATACAATTCTGGTTTTGGCATATTCACTTTTTTAGAACCGTACAGATTTTGCTTGGTACGTTTAAAATAATCATGATAGGTCTGAATCAGATACATCAGCGCACGAATAATAATGTTCAATGTCCATGTTGACTGGCTTTCAACCAGAATGACAAGTCTGCTGCCTACCGAAAATCCAAGGTCATTATAATCTGCATCTACCAATATGTGCTTAATAGTAATGTCTTTTATATCATCTTCTGTCACATCACTATCCTCTGGATGAAGTGTCTTATACAAGCGGAGCAGATATTTTTTGTCCTGAAAGAGATTTGTGAATATGCTGTCTTTTATCTTACGCTTTGGTGTGCTTTGTGTCATTTTACTACCTCGCTGTTACTAATTTAGGCAGAAGATAAGATAAAATGAAAGCTTACACCTACCATATTTTGATTATACAAAAAAACGTCCATATTTACAATAAAATTTATACTATTTTAATGAACGTTATATATGAAACTGGCTGGTGACTTATTTCATGCGGGGCATTTGCCCTATAGAATTGCCAATACAACTGGTTCTTTGTAAGCAAGCTCCCACGAACTCATTGTACTGGAAATTCTGTATGGCTGAACGGTTATTACAATTAATGAAAAGAGCCGGATAATTGCTTGCAAATAGGCAAAAAATGGTATAAACTAATTAAGTTATAGCAATCATATATACTAGAGAAAGTATTCATATAAACAGAAAAGGGATAAACAAAAAAGAAGAAAGGAAAAGTACAGGTTATGTTAGATATTAAGTTTCTGAGAGAGAATCCGGACATTGTAAAGCAGAATATTCAGAATAAATTCCAGGACAGCAAGCTTCCTATGGTGGATGAGGTCATTGAATTGGATGCCGAGAGCCGTAAGACCCAGCAGGAGGCAGACAATCTTCGGGCAGAACGGAATAAGATATCCAAGCAGATAGGTGCATTAATGGCACAGGGAAAGAAGGAAGAAGCAGAAGAAGCCAAGAAAAAGGTGACTGCATCCTCGGAACGACTGGCAGAGCTGGAAGTCCGGGAGGGAGAGCTTCAGGAAAAGATTCAGTCTATCATGATGGTGATTCCGAATATTATCGACCCTTCCGTTCCAATTGGAAAAGATGATAGTGAAAATGTAGAACTTCAGAAATATGGAGAGCCGGTAGTTCCGGATTTTGAAGTGCCGTATCATACAGAGATTATGGAGAAATTCAATGGCATTGATTTAGATGCCGCCCGACGGGTAGCAGGAAATGGATTCTATTATCTGATGGGAGACATTGCACGTTTGCACTCAGCAGTTATCTCTTATGCCAGAGATTTCATGATTGACCGGGGCTTTACCTACTGTGTGCCTCCGTTTATGATTCGCAGTGATGTGGTAACTGGTGTTATGAGCTTTGCAGAGATGGATGCTATGATGTATAAGATTGAAGGAGAGGATTTATACCTGATTGGAACCAGTGAACACTCCATGATTGGGAAATTCATTGATACCATGTTACAGGAGGCGGAGCTGCCGCAGACGCTGACCAGCTATTCCCCTTGCTTCCGGAAGGAAAAAGGCGCCCATGGCTTAGAAGAGCGGGGGGTTTACCGGATTCATCAGTTTGAAAAGCAGGAGATGATTGTTATCTGTAAACCGGAGGAAAGTCCGATGTGGTTTGAAAAGCTATGGCAGAATACGGTAGATTTGTTCCGTTCTTTGGATATTCCGGTTCGTACCCTGGAGTGCTGCTCTGGTGATTTGGCAGACCTAAAGGTAAAGTCGATTGATGTGGAGGCATGGTCCCCAAGACAAAAGAAGTATTTTGAAGTGGGAAGCTGTTCCAATCTGGGAGACGCCCAGGCAAGAAGGCTTCGGATTCGGGTAAAAGGGGAAGACGGACAGAAATATCTGGCGCATACCCTGAATAATACAGTAGTTGCACCGCCTAGAATGTTGATTGCATTTTTGGAGAATAATCTGCAGGCGGATGGCAGCGTGAAGATTCCAACTGCATTACAGCCATATATGGGTGGAAAAACAGAAATTCGGTAGTGGAAAAATCTGTATAGTAATGTTATAATTAAATAAGTAGCTTTGAACGGCTGAAACAGGTATATAAAAATGGAGGGTTATATACCTGTTTTTTAACTTGAGGAGGGACCCGCCGCAGGTGGGAGGAGTCCTTGAGTTGAATAGAAGCAAAGAAAAGGTGCAGTCGGATAACTATAGGCATATAACTTGAGGAGGGACCCACCGCAGGTGGGAGGAGTCCTTGAGTTGGATAGAAGCAAAGAAAAGGTGCAGTCGGATAACTATAGGCATATAACTTGAGGAGGGACCCGCCGTAGGTGGGAGGAGTCCTTGAGCGCGGCTTAATTCTGCGGGAGGATAATGATTTGGAGAAGATGGAAAGAAAAAAGGCAATGCAGGATCTTATGAGAATTCGCAGGGAGCATTTGGATGTTATCTATTTTTATGCCAACATTCCTGCCGAGTTTTATTATATTGAGGAAAACCCATATATACCGCAGGCAATCATGGATGGTAAGCAGGATTTTTTGTATCAGTTATATAATGGTACATGGGTAGAGCCTCAGGACCGGGGAAAGATTATCAATCTGTATGAGCGTTTACAGCAGGGTATTCGGGAACCGATTCATATGCAGGAGTTATCGGCAGAGGTTTATGTAAACAGTGATATCTATGATGTGGAGCTGGTTTCCATCAAATGCTATCTGGATTTGGATGAAAATGGTTTGATTCAGGCATATGCAGGAAAGGTGAAGGCACTGCGGGATAAGGAGCTGGAGGACCGGGAAATTCTGCTGTCCTTTACGAATGACAAGAATCCGTCCGTATTCATTAACCGGATTGCAAGATTCCAGGCGGCCCATCCGGAACGGAAATATGCATATATCCAGTTTGATATCCGGAAGTTCCGGTATATTAATGAAACCTACGGCATAGAGGCAGGAGATACTATTCTGCAATATATAACGGATACCTTGAAGGTAATGTGTGATGAGACGCATCTGTATTGTCGTCTGTCAGCGGATTTGTACCAGGTCGTTACATATTATAATGGCAAAGAAGAGATTCTGGAGTTTATCGAATTATTGGACAGCCGGCTGCACCGTTGTGGTGATATCCGGTTTAATATGTCCTACGGAGTCCGTGTTGTGGATGGTACGGACACGAGATTCCGTAAAAATGGGGACGAAGCCGGGCTGGCAAGAGTTCAGGTGAAAAAAGCGATTATAAAGAAGGTAGCATTTTTTGAAGATGATCTTATGAAGAAGGTTGTGGATTCCGGCGCCATTGAGGAATTGGAAGAGGAGGCATTACGGAACGGGGAATTCCATATTTATATACAACCGAAATACCGGTATGATAAAAAGCAGGCAAGAATCGTGGGAGGAGAAGCATTGGTTCGTTGGATTGATGCAGATGGCAATATGCGTTCTCCGGCAGATTTTATTCCTGTATTTGAAGAAAATGGATTTATATTAAAATTAGACCAGTTCATGTGGGAGGGTGTATGTAAGCTGTTGCGTGGCTGGATTGATGAGGGAAAAACGCCGGTTCCCATCTCTGTGAATGTATCCAGGACGTATCTGAAAAAGTTCGATGCGGTAAATTATATTAAGAAGCTGGTGGAGGATTACCGGATTCCGATTGAATTACTGCAATTGGAGATTACGGAGACGACAGAGAGTGAAGAGACGATTTCCTATGCCACAGGATTTAAAGATGCAGGCTTTACCTTGATGATGGATGACTTCGGTTCTGGATATTCTTCCCTGAGTATGCTGAAGGATACACCATTTGATGTATTGAAAATGGACCGGTTCTTTTTGGATGAATGTCTGGATAATGAAAATGGAAAGAGTATTGTATCCCATGTGATTTCCATGTCAAATGATTTGGGACTGGATATCATTGCCGAGGGTGTCGAGACAAGGGAGATGGCTGATTTTCTATACGATAACGGATGTGAGGTTTCTCAGGGATATTATTTTTCAAAACCGATTTCCGTGGAGGAATTTGAAAAATTATGGAGAATATGTTAATGCAAAATACTGGAATGACATTAAAAGAAGCAGCGTTGTAAAACCGCTGCTTCTTTTGGTAGATTGTTTTTGGTGCAATCGGTTTTAACATCAGATATCATATTGCAGAGGCTTGCTATAAATATGAATCCGTATGGATATGTCGGGAGGAGTTTTAATATGGAAATCAGAGTTCTTCGTTATTTTTTAACGGTAGCCAGAGAGGAGAGCATTACAAGAGCATCAGAGGTTTTACATATTACACAGCCGACACTTTCCCGTCAGCTTTCACAGATGGAAGAGGAGATTGGCGTTAAATTATTTCATAGGGGAACACGGAAAATCACTTTGACAAATGAAGGAATTTTGCTGCGCAGGCGTGCAGAGGAGATTCTGCAGCTAGTAGATAAGACAGAGAGGGAATTGATTGAGCAGGAGGAACAGGTCGAAGGAAAAATTTCGATTGGATGTGGAGAAATTGCATCTGTGCAGATGCTTCCAAAGCTGATAGATGCCTTTCGTAAGAAGTATCCCTATGTCAGTTTTGATATTTTTACAGCTACGGCAGATGTGGTGAAAGAACAGATGGATAAAGGACTTTTGGATATTGGGCTGCTGCTTGAACCGATAGACATAGAGAAATATGATTTTATCCGTCTGGATGTGAAAGAAAAATGGGTGGTATTAATGCGGCCGGATGCTCCGTTCGCTGATAAAAAGACAGTAACAGCAAAGGATTTGTCGGAGCAGCCGTTGATTCTTCCACGACGTATGAGTGTGCAGAATGAACTGGCGAGTTGGTTTGGAAACTACTATGACAGACTGGATGTTGTTTTTACCAGCAATTTAAGTACAAATGCTGCGATTATGGTGAGTAATGGATTGGCATATTCTCTTTCGGTTGAGGGAGCTGTACCATTCTGGGACCAATCAAAGATTACCTATCGGCCACTCGAGCCATTGTTGACGGCAACCAGTGTACTGGCATGGAAGCGGGGACAGCCCTTTAGCCTGGCGGCTACCAAATTTATAGAACATATTAAATGCTTTTTAAGCATGAATACGATATAAAAATCAAGTATTTGTTAGGATAGGACTATTATTTTATAATGTAAGTGTAGTTAGGAAAGAAGCGTTTCCGGACTGCACTTATTTTTATATACCATAGTATGCAGAAAAACTGCCACACCGAAGGCATACCCTGTGATGTGGAGGCTTCTCTGTATGAGCCGGGTTTCTCAGAGTGATAATATTTGTCATATTGAGGATGGTTTGTAGTGTTTGGTATCAGTTGCTTGAAATGGAGGTTAGGGATGACATTAGAGGAAGCCAGTAAGCAGTTTCATATTAGCATTGAAAAATTAAGGTTCTATGAGGAAAATGGTCTTTTGGAAAGTTGTCAGTCTGTGAATGGTATTCTGGATTATACAGAATCAGAACTGCGGAAGGCAGGAATGATTTATTCTTTGGGAACAGCGGGATTTGATGTAGCTGCAATAAAGCAATACCTGATTTTGGAAAAGGCTGGAGGCAATCATAAAGAAGAAAAGATACAGCTTCTTAGAAAACAGCGTTATTGGCTGCTGGAAGAAATTCACAAAAAGCAGCAGGCACTGGATGAGCTTGATTACATGATTGATAATATTAGAAAGGAAATGGTTATGGAATAAGATAGGAGATGGGCAAACAGTGTAGCCGGTTTACAAAATGGGTGGAAAAATCTTGTAAGGAGGACATGGAAAATGAAATATGCAGCATTAGGAAAATCGGATTTGAAAGTATCCCGCATCTGCATGGGATGCATGGGATTTGGCAATGCGGCTGCCGGACAGCATAGCTGGACAGTAGATGAAAGCCAGACGAGGGAGATTATAAAGCATGGTCTGGAGCTTGGCATCAATTTCTATGATACGGCGATTGCCTATCAGAACGGAACCAGTGAACAGTTTGTTGGAAAGGCACTTCGGGATTTTGCAAAGCGTGATGAATATGTGATTGCCACCAAATTCACGCCACGTACACAGGAGGAAATTGATTCCGGCATCAGCGGACAGCAGCACATTGAAAATTACATTAATAAGAGCCTTGAAAACCTCGGCATGGATTTTGTCGACCTATACATTTACCATATGTGGGATTACCATACCCCGATGGAGGAGATTATGGAAGGACTGAATAATGTTGTAAAGGCAGGAAAAGCCCGTTACATCGGAATATCCAACTGCTTCGCATGGCAGCTTGCCAAGGCAAATTATTACGCACGGTCACAGGGATTCGCAGAGTTTATATCCATCCAGGGGCATTATAATCTGATTGCCCGTGAGGAAGAACGGGAAATGGCACCATTCTGTTATTCAGAAAATATCGCCATGACGCCATATAGCGCGCTGGCAAGCGGAAGATTATCCCGCCATCCCGGAGAAACTTCAAAACGGCTGGAAGAGGATTCCTATGCACGGTTCAAATACGACGCAACGGCGGAGGCTGATGGAAAAATCATCCGGCGTGTAGAAGAAATAGCAGAAAAACGCGGTGTTTCCATGACCGAGGTTTCCCTTGCATGGCTTCTTACGAAAGTGACAAGTCCTGTAGTTGGGGCAACAAAATTCTCCCATGTGGATGGGGCGGTAAAAGCGGTAGAATTGGAATTGACGGAAGATGAGATTCATTATCTGGAGGAATTATATGTGCCTCATGCCCTTGCGGGTGTTATGGCGCAGAACGGCAAGCAAAAAGCAGGAAATGTTGTATAAATAAAGGAGGATAAGAAAATGGAGAAAATTGTACAAACAGCAGGCAGAAAAGACCTTGGTGAATTCGCACCGGAGTTTGCGCATTACAATGATGATGTGCTATTTGGCGAAAACTGGAACAATCAGGATATTGACCTGCAAACCCGATGTATCATAACGATGGTTGCGTTGATGTCGTCCGGCATTACGGATTCTTCGCTGGTTTATCACCTGGAAAATGCAAAGGCGCATGGCGTAACAAAAGCGGAGGCAGCGGCAATCATTACCCATGCTGCTTTCTATGTGGGATGGCCGAAGGGCTGGGCGGTATTCCGTCTGGCAAAGGATGTGTGGAAAGAGGAAGCTGTGGGTGAGGATGGGAAAGCTGCCCATGCGGCAGAGATGGTATTTCCGATTGGTACGCCGAATGACGGCTTTGCACAGTATTTTACCGGACAAAGTTTCCTTGCCCCGCTTTCCACATCACAGGTCGGGATTTTCAATGTGACATTTGAGCCGGGATGCCGTAATAACTGGCATATTCATCATGCGGACAAGGGCGGAGGTCAGATTCTGGTCTGTGTCGCTGGGCGTGGATATTATCAGGAAGAGGGAAAAGAAGCACAGGAACTTCATCCGGGGGATGTGGTCAATATTCCGGTCGGCGTAAAGCACTGGCATGGCGCGGCAAAGGATAGTTGGTTCTCCCATCTGGCGGTTGAAGTTCCCGGAGAGAACGGTTCCAATGAATGGCTGGAGCCTGTTACAGACGAAATATATTCCTTATTGAAATAACGGAGGATGATGATGAAAAAATGGATTCCTATTTTTCTTACAGTGCTTTTGACGCTGACTATGGCGGGCTGTGGGCAAAGTGCGGGCAGAACAGAGAATCAGGAGAGCAGACCTGATTCAGAGTATACCGCTTCTTTCGGACAGACGGAGCAGACTACAGATGATAGAGAAGGAAGTGAAGAAATGCCGTCTATGACGGAAGATATAAATATTGATGGAGAAGATGATTCTCCGGTTGTGTATATGACCACCGATATAAGCCCGGAGGGCTTGATGGCAATTTATGAGGTGCTGGGTGCAGAACCCACCGGTGAGGTTGCCGTGAAGATTTCTACCGGGGAAAACGGGAGCAATTATCTGCGTCCGGAACTAATTGGGGATTTGGTGCAGGAATTGGATGCGACCATTGTGGAGTGCAACACGGCTTACGGTGGACAGCGTGCAAGTACGGCAATGCATTACCAGTTGGCGGAGGACCACGGCTATACGGCGATTGCGGATGTGGACATTATGGACGAGGACGGCTCTATGACGCTGGAAGTGACAGGAGGAGACAACCTGACGGAAAATTATGTGGGCGCCCATTTTGCAGATTATGATTATTATGTGATTCTGTCCCATTTCAAGGGTCATGCAATGGCAGGGTATGGAGGCGCTATCAAGAACATTTCCATAGGTATCGCATCTTCCGAGGGAAAGAACCACATTCATACGGGCGGAAACGGAGGCAGTATGTGGAGTGCGGATCAGGATTCTTTTTTGGAATCCATGGCGGAAGCCGGAAAATCTGTAACCGACTATCTGGATGGAAATATTCTGTACATCAATGTAATGAACCGTTTATCTGTGGATTGTGATTGTGACGGAAATCCATCGGAACCTGATATGCATGACATAGGGATTCTGGCTTCTTTTGACCCGGTAGCATTGGACCAGGCTTGTATTGACCTTGTATACAGTGCAGAGGATGGGGTTTCTTTAGTAAACCGGATTGAATCGAGAAACGGGCTTCATACGTTAGAGCAGGCGGAAAAGATTGGACTTGGCAGCAGGACGTATCAGTTAGTTTCTATTGATGAATAGAGGAAAGGCGGCTGGGTATGTTGGATGTGTTGCGTCGGGAATTTGTTTATATCTGGTACTATTTCAGTATTCAATTTGAACAGATTTTCAAATATTGGGTTTTGGGAATGCTGATTGGTTCCATCATATCCGTTTTTGCAAAGGATAAGATACATAAGCTGTTTGACGGTATGCGGGACAAGAAACTGGGGCTGTTTGGCATTATCCCGGCTTGCATATTGGGAATCCTTTCTCCCCTGTGCATGTATGGGACAATTCCCATTGCCGCCTCCTTTTCGAAAAAAGGGATGCGGGATGACTGGCTGGCGGCATTTATGACAGCATCTATCCTCTTGAATCCCCAGCTTATGATTTATAGTGCAGTTCTCGGAGGAATGGCGTTATGTGTACGTCTGGTGTCCTGCTTTCTGTGCGGTGCGGCGGCGGGGCTTCTGGTGTTCTTTTGCTTCCGGGGGAAGAAGTTTTTTAATTTTTCAGGTTTTGCAGCACCTCACAACCATGACACAGACCCCAACCCGGTTCTGCGTCTGTTAAAGAATTTCGGGCGAAATGTGCGAGCCACAGGTCCCATGTTCCTGTTGGGGGTGCTGTTGTCAGCATTGTTCCAACGGTATGTTCCAGCGGATGCTTTTGCGGAGCTTTTTGGAAAGAACAATGAAGGCTTCGGGGTATTGATGGCGGCAACGGTGGGTGTTCCGCTTTATGCCTGCGGAGGAGGAACAATTCCTCTTCTGCAGCAGTGGCTTATGGACGGTATGAGCATGGGAAGCGCTGCGGCGTTTATGATTACCGGCCCGGCAACAAAAATTACAAATCTCGGCGCGGTGAAGATTGTTCTCGGCATGAAGCATTTTATCTTTTATATTGCATTTGTGATGCTTTTTTCCCTGCTTGTCGGGATACTGGTAAATCTGGTTATATGAAAAATAAAATTACAGGAGGTTTTGCATTATGAAAAAATTTAGAAAAATAATCGGAGGAATAGGTATAATGGCAATGCTGGCCTGTCTTACGGCCTGTGGTTCTTCGAATGAAGGTCAGGAAACAGATGGGAGGTCCGAAACGCCGGAAGCAATAGTCTCACAGCAGGAGGAAACGAATGAAGGTCTGGATGCCGGAACTGCGGAGCAGACCGGGGGACAGGATTCTGATGTGGAAGAGCCGGCAGATACAGAAGAAACGGGAGAGGAAAATGCCAGGGTGCTGGTGGCTTATTTCTCTGCAACGGGAACAACAAAGGCATTAGCAGAGTATGCTGCAGATGCCATGGGAGCGGATTTGTATGAGATTGTGCCGGAGGAGCCGTATACAAATGATGATTTGAATTATAGTGACCGTAGTACAAGGGCAACGGTAGAACAGAATGACAAAAATGCCCGGCCTGCGATTTCCGGCAGTGTGGAGAATATGGCTCAGTATGAAATCGTATTTCTTGCGTTCCCGATATGGTGGGGTGAAGAACCCCGCATCATGGACACGTTTGTGGAATCCTATGATTTTTCCGGAAAAACGGTAATCCCGTTCTGTACATCCGGCGGCAGCGGGATTGGCTCTAGTGGGAGAAATATGCAGGGTTTAAGCACAGGTGACGCTACATGGCTGGATGGCGCGCGGTTAAGCAGCTCCTCTTCCCGTGAGGATATGGTGGATTGGCTCAATAGTCTCGGACTGGATATGGAGGCAAAGTGAAACAGAAAGCATTTATCAAAGGAATCATTGATGCGGCAATGCTCCTTTTGCTTCCGGTGCTTATGGCGGAGCTTTTGACGGGACAACAGGCGCATGAATGGCTTGGGACTGGCATGGTGTTATTGTTCATTCTGCATCATATCCTTAACTTTGGCTGGATGCGGAATCTGTTTAAGGGAACCTATTCCCCGGTTCGGTGTGCGGGAACAGCCCTTAACCTCTTATTGTTGTTCGACTTTTTGGCTTTGGCGTTCAGTGGCATTCGGATGAGCGGCTTTGTCTTTTCGTGGCTTTCTTTTTCGGGAGGAATGGCAGCTGCCCGCACGTTGCACTTATTTGCTTCCTATTGGGAGCTTATATTGATGTCCCTGCATATGGGGATGCATTGGAAACTTATTTTGGGTATGTGTAAAAAGAAACTGCCGGAGATAAAGGAAAGGGATGTGTTTCTTTGGCTGCTGCGGGGAGCCGCTTTTGGGATTGTGCTGTTTGGTCTTTATGCCTCCTCGCAACAGAAAATTATAGATTATCTTTTTATGAGGACGCATTTTGTCTTTTTTGATGAAAGGAAATCCGTATTTCTGTTTTACGCGGAAGTGGCTGCCATGATTGGTATGTTTATTGTGGCAGGGCATTATTTCGGAATGATTTTACAAAAATGGAGGTGTGGTGAAATGGGAAAGAAGATAGCAAAGGTTCTGGCGTTTTGCATTCCGGTTCTTGTGATTGCTGTTGTGATTTTTTCCCTGAATCGTGGCGGCAGTAAGCCGGAAGATACATGGGGCGGAAGTTCGCCTTCGCAGGAAGAAGATACGGAAAGCTGGAATTCATCACAGGAAGAAGCCCCACAGTCACAAACGGAAACGCCTGCGGTGTGGACAGACATAGAGGATGGGTTTATCCGGATTTCAGGCGGCACATTTGAAATGGGCAGTCCGGACGGAGAAGCATGGCGGAGTGATGATGAAACGCTGCATACCGTAACAGTAAGCGATTTTTATATCAGTCCGTATGAGCTGACGCAGAAAGAATATCAGGATATCTGTGGGATGAATCCGAGCAGTTTTGTAGGTGACGACCTTCCGGTCGAAAATGTATCGTGGATGGATGCTATCCGCTACTGTAATGCCCGCAGTGAGAAGGAAGGGCTGACACCAGCCTATACAATGGATGGAGAGACGATTACATGGAATCGGCGTGCGGATGGCTATCGGCTGCCTACAGAAGCTGAGTGGGAATATGCCTGTCGTGCAGGCACCATAACGCCATTTAATACGGAAAGCTCCATTAGTGCGGAGGAAGCCAACTATTACGGACATTACCCATATGAAATTGAGGATAATTATTTCTCCCAAGGGAATCTGGATACGAAACCAGGTGAATACCGGCAGACAACGGTGGCAGTGGACAGCTTTTCACCAAATGCATGGGGGCTTTACAATATGCATGGCAATGTTGGGGAATGGGTATGGGATACTTATGGCAGCTATGGGGCAGACGGAGAAACGGACCCAACCGGGGCGGAAAGCGGAAGCCGGAAGGTATACCGTGGTGGAGGCTGGAATGATTTTGCAAAAAACATGCGTAGTGCTTATCGTGCCACCCTGCCAGAGGATAAAGGCAGCTTCAATCTGGGAATCCGTCTGGTGCGAGGCATCGTAAGCAGTGGTGAAAGCGTTACGAGTACAGGCACGCAGAATACGGAAGAAACCGGCGATAAGATTCTGATTGCTTATTTTTCATGGGGAGGGAATACAAAAGGGATTGCCGAGGAAATTCAGTCCCAGACCGGTGCGGATTTATTTGAAATTGAGCTTGTTACCCCGTATTCCTCTGACTACAATACTGTATTGGATGAAGCGCAGCGGGATCAGAATGCACAGGCCCGGCCGGAGCTTGCAACCCATGTGGAAAATATGGAGGACTACGATGTGATTATATTAGGCTATGCTGGTGTTATAATAGGACTAAATTAAGAGAAGCCCAGTAAACATAAGGGTTTGCACTGATTTAGTCCTATTTTTTAAGCCCATTTAGGTCAAGATTAGGACAGCGCTGAACAAAATCGAAAACCTACATTACGAAAGTCAGATAATAGCCGATTACTGATACGGTCATTCCATGGCTTTAAGGAAATGCGAGGTGGTAACTGAATAAAAACATTTAGGTAGGACTAAATTAGCTCTTTTTGTGGACAAGCGCCACATTGTTATAGCTAACTTGGTCCTACTTTTTTATTGCAAAAAGGAGGGGCAGGAAATGGCGATGGCAAAAAAAGAGTTAATTCAGTTCTTGGATGGGCTGGTAGAGTTAGCCAGTGAAGAAAACAAAGCAAGAGCAGTCTTGGCAAAAGAAAGATTTATAAGCGACTTTGAAAAAAGATATGAATATGAAAGGGAGGTAAAGGACAAGGTTTCCTATCTGCCGCCGCACTATATAGCAGCAATGCCGGATGATATGCAGGAAGAAATCAGGAAAAAAGTAATCACTTCATTGACAGAAATAGGGGAGTGTACTTTTGAGAGCATTGAACATGCGATGTGTTCCCAAATTTATGATTTAGAGGATTTGATTGACATTCGGGAGTATGTAGAACGAATGGAAACGGAACAGCAAAAGAAAGCGGAGCAGAAAAGGAGGGGCGGCAGATGATAGGAATTGAAACAGCAGATAGAAGGTTAGAGGGAATACAGAGACTTACCGCCAAAAGAGAGGCGGGTGTACAGAATGGGAATTAATGTAAGAGTGCAAAATGCACCGAAACCGAGTACAGTCATTGTTACACAGGTAGAACTGGAAAAAGATTTAAAAAGCTGTATGCGGTGTAAATTCTTTTATGGGAACAACAGCCAATGCCTTGGCAAAAAATGTGTCAGGGAAGAAAGCAAATCTAAAATGATGGAGCAGGATAAAGAAGATATGTGTTTTAAATGTCCGTACAGACAATCAGAAAAATATTGCTTTCCCTGCATGAGAAAGCTGATTGGCTGGAAAGGAAAGGAGATAGAGACATTTGTTTCAGAACAGGAGGAAAAGGAAGATGGATAAGCATATTGAAGTAATTGGTGTAGACCATGGCTGGTCTAATATGAAAACAGTCAGTCAGGTGTTTACGACAGGAGTAAAAGAAATTTCTACGGAACCGGCATTTTTCGACAACATTTTGGAATTAAATAGTGTATACTACAAAATTGGGGGAAAACGTCTGGAGGTCAGAGACACGAAAGTAGAGAATGATAACTTCTATTTTTTGACGCTGGCGGCAATGGCAAAGGAATTGAACAGACGTGGATTAAGGAATGCGAGTGTTCTTTTATCCGTAGGCTTGCCACTGACACGGTTTGGGGCAGAAAAGCAGGACTTTATTCGTTATCTTTTAAGGGACAGGGAAGTAGATTTTCGGTTTGAAAAAGAGAAATATCATATTAATATTGCAAGGGTATCCGTATTTCCACAATGTTATGCAGCGATAACAGACCGTATCAAGACTTTGCCGGATCGGGCAGTTATTGTTGATATCGGAAGCTGGACCATAGACATTATGCCGATTTGTCAATCATATCCCGACGAGTCAGAGTGCATTACAATCCCGCAGGGATTGATAAGGTGCATGAGGGGGATTAATGAGGAATGTGTAAGACAGATTGGGCAGGAACTGGATGAAAATGCTATTCAGAAAATTATGACAGGCAGTGAAAATAAAGCACCGGAAAAGTATTTGAAGATTGCAACGGAGTGTATCCGGTCATTTGTGGAGAGGATATACAATATCTTAAAAGAACACGGTTATAATCTTGAAATCACACCGATTGTATTTGTAGGCGGCGGTGCGGGAGTCATGAAATTGTATGGAGATATGAAAGGGAACAATATCCAATTTATTGAAGATATAAGAGCAAATGCGAAAGGGTATGAATATCTTGGTAAAATGTTCCTTGCAGAAAACCGTAAAGCAGTAGAGGCAGGTGTCAGGTAGATGGAAAATAGAAATTTTGCAAGGCATTCCATCCGCTTGAATTTACAAAATGAACAGCACAGCAGGATTCATGGGATATTGATATCTCTTGATAAAAGCATCCATAAATCCGCAAATCAGTTTATTATTAATGCCATAGAGTTTTATATTAACAGCTTTGAAGATGATGAAATCTTTGATAAAGGGAAGAGTATGCAGCGACCGGAATATATTACGACGGAGCATATGGCGGAAATAAGAAGGGAAATGGAAAGCGGGTTAAAGGATGAAATCATCCGGCTGCTGGGTTCAGCTTTGATTAGTGCACCGATTGTCCGGGCACAGGAAGGCGGAAGGGAAATTACAGGGATAATAGATGAAAAAAACCCGGTAGTATCTGAACTGGCAGGCAGATGGGGATAAATCGGAAAGGGAAAAATTATGAGCAGAATACGGGACCGCCCTGGAGAATAAACCCGTAAAGCTGCCTGAAACTGAAAAGAAAGAGGTTACCCGGAGAGGGGTAAAGGCAGATTGCGGAAAGCCTATCCTTCTCTGGAGAAAGGATAGGAAAAGGGTATGGATAAAAAATTTCAAAAGATAATGTTTCTTTTAGGTGTTGGTATTTTATTATTAACCGGATGCGGCAGACAGGAGAAAGAAAATCTTACAGATGCCGGCGTTGTTATCGGAACGGATAATGAAGCAGATAGTGGTGTGGCGGAAGAGGTTAAAAAAGAGGAAACAGATTCGGAAGAGGAAAAGGGGGAGGCGGTAAATCCGGAAAAGAGCAATAATGAGGAACGGACAGATACGGGTGGTTCTGGAGAAAAGGAAAGAACAGAACAGCAGACTGCTGAACCAGACAGACAAAATGAAAACAGCGGTCAGACACAGAGGACAGAAACTGCGAAGAATGAGACGGAAGCACAGGGAACTTCCGGACAGAACGGAACAGAAGAATCTACGTCTGAGCCGGAACAGACATCGGAAGCTGTACCGGTATCATATAGTCCGCAAAGAGTGGTAGAGCTGGCAGTTGAGAAAACAAAAGCACAAGGGAAAATATATATTCCGGATGATCTGAATCAAATGCTTGCGGCAGGAGAAATTTCCCAGGAGGATTTTAATGCCAGTTATCCTACGGATGGTGCAGGGTATTTGGAGTATTATGTTGCGGCAGATATGAATGAGGCAAGGGATGTAAGCGGAACAGTACAGTTTTCCAGTGAGGCGGATATAGCAGCGAACATTGCAGGCATGTATGCATCCCTTCCACAGCAATATTTCTATATTGAATATCATGGAACCGTTACCTATGGCGGCAAGGAGTGCTATGTGTTTTATTGCTACCGGGCATAAAAAATAAAACATTATATAAAAATGACAGGCTGATTTTCATGCCTGTTATTTTTGTGCTTAAAAACAAAAGAAACAGAAAAATCGGGCTGAACCAGACAGGCATATTAAATATTGGATATATATGGCATTGGCTGGGATTCTGGTCTGATTATAAAACGAGGAGGTTGATTTATGAAGTTCAACGGAAAAAGATTTCTCGCAGGATTTCTTGCAGTTCTGACAATCTTTACTTCATTATTTGCAAATGGGAGTGCGGTGTTTGCAGCGAGTCAGAGTTCCAATCTTTCCTTTTGCAATGCATCCGTTTGTGATTCGGGAGAGGTCAGTGAGTTAAAAGCGGGATTTAGCCATAAGAAGATTATATATGCCATGATAGACG
Source organism: Clostridium sp. (assembly GCA_023667695.1). Taxonomy (GTDB): domain Bacteria; phylum Bacillota; class Clostridia; order Lachnospirales; family Lachnospiraceae; genus CAG-632. The sequence continues at coordinate 33,694 of JAMOZY010000016.1, read as the reverse complement.
GGCATACGGCGTATTGTATGAATTTTGGAATGACTGCAAAAAACGGCCAGCTTATGAACAGCTATGAGAATGCGAGAACGACTTTAACGGATATGCAGGCGCTATATCTTAGATACTGTCTGTATTATGGGTATTCCAGCACAAGTGCAGATGCGCCAAGCAATAATCAAAAGGATAAATATATTGCCACACAGACAATGGTATGGATTATTGAAAAGGGGATTTTTGGTACTTCTGCCGCCGATTCGGCTGCGGAAAAACTATGTGCAACTGCACCGGACCCGATAAATGCCTATGCCTATTATGTTGCGTTAAAAAACTGTATTAATACCGGGATTAATGGAACGATACCAAGCTTTGCGGCATCCAGAGTCAGCAAGGCGGAAACTTATGAATTAAAGTGGAGTGAAGAAAATCAGAGATTTGAAACCGTTCTGACGGATAGTAATGGCGTACTGTCAGAATTTGATTTATCACTTGCAGGATATGAAGTAAGCAGAAACGGCAATACACTGACTATTTGTTCAACCGAGGTCAATACGGAAGCTACAACGGGAACCTTTACTTCTAACAGCGGGAGAATACAGCTTAGCGGAAGCTGTGTATTCTGGCTGACCGATGATCCCGGCGCACAGGAGTTTATTTCAGAGGTTCCTTCCGGAGACCCGCTCCCGGCTTATATTAAAGTAAAAACAGAAAATATCGGTTATGGAAGGATTACCAAAATAGATGAAGCGAGCGGGGTAAAGCTGGCAGGAGCCGTTTATGGCATTTATACTGACAGCGGATGTACAAATCTGATTCAGACTATGATGACAGATGCCGGCGGCTGTGCAAAATCTGAGGCACTGATAGCGGGAACCTATTATGTGAAGGAAATATCGGCACCTTTTGGGTATGTAATCAGTAATGCAGTATATACGTTGGAAGTGAAAGCCGGGAGAACCACAGATATTATAGCTTCTGATAAGAGAGTAACGGTAAAAATCCATGTAAACAAAGTTGATAAAGAAACAGGGAAGGCGGTGCCGCAGGGGGATGCAGAATTAACCGGAGCCGTTTATGGGTTATATGCCCGGACAGATATTATTCATCCGGATGGCGTAACCGGAACTGTGTTTCATGCGGGAGAACTTGTGGCAACCCTTACGGTGGATAAAGATGGAAATGCAGAGGCGCGTAATCTTTATCTTGGCAGCTATTATCTGAAGGAAATAAAACCATCCAAAGGCTATCTTTTGGATAAAACCGAGTATGACATTATATGTGAATATGAGGGCGATAAGGAAGCGGAAATAGCAAAGAGTATCACTTCAGAGGAACAAGTCATCAAACAGCCCTTTCAGTTGATTAAGGTATCGGATAATGGGGATGATACGGAAGCACCTCTGCTTTCTGGTGCAGGTTTCAGCGCCTATCTGAAATCCTCATTGCCGGTTAAGGCAGATGGAAGTTATGATTTTGCCGGCGCTGTGCCTGCTGTAATTGGAAAGAATGGAGAAACCATTCTTTATACAGATGAAAAAGGATATCTGGTTACGGCACCCCTTCCATATGGAACCTATGTGGTTTGCGAAAAGGTTACGCCCCATAACATGGAGACGATAGCGCCTTTTGAAGTAAGGATTACGGAAAATAATCCGGCTAAGCCTTTAGTATGGAGAGTGTTTCTTGACCGGGAATTTGAGGCAAAACTGCGTGTGGTAAAAAAAGATTCCAAGACCGGGCAGACGGTTCTTGTGCCAAATACGGAATTTAAGATTTATAACCTTAATGAAAATGAGTATGTAAAAATGTATACCACTTATCCGTCGAAGGTTAAGCATACTTCCTTCTTTACGGATGAATCCGGCTGCCTGATGTTGCCGGAAGTACTAGGGATTGGAAAATACCGGATTGAAGAGGTAACAGCGCCGGATGGATATGCAGTTAATACGGAGTATGTGACAGTAGAGGTAGATACAAATACTTTTTATGAAACTGATCCGGACACTTATGAAGCGGTTATTACGGTAGATTATGAAGATAGTCCTGTATTGGGCGAACTGACTGTGGAAAAGAAGGGAGAGGTATTAAGCGGCTGCGAGGGAGGTCTGTTTACAAACTTTGAGGATAAGCAATTTGTTTATAAGGAAGGAAACCTTGCCGGAGCAGAGTTTGAAGTTTATGCGTCTGAGGATATTTATACCAATGATTTCCAGAGAGATGAAAACGGAGAACGCACGAAATATTACAGTAAGGGAGAACTGGTGGCAACCATTACAACAGGAGAGGATGGAAGGGCTGTCCTTTCAGATATTCCGCTTGGCACATATACTGTAAAGGAGACAAAAGCACCTTTTGGATATGTGCTGAATGGAGAAGCGCAGGATGTGAGCTTTGTATATGTGGATGACAGAACCCCCGTGATTTATGAGTCCCTGACATTTTCCAATGACAGACAAAAGGTAGAACTGGCAGTAGAAAAGCAGGATGCAGAGACAAAGCTTCCTATTGCAGGTGCAGTATTTGGACTATATGCGGATACGGATATTGTAAACGCAGAGGATAAGGTAATCGTGGAAGCGGGAACTCTGCTTGAGACGGCAGTCTCCGATGAAAACGGCAGGATTGCCTTTGAAAAAGACTATCCGCTTGGAATGTATTATGCAAAGGAAATGGAAGTGCCGGCAGGTTATGTATCTTCCGGGGAAATTGTAACCTTTGAAGCGGGGTATCGGGGGCAGGATGTAGAAACGGTAAAACTGGAGTCCGTATATCTGAATACACCTATTACCTTTGAATTTACAAAGGAAGATATTGCAAGTGGTGCAGAGCTTTCCGGTGCAACGCTTTCTGTTATTGATGAAGCAGGAAACATTGTGGAAACATGGACATCAAAGGCAGGAGAGGCACATGTTATCAAGAGGCTCGTGGCAGGAAAAACTTATACGCTGCGGGAGGAATTTGCACCATATGGCTATCTGAAAGCTGTTGATGTATCGTTCACGGTAGAAGATACCGAAAAGGTTCAGAACGTTGAGATGAAAGACGAAGTGCCGACAGGTGCAATCATTATCAATAAAGACGGGGAATTTCTGACAGATACTAATCTTGTAAATGACCGATGGTTCTCTTTCATATTCGATTATTTCAAAAAGAGTCTTGCAGGGGTTACCTTTGAAGTATATGCGGCAGAGGATATTATAAGCACTGACGGTCTGGATACCCTTTATTTTGAAAAGGACGAGCTGGTAGACACCATTGTAACAAATGACAGGGGAGCTGCCATGATAGAGGATTTGCCTCTTGGCAGATATTACCTTGTGGAGACAAAGACATTGGAGGGTTTTGTGCTGGATTCCACGCCGATTGAGGCTGACTTGTCCTATGTTGATCAGGACACGCCGGTTGTTTATGCAGGAATGTATGTGACAAATGAGAGACAGAAGGTGCAGATTACCGTTGTAAAAAAAGAGACAGGAACAGATGAATATCTTGCAAATGCCGTATTTGGTCTGTACGCAAAAGAGGACATTATAAATGCAGACGGAAAGGTATTGCAGAAGAAAGATACCCTGATTGAGAAAAGAGTAACGGACAAGAGCGGTAAAGCTGTTTTTCTTTCAGACCTTCCCCTTGGGCAGTATTATGTGAAAGAAATTCAGGCACCGGCAGGCTATGTAAAGTCAGATGAAATTTTTGATGTGGATGCATCCTATCAGGATTCTAAGACAAAGGTGCTTGAGTTTGTGGCAGAGTTTGAGAACGAGCCGATTCGTGTGGAAATTTCCAAAACTGATATTACTGGAGAGTGTGAGTTGGAGGGTGCTGTATTATCCATTATTGATGCAGATGGAAAAATAGTGGAAAAGTGGGCATCTGAAGGCAAGCCTCATATGATTGAAAAACTTCCTGTGGGCAGCTATATTCTGCGTGAGGAAGCTGCACCGTATGGCTATAAAATAGCAAATGATGTGGAGTTTGAGGTCAAAGAAACTGCTGAAATCCAGAAGGTATCCATGAAGGATGAGCTTATGAATGGAAAAATCATTATTCACAAGACAAATGAGACCACTAAGGAAGGGATTGCAGGTGTAACCTTTGAAATCCGTGATAAGGATGGAAACGTGATTGAAACGCTTGTAACTGACAAGAATGGCAATGCGGAATCAAAGGAACTTCCGATTGCAGTATTCAAGGATGGCAGGTATCAGGAGGATATTGTCTATTATGTTGTGGAAACAAAAGCGGCTGACGGCTATATTCTTGACAGTACACCGCATGAAGTAAAACTGCGATATGATGATGTGCCGGAGATTGTTGAGTATGAATTAAGCATTACGAACAAGCCTACGGAGCCAAGGCTCCCTCAGACCGGGGATAATCTGAATATGTGGCTGTTTGGCTGCATGGGAGCGGTTCTTTTGGCGGCAGGCTTTGTGGCTTTCTTTTGGAAGCGTAAAAAAGTGAAATTAGGATAGGTTAAGCCATAATGGATTACATTCTTTGGGATGTAATGATAATTATCCAAACCAGGGTTTTGCCTTAGCATAGTTTGTCCATAGGGGAATATGACAATATTGAAATTATTAAGCAGGGTACAGGCTGATGTCTGTACCCTTTTTACAGGAGGAAAACAATATGATGACTTATGAAGTATTTAAGGAATATATCACAGAAAAGATTTTAGATTTCTTGCCGGACGAGTTCAAGAATTGTGAAGTGAAACTGGAAGCAATCAATAAAACGAATCAAATATTGGATGGTTTGAAATTGGTACTGCCAAGTGATACGGAATGTAATGCATATCCGATAGTTTATCTTAATCGTATGTATGAGGAATACTCTACAGGAAAAAGTGTTCAGGAATTGATGGAATCTTTTGTACGGGATATGCAGAATACTTATCAGACAATAACGGATAACATTTCAAATTTTGGTTTTTCTGATGAAGAAGATAAAATTGTATTGATGTTGATAAATACGGAACAGAATATGGAACTGTTAGAGGAAATTCCGCATAGGGAATTTATGGATTTGTCTATTGTATACCGGTATGTGCTGACCGTACAGGAAAGCAGATTGCAGAGTGTATTGATTAATAATGACCATGCAGAGTATTTAGGCATGACAGAGGACCAGTTGTATGAAGCGGCAATAAGAAATACTAAAAAGATACTTCCGATAGAAATAAGAAGTATGAATGAGATTATACAAGGTTTTTTTACCGAGGCAGGAATATCAGAAGAAAATGCAGAACTAATGGTTGAGGAGACTGCACAGGGAAAGGATATGTATGTCATTTCAAATGTGCAGAAGATTAATGGTGCGGCTTCTATGGTATATGAGGACACTCTTCATGAATTGGCTGAAAAAATTGGCGGGGATTTATATGTGCTGCCCTCTTCGATTCATGAAGTCATTGCGGTATCTGCTGAGCTTGGGGAGCCGGAAGAGCTGGCACAAATGGTAACGGACATTAACATGGAATCCGTTCCGTTAGAAATTCGTCTCTCCAATCAGGTATATCATTATGATAAGGATTTGAGAAAGCTTGCACTTGCAACGGATACGCCGAATAAACGGTTGGATGGCATTGTGGCAGAATCGCAGATGACATATGCAGCGGATATGAGAAGATAGTGTGGAGGGATATATGGAAGAAAAGGAGAAGAGTCTTACACCGGGGGAATTCAAAACCTTAGCAGCATCACAAAAAGGAGACTTTATTATCCATGTAAAATTTGATAAGGAGGAAAAAATTGAAGAAGAATCAGAAGGGAGAGATTGAAGTTGTATCTATCCGGCTGGTAAAGGATGCTCCGGTTTTGTCAGAGCATAAGATTTGCACTCCGAAGGATGCTGTAGTGGCAATGGGAGAATTCATGTGTGACATGGACAGGGAAGTTGTATGCATTATTAATTTAAAAACAGACGGGACTCCGATTAACTGTCATTTTGCCAGTATGGGAGCTGTTAATCAAAGCATTGCCTGTCCAAGAGAACTGTTTAAAAGCAGTATTCTTTCCAATGCGGCAACCATGATTCTTGTTCATAATCATCCATCGGGATGCCTTTTTCCATCCAAGGAAGATACAATGCTGACAGACAAATTGTTAAATTTATGCGATATGATGGGCATTCCGTTATTGGATCATGTGATTGTGGGAGGAGATAATCGTGAATATTTTAGTTTTCGTGAAAAAGAAATGATGAAGAATCCCTATTATTCCAAATGCACGGATTATAAAGAACTCAAATTTGAAATACCCATGATTGCAGGAAAGAGCAGATAGATATGAAAGCAGATTACAGGAAATTTACCAGTGAGGAACTTGAGATTGCCAAGAGTACGGATTTATGTGATGTGGCATCCCGTCTGGGATATACCGTCAGACGCATTGGGCATTGTCATACCCTGAAGGAGATGGATTCTATCCGTATTTATAACCGGAAAAGCTGGTTCCGTTGGTCCAGAGAGCATGAGAGTAGTGGAAGAGGCGGTTCACAGATAGATTTTTTAAAGACATTTGCCGGGTTGGAGACCAAAGAAGCCGTATTTTGGCTGCTTGATTTTGCCGGATACAGGCAGCTGTCAGAGGGGGATAAAAAGCCGGAGCTGAAACATCAGGTCACTCAGGTGCAGGAGGAGAAAAGAAAAGAGTTTATTCTTCCGGCGCCGGCATATGACAACCGTTATCTGTATTTCTATCTCCAGAATGAGAGGGCAGTCAGTAAAGATATAATAAGCTTCTTTGTAAAGCGGGGATTGATTTACGAGGAGAAGAATTACCATAACATTGTGTTCAAGGGAAATGACAAGGATGGAAATACCCGATTTGCAAGCATGAGGGGTGTATTTGACAGGAATGGAAAGCCTTTTAAGTGCGATGTGGCGGGCAATGATAAAAGATACGGTTTTAATGTATTTAGGGAAGAAAGCAGTGAAGTGGCGGTATTTGAGGCTGCTATAGATGCCATGAGTTATATGGATATTTTTCAGGATTATGAGAGTAGTCTTGTGGCATTGGGAATGCTGTCGGATGCACCGCTTGCGACATTTCTGTCTGAACATCCGCAGATACGGAGTATTAAATTCTGTCTGGATAATGATGCCCCCGGACGGAATGCAGCCAAGAAACTCATGCAGAAATATTATGAGCTTGGTTATGATGTGGAGGATAAACCGCCGCCCGATGCGTATAAAGATTATAACCAGTGGTTACAGGAAACGAAAAAATCCCTGTGTATGAGATATGGGACAAGGCAGGAAAAGTGCCGATAAAGAGCGGTGCCAAAAAGCGACGTCATTTTCTGTAAATGACATCAGAAACTGGAGTCATTTGTAAAAACTGGCGTCAAAAAGAGGTGTCATTCTTCAGACAGATGATTTATCCGATAAAAAACTGGCGTCAAAAAGCGGCGGCAAAAGTAAAAAACAGCGTTAAAAAATGACGTCAGGTATGAAATATGGCACCAAAATATGGTGCTATATATAAAAAAAGGGGTATTAGGGGATTTTTCCCCTAACCAGAGGCATGAGATGTCTCTCATGCGTATCTGGCAAATTCCCTTTGGGAATTTGAGCCGGGAGAATTTAAGGAGAGTGAGGCAAAGCGCAGTTAAGGAGGTGGACTGGTTGAAGATTTTAGCGGAAGGTATTTCAGTTAAAAGGAGGCGGCTGGTATGGAAGCAGAGAGGCATATCATATGGAGCGATCTGAACTTGGATTATGACGACTGGCGGGAGTATCTTCAGGAGGAATATCCGGACAGGACAGAAGATGAATACAGGATGCTCATGCATGACATCAATGAAGATTACCTTGATGATGAGCGTTCGAATCTTAATATACAGTTATCCATGCCAATTCTTGTCTGTGCCGACCTGGGGCTGTGGAATGGCAGAAAAACAGGATACCGGATGATTCACAGTGGGAATATACGGGATTGTCTTTTTGGCAGCTGTGATTATAATGAGTGGTTTGTAGACCAGAAAGGGGACTTGCGATGTACCGCAGTACACCATGATGGAACAAACCATTATCTTTACCGGGCGGTAAGGGAAGGAGTGCCGGAATGGAGAGTTGAATGGTTACAAGATAAGCTGTATCGGGGAAAAGCAACGGAAGCCGACATTGCGAAGGTAACTCGGAGAATCGGAGATGAGATTGCCGCTGTTTATGGTTATGACATTCCTGAAACGGATGAGAAAGAGAGGAGCGGGATGGAAAGGGTAGATGCAAAAGAAGAGGTATTTGATGAAATTGAATTGCTGGAACGGACAGGGTTATTTACAGAGCTTCGGGTAAATAAGGACACAATACCGGATGGAGTGTACTGCTATGAACTTCGGCATGGGGATGATGACAGTTTTCCGGTGGAAGTGGAAGAAAAGGTGGGTGTCAATTATTTTGGCGCTGTTTTTATGACAGAAAAACTGGAGCTGGATAAAGAGGGAAAACTGCCCATAGAGTATGAGGATTTTGGATATACCGGGGAAGAAATGAAATTGGAAGCATTTATTGCAAGAGACAAGGAACGGAAGGGGAAGGAGCCAGATTGCTTTCAAAGTGGACAGGAACTTGCACGGTTTTTAGAGCCGGTATTTCCTATGACAGCGGAAGAAGGCGATAAACTGCTTGGCTACATGGAAGGACATGGATTTCTTTTAGGGTGTAAAAATGAAGAATTGTATCGTGGAGATATGTGCCATGCACAAGAGGAAACGCTATGGGAGCCATATTCGATAGATGATGCTGTTAATGTTGTTACTGAATGGAATTATGAGTTGTTAAAGCAAGCAGAAGCGGAAATGTCAAATTCGAAGGATATGATTGACTTTGTAAATAAGAAAAGCTACCTGGATACCCTTCGTGAAGATGAAAAAATATTGGATGCTATATTTGACCGAACAAAGTATGGAAAGGAACTGGATGCAGTTGCAATAAAATTAGCAGAAGCATTCATTCAAAACATGAGTAGGGAAGGCATAGATGTGGCAGTTAAGGAAATGGCAGCACAGATAAAAGCAGAGGAAAATATGCTTTCCGGTATTTCCCCGGTATTGGAGCAGAACAGAGGGAGGGCAAAATAGATGGCAGACAGTATTCATTGTGTAAGGAAAACACTCCGCCTTATGCCAAAGGAAGCAAGGCTGCTTTCGGAAAAAGCAAGGGAAGCAGGATTGTGTGAGGCGGATTATCTTAGGTTGTTGATTACACAGAAACCAAACGACTATCCGGAAATCCGTATTCTGCTAAAAACCCTGATTAATGAGGTCAATGCAGTTGGGAATAATATTAATCAAATCACAAGGAACTATCATTCAAAGCTGTACCGTACAGAGGACAGAGAATTTTTATGTGCTTGTATGAAAAAGCTGAATCTGACCGTTAAGGAATTGGCGGATAAGATTGGCGGCAGTTTGTAAGGGAGGGAGAAGCGGTTGGCAATCAGCAAGATACTCTATATCGGGGATTGTGGAGCAGGGTATTCGGGAAAGCACTTAAAGCAGGCGCTTGACTATATCACGGAGCCGCATAAAACCGGCGGCGGGGAGTGGGTAGCAGCCTTAAACTGCCAGAAAGAAAATGCCTACCAACAGATGCGGCAGACAAAGGAAACTTTTGGCAAGACGGACCAGCGGCAGGGATATCACTTAATCATATCCTTTGTAGAGGGGGAAGTGGATGCACAGACTGCCTTTGAGGTCATCAGCAGATTTGCCAAGGAATATCTGGGACAGGATTATGAGGTTCTTTATGCTGTCCATGACAATACGGAGCATATTCACGGGCATATCATATTTAACAGCGTCAGTTTCCGAAACGGCATAAAGTACCGTTATAAAAAGGGGGACTGGGCGAAAAAGATACAGCCGATTACGAATCGTCTATGCGAGGAATACGGACTGTCAACGATTGAAATATCTGAGGATAGGGCGAAAAAATCGGAAAATTACAAAGAGTGGAATGATTTCAGGGATGGTAAATTTGTATGGGCGGACATGATTAAGCGTGACATAGATGCCTGTATTTTGCAGTCTGCAACCTATGAATCCTTTTTATCCATGCTGTCGGATATGGGATATGGCATAAAGAACGCTTACCGGAGTGAAGGAAAACATCTTGCCATAAAGCCGATGGGACTGACCCGGTTTAGACGGTGTAAAAGTCTTGGGGATAATTATACTGAGGAGAGGATTCGGGAAAGAATCTTAACGGAAGATTTGTCCAATTACCATGCTGTTTCCAAAGAAAAACCGAAGATTGTGCGGTGCAGGGTAAAGAGATACCGGAGAGCGAAGCTGTCCGGCATACAGAAAAAATACTTTGCAAGGCTGTATCGCATGGGACTGTTAAAAAAGAGGTCATACAGCCAGGCATGGAAATACCGTGATGATATCCGCAGAATGGAGAAATTGCAGGAGGATTATCTTTTCCTGTGCCGGCATGAGGTTACAACCACAGCAGGCATTGCGGCGGTGGCAGAGAACCTGCTGGGGAAGAAAAAAGAAACCTCAAGGGAAAAGAGCCGGATATTCAAGGAACGTGCGAGAATGAAGCCGCTGTTTGACATGGCAGAAGAAATGAAGGGCTTACAGGAATGTGAAAACTGCTATAACCGGGGAGAGGTGCTTTTTGAGGCGGAGCATGAACGGTGGCAGGAACTGGCCGGCAGACTTCGGAGGGAAGGCTATACGAGAGAGAATATTGAGGTCTTAAAGGAGCATTACCGGAGTGAAATCGCACTGGTGCGGGAAAAGGAAAAGGCGGTGGCAAAAGAGGAGCGGATTGCAAAGCGCATCTTAATGGAACTTCTTTCAGAAAGTGAAGGAAGGCAACAGGATAAGAAAAAGAGAGAAATCAGGAATAGGGAACATGACAGGCAGCCGCTTAGATAGGCTGTATTTTTTGTCATTTCAAACAGGAAGGAGGTTTTTGATGCAGGAGAGAGGAATCATTACAAACATGGATTTAAAGGTTTATATGAACAGCCTGAAAAACAATCCCCGGCTGACCGAAGACATGCTGCAGCTGGTGGAAGAGGATTTAAGATTTGGTCTGACCCCCAAAGAGACGGAGGAGTATACCGGAAGGAAGCTGGATTATCCGCAGATGAAAGTCTATTCCCGATGCCTTCGGGGAGGATACGAAAAAGAGGTCTTGGAGGTCATCACACGGGAAGGGCTTTCCGGAGAGCAGATGGCGGTGGCGTTGGAATTTTATGAAAAGGGAGTGCCGCTTCCAATGATTAGGGAAGTCACGCAGAGGTCAGACCAGACCGCATTTACCATGAAAAAACTGTTTGCAAATGTCATGGAAAAGCTGGGAGCAGCACAGGAAAAGGCAGATACACAGGAGGCATATGCAAAGGAGCTTTTGGCGCAGATCAGAGAAGTAGTGGCAAAAATTGATTTTCAGGAAAAACGCTATGATGCCTTAAATGAAAAGCTGGAGGAATTACAGACTGCCGGGCAGGATACAACAGCGCAGAACAATCTGCTGTCACAGCTTGCGGAAAAAGACAGTCTTTTGGAGAAGCAGCAGAATGAAATCAACGAGGCGAGGGTGGCATTGGCAAGGCTTAGAAATGAACTGGATACCGCAGGAAAGGAAAGGCTGGTTTTGGAAAAGAAAATGGAAGAAATGAAACAGCAGACGGATAACAGGTGTGAACCGGAAGATTCTGAAGCAAATCCCGTTTTTCCTGTGGAATATCAGACGGCTTTTGTGAATAAAGCGGGCAGGATTATCCAGATGCTTCCGGCGGAACGCAGGGAAGCAAAAAAGGACAGGAGTGCCCTGACATCCCTGTTTTCAAGAATCTGCTTTAAGAAAAGGGCGGATATTGTAAAGCTGGTGGCAGAAAAGGGATTGGAGCCGAAACAGCTTGTGCAGATCAGAAACGCCATTGAAAAGGGTCTGACACAGCAGCAGCTCATGGTGCTTATCAATCATCAGATTCCCGCAGAGCAGATGGAGGAAATCATTAACATTGCGGTTTTTGAAAACAGGCAGAAGGAGGAGGTATAATGGGATTTGCGGCATTGAAACAGACGGCGCAGACCGTGTGCCAGATGGGAGAAGCTTTGTCCGGAGCAGATAAGGAATGTGTGGCAGCATTTGCGTTTCGTACCGGGGATAGGGAACTGACGAATAAGCTGATTGATGAACTGACACAGCCGGAAGCTGACAGAGAGGCAGTATATCAGAGATTTAATGCAATGACGGATTTTCAGCCGGATTGGATAAGGAGCATTGAAAATCTGCTGGTATCCCTCGAACTGTACCGTGTCCGGGAGGAAAAGGCGTTAAAGACTTTGGCGGAAATCCTTTCTGCATATGGAATTGAAGTTTCTGAGGAAGAAATCAGGGAACCTGCACCGGAGAGAATCGGGGAATATACGGACAGGGCGGAAGGCGTGCAGAGATAGAGGAGGAAGAATTATGGCAGAAGAGATACAGGAGGCAATACAGATTATCCGTGTCGGTTATGATGGGCTTGAGATTGCCATGAGAATAAGCGGCGGTGCTATTGAAGGGGCGAAAAAGGCATTGGATTTCCTGATTGCGATTTTGGAACGGGAAAAGACAATGGGAAAAACCGATATGAGAAAGCTATTGATGAAAGGCGGGGATTTGCAGGTATTCCAGTTTAACACGGGGGACTTGCCACAGGTTAAAAAGATGGCGAAGAAATACGGTATCCTTTATTCCGTACTGCCGGACATTAATAAGACGGACGGAAAGAGCGAGATTATCTTTCATACGGAAGCCGTGCCAAGAGTCAATATGATGATTCAAAAGCTGAAATTCGGGCGGATTGCCACCTTTGATGATTACCTGAAAAACGGCGATGAAGAGGAGATGGATAAAATCCTTTCTTTTCTGAAGGAGCAGAAAAGGGGAAACGAGAATCTCCACACTGAAGAAGCGGCAAAGGCGAATGAGAGGATGGATGGACTGATAGAAAAGGTCGGTCTGTACGCAATGGAAAAGTCGAATATTAGTGTGGAGGAAGTAAAAGAGAGGTTTGGCGTTGATAAGGAACAGGCAGAGAATGTGCTTGGCAGGCTGGAAAAAATCGGTGTTCTTGAAAAGGAAGAGAGCGGTCTGCACAAGGCGGTCATGGATAAGGATGCCTTTCTTAGCCGTATCCGTGGGTATAAGGAGTTAGCAGGCCGTATGCAGGCGGCAGCAATGGCGCAGGATGGAAACCTTCTTGATATTACCATTACAAAGAAGCTGATTTTGGAGGAAAACGATCATGCAGTCAAAACAAGAATACCCGGTACATGGGGAGAAAATGCAAAATATCTCTGGATTGACAAGAGTAAAATCATGGAAATCCATTCCGGCAAGACAATGCTGACATTCCTCAATCCGGATAAGGATTATAAGATGTATTCTGCGGATAACAGGGTCATTGGCACCATGCGGGGAAATGACCTCTATGACGGGCACTATGACAAAGTGGAAGCGGAAGTCCGCAGGCGATATGCGAAGGCAGAACAGAAAGCCACAGCCATGCCGAAAAAGATGCCTGACCCGAAACGGAGGTAGCCTATGATTCCAAAAAAGAGAAAAGTATCGCTGTGGTTTGTCCTGCTTGGGGCAGTATTAAGCAGCTATGCGGGGTATCTGTTAAACGGGGCATGGAAGCCGGGGATAGAGCTGAATGAATTTCTTTCATCTTTTAATCGTGTGTGTGCAGAACCTTTTGCTGACTATTATAATGCAACAACCGTAAAAGCGGTGGTAATCGTTTTAATCATCTATGCCATTGCCCTTTTAATGTATATCACAAGCCAGAGGAATTTCATGCCGGGAAAAGAGTTTGGAACGGCGCGTTTTGAAAATCCCCAGTTTGCTAACAGGGTGCTTGCCGATAAGGATGCAGGATTTAACCGGATTTTAAGCCAGAACGTGAAAATGTCTCTGGATTTTTGCAAACTCAAGCTAAATGGCAATGTTTTAATCTGCGGCGGTTCCGGTGCGGGGAAAACCTTCTATGAGGTAAAGCCGAACCTGATGCAGATGCCACACCATTGTTCATTTATCTGTACCGATCCGAAAGGGGAAATTTTAAGGAGCTGCGGGCAGATGTTAAAAGACAACGGGTATAACGTGAAGGTCATCAATCTTTTGGAAATGGATAAATCAGACTGTTACAATCCCTTTTCCTATATTCGTGAAGAAACGGATATTGTAAAGCTGATTACCAACCTGATTTCCAACACCACGCCGAAAGGAGCCACACCCTCCGATCCTTTTTGGGAGAAAGCAGAAGGCCTCTTTTTACAGGCAATCTTCTATTATGTGTGGATGGAGGAACCGCCCGCAAGAAGAAATTTTGAAACCGTGCTGAAGCTGTTAGGGGAGGCGGAGGTTACGGAAGCGAACAAGCCATCCCGGCTTGACATGCGTATGAAGCTTCTGGAAGAAACAGGACTGCTCGGCGCCACGCATCCGGCAGTAAAACAATACAATAAATGTATGCGTGGCGCGGGCGATACGGTCCGTTCCATTATCATATCCGCCAATTCCCGTCTTGCGTTCCTCGAAAATAAACAGGTCCTCCGTATGCTGTCAAGGGATGACTTGAAACTGGCAGAGCTTGGGATTGGTGTAAATGGGGACGGGGAGACAAAGAGTGCATTGTTTTGTGTCATACCGGATTCCGACAAGTCCTATAACTTCATTATCGGTATGCTTTATACACAGATATTTCAAGAGCTTTACTATCAGGCGGATTTTAGCTGTGGCGGCAGACTGCCTGTTCATGTGACTTTTATGCTGGATGAGTTCGCCAATGTTGCCCTGCCCGATGATTATTGTTCCCTGTTGTCCACCATGCGGTCAAGGGAAATTTCAAGTATCATTATCATTCAGAATTTTGCCCAGCTAAAGGCGCTTTTTAAGGATACATGGGAAACGATACCCGGTAACTGTGACACCTTTATTTATCTTGGCGGAAATGAGCAGAGTACCCATAAGTATGTCTCGGAGCTTTTGGGAAAAGGCACTATTGACAAGAAATCCAGCGGAGAAACAAAGGGCAGACAGGGAAGCTCAAGCCGGAACTATGATGTGCTTGGCAGGGAATTATTTACGGCTGACGAGGTACGGAAGCTGGATAACAAAAAATGTATCATCTTTATCCGTGGGTTTGATCCCATAATGGATGCGAAATTTGTGCCGTTTTCACATCCGGCATTCAGCCAGACGGCAGACGGAAAGGGAGCGCCCTATGTACATGTGGCAAAACAGACGGGAAATGCAGAAAAACCTTACCAACTGCTGACAAAGAAATCCCTGTCCTATTTTGAAGGGTTGAAAAACAAGGGAGAAAATGTGTATATTGACACTCTGACTTATGAGGAGTTTGGAGTTCTTACGGAGCTTGACGTAGAGAAACGCTTTCTGAAGCTGGAGGAAGAGGAACAGAGGGAGAAATTCCATGAGGAGGAAAACAATGAACTGCGGTATGTGCAGGATGCGGAGTTAGAGCAGACAGCAGATAAGGCACCGGATAAGAAGGGCAGAAAACCAGAGGGAGAGGACACCCTTATGAACCGTATGGCACAATGGAAGTATTCCAAAGAACAGAAAGATGAACTGCACAAGATGATTGCCGTAGGCATACCAAAGGAAACAATTCTTGCGGTCTTTTATCCGGAGACGGATGTTGAGAAGCTGCGGGAGGTCAGACGGACTTTTCGTGCTGTGCAGGGAGCAGGAAACTAAACAGATACCATAAGCAGAAAGGAGGGGGTCAAAGCATACCGTGCCGGAGAAAGCCCGGCTGAATGCCACAGCGGGATGATTCCCGTTTTTATAGAAATCAACAATAACAGGCAGATGGGAACAATCATGTTTCTGTTCGGAAAAGAGCCGGACCGGGACATGGAATTCCGGTCTGCCTTTTCCGGTTCTGCCACATGCAGGAAGGAGAATTTTATGATGCAAAAAACAAAGATTGAGAAAAAGAAGCCGGACAAAGGGAGAAGGTTTGGGCTGAAAAAAGCAGCTGCTATGGCTTGTGCGGTCCCTTATATGGCGGTATGTGCCATGCCTGTGACGGTATTTGCCGGAGATACAAGCGCCATTACACAACCGCTTGATAATTTAAAAACGCTGGTTATTGCCATTATCGGTGCAGTGGGTGTCATTATTCTTGCAAAGAATGTCATGGAGTTTGCACAGGCCTACCAGCAGCAGGATTCCGCCACCATGAATTCAGCGTTAAAGGGAATTGTAGCAGGGATTATGATGGCGGGGATTTCGACTGTTCTTGCATTTCTTGGATTTTAGAAAGAGTGCAAAGTGCAGGAAGCAGCAGATAAATTTATTTGTTTGAAAGAAAAAAGAAAGGGGGAAGAAGGACATGGATGTTTTTAAACTGGGAGAAAAAATACTTGCACTTTTAGAACTGGTATTTGGATTCTGGAATAGCCAGGTCAGTCTTGTGTTTGCTATGCTGGGTCAGTCTCCCGTCAATTTTAAAGGAGGCGGACCATGGCAGATAGTAGAGCGGATTGAACCAATCTTTGTAGGAGTCGGTTCTTCTCTTGTAGTATTATTCTTTGTCATAGGCTTTTGCTCGGAAAGCATAGATATACGGGAAGAAATGCGGATGGAAGCAATTCTCCGTATGCTGATACGGCTGGGAATAGCAGAGTGGCTTGTAGCAAACAACCTCACAATCATGAAGGCTTTTTTTGCGATGATTGGAAATCTTGTGAGGGCATTAGCTCCGGGGCAATATGCTGTGCTTACCATAGATGCGGCACAGGCAGAAGTTATAAAAGGACTTGGATTTGGAGAAAGCCTGATTATGCTGTTACTGGCAGTTTTACTGAGTGTTATTGTTATTATCTGTGGCTTTTTCATGATTTACACTGTGTATTTCCGGTTTTTAAAGCTGATGGTTATTGTGCCGATTGGCTCCATTGCCTTTTCCACACTGGCAGGAAACCGAAATGTGGCACATACGGCGAGCACCTATGCAAAGTATTTCCTGTCGGTAGTGTTTGAAGCCGTTACGATGGCACTGGCAATTATATTTTGTAATGCCTTTATTAGTGCAGGGCTTCCTGTATTTACCGGAAATTATGCTGACTGGGCGAAAACGCTCATTTATCTGTGCGAGATGACGTTTACCATTGCACTTACAGTGGGAAGTGTAAAAGGAGCGCAGTCACTTACAAGCAAGGCATTGGGGTTATAAGGAGGGGATAAAGAGTGGTAATTGAAATTAACAAGGATATTGACCGTTATAAGGAAACGGTAATCATGGGGCTGACTGCAAGGCAGCTGTTTTTTTCCATGGTATCGCTGATTGCAGGCGGGGGAATTGTATTATTGCTATACCGCTATATCGGGCTTACATTTAGCGTTTATATAGCAGTCCCTGTTGTTGCACCAATTGCCCTGGGGGGATTTTATTCCTTTAATGGCATGAATTTTTATGAGTTTATGGGAAGGAAGATAAGGTTTATGTTTGCAAATCGGGCATTATGTTTTGTATCAACAGAGGGCGAAGCAGAAATCAGGGATTATAAGATGGAACTTGCAGAAGCCGGAAAAAGAAAAGACAGGGAAAAGGGTATGGAAACATCAAGGACAGATAATAGGAAGGAGGGCTTTGAAGCCATGAAGAAAAAGACAAAAAAGATATTGGCAGGAGCTTTGGCGGCAGTGATAGCTGTTATTATCAGTGCAGTTGTTTATAAAGCAAAGTTTATGAAATAAAAAAGGAACCTGCATAATAACAGATTCCTTAAATAAGGGATACGCCCTGGCGGAGGATGGCATTCCAATTACTTTTTTGATAAAGAAAACGGACAATAATGACCAGATTCTTTTCTTGGTCAATGATGTAAAAAGCCAGATAGTTATCCACGATAACAAACCGGATGCCCCAGGATGCAAGAACGGGGTCGTCAGCCAGCCGGAACTTTTCGGGAAAGTCGGACAGGCTGTTGATTTGCTTTTCCGCTTCATCTAAGAGGTCATCAGCAGCTTTTGGATTTTTCAGGACAAATTCAATATGGTCTGCGGCGGAATTTAAGTCCCGTATTGCTGCCGATGTGATATGGATTTGATAGCTCATTGTCTGCGTCTGCTCCTGATTTCAGAAATTGCTTCGGAGAAAGGTTTGGTATTACCCTCTGCAATATCATCCAAGCCTTCTTTTAGCAGACCATATAATTCAAAGCGGCTGGTAAGTTCTTCATAGGCTTCAATGCTCATGACGGCAAGGTCGCCTTTGCCATTCTTTGTGATGAATACCGGTTCAGGATACCTATGACAAAAGGTGGAGATTTCATTATAATTGTTTCTGAGATCGGCACTTGATTTAATCGTCGGCATTTGCAACACCTCCTTATTGATAACAAAATTATACAAAAATTTTGTTATATAGTCAATGGGATTTCAATGTTAGTGTTGGCACAATGGGTATCTTTATTCGCAGACTGACATTTATTCGGGGCACTTAGTATATTAAATTTAAGGAATTGAAAAGAGCGGACTAATTTATAGAAAGCGCAGCAGATAAAACAACAGGATAAGAGAATTGTTAAAAAGCATTTTCCGGTATGGAGAATGCTTTTTTTGAAGGGAACAAAAGAATGAAAAAATTAACGCACATCAGCCTGTTTACAGGGATTGGAGGGATTGACCTTGCTGCGGAAGCAGCAGGGTTTCGGACCATAGCCCAATGTGAGCAGGGAGATTATCAAAATCATGTATTAGAAAAATACTGGAAGGATGTACCGAGATTTCGGGACATTAAAGAACTTACAAAGGAGGAACTGTATGGAAGAACAAAAGAAGAAACCGTCACGCTCATTTCAGGAGGATTCCCCTGTCAGCCATTTTCCAGCGCCGGGAAGCGAAGAGGCTTTGCAGATGACCGTTACCTCTGGCCGGAAATGCTCAGAGTCATTAGAGAATTGTCCCCCACTTGGGTGCTTGGCGAAAATGTTGCTGGGTTCATCCGTATGGGGCTCGACAAAACGGTTTCTGATTTGGAAGAAGCAGGATACGAGGTTGCAACATTCGTATTACCAGCTTATGCCGTCGATGCTTGGCACGAAAGAAAAAGAACATTTATTATCGGTCACTTATCCAACGCCCATTGCCAGTATAGGAAAGATGGGGTTTTCCAGGGCAGTCATAGGATTGACAAGGAACAATACCTTAAGGAAGGTCAATTCCAACGGACAGCGGTGGACACCCAATCTGGAACTGGCAGTATTCTGCCGCCCGCCTGTTTTACAGGAGCAGAACATTGTATTTGTGGAACCGGAAACAGAGGAATTGAGAAAGCATTTTGTGGGGATTGCAGAACTCCATCTCAAGGAGAAGCGAATCAATCCGGCATGGGTGGAATGGCTCATGGGGTTTCCGATTGGATGGACGGTCATAAGCTGTGGTTAAAGGAACCGGAAGGAGTCCCAAGGATAAAAGAAAGAGAAGCGGATTGGGGAGAAAGACTCTTCTGTCTGGGGAATGCAGTCATACCGCAGTTGGTCTATCCGATACTGAAGGGAATCGCAGATATTGAAACAGGAAACTGCATGGCGTGGTGCAGGGAAGAAAAATAGGATAAATTGAATGACCTCTGTGAAGGGTCGGAAAATTTCTGGCATAAAGCCGGGAATTGTACCGGCTTTATGCAAAATGCAGATTAAGAGAGGTGGAACATGGGATTATTTACAGACGGATTTAAGGAATTGAAAAAGGCGAGTGAACCGCTTTATAAAACTCCAAAATCCATACAGGAAACCATTGAGATTATGAGGGTGGCAGAGAACGGCATTTTTGAAGTGGCAAAAAACCGCTTTTCCAAGTGCTACCGATTTGAGGACATTAACTATACTACTACCAATGAAGGCGAACAGATTGATATTTTTGAACGATACTGTAAGTTCTTAAATTCGCTGGATGTGAATTTTAAGATAACCATTAATAACAAGAACAAGGACATGGAAGATTTGCGGGAGCATGTATTCCTTCAGCCGGAGCAGGACGGCTTTAACAGTTACCGCCGAATTTATAATGACATCATGGAAAGTAAAATCCATGAGGGCAGACAGGGAATCGAGCAGGAGAGATACTTAACGATTACCATTGAACGGAAGAATTTTGAGGAGGCAAAGGCGCAGTTTGCCACCATTGAGGCATCCGTACACAAGGCATTTGGAGAGCTTGGCGCAGAGATTGTGCCGCTTTCAGGAAATGAACGCATCAAGGTACTGCATGACTATTATCATCTCGGCAGGGAAAACAGCTTTGACTTTGACATCCGGGAAGCAAAGAAAGCAGGGTCAGATTTTTGCAACGATTTGTGTAACGGCATGATGCAGTTTTACCCGGACTATTTCAAGGATGAAAGCAAGTTTTGCCGGGCGCTGTTTATCAAGAAATATCCTTCCAGCCTGTCAGACCGGTTTTTAAATGAGATTACATCCCTTCCGGTACATTCCATTACGAGCATTGATGTTGTGCCAATCCCAAAGGATATGACAACAAAGATTTTACAGAAGAAATATCTCGGCATTGAGTCGGATATCATCAAGCAGCAGAGGGTAAGAAACAAAAACAATGATTTTTCCTCCGAGATTTCCTATAACAAACGCATTGAGAAAAAAGAGATTGAGGAAATCATGGATGATGTGAGGGAAAATGACCAGTGTCTTTTCTATGCGGCTGTTACCATTATCCTCATGGCGGATACAAAAGAGGAGCTTGACAGCATGACAGAAACGGTGGAAACCATTGGAAAGCGTAATTCCGTAACGATTGAGGAGCATTATCTGAAACAGCGGGAAGCGTTAAATACGGCACTTCCTATCGGAGTACGGCAGGTGGAAACCATGCGGACCATGCTGACACAGAGTCTTGCTGTCCTTATGCCTTTCAATGTACAGGAACTGAATGACAAAGGCGGCTGTTACTACGGTATCAATCAGGTATCGAAAAATATCAATATCGGAAACCGTAAGAGGCTGATTAATGGAAACGGCTTTGTATTCGGTGTCCCGGGTTCCGGAAAGTCCTTCTTCTGCAAAATGGAGATGGGCAATGTATTTCTTGGAAGCAAAGATGAGATTATTGTCATTGACCCCATGAATGAATACTTTGACATTGCCGGAACCTATGGCGGCACGGTGGTAAACATGAGTACCTATACGGATAACTATGTAAATCCGCTGGATATGGATGTCTGGAGTCTTGATTTGAATGACAGCAGGGGCATGATAAGGGAAAAGGGGGAATTTATGCTCGGTCTTTGTGAACAGTGTATGGGAGAAAGCCTTAATTCCCGTCAGAAGTCTATCATTGACCGCTGTGTAAGAAAACTCTATATCGATATTGCAAGAAGCCGTGAAAAGTATGTGCCTGTCATGTCTGATTTTTATGAGGTGCTTATGAACCAGCCGGAGGAGGAAGCAAAGGATATAGCCCTTTCCTTAGAGCTGTTTGTCAACGGTTCGTTAAACATTTTTAACCACCAGACGAATGTGGATGTGGACAACCGTTTTACCGTCTATGGCATCCGCGATTTGGGAACGGAGCTTTCCCCGATTACTATGCTTGTGATGATGGAGAGCATACAGAACCGTATCATTGCAAACGGAAAGCGTGGCGTGGCAACATGGCTTTATATCGACGAGTTCCATGTACTGCTTAATTCCGAGTATTCTGCAAAGTATTTACAGCAGCTTTGGAAGAAGGTAAGAAAACAGGGTGGACTCTGCACGGGTATTACGCAGAATGTTGTGGACCTTTTGCAGAACTACACCGCAACCACCATGCTTGCCAATTCTGAGTTTGTGGCACTTTTAAAACAGGCGAATACGGACAGTTCGAAAATGGCGGAGGTCATCGGTGTCTCAGAGGCACAGCTTCGGTTTGTAACAAATACGCCAAGCGGTATGGGACTGATGAAATGTGGCAGCGTAATCATTCCTTTTGATAACACCATAGCAAAGGGAACGGATTTGTATCGCCTGTATAATACCAACATCCATGAGAAAATTGCGTTGGAGAAAAAGCAAGCCTGAACTGTATGCCGGAAAGGAGGAAAGGATTGAATATAAAAAAAGCGGATGATAAGCCTATGGTTATCCATACAAAGGAAAGGAGCAGACTTCATATAAGAGGGATGCCTGAAGCAAAAGTCAAGAAAAAGAATATTCCGGTTATGGAGCATGAAGTTAAGACCGGGAGAGATGGCAGAGAAATTTCTGTAGATAAAACGGCATTAAAGAAAACATCCGGACCACAAAGCAGGAAACGAGTGATGGAAGGTTCTCTTGTTTCTGTTGGGGCAAAGACAGCTTTAGACCAGATGGAAGGGGGAAGAGAGGTCTATGAGTCTTATATGACTGCAAGAACTCTGGTCCGCCCGGTGGAAAATGCCGCAGATGCAGGAAGACAGCTATATCGTATGCAGGTGGTAAGGGCAAAAGAGAAACAGTTAAAAAAGGTGGGAGCTGGAAAGAAAATCGGTAAAAAAGCTGTAAAAGATGGGATTAAAAAGGCAGCAAAGGAAACCGGTAAGGCGACGGCTCAAAAGGCCGCAAAAGAAACGACGGAGATTACGGTAAAGGCGGCAGCAGCAACGGCTGGTACGGCAGCAGGAACAGCGGCAACGGGTGCCGGCGGAATTCTGATTGGTGCGTTGGCTGGAGAAGCGGCAGGAATCGCAATGGATGACAGGGATGTGAAAAATTCCACCAGAAACCGTATGATACAGTTTTTCATATCGAAGCTCCAGCAGGAGGACAATCAGGACAGCATAGGAAAAGTCATGAAGGATATTTTGCTGATACGATTTTCCATGGCGGCAAAATATATAATCCGTTATACAGGAATGGCTTTGCTTGGTATGTTAATCCTTGTATTGCTGACAGCTTTTCCAGCTATTGTAATTGTTACTATTCTTTATAATTCCGCCTATGCCATATTCTTTCCTTCCATATCATCCGGAGCCACGACCCAGGAGGTGCTTTCCGCTTATGTGGCGGAGTTTGACAGAGAAGTTGATGAGGAACTGTTAAATCATCCGGGATATGATACCAGCGAAAAGATATATATAGACTATGAAGGATTCGGCACGCCGGATAATTACTGTGATATCCTTGCGGTTTATATGGTAAAGTACGGAAACGGGGATACCGCTACGGATATGACGGATAAGGCAAAGGAAAATTTAAAATCTGTTTTCAATGATATGTGCAGTTATTCCATTACCTATAGAACGGATACTGGTACGGATGAAGAGGGAAATGCCGTAACAACTACGGTAAAGGAAGTAAATATACGGCTGAAAACATGGTCGGATATGCTTCTGCCATACGATTTTTGTCCGGAAGAACAGGAAATGCTTGCAGAATTGATGAAACCGGAGTATCTGGCTTTATTGGGATATGCAGGCGGCGGAAATTCAGGCGAAAAGCTCAGCGGAGAACAGTATCAGGCGGTTGTGGATTCTATTTCCGATGAAAATGGGAAACAGGTGGTAGCTTTTGCACTGTCAAAGGTTGGCTATCCGTACAGTCAGGCATATCGTGACAGCGGGGACTATTATGATTGCAGTTCCCTTGCTTATTATGCATGGCAGAGTGCAGGGGTAAACATGATGTATGAAGGAGCAAATACCGCAGCAGCAGAAGGGAAATTTTGTTATGACCATGGATACCTGGTTCATTATGATGAGATGCAGCCGGGAGACCTGATTTTCTACAGTTATGGAAAGAATGGGAGATTTTTTAACATTACTCATGTAGCAGTATATGCAGGAAACGGAAAAGTAGTGGAAGCAGCCAATGAAAGTCTTGGAGTGGTGTACCGCCCGGTGCAGGGGAAGAGTTCTATTGTATTTATTGGCAGACCAAGATAAAAAGAAGGGAGAATTATGAGATTAGAGGATGTGATACTGGTAACAGAAAATCAAAAAGGAACGGAGACAAATTATCTGTCCACGGTTAAGGATTATTTCAAATTGCTGGCAGAGATTTACCTTGATAATGTAACGGATTTGTCCGAGGCAGTAGATGAATTGTACCGTACAAAGCAGAACAAAGCATTTTCGGAGGTTTATGCAGCACCGAACCGTTCATATTATGCGAAGTTTTGCAGCAGTGAGGTAGAGTTAAAATGTTTTGTTTCAGGAATTTTGGAGGAAGAAAAGGTTGTTTTCGATAAAGAAAAGTGCAGTACGGAATGCATGGAGGTATTGAAGGCATATGGTATGGGAAAGAGTGAAGGCGGCTTCTGTACTTCCTTACAATATGAAGCGAAGGAATACAGCTTTAAACGGGGAGAGATTCTGCATAACTTAAATGGATGTGATTATCGTGTATTGTCTGTATTAAGTGAACGGAATCTGCTGTTAATGGCACAGGCTGACGGACAGTTTCTCTTAGCCATTAATACTGTCATGTATGAGCGTTTTCCGAAAGGGGAGCCTTTGAGTGCAGACAATGTAATCCGGGGTGTGGAATGGGGGCATGGTATTTATCTCGGACACAATATTATGAAACTTAATCTTCCGGAAATCATGCAGGATTATGGCGCAGTCCATGAAATGGCAACTGTAGACGAATACCGGGATGAAGCAAGAAGGCAGTTTCATGTATATCAATGGCTTTCCAAGGATGACAGGCTGGCATTTGCAGTTCAATGGGCAGCGGAAAAAAGTATGCTGGAAGCATTTGGAACTAAGGATTATGAGGAATTTGAAAGATTGCTTCAGAAAGGACACTATGACCAGCGGATAGGTTTCAGCGAAGAAAAGAGAAAGGAAAAACAGGAAGAGAAATCAAGATAACAGGGGATTATTTATGACGGAACAGATAACGGAAAAAGAAGTGGTAAGAAACATGAGACATCTGGTAAAGCTGCTGCATAAGGAGTGGGAGCAGTCCGGCAGAACAAAGGCGGAAGTATCCATGAATCCTGCAGATGCCAGGACTGTCAAGCTGAGACTGGGGGAAATAATACAAAAGAGACAGGGACAGCTTGAAATGGAGGAAATAACCTTTCAGCAGAGTATGGAAATGTCTAAAGAAAACTTCATTCTCCTCCGTTTAGTAAAGAAGATAAAAAAGGCGGCAGAGAAGGCGGAAAACAGGGAGATGGAAACAGCTGTTGTGGTGGAGCTTGATAAGGAGGAATATAAACTCTTTTCCATGCTGGTAAAGGCAGAGGAGGAGTAAGAAGAGTGGGAAAGAAATATAACATTATTTATGCCGATCCGCCATGGCAGTATAAGGTATACTCAAAGAAGGGAAAAGGAAGAAGCGCTGAGAATCATTATCATACCATGAATATTGAAGATATACGGTCATTACCGGTAGAGTCCATTGCCGATGATGACTGTATTCTTTTTTTATGGGTAACTTTTCCCTGCCTTTTAGAAGGAATTTCTGTTATGGAAAGCTGGGGATTTACCTATAAGACCTGTGGGTTTAACTGGGTAAAAAGAAATAAGAAGGCTGACACCTTTTTCCTTGGTCTGGGATTCTGGACCCGTTCCAATTCCGAAATCTGCATACTTGGCACAAGAGGCAGACCCAAACGGATGTCAAAGGCAGTTCCGCAGGTCTGTGATGCAAGAATCATGGAACACAGCAAAAAACCTGATGAAATCCGGGAGAGGATTGTGAAATTATGCGGGGACCTTCCCCGGATAGAACTGTTTGCAAGACAGGACTGCGAGGGATGGGACTGTCTTGGAAATGAAATAGATGGAAGAGATATACGGGAAGCAATCCTGAATATATAACCATGCTGATGCATAAAGGGGAGAGGAGTAAATGAGTGTTGATTATAAAGTGAATCAGATTTACGATGCGGCAATCTGTGAAGCGGTAAAGGGTCAGGAACAGTGGAAAAGCATATGCCGCCTGACGGGACAGTTATACCGGTATGAATTTGACAATATCCTCATGGTGTATATGCAGCGCCCACAGGCCACGCTGGTCGCAGATTTTGATACATGGAAGAAGGTCGGAAGATATGTAAAGCGGGGAAGCAAAGGCATTGCCATTTTTCCATCCAGGGCATTAAGACCGGAAATGCGCCATGTATTTGATATCAGTGATACAGGAGGCAGGAACAGGAAACTCACATGGGAGCTTCATGCGGATAACATGGAGGCTTATGCGGCATACCTGAAAAAAGAGAATAGGGAGACCGAATCAGGAATTACGGATAAAGCGGCAGCTGATTATTTAAAAGCCTTTACAGAGAAGCGAATCAGAGTCATAATGGACTCAGAATTTACGGACAGGATTACCGGGTTTGTAAATTTAGCAGGAACGAAAAGAATTTTGGCAGATGATAAAACGCAAGAGATTACGGCGGAGGAAGTGTTAAAAAGGAGCGTCGAGTATGCGGTATTTACAAGGTGCGGCTTTGATATTTCCTCTGAAAAACAGGATTTTTCTTTCATTACCGCATTTTCATCGGAAGAAGAGGTCTACCGTTTGGGATCACTTGTAAGCGATATATCCTGTGAAGTGCTGAGAAATATTGCAAAAGAACTGACACAGATGGAAAGGAGTATTGCTTATGGCAGAGTTGATGACATATCACAAAGCGCCAGATGGGATGCTGTATCCCGACCTGACATTACCGGAAGGGAAGATATCCATGACGAATCTCGGCAGGTTCGCAATAAAGGCGGCGGAATATCTGAGGGAGAACCACAGAGAACGGTATATGATGCTCATGAGATTCGGGAAACTGGGGGAGAAAATGCAGGAAGTAGAGGAAGAGGCGAACCGGATGCTGGAGATACTGGAAATGGATTATCTGAAGAAAAACAAACCGGAGAATCCGAACTCTACAATGGAATTGTGGAGCTTAAGAGAGCAGGCGAAGATGCAGGCGGAAGAAATCGTGTTGACAGAGATTGTGATGAAATTCCACTAGAAGATAAAGAAGCGGAGGAGAACCGCAGGCAGTTAGAAAAAGAAATAAGCAGGGAACTGGAGGAAATCAATTCCACCGGAACACTGGAAGAAGGAGGCCATCAACAGGCTTCCTTTTCTTTTGTCCAAAATGGGGATGCTTTTGACCGGTCAGAAAACTTCCGCTTTGAAGAGGAACTTCCGAAAGGTGGTCAGAAAACAAGATACCAATGGAATGTGCAGGCTGTCCGTCTGTTAAAGCAGATAGAGAGAGAGGAACGTGCCGCCACGAAGGAAGAGCAGAAGATACTTGTGAGATATGTGGGATGGGGAGGCATCCCGCAGGCATTTGACGAAAAGAACGAGGGCTGGAAGAAAGAATACGGGGAATTAAAAGAACTGCTTTCCGAAAAGGAATATGAAGCGGCAAGAGATTCCGTCAATACCGCATTTTATACTGCTCCGGTCATTACGGAAGCAGTCTTTGAGGCGTTGGAGCGATTTGGATTTAAGGGTGGAAGTATTTTAGAACCGGCAATGGGTGTGGGGCATTTCTTTGGAAATCTGCCTGACAGTCTTGCAGAGAGTAAACTCTATGGCGTGGAAAAGGATGATATTTCCGGCAGAATTGCAAAACTTCTTTATCCAAAGGCGGAAATCAGCATAAAGGGATTTGAAGAAACACAATATCCAGACAACCTGTTTGATGCAGCAGTGGGCAACGTGCCTTTTGGAGATTACAAACTCTTTGATTCCAGATATGCAAAGCATAACTTCCGTATCCATGACTACTTCTTTGCAAAGGCATTAGATAAAGTCAGACCGGGAGGCATTGTGGCCTTTGTCACAAGCAAGGGTACGCTTGATAAGGCAAATCCCACAGTACGAAAGTATCTTGCGGAACGTGCGGAGCTGATTGGAGCAATCCGGCTGCCCAATACAGCATTTAAGGACAGCGCCGGAACCGATGTAACGAGCGATATTGTCTTTTTACAAAAGCGGGAGAAAAAGACTGCTGTGGAGCCGGACTGGGTGTATTTAGGACATACGGAGGATGGCATAGCGGTCAACTCTTACTTTGCCGAACATCCGGAGATGATGCTTGGAAAAATGGAATATGACAGCCGGATGTTCGGAAACGGAAGCAAATATACAAGCTGTATCAACCATGTGGAAAACTTTGACCTGAAAGCCGCATTAAAGGAGGCAGTCGGAAGGCTTGAAGGGAAAATTACGGAAGTGGAAGAATTTTTAGAGGAGGGGGAAGCTTCCAAAGATGTTATTGATGCCGATCCTGATGTGAAAAATTACACCTACGCCTTTGTTGACGGCAAGCTGTATTACCGGGAAAACTCCAGGATGTACTTAAAGGAGGTGTCGGCAAACATGGAAGAAAAAATCCGGCTGTTGGATGAAATCCGTAATGTCACAAGACAGCTTATCTCCATTCAGACAGAGGGATGCAGCGAGGCGGAATTAAAATATCAGCAGACAATCCTGAATCAGAAGTATGATGCCTATGTAGAAAAGTACGGACCGATTACCGGACAGGGCAGTATGCGGGCATTCCGTGATGATGCGGATTACCCGCTTTTATGTTCCCTTGAAGTAGTGGATGAGGATGGCAGGGTAGAAAAAGCGGATATGTTTTACAAACAGACAATCCGCCCGAAAACCGTGCCGGGCAGGGTGGAGACAGCGGTGGAAGCCTTAAATATCTCCGTCAATGAGTATGGAGGGGTAAACATTCCTTTTATGCTGAGTATTTATGAACCGGATATAAAGGATAAAACGGCGGAGCTTCCGGAGGGAAGCATTCTGTCGGATGAGGCGGAGGCAGAACTGAAGCGGGATGCCCTCATGGAAGAACTGACGGGGCTTGTGTTCCTTGACCCTACGGAATATAACGAAAACAATCTCTGCATGGGATGGAAAACAGCAGATGAATATCTTTCCGGCAATGTCCGTGACAAACTCAGGATTGCAAAGGCATATGCGGGAGAAAGAGGCGGGCTGTTTGCCGTAAATGTGGAGGCGCTCAGCCAGGTGCAGCCGAAAGACCTGGATGCCTCAGAGATTGATGTGCGTCTTGGAACCACATGGATAGAGCCGGAGGATTACGAACAGTTTGCCTATGAACTGCTTGGCACGCCGAGAAGGGCACAGGCGGTCAGGAGCCGGTATTACAGCCATGGAATACAGGTAAAGTTAAATACCTACAACATGAACTGGTTTATTGAAAACAAAGCATTGGATAAAACATCCGTAGCAGCAACGGAAACCTATGGAACGAAACGGATGGATGCTTATTCTATTATAGAAGAAACGCTGAATCTGCGTACCGTGACAGTCCGTGACAGGGTGGAGGAGGATGGGAAAGTACGGTATGTGCTGAATAAGACGGAAACCATGCTTGCAAGGGAAAAGCAGAACCAGATCAAAGAGGCGTTCAAGAGCTGGATATTTAAGGATGCGGAGCGGAGACAGAAATATGTGCAGTATTATAATGAAACCTTTAACAATATCCGGCTCCGTTCCTATGACGGCTCCCACCTTGTTTTTCCGGGCATGAATCCGGAAATCAAGCTGCGGGACCATCAGAAAAATGCAGTGGCAAGAATCCTTCTTGGAGGAAATACCTTACTTGCCCATTGTGTGGGAGCCGGAAAGACTTTTACAATGATGGCGGCATGTATGGAGCAAAAAAGACTCGGACTAGCCAACAAGAATGTCATTGTGGTGCCGAAGTCCTTGATTGGACAGACTGCCGGGGAATTTATGAGGCTGTATCCGTCTGCGAATATTCTTGTGGCAACGGGAAGGGATTTTGAGAAAAGCAGAAGAAAGCGTTTTGTTTCCAGAATAGCAACCGGGGATTATGACTGTATCATTATGTCCCATTCGCAGTTTGAGAAAATCCCGATTTCCAAAGAGCGGAAGCAGATGATGCTTGACAGCCAGATTTCAGAGATTTCCTATGCAATCGAAGAAATCAAAAATCAGAATGGGGAACGCTGGACGGTCAAGCAGATGGAATCACAGAAGAAAAAGCTGGAGGAGCAGTTAAAATCCCTGTCAGATGAGAGCAGAAAGGATGACCTGATTACTTTTGAGGAGCTTGGCATTGACTCGATTATGGTGGATGAAGCCCATAATTTCAAGAACCGTGCGAAACGTTGTCGCACAAGGCAGGACTGATAAATCTGCCGAAACCGACCGACAGAAATCAATTAGAAATAAGAATGAACTGTCAGAACTTAAATCTCGAAATCAAGGGAGAATTACCCTTGCCACACGGAATCAACGCTGATGATGGCATATCAAAGCCGTAGGCGGTGTGCGAGATAATACTTCACTATGCGGGGCGGCTGTATCCGCCCACGTATAAAGCGTGAAGAAGTCGTAACTTGATGTCCTAAGTCCTTATGGATATGGAATATATAGTGCGGTCTTCCGAAGACTATGGTTACACGCAGAACAAGCTATGCAGCATCGTAAGAGTGAACGGCATCCGAAAGGATGAAAGATTAGGGAAGAATGTATTGCTGGTTTTTCAATACATTCCTGCAAGGTTGGAATACCTTGCGGAATACACGGCAACTATGATTCAAAGTGTATTTGTCCCTACGGTGTAAGGTAGCGACCTAAGGTCTTCAAGCAGTTAAATCTGCAAAAGGATAGAGATTTAGGAACGTTTGAGAGCCTGTATTGGAGCTGTACAGAGTGATGAAGATACAGGCAGTCAGCAGTCCCATAGTAGTCTGAGACTGGAATAAGCCAGTCACACGGGCTGAAATGCCCACGGCGAAGGGGACTAGTCAGACCAATTTACAAATTTCACAAAACAAAAGAAAATAGTAACTCCCTGAAATATGGGTGACGAACTGCGAGGTGATAGCCTTGTGCATTTGAACGTCAGATTTTCAACAGAAGCGGAGATGAAACAGACCTTAGATTTTCTTTATGAGAAATCGAAAGAGGGAATCGCATTTACAGGTCTTGTGGAAGCTATGGTAAGTGAAGTGACCATAGTAACCGCAATCCATAACATTAAGTCGAACAAAGGCAGTAAGACGGCTGGCGTTGACCAGGCGAAAATGGATAAATATCTGCAAATGCCAAGAGAAGAATTGACTGCACTGATAAGAGACAGTTTCAGTAATTACAGACCAAAGCCTGCAAGACGGGTATATATCCCGAAAAAGAATGGAAAACTGCGCCCACTGGGCATTCCAACAGTTTTGGACAGGATAATACAGGAATGTGTGAGGATTGTTATAGAACCGATATGTGAAGCAAAATTTTATCCGCACAGTTACGGTTTCCGCCCTTACAGGGCACAGAAACACGCAATACGTGACATTATAAATGTGATAAATTCAGCAACACGCTCCCCAGACCAGCCAGTGTGGGCGGTCGAAGGGGACATCAGGGGCTGTTTTGACAATATCGACCATAGAATCCTGTTAAAGAAGATATGGCGCATTGGAATCCATGACAAGAGGGTAATCAAGATGATACAGCAGATGTTGAAAGCTGGATATATTGAAAGCGGTGCCATGAATGACACGGACATCGGCACAATGCAGGGCGGAATTTTGTCGCCATTGCTGTCAAACGTGTATCTGAATGATTTTGACTGGTTTGTAGGAAGAATGTATATGGAACCGCACAGGCAATGCAAGCACAAGTGCAATGATACACGGCGGCTGAAATGGTCTGGCGTCACTCCGAAGTACAACTTCCGTTTTGCTGATGATTGGGTAATCCTCACATCAACGGAACAGGAAGCATACAGGCTGAAACGTATGCTGACAAAATATTTTAGGAACAGAATGAAGCTGGAACTGTCACAGGAAAAGACGTTTGTAACAGACCTTAGGGCGGAGGGGATACACTTCCTCGGTTTTGTGGTCAAAGCGGAGAAAAAGAGAAAAACCCCAGACCCGAAAACATGGACGGAAAATCTGGTAGGGAAACCATTGCCAGATATGGAACGGCTAAAAGAAAAGATTCAAAAGATTGCCAGTGAAGTCCGTGTGATAGGGGAAATCACAGAAAGGAGCGTACAGGCGGCACAGATACAGCGTGTCAATTCCATGATTGTAGGACTGGCACAGTATCTGCAACCCTCAATCTGTTCCCATGCGTTCCATGCCATTGACAGGAGAATCAACAATACAGCATTGGCGGTATGGAAAAGGAGATTTCCAAAGCATTACAATAAGTATCAAGTTCCGATGGAAAAGCTTTGCAATCTTCCGCACAGGCATGAGGGGTATAAAAGCAAGACATTCGCAGTTCCCATTGAGGGAGAATGGTTTGGAATCACGATGGCTTTTATCACGCATAGCAAGTATGAAAGCAGACCGTTCGACCAGCGCATGACACCTTACACGGAAGAGGGCAGGCGGATTTACAGCTACTACCGTAGTAAAAGCAAGCCCCTTCCATGCGACAGACCGTCCGTTAATACCGCAAGGGATATACAGTTGTCGGTCTACGCAAAGACGGTATTTAACTTTGAATACTTCATGAACAGGGAATATGCGTATAACAGGGACAAAGGCAAATGTAAATGCTGTAAGAAACCGCTGTTTTTAGATGACAGGAAATTTTGTTATCACGTTAAAGGGGAACTTCCGCTTGAAAAAGTAAATAAAGTGCAGAATCTCATATGGCTATGCAATGACTGTTACCGAATGGTCAACAATGGCGCGATACCGCCAGACATAGACGAAAAGGTATTAAAGAAGATTCAGAAGTATAAAAATATGTGAAATTTGTAAGCACGATATGTACCATGAGGGCATAGAGTGTTGAAACCCGATGGAGGGTAGTAAGTTGGTTTGATGGAACGCCGGGTGCGGTGAAAGCCGCATGCCCGGTGTGGAGCGGGGGAAAAGGCGGAGATAACCTCAAAACCTTACCTATCGCTATTGTCGATTTTCTCTAAAATCAACAATGTGTCGGGCATATCCAGCACTGGTTCCAAAAAGGCAATGGATATGTACCTGAAATGCCAGTACCTCGATGATGTGATATGTTGTGAACTGTAGATGTAAACATTTCCTGCAAATACAGTATTTTAGCGGAAATGGGGCATCTGCTAAAATACAACATATGCGGCTGGCTCATTTGTGGTGAATGGAAACTTGCAGATGTTGTGGTAAAGGAAGAAGGTGATAATTCTTTTTTTCGTATCTGTAAACAGTTTAGCACAAAGAAAGGCGGTTGTATATGGAAATCACTTATCATTGGGAGGGCGATTACCTGATTCCTGACCTCAAACTTTCGGATACAACGGAATACCAGATCGGAAAGTATGGCAGGATGAGAAAACAGTTTTTGGAAGAAAACCATAGGGGCGTTTATTCTTATATGCTTTTGTCGGAAACATTATGGAAACACCTTGCGGAAGTTGATGAGGAATGCAATGAAATGATGGACAGGCTTGTAAGGCAGATGGCAAAGAGAGAGGGTGTGACGGAGCAGTTAAAATCCGATGACTGGCTGCTCTGGATTCAAAAAACGAACAGCATCAGGAGCAGGGCGGAGGAAATAGTGCTGCATGACCTGATTTATTCCCTTTAACTTTGTTGAAATCCCGCAGGTTGTAGCAGGAGGCGCAGATAATGTCAAGACACCGGCTCCGCCTCGCCTGCGGCGGTCTTGACATTATCTGCGCCTCCTGCTATGGGGTGGTTAAGGGGGAACAAAGTTCCCCCACTGCATTAGAAATGCCAATGAGGGATTCTGAAAAAATCAAAATTGG
>JAMOZY010000015.1 GCA_023667695.1 Clostridium sp. | reverse complement strand
AGCAACTGTGGACACACCTGCATAGCAGGTGGTTTATTAAAAGATGCTACACAAATAAAACCGCTGAAACCATATCGGTTCCAGCGGTTTTAAGGTTCCTATCCTAACTGTTTTATAGAATCGGGAATTGCTTACATTCCCATCTGCTTTGCAACCTCTTCTGCAAAGTTTTCTTCCTTCTTCTCCATACCTTCACCGGTCTCATACCGAACGAATTTTACAATGGAGATATTCGTGCCGTTTTCCTTGGATACATTCTCTAAGTACTTGGCAACGGTTTCCTTATTCTCTGCCTTCACATATTCCTGCTCCAGCAGACATACTTCCTTTAATTCCTTATTCAACCGGCCGATAATCATCTTCTCTAAGATTTCCTCCGGCTTATTTGCATTTTTCGGGTCGTTCTTAGCCTGTGCCAATAAGATTTCCTTCTCATGGTTCTTATATTCCTCGGATACATCGGAAGAGGATACATACTTCGGGTACAGGGCAGCCACCTGCATGGCAACATTGGTCAGGGCTTCCTTTACCCCATCATTCACAACTGCCGTAGCTGCTTCTACGATAACACCGATTCGTCCGCCCCCATGGGTATAGGTAACCACACAGCCGTTCTCTGCCTCCACCTTTTCAAACCGGCGGATGGATAACTTCTCCCCAATCGTAGCAATCTGCTCTACCAGTACATCATTGATGGTTTTGCTTGCATCCTCTGCCCACTGCTCTGCCATAAAAGCTTCCATGTCAGAAGCAGATGTTGTCAATGCCTGATTAGCAACTGCCTCTACAAATGTCTGGAATTTTTCATTTTTAGCAACAAAATCCGTCTCAGAGTTTACTTCCACAACAGCGGCTACCTGGTCGCCCTTGGTAACCACCTTGCAAAGTCCCTCTGCTGCAATCCTGCTTGCCTTCTTCTCAGCCTTTGCCTGTCCGTTCTTTCTCAATAACTCTACGGCTGCCTCCATATTACCATCGGTCTCTCCCAGTGCCTTCTTGCAGTCCATCATGCCTGCACCAGTCATTTCTCTTAATTCTTTTACCATTGCTGCTGTAATAGCCATTTTTATTTCCTCCATACTCATATATTTATCTTCCTAAAGAAAAGCCTTAGTCCTTCCGGCTAAGGCTTCCGATTCCACTTATTGGATTACTCTTCTGCTGCTTCCTCTGACTCAGCGACTGCCTCTTCCACAAGAGCATCTTCTCCCTGATTTGCTTCGATTACAGCATCTGCCATCTTGGAAACGATTAACTTTACTGCACGAATCGCATCATCATTACCCGGAATCACATAATCTAATTCCTCCGGATCACAGTTGGTATCTACAATACCTGCCAACGGAATCCCTAAGGTATGTGCCTCCTGAATACAAATCCGTTCCTTTCTCGGGTCAACAACAAAAATCATATCCGGAAGACCCTTCATATTCTTAATACCACCCAGATTCTTCTCCAGCTTTTCCATCTGCTTCTTAATCTGGATTACTTCCTTCTTCGGCAGAACCTCAAAGGTTCCATCTGCTTCCATCTCTTCATACTTCTTCAGGGTAGCAATCCGGGTCTGGATGGTCTTAAAGTTCGTCAGCATACCGCCTAACCATCTTTCATTTACATAGAACATGCCGCAGCGCTCTGCTTCGGTCTTAATTGCCTCCTGCGCCTGCTTTTTAGTACCTACGAACAAAATAGTACCGCCATCTGCAACACAATCCTTGATTGCATTGTACGTATCATCTACCTTGCCAACGGACTTCTGTAAATCAATGATATAAATACCGTTCCGCTCGGTGTAGATGTAAGGAGCCATCTTCGGGTTCCATCTTCTTGTCTGATGTCCAAAATGCACACCAGCCTCCAATAACTGCTTCATTGAAATAACGCTCATTTTTCTACCTCCATGGTTTTTCTTCCCGGAGCTTCCTTCCCCTGTTTACCAGGCAATGCACTGGCACCACACAGGTCATCCGTTCCGGTGATTATTTTCTGACATTACACCAAGTGCTATGATACCACATCCCCTGCCAGGATGCAAGAAGATTTTCTATTATTCACCACTCGTCAGAAGCTTTGCTATGGTTTCATAGTCCGAGCCTACTGCAATGGTATAATCACCCGTAGAAATCCGTGCAGAATATCCATTGGTTTCCAGATAAGAATCAAAATCCGCAGCATCTGCGATTACGCCCTGGTCCTGTAAAATCGTAGCCACATTCCAGGAATTCATCCCACTGACTACAGTAAAGCTGACCATTCTGGCATCTGGGTCTACAGCTTCCGTCGTCGGCCCGGAAGGCCGCTCACTGGCAGTCTCTGTATCCGGTTCCGGTTCATCAGTAGAAGGCTCCTCTGTTTTTTCTGCTTCTGTGGTAGGCGGATTTGCTTCCGAGGAACTCGATGGGTCCTCCGTAGAGGCCGGTCTGGTCAGATTATCCAGTAAAGTCCCTGACTTTATCATTCCCAGCTCCTCCGCTCTTCGAATCACTTCTTCATCAGTCATTTTTCCCTGTCCGGATATACTGTAGGTAGTAAATAATACAATTGTAGCAAAGAGAATCCCTACACCAATTCCCCGTAGGTAATATTTTCGTTTCATTTTGCATCTCCTTGATATAAATCCACTACCAGCTTCACTTCCCCTACACCCAGACCAAGCTCCCGGGCAATTTCAATGATGCTCATACCGCTTCGTTTCATTCCAAGGATAATGTCATTGGTATTATCCTCTTCCACCACCGGCTCCTCCTCCATCATCTCCATCATGGTTTCCGGCTCATCCGGAAGCACCGGCTCTGTAGCATCCGAAAGCACCGGTTCCGCCACATAGACATCCATTGCCAGTTCATTTGCCTTTTTCAGTTCCGATATCCTGGCATCCGCCTCGGATACCAGCTCCTTTACATCCTTTTCCTTGTCATTCAGCATACTGTAGAGAAACATAACCTCTTTGTGATTTTTTTCAATCTCATCACAGACCGTGACTGCATAATCCCCAAGGGCCAGCATCTTTTCATTTGTCATGGTAGACAGGGATTGGTCGGCATTATAAATAATATCATCCACATCCTGGGAAATCTTATCACTGACCTTTTTCTGCAGAACCGCCACTTCCTCTTCATTCAATTCATAATCGTCTGTAATCCGGTTTCCTGCTTCCGGATTTTCTTCCTCTTCCGAAATGGGTTCTTCCTTTCCTACCAGCATAAAGCTGACAACAATACATATTATTCCAACAATCGTAACAATTAAAACTGCATACATGATTTCTCTCCTGTCATACCTTTATGTCAAAATTAACCCAGGGAACCTCTGTATGTTCCTTTGTATGTTCCTGGGAATCCCCATCCTGACGTTTCCGCTTTCGCTTTCTGGACTGCCCTTCATAAGAATTATTCCCCTTTTCCTTGGCATCATAACGATATTCCATCAAGTCCGGGTCCTCTTTCGGAATTACGGTTTCCGAGTTCTGCTTTACTTCCTTTGCTAATTGATTGGAACCCTGGGCGCTTTGTACCGCAGCATGCTGATTCTCCGTATGCTGCTGCATCCCCACCTGATTCGCCTGGGGCAAAATCATCTGCATCTCCACCGGTCGTATCATACTACCACCTCCTAATAACTGCTAATCTCAATCTCACCATTTACCAGCGAAAACTGGCTATACTTCATGATGTCTCTTACAACATAGGTTGTATTTGCAATCAAGATTCGTACACCAGGATATATGGTATCACTCACCCGCAGCCTTCCTCGTGTATCCGCTTCAATCATCTGCTTTGCTTCTTCAATCAGTACGGTTAATTCTTCCTGCCGACCCGATAAACGAAGCTTTTCATTTCCGGCATCCCGAATCACCGGAATCTTACTTTCCGGAATCTTTTGTCCGCCATCCAGACGCTTTTTAAATAATATCAACACCTGATTACATTTTTCAATTTCACTGTTATTCTCATCAAACTCTTTTTTCATAATCTGCAGCTTTTCATAAACAGATAAACCTACACCCAGCTTTACGTTGGTAATCGTTCCCATCTGGTTGCCCATTGCTTTTACATCAATCAGATTGACTGCGCTCAGGCTGCCTCCGATTACAAAAGAGTTCTTTCCCTCACAGACAATGGTATCTCCGGACTCTACCTGACTGTGGAGAATGGAACCGGAGCGTATATTGCCGCCTGCCTTCACCGTTGCGCTCTCAATAAACTTTGCAAGAATATCTCCCATAGCTTCCAGCCGGCCCCGGTTCATGCCCTGAATTCCCCGGCTTAATACAATATTGCCGCCGGCATAGAGGTCTGCCCCCTCTACCACACCCTTTACCTGAATATCCCCTTTGGCATGGATATTGAATCCGGTCCGGACATTTCCATTTACAACAACATTGCCCTCATAAATGATATCACCGGTAGAGGCATCCACGTCTGCAGATACGGTATAGCAATCCGAAACCTGAACCGTATCCTGCTCTAATTTTACATCCCCGTCCACCTCACTGAAGAGCTGGAGCTGGTCCTCCGAAAGCTGGATTCCTTTTCCATATTTCAATGTAGCTGTCTTTACCTTATGGGGTGTTACCGGCTTGCCCGATACATCACAGCCGTCCTCTCCCGGATTTTCCGGTGTAAGGGTGGCCAGCAGCTGTCCCTTTTCTACCTTGGTAAAGATATTCAACTGGTGGAAGTCTACCGTTCCATCCTCATTCAGCTTTGGCTTTGCCAAGGGTTTTGTTTCAAAAAAATATTCGATTTTCGCGTCCGTTCCCTCTACAGGCAGAGTCCCCTTTGCCACCTGTAAATCCCGGCAATACACCGGTCTTTCTACAATGGCATCGATGATACGCTCTGCAATGCCATAGGTAATCCCAGCCTGATTCAGTTCATCCAGCAGACTCTTTTTATCAAAGGGCTTTCCTCCATTCGATGGTGGATATAAACGGACGGTAGCAGACATCCGGTCCGGTGCAATCTGTGCCTTCGCTACTGCATTGACAGGCGGAATATTTTTTTCCAACAATTTGAATAATGTAGGCTCCCGTAACGTAAGCAGGGTTTTATTTAAGGAAGGAATATCATATCCGGACAAATTCAAACGCGTCAGATATGCCATTAATTCGGAAACACGAATCGGCTCTCCATCCTCTACCGGCGGGATTAATTGCACATACGTTCCATCCTCTTCTATCTTAAGCCGAAAGTAGCCATTCCTCTTTGCCATAAGCTCCTCCTTTAGCCCATCAATATCTCATAATGAATTCCTAGCACCTGCTTCATTTTCTGTAATGCTTTGGTATGCAGCTGGGAAACCCTGGATTCCGATACCTCCAGAACCTTACTGATTTCCTTCAATGTCAGTTCCTCATAGTAATAGAGTACAACGACCATTCTTTCTTTCTCGGTTAATCGTTCCAGAGAACCGGCCACAAGCTCCTTGATTTCTTCCTGTTCATACACCCGTTCCGGTTCATTCTGTGCATTTCTGGCAGAATCAAAGGCCTTCACTTCAATTCCCTGCTCTACAAATTCATCAATGGATGCGATATTGGTGATTTTGGTCTGTCCCTGCCAGTTGAAATACTCATCAATGGATATATTCAGCTCCCGCGCGACCTCTTCATCCGTCGCAATACGGTTTTCTTCAGTTTCAATCTTCGTAATCGCCTGTTCCATCTGCTTCTGCTTCTGTCTTACAGAACGGGGAATCCAGTCCATCTTCCGAATCTGGTCCAGAATAGAGCCTCGGATTCGAAGACTGGCATAGGTTTCGAATTTAATCCCTTTCTCATAGTCAAACTTATCAATGGCATCAATCAAACCAAAAATCCCATAGCTGACTAAATCATCATATTCCACCGTATAGCCAAGGTACATGCTCAAACGCCCGGAAACCACCTTGACCAGCGGCACATATTCCATAATCAGTTCTTCTCTTGTCGCTGGGTCTCTCTTCTTACTATACGCTGCCCAGAGTTTTTCCCGTTTGGTCTCATCCATGCTAAGCACTCCTTAATCCACAACTCTAATTATTATATTCCAGCTCTTCTTCATTTGTTTTACTGTTCTCCGACGGCTCCTCCGGCTCTTCCTGCGCTTCAGCCTCTGCATTCTCCCGGTCCGCGGAATGCATGGTAGTATCAATAATTCTGGTTACAACACTTCCAATTACATAAAAAATGATAATGGTTAGAAGCAACCAGAGCAGCGACTCCAGCATGGGCCGTTTGGACATCATATTACTGATACATACAATCAGTGCTGCCGTCAGAACAACAAATGGTCTTAACCATCTTAATTTCATATTCCATTCACCCAATTAAATCTTGCTGATTGGTTGTCCCACTGCCTTGATTTCCAGTTCATTGGTAGCTGCATCAAAGATAATGGTCCTTCCATAGTTTTTACCTGTGTCCTCTGCAAGCAGCGGAATACCATAACGCATCAGCATTTTTTTTGCCGACTGTACATTCTGATATCCAATACTTGTAATATCAACATCTGTTCCTGTTCCAAATTCAAACATCTTCGCACCACCTGCCAGCTTGGCTGCCAGCCGACGCTTATTGACGCCTGCCTGAAGCAGTTCCTTAAGCATATCCTCCATGCCGGAATCTACGAATTTCGCACGATTACTGTTGTTACGAATTCTTGTACTGTCCGGCAGCATGGCATGCAGCATGCCGCATACCTTGATTCCCGGATCATACACAACGATTCCTACGCAGGAACCCAATCCAATTGTTGTAATTTTATTTGGCGCTGTGCAGAGCTTATAGTCCGCCATACGTACTGTAACCATTGCTTCCATTTCTTCATCACACTCTTATAACCCAAATTTTTTATGAATGATATTATATGAATTCGAATCCGAAATCATCATAATATGACCATCAATTGATAAATCCTCTCCTTCGAATTGGGACTCAATCCGAAGGACATCATCATGCTCCCTGCTGTTTACCACTGCCGGAAAGCTGAGAATCGCGCCTGCCATGTCAATTGTCATCATGGGATTCGACGGGCGCATCTTCATTCCTATCAGGGTTTCCATAGAGGAAAGATAGGAACTAATCAAAATATTGCCGATTTCCTTTACCGCGGACAAATCCATTTCCGTAAACCGCTCCAGCTTTGATATTTCAATTCCCCGAAGACGGTTCACCAGCCGGCGGGCATCCCGCAGGTCCATGGCAAACAGCACAAATCCTTCGATATCTCCGGTAATATTACTCATAACGCCTGCAATTATATTTTCGGCGCCGCCAATGCTTTCCACAAAATCGTCCATATTCATAAAGGATACCTTGGGTATCTTCATGGTAAGCTTGGAATCCAGCAAGACAGATAAAGATGTCGTTGCATTTCCCGCTCCTATCGTACCGATTTCCGTCAGCATATCCAATCCTGTTTCATCCAATTTTCCCATAAACATACTCCTTTTTACTAATCACTAATGATTCCTCCGACATTAATCAGGGAAATCAATGTATCACCGTATTTGCCTACACCCGTCACAAAATAATTTGCATCCTCCCTGCCATTATCATGGGCAACCTTTTCCACATCCTCTTCGGATAATGTTACGACCTCCCGTACTTCATCTACCAGAAGGCCCAGGGACGCATTCTGCTCCGGTTTGATAATAATAATCCGGGTGGTGTTCGTTACCTCATGTTCCTCCAGCTCCAGCTTGCTTCTCATGCTCATCACCGGTATAATCTCGCCCCGAAGGTTGATAACGCCAAGAAAATACGATTGTGTTTTCGGCACTCGTGTAATCTTCTGCATACGAACAATATTATCGACATAGGCAATGTCAATTCCATACTGCTCACTGCCAAGCTTGGCAACAATATACTGCTTCCTCTCTGTCTGTTCCAATTCTGCCATTCCTTACACCTCCTATACCAGCGTATTCGCATCAATGATTAACGCTACATCCCCATCACCCAGAATGGTGGCGCCACTGAACATCTTATGAATATATATGTATTTTCCTAATGGTTTGATTACTATTTCCTGCTGGCCAATCAGATTATCAATCACAAGGCCTGCCTGCTTATCACCCTTCTTCACGATTACGACCACCAGGCTTTCCGGCTCCTCTGTCCGGTTGTCCAAATCTAAGATTTGATCCAGCCGTATCAACGGAATCACGGAACCCCGCAGATTAATGACCTCCTTATTCTGAACCAGCTTGATATCCTCCTGTGGTACATCCTCTACCGTAACAATGGAATTCAGTGGAATCGCATATTTCTCTTCCTGAACCTCCACCATCAGGGCCTGGATAATCGCAAGGGTCAGCGGCAGACGTACAATAAAGGTAGTTCCTTCTCCTAAGACCGTGTTTACTTCCACATCACCGCCTAAGCCCTCAATCTTACTTTTTACCACATCCAGACCAACGCCCCGGCCGGATATATCCGATACCTTTTCCGCCGTAGAAAATGCCGGCTGGAATAACAGGTCAACCGCCTCCTTATCTGACATCATGGCTGCCTGCTCCTCGGTCAGATTTCCCTTCTTAATGGCGGATGCCTTAACCTTTTCCACATCAACACCGCTGCCATCATCCGAAACCTCGATGGTTACATTATTTCCATCCTGATATGCATTTAACCGAATCGTACCAACCTGCGGTTTTCCCTTCCGAATACGGTCTATGGTAGATTCCAGTCCATGATCCGCCGCATTCCGGAGCATATGCATCAACGGGTCCC
This sequence comes from Clostridium sp., assembly GCA_023667695.1. GTDB lineage: Bacteria > Bacillota > Clostridia > Lachnospirales > Lachnospiraceae > CAG-632. The sequence continues at coordinate 49,464 of JAMOZY010000015.1, read as the reverse complement.
CGATTTCATCAATAACCGTACGGTCTAACTCGGTTTCCTCACCAGTCATGATTAATTCCATTTCCTTATTCAGCTTTTTGGACAAATCACGAATCATACGCGGGAACCGGTTTACCACGCTTTCAATCGGAACCATTCGAACCTTCATGACGGACTCATGCAGATTCGTAGTAATCCGCTCCAGATATTCAATCTGCTCATTAAACTGCTGGGTCTGCTCTCCATCCTCGTTCTCATTGGCAGATACCAGACCATTCTTTGCAATAATCAGCTCACTGACCAGATTCATTAAATCATCCAGCTTTTCAATATCCACACGGACCGACCGATTGACTACCGGTTTTTTCTTCGTCTCCGTTGCCGCCTTTTTCTTATCCGGCGCCGCTTCCTTTGTACCTTCCGGCTTTCCTTCCGCTGCCGTCTCCTCCGGCTTCGCCTCCGGTGCTTCCGCTTTGGCAGCCGGTGCTGTCGGCGGTGTAAACGGCTCTAATACAACTTCTTTAATTTCTGATACATTAGCAATAACCTTATGCACCTGTTCTGCCGGTTTTTCCGAAATAATAAACATACTGAAGTCAAAATCAAACCGTTCATCCTCAATATCCTGCACACTGGGGTCGGATTTAATAATCTCACCGACAGACTCTACACCCTTAAACGCCAGAAATGCCCTGGCCGCTTTCAGGATACAAGTCTCCTGGATATATACGGTAGCGCCGTATACGTTCATGCCCTTTTCCAAGGCCTCCTTCATGGCATTAATTTCAAAATCAGCAAGAGAAAGGGACAGAAACTTCCGTTTATCCCCATCCGCCTCCGGCGCCTCTGCCGGTGCTTCCTTCTGCGGCTCTGCCGGCTCTGAATCCGATGCACTGCTGTTCAACGCATCATTCAGCAGATTAATGATTTCTTCATTATCCTCGGTTCCTTCATCTGCCGATTCCTGGATATTGGCAAGATAACTCTCCAGCGCATCCAGACATTTAAATACAATGTCCACAATATCCGGCGTCACTGACATTTTTCCATTCCGAATCTCGGAAAATACATTCTCCAAATCGTGAGTCAGCCGCTGCATACGCTTAAAGCCCATGGTGCCTGCCATTCCCTTTAAGGAATGAGCCGCCCGAAAGATTTCATTTACCGTATCGATATTTTCCGGGTCCTGCTCCATAATCAGGACCTGGTCGTTCAGTGACTGCAAATGCTCCTTCGTCTCGTCAATAAATATTTCCAAATACTGGCTTAAGTCCATTTAACACACCCCCGTATAATTAGTGATAGCCTTTGCGATTTTATTCAGTGAAAGAATTTCATCTGATAATCCGGACTGTGCAATCATCTTTGGCATACCGTAAACCGTAGAACTTTCCCGGTCCTGGCTGATTACATACACATTCTTTTCCTGGCTTAACGTTCCAATACCCTGGGTACCATCGGCACCCATTCCGGTCAACACAACACAGATAATTTCATAATAATCCGATTGGACCAGACTCTCATACATATAATTCGCATACGGCCGTAACCCGCTGACCGGTGGGTCTGTCCCCAGTTGTATCACATGATAGCCCCGGTCCTGTACAATCCGCAGATGCCTTCCGCCCTTTGCGATATACACATGACCGTTTTCCAGCCGTTCACCGTCCTTCGCTTCCGTCACCGGAATCTTGCTGATATCATTCAGACGGCTGGCCAGTGATTCCGTGAAGCCCTCCGGCATATGCTGTACCACCAGCACCGGCGCATCCAGATTGGAAGGCAGATAGGGAATCACTTCATGCAATGCCCTGGGTCCTCCGGTGGAACAGGCAATGGCAACCAGCTTTCCCCGTCCCATACTATTCCGGTCCCGGCGTTTCCTTGCCGGTCCCTTTACAACCACCGAAGGTTCATTTGCGGATTCCAGGATTGACAGCCGTTCCATCACCTTTTTCTGAAACCGACTCCGGTTCGCCAGTATGTTTTCCGGCTTTTTCAGGAAATCAACGGCCCCTAAGGAAAGAGCCTCTATGGTTTCCGCACTGGAACGCTCTGCTATGGTGCTGAATACCACAACCGGTATCTCCATCCGCTCCCGCTTCATAATCTTTAACAGCTCTACACCACCCATGTTCGGCATGTTGATATCGAGAAAAATAAAATGAACCTGTGGAAGCCGATGCAGGGCATCCAAGCCATCCTTCCCGTCAACTGCCGCATATATGACCTGATATTGTTCCGTTTGATTAATTATATCAGATAAGACCCTTCTCATAAGTGCAGAGTCATCTATTATCATAACATTTTTTTTCATTATACTGTGCCTTTCTCCTTGGCGAGCCGTTTTCGCTCTTCATCAAAAATATAGCGAATAATCTGTTCCCGGTTCGATTCTGTAATCTGTTCAAAGGCAATCCGCTGTTCAATCAGATTCGGCCGTTCCTGGTTCGGAACGGAGACAATAAGCCTGCCAAATACCACGAAGTTCTGACGAACGCTTTCACTGACCAGTTGAAACCGAATCTGCAGCAGGGAATCCGCCTGTTCTTTATATTCCGAAACAATCTTGACACCGCCGCCGCTGATATCGATAATCACGCCCTTTTTCCAGTCTGCTTCCTCCGGCTCCTCCCGGTCCAGCTTCCACTGCTCCTCATCCGGAACCACCCGGTATGTAGCCGGCAGACGGCAGTCATACCGGTAATATTCTCTCCGCTGTACCTTTTTTAAGGTATCCTGCGCTTCTACATCCGCCAGGAAAATATTCCCCTCCTTTAACCGGTTAATGACCACAAACCGTCCGGAATAGATTCCCTTATCGGCATAAATGTACAGCAAATACTGTTCGCCCACAGACAAAGGCACCAGCCGTTTCTCATAAAATGGCATGGAAATCCGTAAGATATTATCCCCCGGAATATCCATCAGCCTGCTATAAAGAACCCGTCGTTTTCTGGAATCCGACTCCGGTTTCCCTTCAATCAGTATTTCCATATCGATTTTGTTTCCAATTGAAATTATTTCCTGCATAAGCCCACCTAATATTTCTTTCTTCTCTGCCGGATGAAATCCAGGAAGAAGGTTGCGATTCCTTCCTTTGGCTCATCCATTACCTCATCTATTTCCAACAACTTATTTCCGATTTCCTGATAACATCTGGTCGAGATGGAATTCGGAAATGCCAGGGAAACCGGTTTTTGCTCAATGACTGCCTTTGACGCATTGGAATCCTGCATGATTGCTCCCAGATATTCCAGATGTATGTTCAAAAACTTCGTCGAGACAATGTTCAGCTTATCGTAAATTTCTTTTCCTTCCTCTTTACTTCCCACCCGATTGGAAACAATCTGTATCTTCTTTTCCTCCACCATAAAATCCTTGCTCCGGTTCACCGTCTTCAACAGGGAATAGGCATCCGTAATGGAGGTTGGTTCCGGCGTGGCAACAATGACGACCTCCGGACTGCTCAATATGAACTCCAATACGGCATCCGAGATGCCGGCGCCGGTATCAATAATGATTACATCTGCCAGGGAATCCAGCCGCACCAGCTTCGGAATCAGGACCTTGACCTGTTCCTTATCCAGGTTCACCATGTCCTGTACACCGGAGCCGCCGGATATAAACCCAATATCCAGGGGGCCTTTTGTGATGATATCATCTACATTCATCTCACGGTATATGATGTCTGCCATATTGTACTGCGGACGGATTCCCAGCATGATTTCTACATTTGCCAGGCCAAAATCCGCATCAATTATGACAACTCGTTTTCCTCTCTTGCTTAGCTGAATGGCAAGATTCACAGAAAAGCTGGTCTTTCCGACACCGCCTTTTCCACTGGTAACTGCAATCACCCGGGTGGAACCGCTGTGCTGGATCTGTTGACTGACCCGTTTTCTTAATTGTTCTGCCTGATCTATCATTCGCTTCCCCCTAACAAGTGCTTTGCAATAAATTGCGCATCTGTAACTTCAATATCATCCGGTACATTCTGTCCAAAGGTTGTATAGGATAATGGCCGGCTGGTCAGCATCCGGATATTCAAAATATTACCTAATGCTGCTGTTTCATCGGTTTTGGTAAATAGCAGCCGGTAATTGGAAATATCCGAATAGGCCTGGGTAATTCTCACCAAATCCTTGTATTTCGTCGTAGCGCTGACTACCAGATATATCTCCTGATTATAATCCCTCACTACATCTAAGAGCTTCTTCAAATCCTCCTGCTGTTCCTCATTTTTATGAGAACGTCCTGCCGTATCGACAAAGACCAGGTCATAATCCTTATACTTTTCAATTACACCCTGCATTTCCTCTGCATTGTAGATTACTTCTATCGGCACGGATAAAATATTGGCATAGGTCCGAATCTGTTCTACGGCAGCAACCCGATAGGTATCCGCCGCTACGATTGCCAGCTTGCACTTCTGCTCCAGCTTATACTTGGAAGCAAGCTTTGCAATGGTCGTCGTCTTGCCAACACCAGTGGGTCCGATAAAAAATACAAGCTTTGGTTTATCCTCATCCAGCTCAATGGTCTTCATCTGTCCTAATTTCAATACGATTTTCTGATACACGCCTGCCAGCAGGTCATCCAACTGCAGCTTTTGATCCGGATTGTCGATTTCATTCACAATTTCCCTGGCATTCTCTTCGGTCACTTCATTGTTTTTCAACTGCTGGAATACCAAATCAATCATCTGGGAATTCTGGTCAACAGCAGCATGCTCCTCCTCCGCCTTGGTTTCTGCCTCCTGCATCTGCCGCTCCAGCATCTGCGCCAGAGTATCCAGCCGCTCTTCTATGGCAGAGGGTTTTCCTCCCGATACCAGCGGTTCCTTCGCCGGATGACCGTCCGCAGCTCCGGACTGCTCCTTCCCCGAGTTCGGGTGCAAATCAGCAAAGGCTTTGACAGCCGGCTTGACCGGTGCTTCCTTCGCTCCACCGGAGCCTTCATCCACTGCCGCAGTAACCTCCACGTAATCCTTCTGAAACAGCCGTTTCAGCCCTTTTTGCTTTACGGACTTTACATTCATAATAACGGCATCTTTTCCTAATTCATCCTTTGCTTTTTTTACCGCCTCATCCTCCGAGGGTCCTTGAAATTTTTTAATTATCATCGATTGTCACCATCCCTATTGACTGTAATTCTACATTTGACTCAATCTCATTGTACGAAATCACAATCAGATTCTTGAAATAATCGCTGGTTAATTTCTTAAAATACATACGGACAATCGGCGATGTAATGATAATCGGCGTCTGTCCCGCTTCTTCCATTTTGGCCACTTCCTTTTCCGTGGCGGTTAAAATCCGCTTTGTGGTATCCGGGTCCAGGGTCAGATAAGCCCCCTGCTCGGTCTGCTTTACGGAAGCCATAATATCCTGCTCAATCTTTGGGTCCAGCGTAATAACGGATGTGGTCTCCTCCATACCAAAGAACTTACCGGAAATCGCACGCTTTAATCCCTGGCGGACATATTCCGTCAGAACATCCGTATCCCGGGTACTGGCAGCATGGTCCGCCAGGATTTCGAATATGGTAACCAAATCACGAATGGAAATGCCCTCTCGTAACAGATTCTGCAGCACCTTCTGAATCTCACCTACATTTAAGAGCTTCGGCATCAATTCATCTACCAGAGTCGTATTATTTTCTTTGATATTATTAATCAGGTTCTGAACATCCTGACGGGTCAGCAGCTCATCCAGATGAGAACGAATGACCTCGGTCAAATGGGTCGCAATAATCGAAGGCGGGTCAACCACGGTATATCCATAGGATTCCGCCCGTTCCCGCTGGGACTCTGTAATCCAGACTGCCGGCAGATGGAAGGAAGGCTCAAAGGTCGGAATACCGGTTACTTCTTCCTCCACATACCCCGGATTCATTGCCATATAATGATCGAAGAGAATTTCCCCTTCGCTGACCTGGATTCCCTTAATCTTAATAATATACTGATTGGGATTCAACTGAATATTATCCCGCAGTCGTATGATTGGTACTACAGCACCTAACTCCAGGGCAATCTGCCGCCGAATCATAACTACACGGTCTAACAGGTCGCCGCCCTGGTTCACATCGGCAAGAGGAATGATTCCATAACCAAATTCCAGCTCGATTGGGTCCACCTGAAGCAGGGTGTTGACATTCTCATGCCGTCTTACCTGATCGGCCTCTACCTCTTCCGCTTCTACCTCCTCCTCGATTTCCATGGTCTCTTTCCTGGTACTGAGCAGGCGGCCCAGTACAATCATTCCCAGACCAAAGCCTACATAAATAACCGGATTCAAAGGCGTAAAAATACCTAAAAAGCACAAGGCACCGCCTACCACATACATAACCCTTCCAGACTGGAACAGCTGGGCGAAAATAATATCCCCAAGCTCCGCTTCCTTGGATGCCTTGGTAACGATAACACCGGTAGCCAGAGAAATCAACAGAGACGGAAGCTGGGAAACCAAACCGTCACCAATGGTCAGGATTGCATATTTACTCAATGCATCCTGTATAGTCATTCCCTGCCAAATCATACCGGTTACAATTCCGCCTACCAGGTTAATGGCGGTAATAATCAGACCAGCCGTAGCATCTCCCTTAACATACTTGGTCGCACCATCCATGGAACCAAAGAAAGAAGCTTCCTCCTGAATCTTCTGTCTTCGTTCAATAGCCTCCCGGTCTGAAATAGCCCCGGTACTCAGGTCCGCATCAATGGCCATCTGTTTACCAGGCATAGCATCCAGGGTAAACCGCGCCGTTACCTCGGATACACGCTCCGAACCTTTATTGATAACCAGCATCTGCACAATCAGCAATACGATAAAGATAATGAAGCCGATGACCAGATTGCCGCCGCCTACGAATTGCCCAAAGGTGGTAACAACATTTCCCGGCTCACCGGTCATTAAAATCAGTCGGGTGGAAGAAATATTTAAGGCAATCCGAAAGATGGTCGTAAACAGCAAAATCGTAGGAAAGCTTGACATAGCCAGGGTTTCCTTTGCAAAAATACAGTTGAATAATACAACCATTGCAATGGTGAGGTTGAAGGTAATCAAGACGTCCAAAACAATAGAATTCATTGGAACAATCATGAAAATAACAGCCAGTAATAAGTATATTCCTAAGAAAATACTACTGTTAAATTTCACTTTCATCGTTGTCCTCCTTCTGTCAATCGATTCCTCAGCCTGCTTTCTTCAGGTTATATACATAGGCCAGAATATCAGCGACTGCCTTATACAATTCCGGCGGTATCTCCCGGTCCAGCTCTACATTATAATACAGCATCCGGGCCAGTGCCTTATCCTCTACGATTTCCACACCGTGTTCCCTTGCAACTTCCTTTATCTTTGCCGCCAGAAAGTCAGTACCCTTTGCGGTTACCACCGGAGCGCTATGCTCATTTGCGTCATACCGCAGGGCCACTGCAAAATGGGTGGGATTGGTAATAACCACATCCGCCTCTGGTACACTTGCCATCATTCTCCTCTGGGAGGCCTGACGCATTCTCTGCTTCTGCTTTCCCTTAATCTGGGGGTCTCCCTCTGAATTCTTATATTCATCCTTTACTTCCTGCTTGGTCATCTTCAAATCCTGCTTATGCTTATATCTCTGATACAGGAAATCCGCAAAGCCTACAATTATCATGACAATACATATCTTTATGCCCAAATCCCAGATAACATTCATCAGGATGCTTAAGGCCTGCTGGATGGATACATCATATAATACAAACAGTTCATTGGAATGAGCCACCAGAACCTGGTAAGCAACATATCCAATCAATATCATTTCAACAATGGTTTTTACCAAATCAAACAGGGCGCGGCCGGAAAATATCCGCTTAAATCCACTAATTGGACTGATTTTATTCAGCTTTGGCATCATGGGCTTTGCCGTTACCATCCATTTGAACTGCACCTTGTTAGACAAAAATGCAATTATCACGCCAACCAGTAAAAAAGGAGCAGTAATGATTACGACATCCTTTGCCAGCTCCGTCAATATATTCAATACGGCAGGAATATTAAAATCATTACTCAATAGGCTGTTCATCTGCCCCAAATATTTGGGAAATACTATGACCAGACGATTCCCTACAAAGCTGACGCCAAACCGCAGGGTCAGAAACAATGCCAGTAAGGAAATCGCATTGTTCAGTTCCTTACTTTTTGCAACCGAGCCTTCCTTTCTGGAATCCTTAATTTTCTTCGGTGTGGCATCCTCGGTCTTTTCCCCGCCGGGACCTTCCTTTGCAAAAAACTGAAGATTATATCTCATTCTCATCGTCATGTCCTCATCTTCTGCCAATCTCAATACATCGTACGCAGTAAATTTAACACTACCTGTTCCATCAAATCATAAATCCGCTCCGTAATGGCCGGAATGAAAAATACGGTGGAAACCATAACCACCAGACCCAGCAGCAGCTTTAACTCAATACCAACAGAAAACATGTTCATCTGAGGCGCTATTTTTGCCAGAATTCCCAAAATCACATTGCATAAGGTGATGCTGATGAAAATCGGCAGTGCAATCCGGAATGCAATTATAAAATACTCCTGAATCAATGCCATGGCAATCGAATATACGGCTTCTCCGTTATACAGGGCGCCGCCTACCGGAATCACCTGAAAGGAATCACAAATCGCAGAAATTACAAAATAATGCATGTTGGAGCAAAGCATGATTAACAGGATCATATAATTATAAAAATCAGCGGAAATCGTTGCATTGGAATTCGTCGTCGGATCAAAGGCCGTTACCATAGTCAGACCAATTTCCCGGTCAATGAACATACCGCTGAGATTCACAATGGAAAAACAAAGATTCGCCGCATATCCCACCGATAGACCAACCAGCAATTCCTTAATCAGTAAAAAGGAAAAGCCAATCAGAGTGGTATATGCAAGGGGCCTATATTCCACCACCGAGGCCACAACCAAAGCGATACATAAGCCAAGTCCCGCCCGAATCCTCCTGGGAACCCCTCGTAAGCCATAAAAGGGAGCCACGCTGACTACACCGGCAATCCGGATAAAAATAAGCAGATAAAACTCCAAATGATAAATCGAAAAGCTCGTAGAAAGCATAGGCTACCTCACATATTGGCATAAACGCCAAACATGCTGTACAATCTCTGGATAAACTCAATAATATTGTTCAAAATCCAGCCGCCGCAAATCATCAGGGTCAGAAAAATTCCAAGCATTTTAGGAACAAAGGTCAGGGTCTGCTCCTGAATAGAGGTTACGGTCTGGAAAATACTTACCGTTAAACCAATGATCAGTGAAACCAAAAGCATGGGAGCTGCACATTTCACAATCAGCCACAGGGCCTCTCTTGCTATATCAATTACAATATCACTTGTCATTTGCTATCGCCTCTCTTCTACGGACCCTCGATTTCAACCGGGTCCGGATATACTTTATACCGAGGTCTTTGCCTCAGAGTCGGAAGGTCAGAGTATAAAGGACTGCACTAGCTGACCAATAATCAGATTCCAGCCATCCGCCATTATAAACAGCAGCACCTTAAAGGGCATGGAAATCGTCGTAGGCGGCAGCATCATCATACCCATGGACATCAGGGTAGAGGCTACGACCATATCAATCACAAGGAATGGAATGTAAATCAAAAAGCCTATGATAAATGCCTTCCTCAGTTCACTGATAATAAATGCCGGAATGATAACCGTAGTCGGAATATCATCCCAGGAATTGACGGTATCAATTTCTGCAATATCCAAAAACAATTGGACATCCTCATCTCTGGTATTGTTAAACATAAAATCCCGCATCGGCTGCATCGCGGCTTCTAAGGCTTCCTCCTGGGTCATCTCCCCTTCACTGAAGGGTTCTAAGGCTTCTGTATTGACTCTGGAAAAAACCGGAGCCATAATAAAAAAGGTCAAAAACAAGGATAGCCCTATCAGTACATTGTTAGGGGGTGTTGTAGTCAGACCCATTGCCGTCCTTATAAAATGCAGTACCACAATAATCCGGGTAAAGGACGTCATCATAACAAGAATTGACGGAGCTAATGAAATAACTGTTAAAACCAACAGCATTTGTAAAGTACCTGACAATGTTCCTTCATCGCCATCCGTATTCATGGTAAGACTCAGATTCAATGGATCTGTGATGCCCACATCCTCTGTTGCTTCCTCTGATTCCCCATCCGGATTCGTTATCTCAGCCGCCATGGACTGGGTATTACAACAAAGCAGTAAAGCAAACACAACTGCAAACACTGCCAGACACTGTTTTATAGTAATGCGAAAAGTATTACGTTTCATCTGTATCATTCTCATCCTTTTTTTTCTGAAGCTGAGAAAGAATATCCTTAAAGCTTCCTTTTGTTTTATCCTCCAAAGCCTCCAGGTTCAACTCGTCTTCATCCAGCTGCGTCAGAAAAGCTACGGTATCTTTTCCAACACCAATCGCAATATATCGACTGCCCACCTTTATAATCTGCACATACTTGTTGTTACCAAGCCGGGCAGTTTCTATAATTCGAATATTGCTGCGGCTTTGGATATTGCTTTGAAATCTTCCTGCAAACCTGGCTGTCAAATACGCCAAAGCCAATACAAAAAGAAACATAATCAAAACAACAACCAATTGTATAAAGCCCTCAAGGGCATTGCCACTACCGGTCAGAAAAATCATATTATTCTACAGCCTTCTTAACCGCTTCTAATACACGCTCCGGCTGGAATGGTTTTACGATAAAGTCCCTGGCGCCAGACTGAATGGATTCAATAACCATTGCCTGCTGTCCCATAGCAGAACACATAACAACATTAGCATTGGGGTCCATCTGCTTAATCTTCTTTAACGCCTGAATGCCATCCATCTCCGGCATGGTGATATCCATCAGTACCAAATCCGGCTTGGTTTCCTGATACTTTTCAACGGCCTTTGCTCCATTTTCCGCTTCGCCGGCAACATTATAGCCGTTCTTTGTAAGGATATCCTTAATCATCATTCGCATAAACGCTGCATCATCACAAATTAAAATATTCTTTGCCATCTATTTTCTCCTCTTTACACTAAATCATTTTTGTTTTTACTATATCTGTAATCCGGATACCAAAGCTTTCTTCAATGACTACAACTTCTCCCTTGGCAACCATCTTACCATTTACTAAAACATCAATTGGTTCTCCCGCTATCTTATCCAGCTCCACAATCGTACCCGGTGAAAACTCCAGGATTTCCTTGATGGACTTTCGGGTGCGTCCCAGCTCCACCGTTACCTCCAACGGGACATCCATAATCAAATCAATATTTTCCTGTTGAGTAACCGGATTTGGTCCGGGTGGTGCAAAGCTTTGGAACTGTACCGGCTGCACATTCACATTCGGCCCCGGCGGCATTCCATATCCATATGGCACCTGTCCATAAGGCATCATCTGCGGTTGTTCCATCATAGGCGGCATCTGCTGCATTTGCGGCATTTGTGGCATCTGCTGCATCGGCTGTGGTTCCGGCTGCGGCGCTGGCTGTGCCGGTGCTGGTGCAGGCTCCGGTTCCGGTGTATCAAGGCTGGCAGCAAACACTTCACATAATTCCTTTGCAAAATCTACCAGATACAACTGCATGATGTTGGAATCTACCAAATCACCGATTTCCATTTTCAGGGAAACCTTTACAAATTCCTTCCCCTGAAACTGTTCCACCACGCTTCCCAGCTGATCCGTGCCAAGCTGCAGGTACTCTGCTTCCGGCGGGCTGATATCAATCTTTCGGTTCAGCATGGAAGACATCGAAGTTGAGGCTGCCCCCATCATCTGATTCATGGCCTCGCAGATTGCACTTAAATGCAGGTCAGAAAGAGTATCGACCAGATTGGTTCCGTCACCTCCCATCATCAGGTCTGTAATAATCTTTACATCATCCTCCTTTAAGATAAGGAGGTTATTACCCTGAATTCCTTCTATATACGCAATATTAATGAAAACACTGGGTACACCATATTCCCTTGATAAATCATCCCAGGTACAACAACTGACTGATGGTGTACTGATGACTACCTTTTGATTGACCAGGGAATATAAATTTGTCGCTGCCGTGCCCATACATATATTGGAAATCTCTCCAAGTATATCCTTTTGTTCCTGGGAGAATTCAGTCATGTTCGATGGCTGTTCAGAAGTCGAATCCTCTGACAGGCCACCCAGCAAAGCATTGATTTCTTCTTGCGATAACATACCGTCCATACCCTACTCCTCTCTGATTACTTTTGTTATCTTTACTGCATAATTCTCTGAAGCGGAGCCCGGTAAAGCCTTGAATTTCAAGATATTACCAACGTAAATATCCAATTCATCTTCATATTGCCGGCTTACCTTAATTATATCACCTCTTTGGAGATTTACAAAGTCATTTACAGAAATTGCACTGGTGCCAAGCACAGCCTTTAATGGAATCTGTGCCTTTGATATCGCAGTTTCAATGACATCAATATAGGAGCTTTCCTCCCTAGTCTGCATGGTGGAGTACCAGTATTTGGTATTCAACCGGTCCATAACATCCTCCAGGGTCAGAAATGGAAGACATACATTCATCATTCCGACTACGTCTCCAATCTTTACATTGATACTCACGATGGCTATCATCTCACTGGGTGAAATAATCTGTACGAATTGGGAGTTTGTCTCAATCCGTTCCAGCCTGGGTTCTATTTCTACTACATTTTTCCAAGGTTCCTGAAGCAAATTAATACAAATCGTAAAAATCCGTTCCAGAATCGTCAACTCGATTTCCGAAAAGTCTCTCATCTTATCCAGAGGCTCTCCGGTTCCGCCAAGCATCCGGTCTACAATGGCAAATCCCAGATTCGTGGCAAGCTCTATAATAATATTTCCCTTTAAAGGTTGAAAATCAACTACGCCAAACAATACCGGATTGGACAGGGAGTTGGAAAATTCAGAATAAACAACCGCTTCTGAATTCATAACCTCAACCTGAACATTCTTACGAAGATATGCAGGCAGGTTCGTAGACATTAATCGTCCAAAATGTTCGAATATAATTTCCAAGGTTCGCAAATGCTCTTTTGAGAACTTTGTCGGTCTGGCAAAATCATAATCCTTTATATTTTGAGTCGGTTCATCGGAAAAATCCTCTGCATCCAATTCACCGGAACTTAACTGCTTCAACAGATTGTCTATCTCGTTTTGCGACAGAACTTCGCCCATGATTACTCGCCTCCTTCACTGTTTCACAGCATCTGGATATCCGTTACTGTGTCATAAACGAGCTAAATGTCACATCATAGATACAATCTGTCTGATACCGCTCCCGGAGACCTTCTGTAATCTGCTTCTTCACATTGGCCTGAACCTCAGCGTCATTGATTTCATCATATGTATATTCCTGCACCACACTACGGGTTACATCATATACCCAGCTTTCCGTTTCTGCAAGCTTTGTATTAATATCCTCATAGTCCTTGGCGCTTCCGTCCATGGATATGGAGATTCCAATCATTGCCCAGTGAACATCTTCGATTCCGTCATTGTTCTGATCCTGACCATCCTTTTTCAGATTGATACTGGTCGGTTCTGATACATTGTACGCCTTGGCATCCTTGATATCCGGTCCAACCATGGTATCATCCTTCTCCAGCTCCAGATTCAGAATGGCAGCGATTTCCGTTACCAGATTATCCGTCTTTTTCATGGCTGGCAGGAATACAAATACCATCAATGCATTCAAAACCAAATTCACAATACAGATAGCCAAAATAATAACACTGATTAAATTCTTTTTCATAATGCTCTCCTTACTCCTGTGATGAAGTTAACTGATTATAAATTTTTATTACAACCCGTCGATTTCTGGCCCGGCCTTCCGGTGTATCATTGGAGACAGCCGGACGGCTTTCACCATATCCCGCCACCTTCATATTCGGATCGATCAGATTTGCATTCTCCATTAAATACTCATATACATTCGTCGCTCTTGCTGTAGACAGATACCGATTGCTCTCATACCGGGAGGTATGAATCGGAACATTGTCCGTATGACCTTCGATTTCAATAATGCTGTCCGGATACATTTCCAAAACCGAACCAATCCGGTTCATGAATGCATAGGATTCTTCCTTTAATTCGGCATCACCAGTATCAAATAATAAAGCGCCATTCATATCCAGCTCTACATATTGGTAATTGTAATCCATCTGTATCTGTTCATCCATGGTAAAATCTTCCAAAGCCTCTGAAACTTCGGTATACATCTCTTGGGACTGTTCCAGCCCCACCTGCTCCATCTGGCTTTGCAGCTCCTCCATATCCAGCTTGCCATCCTTTTCTATGGCTGCCAAACCACCTGCCTGACCATGGGCATTGCTGTCCGGATTCTGTCCGTTATCAGTATCTGCCCGGGAGTCATCTCCATCCTTACTGTCTACGGCTTTTCCCACCTGCTCCAGCATGGATTGCACGCCTTCCAGCTGGGTAACGCCTCCACTGACCATCTGTCCATTCTGAATCATCTGCGTCGTCTGATTAAAAATAGAAAAGGATATATTCTGAAAGGAAGCTGCAATCTGCTGTATCTTCCCTTCATCCATGGTAGAACTGGCAAACAGCAATACAAAGAAACACAATAACAGGTTCATCAAATCACTGAATGTACTCATCCATGCTGGTGAGCCTTCATCCGGCTCTTCTTCTCTCCGCTTTGCCATTAGCTTTCACCTGCCTCTTCTTCCATCTTGCTTCTGACAGCCGGAGACAAGAAGGACTTCAGTTTTTCCTCAATTACTCTCGGATTCTCGCCGGCCTGTATGGATAACAGACCTTCGATCATAACTTCCTTCATCATGATTTCTATATCATTATTGGTTGCCAGCTTGGTCGCAACTGGAGAGGATACCCAGTTTGCAAGCATGGAACCATATAAGGTAGTAATCAAAGCAACCGCCATATTCGGTCCGATGGTATCCGGGTCCGATAGGTCACGCAACATGTTAATCAATCCAATCAGGGTACCAATCATACCCCAGGCAGGACCCATAGCGCCTACATTCTTCCAAAAGGCAATTAACTTTTTATGCCGGGCATCAATATTCATCAGCTCTGTCTCCAGAATATTCCGGACCAGCTCCGGGTCCGTGCCGTCTACAATCAGCAGGATTCCCTTTTTCATAAAATCATCCTCTAAGGAATTGGCAGATTCCTCCAGGGCAAGGAGCCCCTCTTTTCTCGCTATATTGGATAAATCAATAATCTGACGAATGATGGATGCCACATCCACCTTCGGAACCTTCAATATCAACAGGAATGACTTTATGCCGCTGATAAAATCCTTCAGGGTATTGGATGCCATTACACACATAAAGGTACCGCCAAAGGTAATCAACATAGAAGGCACATCAATAAAGCTCGGCAGCTTCGTAAAATTAAAAGAGCCTGTTTTCGATTCAAATACAATACCGAAAACAACTAATACGCCACATAAAATCAATCCAAGTATGCTTGCAATATCCAAAACTGTCACCTCTCACTTTATTCCAGAAATTGACCGGATATAACCTGATGTCTGTATAATTTTACCAAATCAGACACCTCCTGTCTACTCTCTTTCACAATAATTTTCTTCCCCGTTGTCAATGTAATGACGGTATCCGGCGTCTCTTCCACCATTTCAATTATCTCGGCATTTAACGAAAACTTATTGTCATTGTATCTGGTTAATTCAATCATGTCAGCCTTCCTTCCAACCTATCACTACACGTATACCATAATACTACAAATTCTTGTAATTCGCCATAGTTTTTTGTATTTTTCAAAAAATTTCCGTAATGCTTCCGCCAAATTCCTCATATCCAAAACCATTTTCGGAACCTCCCTTGCAGGAAATGATTGTGAATATAGGAAATGCAGCGTTTTGCCAAGAAGAAAATGTCGTATAGCGGCAGGAGCCGCCCAATACCGACGCACAAAATGCACATAAGGAACCGGATGCCGGCTCCATTATGTGCATCCCCCGTCTTTATTTACTAAATTATGCTGAGGCTGCTCCATTAACGCTTCAGATTGATTAGTTCTTCCAGCATGGTATCCGAAACCGTAATGGTACGGGAATTTGCCTGAAAGCCTCTCTGGGTAATAATCATATCCGTAAATTCCTTTGACAAATCAACATCAGACATTTCAATTACGCCCTGGGACATGCTTCCGCCGCCTTCCGTAACCTCCTGGCCGATTCCATCAAAATCGCCGGAGTTCTGGGTGGTCTGATACAGGTTGTTACCAACTGCCTCTAAGCCTGCCGGATTTGTGAATCTGGCAACTGCAATCTGTCCTAAAAGCTTCTCTTCTCCGTTATCGTATACACCGTAAATTTTACCATCCGTATTAATGCTGACCTCATCCAGGGTGCCCATTTTCCGTCCGGCGCCTAAGCCCTTCAGGGAACCTCTGTCCAATGCCAGAGTATTTTTACCCTGGGTTGCATACATGGTAGAGGTACTAAAGTCAATATTAATAGGCGAGAAGGTATCATCATTAATGGTAAGGGTAATGGCATCTCCGCCGCCTACACTGATGAATTCACCGCTGTCCGCATCATAAACCAGTTGGTCGCCGCTTAACTGATAGCCCGCAGTAATTGCCACGTTATTGCTGTCCGTAATACTGGCAATGCTGACCGTATAGGTATTCTTATCTGCTGTATTATTCTGGGTAACGTTCATCTTTACATTGTAGGCATAGCCCTTTTTATCATAAATCGTCACATTCATGACATGCGCGCCGCCATCCTTAAAGGCATTGCTCTGCTTATCAATATTACCGGCTACCGTTGCCTGGGTGGTTGCCTCCGGCTCAGAATACATATTCTCTGCGGATTCTACCTGGAGGGCAGAAACCATATCCTTCCGAATCTGCGTCGGGTCATCCGGGTCTACCTGCCAGCCCATAACCATTTCACCGTTACCGGTTACCAGATAACCAGCGCCATCCTTCTTGAAGGCGCCTACCTTTGTATAATAATTGATACCGCCCCGGCTGACAATAAAGAATGAGTCGCCGTTCAGCATCAGGTCATAAGTATTTCCCGTGGTTTCCGCAGAACCGGTGCCTGCCAGCTCCTTGGTAATGGTTGCCGTTGTCGTACCAAGACCAACCTGCTTTGCATTCACACCACCCACACCGTTGGCTATGTTCGAGCCGGTGGAACGCTGACTTGTCTGATACAGTACATCCTGAAACAATACATTGCTGCCCTTAAATCCAACGGTATTTACGTTGGCAATATTATTACCGATAACGTCCATTCTGACCTGATGGGTCTTTAACCCTGCTACGCCAGAATACAATGATCTCATCATAATTCATGACCTCCTTAATCGTCCTCTGTAACGAATTCCTTCCTTCATTCCGGAATTCCAAGCTTCCTTTCGGTCCAGCTATATAATTACAGCTCCATCAATATTTGTAAATACGTGACTGGCTTCCCCGCCCTGATCCAAGGCAGTGATTACTGTGTTGTTATTGACATTTACGATAAATGCCAGACCATCCAGCATGACCAGTGATTCATTAATCTTTTTATCTCTTGCCTGTTCTACTCCATGATTCAGACGCTGCATCTGTGCATCCGTCAAGTGAATGTTCCGACTGCTCAACCGTTCATTGGCATGTTTGGAAAATAGCACTTCTCCGGTGGACTGCAGTTTTTCCTCCAGACTCTCCCGCTTTACCTTCAGCACCTGCTGAAAGGAACCTGCTTCGGATACTGCTTCTGCCGTTACCGGTATTGTTTTCTGCTTTCGATACCCGCCTGCCAGCTGTTCCATGGAATAGGTCTGATTTCCAATCCGGTTCATTCCATCCACTTCCTTTCAACTGTAGCTTCTCCTGCCCTGCTCCGGTTATGCTTCGCCGCCTTCGCCTTCCACGTTTCCGTTGTTTTCCCCGTTCTCTTCACCTTCCGTCGTTTCATTTGCATTCAAACCGTTCAGGTAATCCAGGTAAGCCAAATCCACAACGGAATCCAGATTCTCCATCGGATAATATTCATCATTGACACGAAGCAGTGCCTGATTGTTGCTGATGGTAACATACTGTACCAGACCGCCAATCTGCTTCTGGGCCCCTGCGCTGTCTGTTACGTTCAACAGGACATATTCTCCAACCAGACCTAATGCCTGAGTATTGGAAAATGCGGTGTTCAGGTTGTTCATTGCCTCCATCTGGGAAAATTGTGCCATTTGAGACATCCATTCGGTATTATCCGTCGGCTCTAACGGGTCCTGATACTGCATCTGGGTTACTAACAGCTTCAAAAATGCATCCTTATCCAAAGTATTACTTCCTGTTTCTTTCGTCTTACTGGCAACGGTGCTTGCTGCCGAAGTATCAATTCCACTAACTGCCATATTGTTTCCTCCTTTCCATTCTCTGCCGCCTTTTTCTATGCGGTAAACTCTACACTTGCGCCCTGAGCCTCCAATCGCTCTGCCGCAATCTGTTCTTCCTCGGTCATGCCATCCTCCGGCATTCCAAAGGCATCCATCCGCAACCGGCTTCTTCCGGAACGGCTTCCCTTCTGTTCGCCAGCGGAATCCTGTCTTTCCTGTTCCTTCTGGAAATCAGAGGTTGCTACGCTGACCTCAACGGCATCTACCTTCATGCTCTGCTCCCGGAAGGTTTCCTTCAACTGCTGGAGCTGATTTTCAATGGCGTTTTTTGCCATCTCCGTCTCTGTCATAATCTGGGCTGTCATGGTTCCATTCTTCATCATAATCTGAATCTGAAGCCTTCCTAAGTGCTGTGGATACAACTGTACCTCCAGCCGGTTCACATCACTGCTGCTGAATACCTTAATCTGTTCGATTACCTGTCGAAGAATATCTGCCTGCTGAACCTCATTGCTAAATGCTCTCGGACCATCCTCCAGTTCGTTCACCGCCTGGGATAACTGATTCACAATCTCACCGGCAATCCCCTGCTGGGTCTGCTCCGGTTGACCGGAATGCGCATCTGCATCCTTCTTTTCGGAATGCTCCACCTTTACGGAAACCTCAATTCCCGTTGATTCTTCCCGTACAGTAAACGAATTGTCCGGTTCTCTTTCCGTAGCTGCTTTCCGGTTCTCCGGCCGGGCGGTTGGAAGCTCTTCCGCTTCGGTTTCCAGAACAGGTGCCTCCGGTACAAGCTCCGTCTCTTCCGGAATGATTGTCATCCCTTCTGTCTCCGGCTTCTGCGTATTCTGCTCGAATACAGTGGTCAAATCCAGTTTCGTTCCGTCTTCGGTTGTCTGGAGCTGCTCCATCTCTCCCTGTATCTGCCGGAAGGTATCGATTAAATCGCTGTTGGTCAGCAAATCAACTGGTTCGGTTTCCGTAACCGTTAACAGGAATTCCTGTAAGGTATCCGGCTGCAGCAGCTGGAATACATTCAGATTCATCACAGCCAGCCACTCGTCCAGTTCTGCATCATCCATATCCAGCTCTTTCTTTAGAAGTGTCCGGATATCGCTTTCTAAGGTTTCCAGCTCTTCCTCTGTGACATCGCCTTCCATCCCGGAGGCCTCTGCTTCCGGCTGTAGGGCTTCCTCACTGACGTCGGTTTGTTCTACCTTTGCCCCATAGACATCTGCATGAAGCTTATTCTTCTCATAAGCATCCTGATGATAGCCATCCACAGTTTTATTTTCCTGCTTTACCGACAGCTCTGTGGTTCTGTTCTGCTGGTTCAGCGGTTGACTGCCCTGGGCTACATAGGATTGAAAGGTTTCCGTTAAGCTCGGTTCCTTTTTGCCTGCCGCCCTGCCGTTGAGAACGGTAGTGATAAGATTCATACTGTTTGTTTTTTCTGTCTGCAACGTGTCATTTCCTCCTTTCTTTCATAGTATCTATCCAAATATGCAATGCATATTGGCAGCATAGGAAAAATGTGGTTCCTTTACGCTTACGGCATCAGCTTCTTTGTGATATTTGCCGCAAAGCTCGGGTCCATCTCTTCTAAAATCTCCGCCTTATCCGAAGAGGACATGGTATCCAGGATTTTCGCAACGGTATCCAGGTCGCCAGGCATGGTCTGAAGAATTTCAGCCGCCGCCTTGGCATCCATTTCCGCATACGCATTTGCAAGCTCCTTCAATTCCTCACTGGCAGCATCACTTGCTATCACCTGACGGTAAATCTCTTCTGCCGCTTCTGCGTCAATGGATTCATACCACTTAGTATATGTATCGGCATCCGGTGCCGAATTTCCATAGACCACTTCATTATAAAATTCATCTTTTAACTGTTTAAATGCCTCCTGGTCCGATTCAAAGACCTGTAAACGGGCAATTTCATTATTTTTCTCCTGTACCTGCTCCTGCAAATCCTGAATCAGAGCCTCATTGGCAGCGTTCTGTGCATCTAATTCCTCAATCCGGGTCAGGGCCTCTGCTAATGTCCGATACGGCAAATCCGTCTCCGTTAACACTTCATCATCCGAAGCCGGAGGTAAAATCAGATTAACGACCGGTACATCCTTTAACACCGGCCGCAGCACCTGGCTTCCAAAGTGACCCACATCCAGCTTAATCAAAATGACCATAGCCGCCAGCCATACAATTACGATGAGAAAAATAATCACAACGGAAAGTAATTTACTTCCTGCCTTTTCTTCCTTGTCCTTTGCCATGGTTTATGCTCCTTCCTCCGATGTATTATGCTGATAGCTTACCAATTCATCGATTTCCTTCATTTCTTCCGCATTCAATTCCTGCAAAAAGCTTTCAAACTGATGCTCTTTTAGCTTTTCATGGGTTTTCCGCTCCTGCATGGACTGGTTCAGCTTCGCCCTGGCCCGGTCCATTTCCGTCATGGCACGGAACACCACTTCTTTTTGTTCCCGAATCCTTATATCCATAAGGGCAATGGCATTATTGCAGCGTTCCAGCTCCATTACATTCAGCCGTTCCTTTGCATGTCCCCGCATCTCTTCCGTATAGTCCCGCTTTCGCTTCTTGAAATGCTCCAGCCGTTCTTCCTCCTGCCGGTACCGGTACTGTGCATTGGAAAACTCTTGTTTTGCCTGTTCTTCCAGCTTATACTTGATATTCAGTATATTCTGCATGCGATATAAAAACTTCGCCATCCAATCACTCTTTTCTAACTCTGTCCGGATTCCTCAAAGATTGCCTTTAATAATTGTATTTCATCCTCCAACAGATATTTGCTTTCCACATCCTGCACCAAAAACTCATTAATCGTCTGGATTTTAGAAATGGCATAATCGATTTCTGAATTTGACCCGGACCGGTAAGCGCCGATATTAATCAAATCCTCCGCCTCATTATAGGTTGCCAGCACCGTCTTCAACCGGGAGGCCGCCTGCTTATGCTCCTTATCTGCAATCTGGCTCATACACCGGGATATGCTCTGTAACACATCAATGGCAGGATAATGGTTCTTATGTCCCAGCTTTCTGGACAGCATGATATGTCCATCCAGAATACCTCTTGCCGTATCCGAAATCGGTTCATTAAAGTCATCCCCGTCTACCAGTACGGTATATAATCCGGTAATGGAACCCTGTTCCGTATTTCCGGCACGCTCTAACAGCTTTGGCATCTCCGAATACACACTGGGCGGATAGCCTCTGGTAACCGGCGGTTCTCCGGATGCCAGGCCGATTTCCCGCTGCGCCATGGAAAACCGGGTCAGGGAATCCATCATCAACAGTACATCCTTTCCCTGATCCCGAAAATATTCTGCAATGGCAGTCGCCGTCTTTGCCGCCTTATTTCGAATCAGCGCCGGCTTATCCGAGGTTGCCACCACCAGAACGGAGCGCTGCATTCCCTCCGGACCTAAATCCCGTTCGATAAATTCGCCAACCTCTCTGCCCCGTTCTCCAATCAGGGCAATCACATTGATATCCGCCTTGGTATTTCTGGCGAACATACCCAGCAGCGTACTTTTTCCAACGCCACTGCCTGCAAATATGCCAATCCGCTGTCCCTTTCCGATGGTAAGAAGCCCGTCCATGGCCTTCACGCCAAGGGGAAGAATCTCTGAAATCAGCTTCCGTTTCATAGGGTCCGGCGGTTCACATTCCACCGGATAGGTATTGGAAAGAACCAGGGAAGAACCATCCATCGGATGTCCCAGTCCATCCAGAACCTGTCCCAACAGCTCCGGACCTACATAGACCTGAAAGGGCTTTCCGGTATTTTCCACTGTGGAGCCAATCCCGATACCCTCTACCGAATCAAAAGGCATGAGCAATATGTGATTATCTTTAAATCCTACAACCTCTGCCAAAACCTGTTGTCTTCCATCCTTGGACGTAATGATACACAAATCGTTAAGCTTGGAAGACGGACCCGCCGATTCAATGGTCAGGCCTACCAGCTTTGTAACCTTTCCAAGCTCCTTGGTAAAGGATTCTTCCAGCAGGGCTTCGTATTTTTCTATGTTCAGCATTCTGTCTCCTATACCTTTGCAAGCAGTTGCAGGGAAGTAATTAAATGGTCCAACTGTTCACTTAGTCCACAGTTGATAATACCGCTTTCTGTTTCAATCAGACATTCCAGCTTTTCCAGCTTTGCATCCGAGACTAATTCCACTTCCACGTTAGAGTTCACCAACTGTCGAATCCAGTCAAAATGACTATAGACATCCGCGTAATCCTCCTCCGATACTTTGATGGAGATTTTCCCACTGCTTTCAATGTCTTTCATTGCATTATCAATAATATGCACCAGTACATCCTGCTGCTCCTCCACCAAAACGCCGGTCAGCTTATGAAGCAGCCGGCAGATTACATCCAC
Organism: Clostridium sp.; assembly: GCA_023667695.1. GTDB lineage: Bacteria > Bacillota > Clostridia > Lachnospirales > Lachnospiraceae > CAG-632. The sequence goes on along the minus strand of JAMOZY010000015.1, from coordinate 26,683 downwards.
CAGCTTCGGCTCTGCCTCCCGCAGCTGCTGCTCATAATCCTCCTCCAGCTGCTGACGGATACTCTCATACCGGTTCTGCAGCTCTTCTTCTCTGGCGTCTAACTGTGCCTGTGCCTCCTCGTACCCCTTACGATAGCCTTCCTCCATACCATTTTGCTTGGCTTCTTCCTTCAGAATCAAGGCCTGGGCCCGGGCTTCCTCAATGATTTTTTCCGCTGCGGTTCTGGCATCCTCAAAGATGGCATCTGCCTGAGCCCGAACATTTATCATATCAATATTTTCAATTTCAAAGGATTGAAAAGAATCCCCGGCGCCTTCCGGACCGGCCTCTGCTTCTCCGGCCTCCGCCTCCTGTCTTGCTTTTGCCTGTTCCTCCAGCTGCCGAAGCACCCGGTTCTGATTGGCGTCAATGACTAACGTACTCTGCTCTGAAAAGGCAATAAAGCCTGACTTATACAAATTAGACAATAATCTCGTCACCTCCGCCACGGGAAATAACAATATCGCCGGAATCCTCCAGCTTTCGGATGATATTTACAATCTTCTGCTGTGCATCCTCTACGTCCTTTAGACGAACCGGACCCATGTATTCCATATCCTCTTTTATCATAGCTGCCAGACGGGATGACAGATTGCTGAATATTGCATTCTGTACTTCCTCATTGGCATTTTTAAGTGCAATCGCCAGTTCATTGTTATCCACATCCCGCAGTACCGTCTGAATGGCACGGTTATCCAGCGTAAGAATATCTTCGAATACGAACATCTTTCTCCGGATTTCGTCTGCCAATTCCGGTTCTTCCACTTCCAGAGTCTCCATAATATGCTTTTCTGTACTCCGGTCTACGGAATTCAATATGCTGACAATCGCATCGACACCGCCCACAATCGTGTAATCCTGATTGACCAGGGATGACAGCTTCCGCTCTAAGATTTCCTCTACCTCCTGGATAACATCCGGAGAGGTCCGGTCCATGCTGGCAATACGCTTTGCCACATCCGACTGTATCTCAGATGGCAGGGAGCCGATGACGGAACCTGCCTGTCCTGCCGGCAGATAGGATAAAATCAAAGCAATTGTCTGCGGATGCTCATCCTGAATGAAGTTCAAAAGCTGGCTGGCGTCTGCCTTCCGGACAAACTCAAACGGCCGTACCTGTAAGGAAGCCGTGAGACGGTTAATTACCTCCTGAGCCCGGTCCTCACCCAAAGCCTTATCCAGCAAGTCCTTCGCATAACCGATACCGCCTTCTGCAATATACTGCTGTGCCAGGCAGACCTCATAGAACTCATCCATGACATCATTCTTCAAGTCTGCCGAAATGCTTCTGGTATTGGCAATTTCAAGGGTTAATTGCTCAATTTCATCATCTTTCAAATGCTTGAAAATGGTAGCAGACATTTCCGGTCCTAACGCAATCAGCAGGATTGCCGCCTTCTGTATGCCTGATAAACCACTACTTGCTTCTGCCATTATCATCACTCCCAATCATCATCATTCAGCCAGTTTCGAAGCAACTGTGCCACTGCTTCCGGATTCTCTTCCACAAACTTCTCAATCCGCTGGCGTGTTGCTGTTTTCTCGTTATATTCAATATCTTCCAGACTCTGATTATCCTTCGTAGTTGCCAATAAGGTCTCTACGGATAACTCTGGTTCTAATTCTGTAACCTCTGCCGGACGCATACCCTTCATGACAACAAAAATCAGCAATGCTGCAATCAGAACCGCCAGTATAATCTGCAGAATATTGGAAACTGCCATACCGGAGGACTCTTTCGGATAAAAAAGAGGAACCTGATAAGCAACAATCGTAATGGAATTCGTCCGGATACCAGTGGCATTGGATACAATATCGTACATGGATTCATCCACCTCAATTGGAATCCGCTCTCCATTCTGAGCCTGGAATTCAGCAAAGGTCATGCCATCCAGCAAACCCTGGTCCCGCATATCCTCTTCATCATATTCCACATACTGGGTCAGAATAATGGATACGGAAGAATTGGAAGGATTGACTGCACCGATTGCCCGTCTGGTGGTTGTCACCATCTTATCCGTTTCATAGTCTTCCTTGATAACCTGAATCTGAGAATTACCATAAGCGGCATCCGGAATATCATAGGTAGTAATATCTCCGTCATTGGCATCCGTTCCCGGAACACCGCCGGTACCGTCTACATTTTCTGCATTATACATGTAATAAGAAGACCTTGGACCATTCTGGCCATCCTGAAAGGTGTCAAACTCTGTCCGCTCAATCAGGGTTTCATCCAGTTGAATGTCCAGATTCGCCATAACCTGGGCATCATCATATAAGCTGGATACCAACAGAGAACGGATATTATTCTCGATACTGTTGACGACCTCATTCCGAATCTTATTATTCGAGGTCAGGGAGCCGCTGGAGCTGTCCCCGCCTTCAAATAAAAGCTGTCCGGTCTGGTCAACAATCCGGATATTGTCCGTATTCCGGTTTCCCAGGGTATTCGCCACATAACTGGCAATTCCCTCCACCCGTTCCGGAGCCAAATCCTCCGTCGTCGTCAGTCGAATGCTGGCAGAAGCTTCCTTGTCCGTCTCCAGCAGAGAGCTTCTGGCATCTGGCAGGTTAATCCGTACCGCTGCGGAACGAATCCCGTCCATGGAGCAGATGTCCATAGCCAGAGTATTCTGCATAGTAATCTTTGCCTTTAACTGCCGTTCCGAATCCGTTGTGGTAAAGCCATTGTCAAACAACCATGTATAATCCTCCTGTGCCGTCTCCGTCACACCATTTTGTCCTAACACCAGCCTTGCCTCTGATATCTGCTTTTCATCTACCGATATCGTCAATGCATCACTGGAGAGCCGGTACTTGAAGTTTGTATCGCTCTCATCCAGATAGCCTCTGGCTGCTGCTGCATCTGCGGTAGACTCAAAGGTTGCCAGGGTCACATAATTCGTCCTGGTAGACAACCAAATCAAGGCTACCAGGGTGAAAATCACCGCTGCCAGCACAGAAATTATAATCGTTTTTTGTTTAGCCGTATACTTATTCCAGAACTCCAGCAGCTTCGCCGGGAGTCCCTTAAAAAAATCCAATATCTTATCCATTTTTCCACCAGAAATAACTTCTTACTATAGCTGCATACCCATAATCTCTTTGTATGCCTCTAAGAACTTATTCGTCACCTTTACCGTATATTGTATCGCAATATTTGCTTTCTGCTGTATTGCAGCAAGGTCATGGGTATTATTGGAATAACCCATGGCATAATTCAAGCTTGCCGTCTGGGCTTTCTTATTCAGTTGGTCCGCCTCTGAATACATGGAAATCGCAGAATTCAACAAAGACTGAAACGCTTCCGTGTTATCCGTGGTGAGTTTAGTATCTTTTTTGCCGGATATTCCCAGGCTGTCATTTAATGCTGTGATTGATGTAATATTATTCATTGCTCTACTCCTTATGCGCATCCTGCTTCCGTCAATTTATCTATTTCATTAATTCCAAGCCCTTCATGGCAATGGACTTTGCCGCATTAAAAGCGGTCACATTTGCCTCATATGCCCGGCTGGAATCAATCAGGTTCGTCATTTCCGTAACCGGTTCCACGTTGGGATAATTCACATATCCATTCTCATCTGCATCCGGATGACTTGGGTCATACACCATCTTCAAATCAGACTGGTCCTCCACCACATGGGTAACCCGTACACCGCTTGGGCGGAATACATTCAGGCTGTTATACAGGGTGTCTCCAAAATTCAACGCGTTCTTTTCGTTGAACACAACAGTTTTCCTTCGATAAACATTTCCATTCTCATCCCGGGTCGTATGCACATTGGCGATATTCTGTGAAATCACATCCATACGGAATCTCTGTGCCGTCATACCGCTTGCGCTTACATTCATTGCATCAAACATACTCATATGTATCTTCCTCCTTTACTAGGATAATACCACTTTATAGCGGGCAAATTCCTGTGCCATCAGTTCCTCTAGTGTATTGTATCGAATGGAATTTTCAGCAATATATGCCTCTTCCTGTTCAATATCCACATTGTTTCCGTCCAGCCGGTAAGCTAAGGATGTATGATCAGTATAAATAAAGCTGTTAATCTCATCCAGATTCAGATTCAAATCCTTCAGCTTTTCATTCAGGCTGCCTCCGCCTGCCAAGGAAGCCTGTAAGATAGACTCAAACTGTACATCCTGACGCTTATAATTCGGCGTACTGTTATTCGCTACATTGTTTGCCAGCACATTATGCCGGATATAGGCAGCATCCATGGCCTTATCCAAAACATTAATATAATTGTACACATTGGAATTAATCATTGCTTCTCTCCTTATCTTAGTTTGGTTATATAGGCATGATAAAGGATTTATGAGAGTTCTCACAAATCCTTTTGTCAATCATTGGAATCCATTCCGAATCAAGTATTATTCATTTTCCCTCTGCATTACTTATTCTTCAGACGCTTTAATTCATCAAAAACCACATCATTCATTACTTTTATGTAGGTTCCCTTCATCCCGGAAGAACGGGACTCAATGACACCGGCGCTTTCAAACTTCCGCAGTGCATTTACAATAACAGAGCGGGTAATGCCTACCCGGTCGGCAATCTTACTGGCTACCAGAATCCCTTCTGTACCTTCCAGTTCTTCAAATATATAGGTTATGGCTTCTAATTCCGAAAAGGATAAGGTACTGATTGCAGACCGGACGATTGCCACCTTCCGGCTTTCCTCTGCATTCTCTTCATTAACGGAACGCATCATTTCCAGTCCCACTACCGTATTCCCATATTCGCCAAGAATGATATCATCAATCTCATAAGGGGAATCCTGCTTATACATAAATACCGTACCCAGACGCTCTCCAGCTATATCAATGGGGGTAATCAGCGCCTGATAACGTTCAATCCCTTCCGCCTCAAATCCAAGGGTCGTCAGATTGACATTCTCCTTGGTGGAAAGAATCCCTAACAACCGCTCATTCAGCATAGAATCAATATGCCCGCCAATCTCATCTACGATTAATTCCCGGAGACTGTCTATATCCTCCCGATTCTTAATTCCCAGAACCTTGCCCTTCTTGCTGATTACAAGAACATCGGAAGCCATAATGTCGGATAAAACCTCGCAAATATCATTAAAAACTACTTTATGAGAATTGTTATTGTGTAACAGCTTATTAATCTTACGCGTTTTGTCCAACAACTGTACGCTCATTCTTTCCTCCTGTGCAAATGAAATCATCATGCCTGTCTGCGCTTCTGCATGTATTGACAAATATAATACAGCCACAACACTTAGTTAAAGTGTAACACAATCACACAAAAATAACAATATCTATTTATCAATAATATAGGAACAATCTTCTTTCATACATACCAGCTTGTTTCCTTTTTCTACCATAATGCCGCCGCAATTCGGACATGGAGTGGCAGAAGGCTTCTGCCAGCTCATAAAATCACAGGCCGGATTATCCTCGCAGCCATAGTATCTGCGTCCTTTTTTGGTCTTACGAAGAACGATATCCTTTCCGCAGTTGGGACAGGCAACCCCGATTTTTTCATAGTAGGGCTTGGTATTTCTACAGTCCGGAAATCCGGGACATGCCAGAAATTTCCCATGGGGGCCGTATTTTATCACCATTTTCCTGCCGCACAAATCACAGTCAACATCCGTCACTTCATCTTCAATCTTTACATGCTCTAATTCTAATTCTGCATTCTGCACCGCCTCATCCAAATCCGGATAAAAGTTCTCAATGATTGTTTTCCAGGCAACTGTACCCTCCTCTACACTATCCAGCAGGGATTCCATATTGGCAGTAAATTCCACATCCACAATGACCGGAAATGCCTTCAGCATCATCTGGTTTACCGCTTCCCCAAGCTCCGTTACGTATAGATTCTTTTGTTCCTTTACAATATAACGGCGGTTCATAATCGTAGTAATGGTAGGCGCATAGGTACTGGGCCTTCCAATCCCCAGTTCCTCCAGGGTCTTGACCAGCAAAGCCTCTGTATAATGTGCCGGCGGCTGGGTAAAATGCTGTTTTTCTTCCAAATTCTTCAGCTTCAGCCGGCTTCCCGGTGTAATTCCGGTCAGAGAAAGCTGGGGTTGTTTTTCCTCCTCGCCCTTATACACGGATAAAAAGCCGTCGAATCCCAGCCGGGACGCAGAGGCTGTAAACCGTTCGCCTGCAGCCTCCAGCTTCAGGGACGTCGTCTCATATACTGCATTCTGCATCTGACTTGCCAGAAACCGGTTATAAATCAACTGATACAGCCGGAACAGGTCCCTGCCCAGACTTTCCTTTGCCAGCACCGGTGAAAGTGTAACATCCGTCGGACGGATGGCTTCGTGGGCATCCTGAATCCGTTTTCCATTCTTCAGGCTTCCCCTGGCCTCACCCACATAATTCTTACCATAATGTGCCTCAATATAATCCCTGGCCGCCGCCTGTGCCTCTTCTGCAATCCGGATGGAATCCGTTCGCAGATAAGTAATCAGACCTACGGTGCCTTTTCCCTTAATGTCAATTCCTTCATATAACTGCTGTGCCAGCCGCATGGTCTTCTGGGTAGAATAATTCAGCTTTTTCGACGCTTCCTGCTGCAAGGTGCTGGTAGTAAATGGACTGGGCGCCTTTACTACCCGCTTGCCCTCTTTTACTTCCCGAACCGCAAACGCAGCGCCCTCCAGCTTCTTAACAATCGCTTCTAATTCCTCTTTGTTCGATATTTCCCCTGCGTATTTCGCTGTAAAGGGCTTTGTCATTCCTTCTGCCTGCAATATGGCATCTAAGGTCCAGTATTCTTCCGGTATAAACGCATTGATTTCATTCTCCCGGTCGCAAATCAAACGCAGGGCAACGGACTGTACCCGTCCGGCACTTAAGCCCCGCTTAATCTTCGCCCATAAAATCGGACTAATCTGATACCCAACCATACGGTCCAGCATCCGGCGCGCCTGCTGGGCATCCACCAGGTTCATATCAATCTCCCTTGCATTTTTAATGGAATTCTTCACTGCCTGCTTCGTAATCTCGTGAAACGTAATCCGCTTATACTTCTCTTCCTCCAGCTTCAGAGCCTGGGACAGATGCCAGGAAATCGCTTCGCCCTCCCGGTCCGGGTCCGTTGCAAGATAAACCCGGTCCGCTTTCTTTACTTCCTTCCGCAGCTTTGCCAGTATGTCTCCTTTTCCCCGAATCGTAATATACTTTGGTTCAAAGCCGTGTTCAACATCGACGCCCATCTGGCTTTTCGGCAAATCCCGTACATGTCCATTGGAAGCAATTACCTCATAATTGGCTCCCAGGAACTTTTTAATAGTTTTCGCCTTGGCCGGTGACTCAACAATTACTAAATTTTTCGCCATTCAAACAGAACTCCCTTCAAAAGCATCCTCCATGCTTTATTCTATTTGCGTTGTCCGGTCCTCCATCGTCTTATAATAGTAATGATGGGGATTCTCCCGGATTACACCCTTTATTACTAAATCCGTCAATATCTGCACTGCTTCCCAAACCGGCAGTTGCAGTTGACATAAGATTTCATCAATGAATTTTGGTTCTAAACGCAGACAACTATACACCATTTTTTCTTTTGGTGCAAGCCCCAAATCCGGATTTACCAGATTCTTCTCCTGATTTTGCCGGATAAACCTGCCTTCTTCCAGCAATTCTTCCAATACATCCGCCGGAGACAGCACACATTTGGCACCCTGCTGAATCAGACGGTTGCAGCCAAGACTCAAAGAATCACAGGGCCGACCCGGAACGGCACAGATATCCCGTCCCTGCTCCAGCGCAAAATCCACGGTAATCAGAGAACCGCTTTGCTCCCTGGCCTCTACCACCAGTACCAAATCCGATAATACACTAATCAGCCGGTTCCGTCTTGGGAACAGCATGGGCAGCGGTCTGGTGTCCGGAACATATTCCGTCAGAATACCGCCGGACCTTTCCATGCTTCTATAAAGATTATGATTTTCTTTGGGATATATTACATTAATACCAGAACCTAATATCCCCATGGTATAGCCCCCGGCGTCCATACAGCCCCGGTGGGCGGCAGCATCAATGCCGTTTGCCAGGCCGCTGATGACGGAAATCCCCTGCCGTCCCAGCTCCAGTGCAAATTGATAAGCCAGCTCCTGTCCGTATATGGTTGCATTTCTGGCGCCAACGATAGCAACTGCCGGCGCTTCTTTTGGCGGCAGCGTTCCCTCATAAAAGATACCAAAGGGAAAATCCTTCAGTTCTTTTAAACGGGCAGGATAGTCCGGATGAAGACAAGATAAAAACCGATATGGCTTTTCCTTTTGTTCCTCCCAACGCTGAAGCAGCGTTTCTCCCTCCCGTAATGCCAGCACCTGCCGCCGTTCCGAGGGTCGGAGAATATCTAACGCTTCTGGTTCTGCTTCATAAAAGGCCTTGGGCGTTCCATAATAATCAATATAGCCATGAAGCCGGTCTAAGGGAATCCGATAGAGAAAGGTAAGCCAGAAGCAATAAAAATCAGGATGCATAACCACCACCTCCTGCCATCGGATTCTCTTCCGCGAGCCGATAAGCCGCCGCTTCCTTGATATGGCATAATTGAAGCTCCGGAGAGCCATCCATATCGGCAATGGTCCTTGCCACCCGAAGAATCCGGTCATATCCACGGCTGCTTATATTTCTTTTTGCATAAATCCTCTCTAAATAGTCTTCCTCTTCTTTGGTTAAAGAGCAATACCGGTGAATGCCCTCCGTTGTCAGCTGGGAATTAAAGCGAAGCTTCTGGTCCCGGTAGCGCTCCTGCTGCAGCTGATGCACCCGGCTGACTCTGCGCCGGATACAGGCAGAGCTTTCCCGGCTTTCCTGGCTTATCATTTCCTGAAATCCTACGGGCTGTATCCGAATCTGCAAATCCATCCGGTCAATGACTGCCCGGCTGATTCTTCTCTGATAGCGTTGAATCTGTTCGACAGAACAATTGCAGCGGCTCCGGTCCGGATAACAGCCGCAGGGACAGGGATTCATGGCGCCAACCAGCATAACTCTGGCTGGAAATGCAATAACGCCCTGAAGCCGTCCGATGGTCACCTGGCCGTCCTCTAAGGGCTGACGCAGAGTTTCAATTACGGAATGGGAAAATTCTGGAAGTTCATCTAAAAACAGGACGCCGTTATGCGCCAGACTGATTTCTCCCGGCTGGGGATGGATGCCGCCGCCAAGAAAGGCGCTTCCGGTAATCGTATGATGGGGCGCACGAAAGGGACGCCTGACCAGCATCCGGCCTTCGGTGGGAAGCAGTCCCCGAACACTATAAATCTTAGTCAGCTCCATCTGTTCCTCTGGTGACAAATCCGGCAAAATCCCTGCCAGACACTTGGCTGCCATTGTCTTTCCCGCCCCCGGCGGTCCGCTCATCAGCAGATTGTGCATGCCGGAGGCTGCAATTTCCATGACCCGCCGCAGCAATGGTTGTCCTTTTAAGTTCCGGAAATCCCATACCGGGGCCTCCTCCTCCGGTATCCCCTCCTGCTCCGGCTGATAATACCGGTCTTCCCATTCCTCCCTGCAATTCAACAAGGTGACCAGCTCCCCCAAGCTGCTTATACCAAGCACCTTCAAATCCTGTACCATAGCTGCTTCCTGTTGATTGGCCTCCGGTACCACCAAAATCCGGAAGCCCATCTGTCGGGCATGGTCTGCAATGGGCAGTACCCCATGAATGGGAAGCACATCCCCATTTAACCCCAGCTCTCCGAGAAACACCATGGATTCCACAGATTCCTGTGGAATATAACCCATGGAAATCAAAATAGAAATTGCAATGGGCAAATCAAAGCCGGACCCTCCCTTTCGAATATCGGCCGGAGACAGATTTACTACAATCCGCTTGGGCGGCAGACTGTATCCGGCATTCCGCATAGCAGTCCGAATCCGTTCGCCGGATTCCCTGACTTCACTGGCAAGATAGCCTACCATGTGAAAGGAAGGAAGTCCGTCGGATACATCGGCTTCGGTCTGAATCATAATACCCTGGATACCCAAAATGGTTCCGCTGGTTACACTACTATACATACTGTTCCTTTCCCGCCCGGAACAGACTCCATAGCTATTGTAACCTGCGAAACCATTTCAATCAATTATTTTTTTGCTTTTTAATGAAATTTTCAGTTTTATTTGGTTAAAAATTCATTTGTTTAATATTTTATTTATCTAATATTTTCTTCAGCTCATCCATAAAGGTATTGACATCCTTAAACTCCCGATATACAGAGGCAAACCGTACATAGGCTACCGGGTCCAGATTTTTAATCTCATCCATGACAATCTCACCAATCACTGTGCTTTCTACCTCTTTTTCCTCCAGGTTGAATACCTTTGTCTCAATTGCATCCAGACATTGCTCAATCTGCTCAGCCGGTACCGGACGCTTATGACAGGACTTCAGGATACCGGAGGCGATTTTTGCCCGGTCATATGGCTCCCGGTTCTTATCCTTTTTAATCACAATCAATGGAATGGATTCCACCTTTTCATATGTGGTAAACCGTCTACCACAGGCGTCACACTCCCGTCTCCGGCGGATGGATGTATTATCATCTGCCGGTCTGGAATCAATAACACGGGTATTATCTACTGTGCAAAATGGACATTTCATAAGGTATTCCTCCGTAATTCTATTTTAATCCTCTTTTTTCTTCACAAGTGCTTCTACCAAATCAATGTCCACCAAGATAATATCCGGACCAATCCGCACAATATGACAGAATTTTATTACATATTCCGTAACCGGACAGAAGCAGCCAAAAAACCTGCCGGGACCCGGTACAATCAAGGCTTCTACCTTGCCGTTACAGGAATCAAAGACAAGATCCGAAACAAATCCCAATCGTTTACAATCCTTACAGTTAATCACTTCCCGCTGCTTTAAATCTGAAAAACGCATATGTAGCTCCGCAAGATTTATTATACCTATTATATGTAAGAAATAAAGATTGGTTCGTGTATATGGAATCAAGCCCGCAGTGCAACTCAGAAAACATGCGTTTTCTGAGTTGTCGGACTGTCGCCTTATCAAAACCATATCCGTCAAGCCCGTCCGCCAGCAGTCAGTTTGACGGATTACGATTTTGGCACTGCTTGTTATCTGCACATATTCTACCATGTTTTTGATTATTTTACCAGTCTCACATTCTCTTTTTCAGATGCACAGACCAACCCTGCTTTCTCCAGCCGGACAAAAAGGAACAGGCATACTGCTATGCCTGTTCCTGTATGCGTTATCCAAATGGATATCTGTTATTAGTATTTTCCAAATCCATCCTCTAAGGAAATCACCTGCTCGTTGGAATTTGCCGGTGTGGATGAATAAGAGGAACCACCACCAAAGGAGGAACCGGATGCACCGCTGCCCAGATTGTAGATTGACAGCATTTCCCGCATTCTGGATGCCTGGTTTGATAACTCCTCGCTGGCAGCCGCACACTCCTCACTGGTAGCAGAGTTGGTCTGTACTACCTGTGAAACCTGTGTAATTGCCTGCTCAATCTGTGCTACTGCAGTTGCCTGATAGTTGGAAGATTCTGCGATATCATTGATGATAACTTCACTTTCCGATACTACATTGGAAATGATTTCCATTGCCTTTGCAGTACTGTCTGCAATCTGAGAACCAGAACCTACCTTGCTGATAGAATCCTCAATCAGCTCTGCAGTCTCTGCAGATGCTGCGGCACTCTTTGCTGCAAGACTACGAACCTCTTCCGCTACTACGGCAAAGCCCTTACCTGCTTCTCCAGCACGGGCTGCCTCAACCGCTGCATTCAATGCAAGAATATTGGTCTGGAATGCGATATCATCAATGGTCTTAATAATCTTGGAAATGCTCTCGGATGACTTGTTGATTCCCTGCATGGCAGCCATAAGCTCCTGCATCTGGACATTTCCTTTCTTTACATCATCAATGGCGGTCTTTACCAGATTAGCTGCTGCGTTTGCCTGTTCTGCATTCTGCTTTGTCTTTTCTGCGATTTCATCAATGGAAGCAGTAATCTGCTCGATGGCACTTGCCTGCTCGGTAGAACCCTGAGCCAGTGACTGGCTGGCACTTGCTACCTGGGAAGAGCTAATGGTTACCTGAGAACCTGCTTCACTAATATTGGATAATGCCCGAAGGTTATCATCTACCAGCTTCTTCAATGCATTGCTCAGTACATCCTCACTGGATTTCGGATTTACCTGAACGGTAAGGTTACCGCTTGCCACTTCCTCTGCAATCTTAGCCTGATACTTCATGTTGTTGATAACATCTGTATATTCGTCTACCAATACGCCGAATTCATCATTGTTATACTTCACCATTTCAATATCCACACGCCCTATGGAAATATCCTTTGCTGCCTTCACCAACTGGGTTACAGACTTATTGATGGTTCCAATCAACATAGCAGCAATGACAATGGTGATAATCACGGAAACGAGTACTAATCCAAAGCTGAGCAGATTGGATAAGGTTGCCCTTCTGTTAATCGCAGTCATATCCTCTTCTTCAATGGCATCCATGGCTTCTATTATAATTTGGGCCTTTGCAGAATCTGCGCCGATTTCTGTCATCTTCTCCTGTACAGCCACAACCTGATTATCCTGCATCTCTCCTACGCTCTTGCTAATACTGTTGACAGACAGCATTCCAATGACTACGTTAATAATCGTAAACACAACTGGAATAATAAAACCAATAATCATTTTTGTTTTCATACTCATGTTTTTCATAATTATACTTCTCCTTCTTCATTATTCATATCATTTACCTGTTCAATCACTGTCAGATCCTCATCATTTAACAGCTTATCCGGATCCAGCAGCAATTTTACGGCATTTCCAACCTTGCCAATGCCATAGACATACTTGTTCTGGGCCTTATCTCCACGCCCAATTATCGCTGGAGGCGGCAGAATATCTTCTTCCCTGATTTCAACTACCTCTGCAATCTTTTCAACAATCAGTCCAACTACTGTTGACTTTACGTTAATGACGATAATACAGGTTCTGTCATTATACTCCATGGCATCCTGTTTGAACCGTAAGCGGACATCAATGACAGGAATAACCTTGCCACGCAGATTAATCAATCCTTTAATATAATCTTCTGTCTCGGGAATTGCGGTAATTGCCTGAAATTGAATAATCTCATTTACATATTGAATTTTCAGTCCGTAATACTCGTTTCCCGACTTAAAGGTCATGTACTTACTCTGCATATCATATTCGTCTGCAGACCCTAGAGTTCCTTCTGTTGATTTCTTCAATTCGCTCATATTACTCCGTTCCTTTCTATAAATTATTCTATAAATCCAATCGGATCTAGTATTAAAGCAATGCTTCCGTCACCTAACTGGGTACATCCGGTCAGGCCCTTTACTTTTTTAATATAGGACGGAATCGGTTTTACAACAATTTCCTGTTCACCAATCAGCTTGTCAATGAAGATAGCAACATTCTTTTCCTCCACAGAAATGATTAGCATAATTCCATCTTCTATCTCCTGTTGATAATCCGTTAAGCCATACCACTCGCCCAGACGGATTACCGGAAGACATTCCCCGCGTATCATGATATACTCATCACCATTCGGCTCATGAATCATCATATCCTCTTTCACGCGGATAAATTCCTTAATAGCACTCATTTCCATGACGAAGGATGAATTCCCTGTTTCCAGTACAATACCATCAATAATTGCCAGTGTCAGCGGAATCTTCATGCTCATGATACTGCCAAAGCCCGGTGTGCTTTCAATATCAAGGGCGCCGCCTACTGCCTGAAGATTCTGAACCACCACATCCATACCAACGCCTCGTCCGGAATATTCCGTAACCTGTTCATTGGTAGAGAAGCCCGGCAGGGTAATGAACTGGTATACTTCCTTGTCCGTATAAGCTTCATCCGGCTTGTTCTCATCCAACATGCCCAGCCGTCTCGCCTTGCTGATAATCTTATCCCGGTCAAGACCCTTTCCATTATCCTCTACACTAATCCATACCTTTCCGGCCTCGGTCTTTGCTGACAGCGTGACCTTACCCTTATCTGCCTTCCCACTGTCTATCCGTTCTTCATTGGTTTCAATTCCATGGTCCACGGCATTTCTTACAATATGCATCAATGGGTCTGAAATATGCTCGATAATATTCTTATCTACCTCGGTATGCTCGCCTACCATGACGAACTCAATATCCTTTCCAAGCTTTCTGGATACATCAAACACAATACGGTTCATCTTCTGGAAGGTATTGGTCAGCGGTACCATCCGCATGGACATAATTACATCCTGCAAATCCGTTGAAATCTTGGACAACTGGGCAGCCGCTTTGTTGAAGTTGCTCAGGTTCAGCCCCGGCGCCTTCAAATCCGGATTCTGTAATACCACAGATTCTGAAATAACCAGCTCTCCAATCAGTTCCATCAGTAAATCCATCTTTTTTACATCGACGCTGATAAAGGAAGCCTTTTCACTCTTCTTATCCTTGGCCAGCTTTTTCTGCTTGCCCGGCTCCTTCGACTTAATAACGAAATCACCTGGCGCCATCTTCGGCTTGGCCGGCTTGGCCTCTTCCTTACTTGTCTTTTTTTCTGCTTCCGCTTCCTTGCGGGCCTCAATATCCTCCACACTGGATTCCAGGTCAATCTGCGGTGTATCCTCCGTTCCGCCGAAATCAAAGCCTCGTAGAAATTCTTCCGCCTTGCATTCGTAGATGTCTACCTTCTTGATGTCATATCCTTCACTGACAACCTTGCGAATGTCCTCCTCTGAACACTGTGCCTGTAAAAGCAGCCGGAAGCCCTCCTGAATAATCACTTCCGAGCTGGTTTCATCCGAAATGATATCTTCCGGTGAATACAATAAATCCTCTGCAAGCTCCTTTAGGGAATATACCACCTTATAGGCATGTACATTTGCCATTTCCGTCTCTGGGAAAAAGGTAATATATATCTTGTAAAAACGACTGGCGCTGGTTGCCACAGGTGCAATATAGAACTGCTTTGGCTCTTCATGAACATTTTCCTTTACCGGCTTCGCATCCTCTGACGTTCCATTCTTAATCTTATCCAGAAACTTATCCAGCTCTACTATAATATCACTGGAATCTCCGTCTGCCGGATCGCCGTTCCGGATTTTTTCCATCTCGTTGGAAATAAAGTCTTCTACTTCCAACACATGCTCCACTAATTCTACATGAGGCACGTTGTCCGGATGGGATTCTCTCAGAAAATAAAAGACATCCTCCAGTTTATGCGATACAGCCGTAATATTATCGAACATCATAATACCGGATGAACCCTTAATGGTATGCATGGTTCTGAATATTTCATTAATGCTGTCTTCATCAAAGCATTCTGCATCCTTCTGCTCCAAAACGGTTTCCTGAAGCTGCTCCAGCAGCTGCCCGTTCTCGAACAAGTACATGTCCAGCATGCCGTCTGTATTAAATTCTTCTGCCATCTTCTTCTCCTTTCCTGTAAATTTTGTTCTGCTTTTATTAAATCAGGTTCAGCTTTTTGAGTGCCTGCTCAAACCGATCCTGATCAATAGGCTTACCGGAATATATGGTACAACCTAACTCAAATGCCATTTTGACATTTGCTTCATCATTCAGGGCAGTGGTCATGATGACCTTTACTGCCTTATCCTCCGGTATGTTTCTCTCTTTTTCCAGATTCCGGATACCTACCAGAGACTGATATCCGTCCATAACCGGCATCATAATATCCAGACAAATCAAATCATATGGTTCTCCATCCTCCAAGGCCATCATGAATGCATCCACTGCTTCCATTCCATCCACAGTAACATCGCATTCCCCGTACTTAGACAGGAAATTCACCATAAACTTTCGGGTTGCAAAATCATCTTCTGCCAATAGAATCTTCATGTACTCTCTCCTTTACATTTTATTTAACAACGCATAGGTCCGTTTCGCAATATCAGATAGCTTATCCTGATATTCTACTGCTCCCAGATCGTAAGCGACCTTAGGCATTCCATAAACCACACAGGTTGATTCATCCTGACCAATGGTCCTGGCTCCGGCTCTCCGCATCGACAGCAGACCCTTCGCACCGTCTCCGCCCATTCCGGTCAGAATAATTCCCAATGCATCCCGGCCTGCAACCTTTGCAACGGATTCAAATAATACATCTACAGAAGGACAATGACCGTTTACTCTCGGTCCTGCCTTGACCTCCACCTGATAAACTCCGTTTACCTTCACAAGCTTCATATGCCGGTCACCTCCAGGCGCCACCAGCATATGCCCCGGCAGTACCCGGTCCCCGGTTTCCGCTTCCTTTACCTGAATCCGGCACTGGTCGTTCAGACGCTTGGCATACATTTTCGTAAATCCCGGCGGCATATGCTGTACACATACGATTCCCGGAATATCCGTTCCATAATCCTTTACTACCTCAAAGGTTGCCTCCGTACCACCGGTGGAAGCGCCGATGGCAACAATCAGATTACTCTTATTTCCGGAAAGCTGCTGCTGCTCATGAGCCATGACCGTCTGCTTTATATTACTAATCTTTGCGGTAGAGGCAATCTTAATCTTTACCAAAAGCTCATTCCGGATAAAATCCTCCAGCTGCGCCCGGCTGGATACCGCCGGCTTTGCTACAAAATCCACTGCTCCGGCATGCATGGCATCAAATACCTTATCACTTAAGGAGCTGATGACTACAACCGGAAGGGGATATTGGGGAATCAGCTTTCGCAGAAACTCAATCCCGTTCATTCTTGGAAGTTCCACATCCAGCGTCATGACATCCGGCTTATGTGCCAGAATGGCATCTCTCGCCTCAAAGGGGTCCTTGGCCGTGGCTACGACCTCAATCGCCGGATCTCTATTTAAATTCTGAACCAGAAGCTCCCGGAACACAATGGAATCTTCCACAATCAAAACTCTAATCGGCTTCATACATTTATCATTCTCCTTCCCTATTTCCTGAATATTGATGGCTGGATAATCTGAAATGGCGTACTTCCCCGGTCAAGGGTTTCTGTCGTTCCAATAAACAGATACCCGCCAGGTACCAATGCATCATACACCTTTTGCACCAGCTCGCGTTTTGTCCTCTCATCAAAATATATCATAACATTGCGTAAAAATATAGTATGCATTTGTTTTTTAAACGGAAATGGGTCCATTAAATTGAACTGACGGAAAATCACCTCCCGCCTCAGCTCCTCCGTTACCTGGTACTGGGTTCCTCCGGCAATGGACTTAAAGAAGTGCCGCCGCCACTGGTCCGGCATCTTACTGAGCTGGTCTGCATTGTAAATCCCTGCCATCGCCTGCTGTAATACCTTGGTGGATATATCAGTGGCAAGAACCTTGGTATCCCACTGGTCCCGTTCCAGACCAAAAAAGTCCGACAGCACCATGGCAATCATATAAGGCTCTTCCCCGGAGGATGCAGCACCGCACCAGATTCGTAAATCCTTTGTGGCGCTCTCCTTTTTTCTTAACCAGGGCAGGACTACCGTCTTAAAATAGTCAAAATGTTCAAATTCCCGCATAAAGTAGGTATGATTCGTTGTCAGAAAGTTTACCAGCATTTTTTCCTGCATGCCGGTCTTGTCATTTTCTACAGCATTAATGAAATCATTAAAGCTGCTCCAGCCGCCTCGTTTAATATAATTCTCCAGCCGTCCATTTACAATAACCTTTTTCTGGCTCAAATCAATACCATAACGCTGCTTCATAAACGTCGAAATTCTTAAAAATTCCTCATCCGTAATCAAAGCTTCATACCTCCTGTCTTAATAATAATTATTTTATTCCCACAGGCAGCAGAACAAAGTCATACAGATATGGCTTCGACGGCTGCATGGGAGTATTCACTCAGCATAACTGCCGTGAAATTTTACAACATATACGATAAATATCCGGATTAAAGCGGACTCCGGCTTCCGGCTCCATGGCTGCAAGGGCTTCCTTCCGGTCTGTCTCTTCCGAGGCTGTCAGCCTGCAGTACCGTTCCACAATCGAAACAATCTGTGCAGCAAGAGGAATCTCTTCCCTGGAACGGCCCTCCGGATAACCGCCTCCGTCCCAGTTTTCATGGTGATAATGAGCAATATCAATGGATATGCTGATAAAATCATTATAATCACTGCTGACATACAAGTCTTTTAACAGCTTTGCCCCGATTTCCGTATGGCTTCGTATCATCTGCTCCTCCTCCGGCGTCCATGCTTCCTTTTTCAGAACGTCCATGGGGATGCCGATGTTGCCGATGTCGCAAAGAGGCGCCGCCAGTCCTATCGTATCAATAAAATCATCGGATATCTTATCCTCAAACAGCGGAGAAAACTGCATTCCCTGTGCCAGAATCCGGCAGTTCCGGCTTAACCGGTCCCGGAATTCCTTGTCATAGCTGCTGTTATGTGCAGCAATATTCGCCAGGGCATACAATACATTCTTTTTTTCCTGCTCCATCTGCTTCAACTGTTCACCAACCGAAACCTGAAGCCGCCGGTTCATCTCTTTTAATTCCCGATTGGCAGTATACAGCCGGAGATGAACCCCTACCCGCGCCTGTACGACCTCTGGAATAAAAGGCTTGGTGATATAATCACCGCCGCCTCGTAAAAATCCTTCCACAATATCCATAGGGTCATCAAAGGCGGAAATAAATATAATGGGAATTTCCCTTGTTTTCTCATCTGCCTTTAAAAGCCTGCATAATTCATAGCCATCCATTCCCGGCATGGAGATATCCGTCAGAATCAACTGGGGCCGCTTCTGCCGCACCAGTTGAAGAGCCTGCTCTCCGCCTTCCGCCAGAACCGGAACACATCCCATATCCTTTATGATTTCTTCCAGAATGGCCCGATTGGTTTCTACATCATCCACGATAAGAATCGTCTCTGTATCCATATGCTTTTCTCTATCAATCATGTATCCACCTTCCTTCGGCTATAAAAGCTGTTCAAAGGCATCCAGCTCTGCAACTACTTTGTCATAGTTTTCCTTTTGAATCGCCATCTTTAAACGCAGAACAACCCGACCGACTTCCCGGGGTGCGCCCTCGGTTAACTGCTTAATAATATCCATGAACATTTCTGCTTTTTCCCAGTTTTCCATTTCCACACAGAGAATCAGCTTGGACAGGTTATTCTTTAGCTGTTCCTGATTGTCCGGTGTGCCATAAATTCGGACTGCTCCCGGCTCTTCCTCTTCCGTGGATGCATCCGTCCTATCTACTGGAGAATACCGGATGGCCTCAGCAGACGCTGCTTCTTCTTCACTGATTCCAACCCAGATGGAGAAGGAAAAGGTGCTTCCCTTGTTCTTTTCACTTTCCACTTCGATACTGCCGCCCATTAATTCTACCAGCTGCTTACAGATATTCAGTCCCAGTCCCGTACCGCCGTACCGTCTGGAAATCGAAGCGTCCACCTGGGAAAAGCTCTGAAACAGCTTATCCCGGTCACTTTTGTCAATGCCGATTCCTGTATCCTTTACAATAAAGAACAGCTCCATCTTATCACTAATCCGGGCAGTCCGGACCACTTCCACGGTAATCTTGCCCAAAGCCGTAAACTTCAGGGCATTGGATAACAGATTGTTCAAAACCTGCACAATCCGCAGCTCATCTCCAATAATATATTCCGGAATCTGGGGGGATACCGTCATGAAAAATCCCAGACCCTTTTCTGTAATGCGGTTGATATGCTGGGACTTCACATAGTCCAGCATATTCCGGAACTGGAATTTCCGCGGCTCTAAGGTGAACTTTCCGGCCTCCAGCTTGGAAAAGTCCAGAATATTGTTAATAATCTTATTCATATCCTCGCAGCAGCGTTCAATCAGCCGCAGATACTGCTCTGTATGCTGGTCGGTCTCTCCCTCCAGCAAATCCCTGACATTACCAAGGATACCGTTTACCGGTGTGCGAAGCTCATGGGTTACATTGGCAACAAACTCTGACTTTACCTTCATTGCCTGCTGGGCCTCCTGCCGTACCTGTTCGACTTCCCGGCTCAAATATTCCTTTTCCAGTATGTCATTTGCCATACAGGTGTAGCGTCCGGCTGCCGCAGCATCCTCTATGATTCTGGTTTCTACCGGAAAACAGGTCAGATTCTTTCGATATGCCACCAGATTCTGCTGGGGCATTCCAAAGGGATAATCCGTCTGGAATCCCTCCTCTGACCGCTGGAAGGTATTGGGGAACACATCACTGATGTGTCTGCCGCAAAGCTCTTCGCCGTATTCCAGCTTGGTTCTGGCGGAAGCATTGGCATAAACTATGGTCCCTGTCCGGTCGAACATCAGAATCATCTCCAGCGCATCTTCCATTGGAAATAAATATTCATCCATTTGCTCCATGATCTTCCTCCACGGGTACAACGAAAAAGGAAAGCAGAAAACAAAAGATTTTGCCGTCTGCTATCCTTTTATGTATTACAAAATCCTTATCACGAAAAGTCAAACATCTTTATTACTTCTACAATGTTGAAAAAGTCTACCTTTGCAAGCTGGAAGCATTCCAGTATATCCGGAGAAAACTGTCCGCATTCTCCATTCATAATCATATCAAAGGCCTCGTTATTTGCGTAAACGCTCTTATATACTCTCGGACTTACCAGTGCATCATAAACATCCGCAACGGCAACCACCTGGGCGCTGAGCGGAATCTCATCTCCTACCAGATGGTCCGGATATCCATTGCCATCCCAGCGTTCATGATGGAACCGGCAGATTTCATAGCAATACCGGAAGAAATCACTGCTCCGGTTCCGATATGACTTCTCCAAAATATCACAGCCAATGGTGGTGTGCGCCTTCATAATCTCAAATTCCTCCGGGGTCAGACGGGCCGGCTTCAAAAGAATGGAATCCGGAATTCCGATTTTGCCGATATCATGAAGGGCAGATGCTCTTGCAATCTTGTCAATCTCCTCCGGGGTCAGACCGTACTTCGGATAATACTGCATCAGATACTTCAGCATAATCCGGGTAAAATACTTAATCCGTCTGGTATGCTCGCCGGTCTCTGCGCTTCGGAACTCCACAACTGAGCTAAGGGAATCAATCATGAACTCATTATTCTCCCGAAGTTCCTTCTGCTGTGCCAGAATCGCTTCCTCCTGCTCCTTTAAGCGAACCTCCATGTTATGCTTGTTCTGATATAATTCAATAATATTCTTACTTCTTCTCTTTACAATGTGTGGATAAAACGGCTTATGCATGACATCCGCCACGCCGTAGGCATATGCCTGGTCTTCACTGTCCTGAACCGCCTCACTGGTAATCAATATCACCGGAATGGATTCCAATAGCTTATGCTCCTGCATATAGTCCAGAACCTTAAAGCCATTCATAACGGGCATTACAATATCCAGTAAAATCAATACGATATTTTGATTCTTCTCAATCTGAAGAATTGCGTCCTGACCGTTTGCCGCCTCAATCGTTTCATACTCGTCCTGAAACATCCCTTTCAGTATTGCGCGATTTACTTCCTCATCATCTACAATCAATATCTGCTGTTTATCCATGCCATCTCCTCATTTCCTTCATAAGGTTAATAGGTTGCTTTCTAAAATAAAATACCACTTTTCTGTAGAAATGTCAATTTATTTCCTGTGATTCCGAACACCTTCCTGTCAGAAAAAAACATTGAAAAAGCGGACAAAACCAAAATGGTCCTATCCGCTCTGTTCCTGAGAACGCTTATATTGTGATAGAAGGTAATTATTAGTATCCCTGTTCCCAGTCAAATACACTGCCGTCAATGGCGTTGATGGTGAGCATGCTTTTGCTGTCGAGCCCGTCCGTTTTAAAGTCCCACACCGGAATCATGGTAAACTCTCCCTCCGTATCCGGAGACTGCATCCGCGCATAATGCAGACAAATGGTAGAAATCTTGATATCTACTTTGCCAAGCTCACCGCCGCTATCCCCATAAAGCACCTCCAGCTGTGCAATTCCCCGCTCCAGCACCTGCTCAAAGCTTAAAAGCCGGACATTTTCTGCCAGAAGCTCCGGATTCTCAATCGGATTGCGAATCCATGCATCTACGATTCCGTCATTCATCACACAAAAACCTGCCGCACAGGAAAACCGTTGGACAGAAATATCCTCTTCTAAATCATCCCCATCCATCGAAGAAATTGTCGATGGGAATGCTACCTTTCTATAAACCTCTGATGTATATGGACTATCATGCATACGCATCATCTCCCAGTCAGTTCCGGAGGAACGGCACTCCAGCATGTCTCCTTCTCCCCAGGAAAACCAAATCTGATATCCCTCATTTCCCAGGAATTCCTCCTGATTCGTAAGATGGTTCTTGACCAGAGAGACGGGTTCCACACTCTGTACCTCCATCTTCTCAATCCCCAACTCATCCAGAAAATCCTTGCAAAGAGCAACTGCCTCTTCCTGGGAATACCGGCAGGTATTCGGCTTCTGTACATAAGCAGAATCCCCTTCTCCCACATACAGCTCATCCATGGTATAACCATTCTCCAGCCGGATATCTCTTGCCAGCAGAAACCGCAGCTCTGAATTCATTCCATCCCGATATAGGGTCAGGTCATGCTCCACGCCATTATGCAGACCCGTATAGGATGCCGTCTGGAATTCATAATCATAGCTAACCACCGTACCATCTGCCAGAAAGCCATAGTTTGCATTGATTCTATGCTTAACAAAATCATAGGAAATCGGCGAACCATAGGTCAGGCGGTCCTCGGATTCCGGTATCTGTTCCTGGTAGTCCTCTGCCGCCGCTTCAAAAAATGCATAATCCGCTTCATTTAACGCAACAAGATTGCCATATGCATCCCATACCGGCTCCTCTACATCCGTAACCTCGGCAGAATCCAGCATCTGCCTGTAAGCATCAACAATCTCATAGAGTTCATCCGTCGTCCGATTCTTCGAGCCGTATTCCCGGTTGTAAAATTCTCCTCCCTCATACAAAATGTCCGTATAGCGTTCCACAGTTTCCCTATCGATGTCCATGGCTGAAACCGTATACATTGGTATGCTGGTCTGGTCCGGTATCACAACAATCACATCGATACGAATGGATGTATACGGGTCTACCTTTTCACAGACATGATTCACTCTTGTTGGCGCATGGACCTGCTCTGCAATGGGAATGCCGGAATCTTCTATACTATTGTCCAGAATCAACGTACCCTGCTCTTCCTTATTGGAAACATATTCCATATCCGGACTTTGCTGACAGCCTGTTGTTAGCAGAAGAAAAATCCCGGTGCATGCCAATGCTTTTCTTTTTATGCTGTTCATCTTACCTCCTCCTTCCATACATGAGTCCCGAATCTTTAGTATCCCTGTTCCCGGTCAAATACGGTTCCGTCAATGGCATTAATACTGACAAACACCTTATTTCCATGTCTAAAATCCCATACCGGTATCATGATATATTCTCCTTCCTGATTCGGGGACCACATGGCTGCATAATTCAATTCCACAAAGGTAGCCGTAGCTTCTTCCTCGGCATCTGCATACAACGTTTCAAAATGTGCTTTCGCCTGGGTTTCCACCCGTTCAAAATCCAGCAGCATTACATTTTCAGCCAGACAAACCTCTTCTTCCATGGGATTTTGAATCCATGCATAAGTAATGCCGTCATCTGTCACAATAAACGCCGCCAGCTCCGGAACCGTCTTTACGATAACCCCTTCTTCCTGTGATTCCTTCTCAGATGCCTCTTCCGCCTGTAATTCCTTCTGCATTTCCTCTTCATAAGGATATTTCTCCTGAAAGCATTCAAAGGCGATTTGTTGAATACTGTTGGATTGTTCTAAGATATCCTCTGTTGACAGACGAACCGAAATGTCCTGCATGGAATTATACCCTCGATGAAATAAAATGAGATATCCCTTATTTCCTAAATAATTGTATTCTGGTATTCCATCCTGTCCACTTTCCCAAAGAGCCAGCTCTTCGATTTCATTTGTCTCCATATGCTCCATGCCCAGAGAGGTCAAAAAGTCCCGGCAGAGCGCTGCTGCTTCGTCCCGGGATAGGGTACAGGTGCTTTCCGACTCCCGGTTTTCATGGGAATTCAAAGCATTCTTTTGATACTCAATGCATCGGTAATCATATCCATAGACGGTTGTTTCATACTCGTCCAATGCAAATCTTACTGCTGCATTCATCCCATCTGTTTCCAGGGTCAGATTATATTCTTTTCCATTATAAATTCCCGTTGCATTGCCATATTCCCAATCATAGGGCATTGCCCTTGCGGTTCCCCCATACCCTATTGTTGTATGTTCTGTTACAAATGAATAATCGACTGCATCTCCATAAGACGGTTCCTGTGACAAACCTTCATAGTCTTCATATAAAACCGGAATATAATCCCGAATATCATCCGCTAAGGTTTTCCTTCCGCTATCCGTTTCCAGTATGATTTCATCCAAAGGCGTTCCATCAGACAGACAGCCGTTTTCCAAAAACTCTGTCAGATAATCCACTCTATGGTCTATGGTTTCCTTTGTATAATAAGCGGTATTTCGTATCTTTCCTTCTTCAAATATGGTTTCGGCATAGAATTCCAGCAGGTCACGATTCAGTTCCTTCTGCCGGAGCTGCCAGATGGGAACTGCCGTTACCTCCGGTATAATCACAGCGGCATGAATGCCGACCTCCGCCCCGGCAGCTTCACAGTCCCAGGATACCTGTTCCGGTGCATGGACCTGCTGCTGAATCGGAACACCGGCATCCGTAGCGATATTGCTCGTAATCAGATTCCCCAGACCTTCTTTGTTACTGACATATTCTGTGTCCGGATTTTCCAGGCAGCCGGTCATCAGAATCAGGGATAGAATACCAGCATTGCATGTAATCCGTCTTATAGTTTTTATTATCTTCGATTGCAGCATTTCATCGCCTCCCTACTGTAATCATACAATCGCATTCATTATATCCTTTTATTGTATCTAAGTTGTATCCAACTCTTCCGATTTTCGGTCCGTCTCCGCCTGCTTTACAAAAAAGACAGGATAATTTTAGGATAATTTCAGAATATTCTTATGCCATTCCCGTCATTCTATGCTACAATAAACTCATAATAGGAAACCCATAGGCTTTCCTGCATCTAAAATAAAAGAATCGAGAACGTATAACATGAGTGAAATCCTACAAAAACAAACCAATCCAGAGAAAGAAGCAAATTCAAAGGAATCAAATCCAAAGCCGAAGCCGGCGTCCGAAGCGGATACCGTCTCCCAAAAGCACCCTTCCCACACACCAGTAGTTATGGAGAACAACTTAGAGCTTCTGGATATGACCCCGAAGGAACGACGTGCCTACCAACGTCAACAGGAGCGGGAAAAGCTTCGGGAGCTGACCTTCTGGCGGAAGGTACAGTATATTATCCTCTATTATTTCTGGAAATTTGCTGCGGTTGTCGCCATCTGCTTTGCCCTTTTCCTAATCATACGGCAGGTCTATATCATCACCCGACCCATTGCACTGGATATTGCACTGGTCAATGATATGGAAAATACCACCTTTGCAGAAACCGTTTCTGCACTATACAGCAGCTACTATGATGTACCGGAGGATGCCCGTTATCTGATTGATATCGGTTATGAGATGTATCCTGAGGATACGGCTCCCAATGATATGACCCCTTATAGTAAGATGCTGTCCAATTTGACCAATGAATCCACCCAAATCATCATATGTGATGCAGCAGTCGTGCAGTTTTATGCCATAGACGGCTATCTTACGGAGTTGCATTTTGCCCTTCCCCCAGACCTTTTTGAGGCAGTCCAGGACCGGTTATATGAATGCGAAGGTCCGGTGGTGGATTCCGATTACTATGCCATCGACCTTTCCGGCACCAGATTTGCAGAAGAAACCGGCATCCAGCTGGAGCAGCCCCTGCTATGCATCCCTACTGTTCTGGGAGAAGAAAACCGTGAGACCTCTTTCCGCTTCATCCGGATGATTCTGGAGATGGAAGAATATTAATATCCCTGCCTCCGGTCAAAGACACTGCCATCTATGGCATTGATGCTGACCATGCTTTCTCCATCTGGTCCGGTTTTAAAATCCCATACCGGTATCATGGCGAATTCCCCTTCCGTATTCGGGGACTGCATCCGGGCATAATTTAATTCGATTACCGTAATTTTAATATCCTTTCTCTCCAAGGCCGGTCCGGTTCCGGAGTCCCCATAGAGGGTTTCCAGCTGTGCCAGGCCCTGCTTGAATACCTGGTCGAACTCCAGCAGGGTTACATGCTCTGCCAGTAATTCTTTATTTTCCACCGGGTTCTGAATCCAGGCATCTATGATTCCGTCATCCAATACAGTAAACACCGCCACTCCGTTCCAGGCTCTTATTTCTCCATAGTTTTCTTCTCCATATAATTCATTCAGATAGGCATCGTGCATTTCATAAGGCAATGTTGCTTCTTTGGAATTACTCATCAACGTTTGCTTTGTCCAGTAATTCTCCGGCAGAAAATCATCACTCATATCTTCGGTGCCCCAGTACATATAAATCTGCCATCCCTTCCTGCCTAAATACACTTCGCTCCTAGATGAGTAATCATGAAACAAATAGATATCCGTTACATATTGCGTTTCCATATTCGTAATACCCAGCTCTGCCAGAAAGTCCTGAC
>JAMOZY010000014.1 GCA_023667695.1 Clostridium sp. | reverse complement strand
AAACAGCTAAAATAAAAGCTTTTTTGTGCAAAATATATAAGAAAGTATAGAGAGAATAGATATGGCAGAAAAAATGTGTATATAAAGGGGAAGAATTTTCATGTAGAGTGAAAAAAAACGAAGTCATAGTTTTTACTTATAAAAATAAAGATGGATTTAGTGAATACAGGGACGTTCTTGGAAATGTATGTAAGGGTGTGTTTTCAAAAATAATAAATGTCGAAGAAGCAGATGCCATATATAATGTAATCTATAAGGTTGAATACTGTGGGCATTATTTTGAAGTTATGGCATTAAGTAAAACGGTGTTAGAAACAAAAAAGATTATAATAGTTACGCAGGATGAAGAATCTGCCAGACAATTTGGTTTTACAAAGCATGAACAGTTTGTATTTATAAAAGAAATCGAGTTGAAGGAAACCACAAAATTGAAAGTTATAAAAATCCCAGTAAGACAAGACAATAATTTAGATTGCAGGGAAGAAGAGTATCGATTATCAGAATACCTAAAAGAAAAGTACCGCTAAGTGATTTTTTGGACCAATGCCTCGAACAAGGTTTTAAATAAGGCAGGAACTGAGATATACCGCTCATTCCGTTTAGTTCTGACATTGGCAGTAATGATTGCGGGCAAGTATCCTTCTATGCATAATAGGTTTATCGCTTTGATGGGAAATAATATAATTTTAAGCAAAAATAGAATTTCAATTGCAATGATGAAAGAAATCTGTGATAATAAGTGTATTAATTTGGTAGGCGGGAAGAAATAAATGCTTAAGATTGCAATATGTGATGACGAAAAACTGTTTTTGAACCTTGAAGAAAAGATGATTTCTAACTACATGGAAACCTGTGGTTTGGAGCATCAAATCATGGCTTTTACTTCCGGATTGGATTTATTAAAGGCTTTGAAGGAAATTACGAAATTTGATATTATTTTTCTGGATATAGGTATGAATGAATTGAATGGATTTGAGACCGCAAAGCGAATTCGGGAGATTACCCAGGATGCTTATCTGGTTTTTGTAACGGTATATGTAAGTTATGCGCTGCAGGGATATGAAGTGAGGGCAACGCGGTTTATCTTAAAAGATAATAAGTTATTCCGCCCGGCAATGAAGGAGTGTATGGATTCTATTATTCAGGAGATGAATTATATAGAGCGCAGACAGAGCTTCCATTTCAAAGAAGGAAATATAGAATTGGCACATGGAAATATCGTATATATCGAAAGCATCGGACACAAGCTATACTTTCGGGTAGTGTTAAATTCCTCGTTGATAACCTTCAGCATGTATGAAAAACTGGATATAATAGAAGGTGTGCTTCAGGATAATAATTTTTGCAGAATCCATCAAAGCTATCTGGTGAACTTAAAATATATAAAGCGGATAGAAAGATATGGGCTTGAGCTGAGAAATGGAACGTATCTGAATATTTCACAGTCCAGGTATAAAGAGGTCAATGATACATATATTAATTATTTGGGAATGATATAATAGCTGTGGTTAATGTACAGAAACATTGCCGATGATATATGTACGTTATAATGTACATAGAAGGACGGCTAAATGATTAATACCAATATTAAAAATTTTAGAAAGAATCTATAGTTGCCCGACAATCATGGGTTATGGAGGTAGTAAGTTGGTTCGAGAAGCAATTAAAAAAGATTTAGAAGAAGTGCTGCAGTTATATCTTTACTTACATGAAAAATCAGTCCCTGAACAATCAGAGCATTTAATATCTACATGGAATCAAATAGTGGAAGATGAAAATCATCATCTAATAGTGAACATCATAGATAATAAAATTGTTTCTTCCTGTGTATGTGTAATTATTCCTAATTTAGCAAGAAATGTAAGACCATACGCATTTATAGAAAATGTTGTTACACATAAAGACTACAGAGGAAAAGGATATGCAACAGAATGCCTAAATTATGCAAAGGATATTGCCATAAAACAAAACTGTTATAAGATGATGCTGCTTACTGGTTCAAAAGAACAGAAAATATTAGATTTTTATCAAAATGCGGGATATAACAGCACTGATAAAACAGCATTCATTCAGTGGATAAATATATAGACCTTCTGATTTGCGAGATAGTTAAGGGGAACACTTTTCTGCAAAGTGAGTTAATATATATTAATTATTGGGAAATGATATAAAATAGTGTTTTCGTAATAAAGTAGTTTGGGCAGGTTTGAAAGAACCTGCTTTTCTTGTGTGCTATATGTTTCTTTGAAAGACACCGGATGAAAATGATAGAGATTATGTGGTGGCTCTTGGGGATACAAAATGAAAAGGTGATGGTATAAGTTATATATTGAAAACAGAAAACTTAGATATTAATCGAAAAGAGTCGATAGTATATGAATTTTGCAATATATGTTCTGTTTTTGACAAAGCATTGAAAAAGCAATCGTTTTCTGTAACAATAGATAAAGTAAATATGCATTGGGAGGCAGGTAATGACTAATACCTTACAAATTGCATTATATAAACTGTCAGGCATTGCACCAATGATGATATTTATTGGAATTTCCTTATGGAAGCAGGGATTTAGCAAATGGCTGTGCATCACTCTGATTGTTTTAGGAGTGATTTTGTGTGGATATGCACCGATTTTTATAAGGATTTGTCGGAAAAAGTTACCGATAATTCCGGTGAAGGTCAATGAACTTGCAACAAATGATCAGGTAGTAGTGATTTATCTCATAACATACATGCTTCCTATTATTAATGTAGCTTGGCAGGATAATCTCTGGGCATGGGTCTGTTTTGCGATTCTCATGATAATAGCGATATTAGTAAGTAGCAGCATGAGTTTTAGTCCAATTTTATTATTTTTTGGATATCGGTGCTATCGGGCAAAAATATCCGATTGGAGATTAGATTGTATACTCATATGCAGACAGAAGAGAATAACAAATCCAAACCAGATTGAGAATGCCTTAAGAATTAACGAATATTTGCTTATAAGCGAAGGTGAAGGGTGATTGTGTATGTTTGAAAATGCCTCTATTATGATTTTAATAGAAACAGGCGGAGAATTGCAAATTAGAAGATTAGAAACAAATCGTGAAACACAGACCTCTATTTCACAAGTCTTTGCGAAGGGATATATGTCATTAACGAATGGGAAAGAAGCAGTTGCATTCGATGGCAAGTATACACCGGATGAAGACGAAGTGCTATATATAGAGAATTTTGAAATGGGAGAAGCAGTTTTGAGAGCGATTAAGAATCCCTTGGATGTATCCCCATTTTATCCTAGTCAGGAACAACCAGAGCGGATTAAGGCCATTTTTGTAGGAGAACAGGATAAAAAGCAGGCCAGAATAGCATTTCAGAAATTTAAAAAAGAACAGTATATAGCTACCAAAGGAATTCATTTGTTTTTCAATAAGCAAACCTTTGTCGAAGAAAAACGGTTTGGAATCAGTGTTTCAGAGAATGTTGATTGTGTATATGAGGGCGAAAGGTTGAAATTCTATAGTTATTACATTGCTCGTCAATTGTTTGACCTGAAGGACTATTATCGCTCGGCTACGGATGGTGAAGTTAAGAGTTTTACAGAGCTAAGTAATATTCAATTTGCTGATGTGGAGATGTTTAGAAAACAGGCGGATTCCAGGGTTCGAAAGCGAGTGGCCTCAATTATTGATTCTGAGATATTACTAAAGTACTCATCTAAAGATATAAGAAAGATTGGGAAGAGTACAGGCGTTGAAATTAATATAAAGAAGGATAAAATAATTATTCCGAAGGAAAAGAGCCAAATGAAGGTTGTATTGGGATTCTTGGACGAAGGAGTGTATAAAGGGGTGTTTTCGAAGGAAACGTTTATGACGAATTCGAAAAGACTGATAGGTGGGTAAGGTTTTTTGGTGGATAATCAAATATTATCTGTTAATTACTAGTACCACTGTATCAATAGATAAACAGCATACATAAGGTAGTATTTATTTGTGTAAAGGATTAAATTTATGAGTGCAACAAGAGAATTAGGAAAATCTCCAAATTTATTATGGAACCTTGATGGTATGAATGGACATGAATTTGAAGATTGGATGTTTAACATTCTGACAAAAATCCTAGAGAAATATTTTGACAATGGCGTAACCATAGAGCAAACTCCAAAGTCGGGTGATAATGGAAAAGATATTATTGTTAAATCGCCGATTAGCCTTAAAAATGTATTTTATCAGGATTTTCGCTTAAAAGAAAAAGATAATATCACTATTTATTTTGAATGCAAGAGTACCAACAAGCCTAAATTAGTTTTCGATAAAATCATTGGAAATGTTGTAAATTCAAAATATGATGGTATTGATTATTTTGTTTTAATTACGAATGCGACAATTATTCCAGAAGTGTATTATAAGACTTATATGGATTTGAAACAAAAGAACATAGAATTTGTACTTGTTGATCAATATCTCCTGGCTAAGACCATATATGAAATGGGGATCGAAGATACCAATAATATTCCGTTGGCAGATTTTAAACCTGATTTCTGTGGACAATATCAAGTGTTAAAGTATAAAAATTGTGATGGAAAAACGGTGTTTGATGTTCCAATTTTGTTTCGAAATTATACCACTAAAAATCGAAGTATAACAATAAATCTTATAACAGATGAAAACTGGAAAATGATAGGTGAAGCGTCTTCTTTTATACTGCCACCATTTGGTTCTGCAATTAAAAGATTTGCCTTTCAACACACTTCTTATGATGGCATTGAGGAATTAAAACTTTATATAAAAAATCAAAATAAAGAATCAATAATTCCTATAGAAGGTATAAAGTATAAAGAAGTTTTTATTCCGTATTTTATGGGAAATGCACATTGTCAGATATTACGTGACCTAAAAGTTTCAATTGTTCCACCCAATAATATATTAAATGTTTTTTTTATTTGGGGAGAAGCTGGAATTGGGAAAAGTCGTATTGTTGAAGAATTGTATAAAGATATAAGTGGAAGAAACTTTGATTTAAAGATAATAGAGCTTTCACCCAAATTGTGTGATCCCACAAAGCAAATAAAGGATTTTCTTATAGATAAAAAGTATATAAAGAAAGAAATAGGGAATTCGTTTCGTGATATTTTGAAAGCATGTACAAATGATTATAATCGTCATGCAGTCATTTCAATTGACAATTTTCATTATATCGATAAAAAATTTATCGAACAAGTAAAATGCATTTATAACTTAAAAGTACCCGTTACTATAATTATATGTGGGCGTAATGATTATAGTGAAGGGCAATTATATTATTATTCTTTTATCCAATGGACATTAGATAAACAAAAGGATTTTTGTTGGGAGGTTCAGCCATTTTTGCCAGATGAGACGAGAGATTTTATTAAAATTACCGTTAATTCTATTCCTAATGAGGCATTAAATGTAATTCAAAAAAATAGTATGAACAATCCTTTATATATTGTTCAATATATAGAATATTTGTTAGATGCAAATATTGTAGAATTGAAAAACCGCAATACAGTTGGAATACTTAATATAGATACATTTCCAACCAAAGATTCTATTCCGAATGGAATTAGTGAAATTTATCAAAAAAGGTTTGAACATTTAATTCAGGTCCACGGTGAGGATACTTACCTACTATTTCTATTACTTTTAACTGTTTTGGGAGGTGAAATTTCATTACATTTAATCCAAGATTATTTTTCTTCAGATAGTGATATGGTGGATGAATTAATTCAAAGAAGGTTTATAAAATATGGAGATAATGAAACAATACAATTTATTCACGAAAGTTTATTTTTATATTTTAAAAAAATTTTAAAAAGAACGAAAAAATACAAATATTTTGTTGCCAAACAAATTGTAGATGATATTGATATTTTTATAGACTATTTATCAACATATGAAGTAGGAAGATTATGTATTTGGTTAAATCAAAAGGAAAAAGCAAGAGAATATTTTTTGAACGGAGAGAGAGAAATTGCAAATATATCCAATTATTCCAACATTAATATTGATATAAGACTATACGAATATTTATATGATATTTTTAAACTATATTCAAAAAATAATTGGGATATTGCAAAAAAAGCATTGGTGGCTAGAATATATATTACCTTACATCATTTTGCTCCGATGACCGCCGTATGTGATTGTAAAAAAGCTTTTTCGTTCATTCAAAAAAGTTCAAATTCTCAATTGGACAATGCATTTATTAACACAATTACTTCCTTGAAAGCGCATGCACTTTTAAATGCGGGACATTTATCTGATGGTGAATTAGTTTTAAAAGAGTTAATGTCTGATTATCTTGTCAATCCAGAAAAGTTTGATAACCAGTCTCTATTTGATTTAGTAGATCGTTTGGCTTCAGTATATATTAAATATAACTGTTATAATCTAGCATATAATTATGTAGAATGGGAAATGAAAATAGCCGAACAGATAAATCAAGAGTTTGGAAAAAAATCTCTTTTGGCAATAGCTCACAGAACCCGTTCAAAGCTATTTTTTTTCCAAGACACTAAAGAATGCCAAAAGAGTATGAATATAGTAAATCGAATGCCAACGCAGGAGTCCTCCGAACGTATATATTACAGCAACCTTCTTTCACAACATATTTATGATATGTATTATAATGAAAATTGTAATTGGTTAAGTGTAAATAGTAGTGCAGAGAAAATACGTAAAATAGCTGTGGGACAGTCGTTTGACCGTGTTTTAGTAAGAAGTGATATGGTTCTGTCTGTATGTGCACTTAAGCTTGCCACGAGTAGAGCAGAGCTATTTGCAGCAAAAACAATTGTAGAGAGAGGGATTAATGCAAGTATAAGGCTTGGCATTCCTGGATATATATGGCAGTTTTACAATTTGCTTGCAATTATTGATACACGGCTGGAATATGATATTGACCATCTAAACCAGCTATTTGAGACTATTTGGGTGCAATTATCAAGGCAAAATTTATTATATTTAGGAAATCAGCAATTATGCTTTTGTAATTTATTAGCAATCAGCAATATCGGTGCATTTTTGCAAAGCCATTTTCCTGTAAGTAGGTTCAAACAAAAAATGTCTAATATAAGTCATTTTGGTTTTTCGCCTTCTTGCAACTATGATTGTTCTGGCATTCAATGTGCCTATACTTGCTCTATTAATAATAAATATTTGAATGAGCAATACCATTTGGCAGAAAAAAAGTGTCTCCTTTTTACAAAAGAGACACCACTATTAAATGATTTAAATTCACTAAAATTATTAAGAGATGATGTTACTCAATATTTTATTCCTATATCATAGTTTTTTTGTTGATAATATAATTTCCTAATACTAATATATCAATATTCGTAGCTAAAAATGTATTAAGTGCATCAAGAGGACTTTCTACAATGGGTTGTCCGGCAACATTAAAAGAAGTGTTAAGCAGGACGGGATATCCAGTTAGATTTTTGACTTCTTCTAATAACATATGTATAAAAGGTTCTTGTTCCTGCGAAACAGATTGAATTCTGGCAGTATTGTCAACGTGTGTAATAGAAGCTAGCACATTACGATATTCTTCCTTTACCGTGGTTGCCAGAAGCATATAATCCGAGGAACACTTTAAATCAAAGTATTTAAATTGTTCTTCTGCAGTCACGGTTGGTGCAAATGGTCGAAATTCCTCACGATGTTTGACTCTTTGATTTAAGATATTCTTCATTTCCGGGTTTGATGGATTGGCCAAAATACTCCTATGGCATAGTGCGCGTGGACCAATTTCTGTACGCCCCCTATGGAAACCAATAATTTTATCTTCTTTAATATAGGTGGCAATTTGTTTTGCCAATGAATGATCATCATATTTCTGAAACTTTAAGCCTTTAGCATTGATTATATCTAAAATTTCTTTATCTGTATAAGATAATCCTAGATATGGTAATGAAACCTTAAATGGTTGTCTCATTCCATATTGCTGAATATAGGCATAATAAGCACTTCCTAATGCCTGACCATCATCCCCTGATGCAGGTAAGATAAATATATTATTGATATTGCATTGTTCAAGTATTTTATGATTTGTTAAACAATTTAAAAAGATTCCTCCTGATAAGCAAAGATTCTTACATGGGTACTTAGCAAGAAAGCTTTTAATAATAGAAATTAAGGCCTGTTCCGTATAGATTTGTACTGTACTAGCAATGTCTGCCGCTTTTTCATTCATAAAATCTTTAAATGATTTTCCTGAAAGATTCTGTAGTGCAAATATCTCTTGAATTATATCACCATAAGTAAGTGAAAAATCTAAATTCTTATAGGACAAATTTGTATAATCAATCAATGAATTTCCATATGAAGCCAACCCCATAGTTTTACCTTCTTCTCCGGATTTGAATCCCAATAAATGTGTGATTTGAGAATATTTGCGAGCCAAACTCATTTCAAGCTTTTGGACATAAGCAGGCATAAACGGAAGGATGTGGTTAATCGGATCTTTCATATGACGCACAGCTATATTTTGCAGACGTCTTGAAACTTTTGTGACAATTTCATTCTTAGCTATATACATTGTTTCAGATTCTTGTTTTCCATCAATAAAATCACCTCCGCCATCAGACACAAAGATAAGACTTTCATCAAATCCTGATGAAAAATAAACCGCATATGCATGGGCATCATGATGGGAGACAAAATAAAATGGTACATAGAAACATTTATAATGGTTAAAAAATTCTTTTTTATATAAATCTCGCACTGCACTGCCCTCAATTGCCACATGTGATAGCCCTATACAGGATATATCTGCGATATCCAGCCCACAATATTTTAAGAGTGCATCTATGGTATCATATGGAATGGCCATAGATTGGGAATGCTTAACTCGATCTAATCGTTCCTGTGCTAATACGGCAATCACTTCGCCATTTTTGATTAAACATGCTCCTCTGTCATGACCCACATGTATTCCTAATGCAATATTCATAACCCCATTCCTTTCTTCAAACGTTATTAATATCTTTGCTAAAAAAATTATTTGCAACGCAAAATTCTGCAAACGCTAAATCTTTTGGTGTAGTGATTTTATAGTTAATTTCTTCTCCATATGAAATTTTTACATTTATATTATTATTAATAAACAATTGCGAAATGGCCGTTACTGACATTAGTTTTTTAATGGAACACGAATGAAAAATTTGGTAGAGCAGTTGCAATTTACATCCTTGTGGGCTTTGCCCTAAATAGCATGTAGTTCTGTCTTGACTTTTTATCAGATAACCATTTAAATTAGATAAATACATTGTTTCTACACAAGGAATTGCAGCCATTGCAACTTGGTTTTCCTGCACTTGAAAAATACAGTTTTGAAGAACTTTATAAGAAACAAAAGGGCGAACTGCATCATGTGAAATTACTATATCATCTGAATTGATTCCATTTGCTTTTACGATTTCATCAACTGTTTCTGATAGACATAATGTTCTATTTGAACCTTTGTTTATACAAATCTCAACTTTTTCCAATTTCTGTGGTAAATAATATTTTTTTAATAATTCCGTTGTATACTTTGACCAGTTTTTATTAATAGTAAGATAAACCCTATCAAATAGTCTTGAATTGATAAACGCATCTAAGGTCCAAATAAGGATGGGTTTATTGGTTAAGTTTAAAAATTGTTTGGGAATATCTGCTCCCATTCTTG
The DNA here is from genome assembly GCA_023667695.1 of Clostridium sp. Taxonomy (GTDB): domain Bacteria; phylum Bacillota; class Clostridia; order Lachnospirales; family Lachnospiraceae; genus CAG-632. The sequence goes on along the minus strand of JAMOZY010000014.1, from coordinate 51,768 downwards.
TTCCCTTGCCACCAGCTAAAATAATACCGTATACCATTTCGACCTCCTTATAATTATTAAATATGAATAATTAGATTATCAATTAAGAACTAGGTATTATCTTAGCTCCCATCTAACAGATAATATTTGATTATCCACCAAAAAACCAACCACCTCCCCAGTGGTTGGCACACAAACCTCAACCTATATTCCCATTCACCCCATTCACCTTTTATCTCCCCTCCCCCTACACCCGAAAATCCTTCCTCGGATGCTTCGTCATCAGAATATCCCTCTGCTTCGCCATTGCCACATGCGTATAGATTTCCGTAATATTAATCGAGCTATGCCCCAGCATTTCCTGTATATACCGGATGTCCACATCTGCTTCTAACAGATAGGTGGCGAAGGAGTGGCGGAACATATGAGGCGTGATATGCAGCTCGATATCCGCCGCCCTTCCATGCTTATTAATCAATCGGCGGACAGATTGCTCCGAGAGTCGCTGCTGATTCTGGTTGACGAAGAAGAACCGGCAGGCGGCGATTTCCGGTGCATAGGAACCTTGATACTTCCTTATGATATTCAGAACGTTCTCATTTCCGATTTGGATTCGGCGTTCCTTTGCCCCCTTTCCGTGAATTAAGATAATACCCTCCACCAGATTGACATCCTCCGGATGAAGCGAGCATAGCTCCGAGATTCGCATACCGGTAGAGAACAGTAATTCGATTACGGCAATGTCACGCAACAGCCGTTTTTTTCGACAGGGCTGTTGCGTGTTTTCATAGCTTTGATACATGGATGCCAGAAGGGCTTCGATAGTATGAAGCGGAATGGTTTTGGGTAAAATGACAGGCTCCCGGAACTTCACCTGCAGTTTATGGAAGGGATTAATACGGATAATATCCTTATATTCCAGATAGTGAAAAAATGCCTTTAAGGACGCGATTTTACGCTTGACGGTTTTGGGCTTATAGGTTTGATGGAGATGGGAAATATAGGCCTCCAGGCGGTCAGGCGTAATGGATTCAATCGGACAATCTGCCAGAAAGCGGGAGAATTGTGCCAAATCAATACGGTAGGCCTTCAGCGTTTTATCATCCAGGCGTTTCTGATATTGGCAGAAATAAAAGTAGTCGTTTAGAGTTTCTGTTAAATTATACATAGCGTTTTTCTCCTTTTGAAACGGTTATAGGTATCTCACAATTTTATCAACTATTTTGCGAAAAACATAGAAAAATGTCGAAAATGGCAGAATGACAAAAAATGAAACGATAGAGAAAAGGGAAAATGTCGGAAATTCTCCGTATGCCTTGAATTGCATTCCCTCATAAAATTAGGAATAATAAAGACATAAAACGACTGAAAATATGGGGATGAGTACATGCTTAAGATTGCAATATGTGATGATGAAGAACATTTTTTGAGCTTTGAAAAAGAGCTGCTTTCCGATTACCTGGAGGCTAGTGAACTTAGTTATCAGATTGTTTCTTTTTCATCCGGTGTGGAATTGGTAGAAGCAGTAGACGGACTGGCTCATTTTGACATCATATTTCTTGATATTGGTATGGAAGGTATGAATGGCTTGGAGACGGCAAAGGAAATCCGTAAGCTTCTTCGGGAAACCTATCTGGTATTTGTAACCGTTTATATATCATATGCCCTGGAAGGCTATGGCGTAAATGCAATCCGGTATCTGCTTAAGGACAGTGAGAATTTTGAGATAGCCATAAAGGAATGCATGGATACCATTCTTCAGGAAATGAATTACACAGAAAGAAAGCTGACATTTAAATTCCGGGAAGGAAAGAAGCTCCTGAATCCGGAACATATCATGTACATAGAAAGCGCCGTACATAAGCTGCATGTTCGGGTGCTGCAGGACTCTGTACCAGTGACCTTTACCATGCGTGGCTCATTAGATGAGCTGGAAGCTGCGTTGCAGGATTTGCATTTTTTCAGAATTCACCAAAGTACACTGGTGAATTTGAGGTATGTGAATAGGATAGGACGGCATAAGGTGGAAATGAGAAACGGCGCCCGTCTCAATATTGCGAAGCCGAAATATACCGTTGTTCGCGAAGCGTTTCTACAATACATGGGAAAGATATAATTGATGAAAATTCAGATTCTATTATTCTCTCTTTTCTTGAAAACCATAGTGTCCTATGATAAAATATCGTTACTTGTATAGTTTAATCAATCAGGAGAATCAAACATGAATTTCAGACCGTGCATTGATATTCACAACGGTAAAGTAAAGCAGATTGTAGGGGGAAGTCTGGCAGACCGGAACAACCATGCAGAGGAGAACTTTGTTTCGGAGCAGGATGCCGGTTTTTATGCAAGGCTGTATCGGGACAGCGGCATCCGGGGAGGACATATTATCCTTCTGAATCCGGCAGGTTCCGAATATTATGCAGCAGATGTGGAGCAGGCAAAGCTGGCTCTTTCGGAATACCCTGGCGGTTTGCAGATTGGCGGCGGGATGAACAGTGAGAACGCCGGGAGCTTTCTGGATATGGGTGCTTCCCATGTTATCGTCACCTCTTATGTATTTCAGAATGGAAGAATTCATTATGACCGTCTGAAGGAGCTGGTAAGGCTGGTGGGAAAGGAGCATCTGGTGCTGGATTTGTCCTGTCGGAAGCGGGAGGATAGGTATTACATAGTAACAGACCGTTGGCAGAGGTTTACGGAGGAAGCAGTCACCATAGATTTATTAGACCGGTTATCGGCATATTGTGATGAATTTCTGATTCATGCTGTAGATGCAGAGGGAAAAGCAAAGGGAATTGAGGCCCCTTTGGCAGAGCTACTGGGAGCTTGGTCGGGACTTCCCATTACCTATGCTGGCGGAGTTGGTTCGTTTGAAGACTTAAGACAGTTAAAGGAGCTGGGCAGGAACCGGCTGGATGTCACCATAGGAAGCGCCTTGGATTTGTTTGGAGGCAGTATGGCTTATGAAGAGGTGCTTCGGTATCTGACATAAACGGCCTGGGTAAAAATGCATGAGAGATACAAGTGCAGCCGGAATTGTGGAATGGACACAAGACAGGTCAGGATGAGAACACCTGATATGAAGCATAATGGATTTATTGCAGTACGAGAATCAAAGACATATTTATAATCTATATACATATTGAAAAAAGAAAATATGAAGTTATAAATAAAAGGAATAAAAAAGCATTGGCAGGAAAATACAATATCGTAAAAGAAGTGGAGGAAGAGAAGCATGAAAAAGAGCAAGAGACTGTTTGCAACAGCATTGGCAGTAATGATGGTATGTTCCATGGCTGGCTGCGGAAAGCAGAATGATACGGAGGATACCTCCGGCGGTGTATCAACAGAAGAGAACGGGAATGCCGGACTGGAAAATATGATACAGAACGGTGATTTCAGTGACGGCTTAACCAACTGGATGATATATCTGAATGGTGCAGATGCTGCCCAGACTGTTACAGCAGAGGGTGAGATGGAAATCGCAGTATCGGACCCCGGCACTTTGGATTATGGTATTCAGCCTTATTATGATGGATTTTCCCTGGATACCGGCTGTGTATATGAGTTTTCCTTTGATGTCCATGCCACCATTGAACGGACGATGGAGTGGCGGCTTCAGTTAAACGGTGGGGATTATCATGCCTATGTCAGTGATTTGATTACGGTAAATGAGGAGGTACAGCATGTGACGACATCCTTCACCATGGAGGAGGCTTCGGACCCGGCGCCCCGGCTTTGCATCAATATGGGAATGTCAGAGGGCAGTCCGGAGGATATGGGCGCCCATAGTGTATATTTTGATAATTTTGCCCTGTATCTGACGGATGATTCCGGACGGGTTGCATCCGGTAGTGATGCTGAGGTCCCGGCGGTGAATGTAAATCAGATGGGATATCTGCCGAATGCGGAAAAGAAGGCAGTCGTACGGGCAGAGACGGGAACAGACATAAGCGGAAGCTTTGATGTGGTAAATGTTGAAACGGATGCAGTCGTATATAGTGGAGAGCTGGAGTCGGCAAAGGAGAATGCAGCCTCTGGCGAACAGACGGCAATTGCAGATTTCTCCCAGGTAACGGAGACTGGTACTTATAAGCTGGTAACGGAGGCTTTTGGTGAGTCCTTTGAGTTCCGGATTGATGATGATGTTTATGAAGCCCTGGCAGACAGTGCTATGCGGATGTTCTATCTCCAGCGCTGTGGGGAGGCTGTAACGGATGACCTCTTTGGACATGAAGCATGCCATACCGGTGATGCAGAGATTTATGGGGAAGCTGGCAGCAGTGTTGCAATCAGCGGCGGCTGGCATGATGCCGGAGACTATGGACGCTATACGGTAGCGGCGGCAAAGGCGGTAGCAGACCTGATGCTGGCATATGAAGTCTATGGAGAGCAGTTTGGTGACGATACTGGCATTCCGGAGAGTGGGAATGGCATTCCGGATATTTTAGATGAAGTGAAATATGAGCTGGACTGGATGCTGCAAATGCAGGATGGAACGACGGGTGGTGTTTATCACAAGATTACCTGTGAGAACTTCCCTGGAAGCGTGATGCCGGAGGAAGAGACAGAGCAGTTGGTTCTGGCACCGATTTCTACCACGGCTACAGCGGACTTTGCGGCAGCTATGGCGATGGCAGCCAGAGTATGGAAAGAGTTTGATGGGGATTACAGTCAGACCTGCCTGACAGCAGCAGAGCAGGCACAGGCATATCTGGAGCAGACGCCGAGTGATAAGACCGGTTTTCGAAACCCGTCCTCTATTGCAACCGGTGAGTATGGGGATACGCAGGATACAGATGAACGGTACTGGGCATTGGCAGAGCTATACAAGACTACCGGAGACAGCAGGTATAGCGACGCATTAAAGGCAGATTACACATTAGAGGAAATCGGCGGTGACTTAGGCTGGCAGAGCGTGGGAATGTATGGAATCTATGCATATCTGACCACCAGTGAGGCGCGTGCCATGTCAGATAACTATTTGCCAACCGTAGAGGAATATTTTTATCAAATGGCGGATGAAGCTGTGAAGTGTTCGGAAGCGGATGCATATGGTGTAGCTATCGGAGAGGATGAATATTATTGGGGCAGCAATATGCTGGTGGCGAATAGGGGAATGCTGCTTTTAATGGCGCATCAGTTGTCACAGGATGAGAAGTACCAGATTGCAGCGGGACAGCAGTTGGATTATCTGCTGGGTACGAATACCAATTCCTACTGCTTTGTTACCGGCTTTGGAACTCTGTCGCCGGAGAATCCACACCATCGTCCATCGGAAGCAGTAGGAGCGGCCATGGAAGGTATGCTGATTGGCGGACCGAATTCGAATCTGGAGGATTCTTATGCAGCAGCAACCTTAAGCGATAAGGCAAATGCAGCCTGTTATGTGGATAATGTACAGAGCTATTCTTGTAACGAGATAACCATTTATTGGAATTCGCCATTGGTTTATCTTCTGGCAGGTGTGGAAGGAAAATAAAATCGGGAGTATAAGAATATTGACTATGAAACAGCAAGTGAAGGACATATGGAGTAAATACTACATATATATATTGTCTACAGGCATTCCGGCACTGATTATGCTTGGCGTATGGATAATCGGCGAAATCGGACCGGGAGGCCGTTCCCTGATTATGGTGGACGGTCTGCATCAGTATATGCCCTTTTTCTCGGATTACTATGAAAAGCTAAAGACAGGGGGAAGTCTCTTCTATTCCTTTCAGGAAGGGATGGGGACGAACTTCCTGTCCCTGTGGGCATATTATCTGGCAAGTCCCTTGAACTTATTGATTTTACTGTTTCCAAAGGCGCAGTTAAATACGGCGGTCAGTCTGATTGTCAGTCTCAAGATTGTACTGTGCGGCTGGACCTTTGCCTATGCCGCCCTGCACCGGAATGGCGTGAAATACCAGCACCCGGGTGTGATTCCATTAGCGGTGGCATATGCCATGTCGAATTTTGTGGTGGGATATTACTGGAATGTCATGTGGATGGATTGTGTTTTCATTTTTCCATTGATTATTCTTGGCTTTGACTATCTGGTGGAAAAAAAGGATGCAAGATTATATATCCTTACCCTGTTTTATGCGTTGTTTTGTAATTATTATATTGGTTTTATGATTTGCATATTTCTGGTGATATGGGCAGTGCTGTATCATTATAAAAGCCTTCGGGAAGCAGGGCGGACCGCCTGGCTGTTCGCAATAAGCTCTCTGCTGGCAGGAGGTCTGGCAGCGGTGGTGCTGATACCGGCCTACCAGGGAATTATGCAGACGGCTTCCGCCAAGCGTACACTGCCGGGCTGGGATCAGTATGGTTCCTACTGGGATATATTTCAGGCGCATTTCATTGGGACAGAGCCAATCAACAATCAGGTGGATGATGGCGGCGTGAATCTGTATTGCGGTATTTTTGTCTTGTTTCTGTTTTTTATTTACCTGTTCAGCAGTCGCTTTGCATTGGCGGAAAAGATAAAAAATATTCTGATGCTGGTACTGTTTCTTGTCAGCTTTAATACGGAGCTGTTGAATTATATCTGGCATGGTTTTCACAATCAGTACGGCATCCCCAACCGTTTTTCATTTCTTTACATATTTGTCCTGTTGTGGATTGGATATGAAGTCCTGCTGCGGTATCGGCGGATTTCTATTGTGGAGCATTCTTTTGCCTGTGCTGCAGTGATTCTGCTCAGCGTATTTTGTTATACCCAGGGAACGGTAAAGCTGGAAAAGGTATGCTATATACTGGTTATTGCTCTGGCGGTGTTTTACATGCTGTTATCCTTTGCCTATCATTGGGGAAAGAAAAAGGGAAAGGTATGGCGGGCGGTATTGGCGGGCGTCATGGCAGCAGAGATTACTGCCGGCTCCGCTTATGGCTGGTATTGTAACGGTTCCATTGATGTGGAACGGTACTTTGGGGATACGGAAGCCATGGAAAAAATCGTAGCGGAGCTTTATGCAGAGGACGACAGCTTCTATCGGATGGAGCTGGGTAATACTCTGATGCTGGACGAACCAACCTGGCATAACCTACGCTGTGTGACGCTGTTCGGCTCCACGGCAAGAGGGGATATGGTGACGGCAATGGGACGGCTGGGCTTTTATACCGGAGCCAATGAATACCTGTACTGCGGAGCGACGCCTCTGACCAATGCCATTACCGGTATGAAATATGTCATGTACCGGGAAGGGGATTTTAATAATAATACCCTGCATTATAAGAGAACGGTGGATGGCATTTCCGTATATGAGAATCCACAGACGCTGCCAGTGGGCTTTTGTGTGCAGAAGAGCCTGGGGGATATGGTACCGGAGTCCACGTATTTCCATGTGCAGAATTCCTTTGCAGCAGAGGCAACCGGTATTGAAAGTCCGATTTTTACGAATGCTGACCTGACTTACCAGGCAGAAGGCACCGGCTGCGCAGTGTCGGTTTCCGGAAAGGAGATTTCTTATACAAAGAGCGGTAGTGAAAAGCCGGTAGTTCAGATTCGGTTTACAGTAGAGGACAATCTGGACCTGTATCTGGATATTTCCGGAGGAAATGTAAGGCAGATTAAGGTATTTCTGGACGACGAGCAGGTTGCAGATGACCGGTACCAGAACCAGGCATTTCATGTAGGCTGCCTGACGGCAGGGCAGAGGGTTATGCTGGAGTGTACCTTCAATGATAGCAGTACGGAAAACGGTGTGATTACCATACATTCGGCACAGTTTCATCCGGAGGCATGGGATAAGGTTTATGAGGAGCTTCAAAGGCAGCCCCTTCAGGTAAGTGAATATGCGGATGGATATTTTAAGGGAACGGTAAGGACGGATGAGGATTCTTTGTTATTTCTTTCCATTCCTTATGATGAGGGCTGGCATGTACTGCTGGATGGGATAGAGATAGAAGCCGGTAAGGTGATGAATGCCTTTCTGGCATTGGAATTACCGGAGGGCAGTCATACCCTTGAGCTTCGTTATGTTTCAGAAGGATTTTTCCTCGGACTGCTGGTCAGTGTGGCATCCTTGCTGCTATTTGCGCTGTTCTGGGCGCTGACAGCACGATACCGCAGGCTGCATCCACAGACGCTTCACCCGGAGGGAGGAGAAGCGGAGGAATCGGAAGGGGAAATACAGGAAATAGTAGTAAGTATGGAAGGGAGTGAATCTGATGAAAAAGAAGATTAGAAAAGCAGTGATTCCGGCGGCTGGTCTTGGCACCCGGTTCTTACCGGCAACAAAGGCAATTCCAAAGGAAATGCTTCCCATTGTGGATGTGCCAACCATTCAGTATATTATTGAAGAAGCCGCCCAAAGCGGGATTGAGGAAATACTGGTTATTACCAATTCCAATAAGCATTGCATGGAAAATCATTTTGACCGGTCCTATGAGCTGGAGGAACGGCTGAAGGAAGCGGATAAAATGAAGGAATATCAGACCATATGCGATGTGACGGATATGGCGAATATTTATTATGTAAGACAAAAGGAGCCAAAGGGACTGGGGCATGCCATTTTGTGTGCGAAGAGCTTTATCGGGGAAGAACCATTTGCAGTACTGCTGGGGGACGATATTGTTATGAATAAGGATGGAGACTCGGCAATCAGACAATTAATAACCGCATACGACCAGGTGGGAGCTACTATTGTAGGTGTACAGCAGGTACCCCATGAGCAGGTATATCGGTATGGTGTGATTGAACCGATGCGGAAGGCGGCGGGACGGAGAATGAAATTATCGGACCTGGTGGAGAAGCCGGCAGTTGAACAGGCCCCAAGTGACATGGCGATTGTAGGGCGTTATGTTTTGACCCCGGAGATATTTGAAATCCTGGAAAATCAGGAGCCGGGGGCAAACGGTGAGATTCAATTGACGGATGCGTTGCGCAGCATCATGGTCAGCCAGTCCATTTATGCCTATGAATTTGAAGGCTGCTGGTATGATGTGGGAGATAAGCTGGGTTATCTGAAGGCAACCATTAATCAGGCACTGGAGCGGGAGGAGCTGCGGGAACCGCTGATGCAGTATCTGAAGGAGCTGACTGGGAGCGATATGGGCTTGAAATAAGTGCCAGGATTCTGTATGGCGGAATGGTTAGCACATTGACAAAGTAACGGTTTTGTGCGAAGATTACATTAATATAGTAATAATGAAATGGGCTGTTCAAAATTATTGTAAAGGGGTGTTAAAGATGAATTCAATTTTTAATTTAAACACGTCCAAAAGACGTATTTTGATTTTATCTGCAATTGAAATCATTGTGATTTTGGTTCTGGATATTATTATGATATCCAAGATATCCAATTCACAGAATGTAAGTGGGCTTTCGGGAATTGCCATTGTTTTTTCTGCTATTTCCTTACTTGTAGTGATTGTTGTAGCCTTTCTGATGATTCGGGAGGGAGAAGAGGTCAATAAGGAATCGACGGTAAAAAGCGATAAGTACAGGAAATTGTTTTTAAACCTGCCCATTGGATTTGCACAGGCGGAGATTGTTGTACCGGCAGGTACCAATGTACCGGAATATAAGATTGTGGACGCCAACGAGCGGTTTTGTGAGTATTTAAGTCTGGAGGCAGGCTCATATCAGGATAAATTATTATGTAACTGCAAGCAGGATGTGCTGCAAAGCGTAAATGCCTGGTTTCGGGCATATGATAATTCCGGAACCAAAGAAGGGGATTTGATGGCGGTTGAGATAACCATGGAGAACCTGGATAAGGTATTTAATACCGTTATGTATAAGTCGGAAGCAAATTACATCAACATGGTAGTCATTGACATTACGGAGCAGAAGGAAACGGAAATGAGCCTGAGCAAGGCGAAGGATGAAGCGAATATTGCTTATAAGACCCAGGCAGAGTTTCTTGCCAATATGTCACATGAAATCCGGACCCCAATCAATGGTATCCTGGGTATGCTTCAGCTTACTCTGGCAGAGGATGATTTACAGGCGGATTACCGGGATAATCTGGTAACGGCTAAGAATTGTGCGGATACTTTGCTCCGGCTGATTAATGATATTCTGGATATCAGTAAGCTGGAGGCTGGTAAGTATAATCTACGATATGAAGTATTCGATGTGAAGTCGGCCATTGAAGAAACTGTGGCAGCACAGGTTCCGCTGGCAAATAATAAGGATTTGACCCTGGATTGCAGCTTTAGTGGTACCATACCGGAGATGGTCAAGGGAGATGGCGAACGGATTAAGCAGGTTCTGAATTGTTTGTTGTCCAATGCGATTAAGTTTACCTCAGAGGGTGGTGTCCGGGTGAAGGTTGCCACTATGGACGGGGATGAACCGGATAAGACGACTTTGCGAATTGCGGTTGTGGATTCCGGTATCGGTATTTCCGATGCAAATAAGAGCAAATTATTCATCCGCTTCAGTCAGGTAGACAGCTCGGATACCAGAAAGTACGGCGGTACTGGTCTGGGTCTGGTTATCACCAAGCAGATTGTAGAATTAATGGGTGGTAATATTTCGGTACAAAGTAAGGAAGATATCGGTAGTACCTTTATTGTAGAGATTCCGCTGAAGATTGTAAAAGCATCCGAGCAAAAGACCGAGAAGAAGGAAGATTCTGCGGTTATTTCTATTAGCGGTCACAAGCGTGCAAGGATTCTGGTAGCAGAGGATGAACCGGTAAATCAGCAGGTAATCGGTAAGCTTTTGGGAATGGCAGGTTATTCTTATGATATTGCTGAAAATGGGGAAAAGGCAGTGGAATTATTCAAGCAGAAGAGTTATGATGCCGCATTGTTTGATGTACAGATGCCGATTATGGATGGTCTGGCGGCAACCCAGCTGATTCGGAACATCGAAGAGGAGAAGAACCTGAAGCGTCTGCCGATTATTGCGGTTACGGCAAGAGCGATGTTTGGAGATAAGGAACGGATTCTGGAAGCGAAGCTGGATGATTACATAGCAAAGCCATATAATCTGAATGACGTTGTAGAGACCTTGAACCGTTATGTAGGTCAGGAAGAGAAATAAAGCGTTATAGACTATAGAATGATAAGAAGTCACCGGTTTGGATAGTACAGGACACCGCCTTTGTAAAGGCGGTGTCCTGTACTATCCAAACCGGGGATTTTAATGTCCTGGTATGGAAAAAGCTGGCGGTTGTCTATATCTGATTCTCGCTGGACAAAAGCAGGTTGGAGGGCAGGTTGGTCACATTATTTTTCTTGGCAAGACGCAATAAAAACTTATAACGTACCTGTACAGCATTTAGTTCATAAATGTAGCAATCGATTAAGTCCGGATCGGTAATATTTTCTAAGTTCGCCAGGGCAACGGCATGAGCAAGCTTGGTTGTTTCGATTTCTTTTAGCAGCGCCTGACGCTCCTGTTCCTGGCGAAGCTTCCGTAACTTCTTTTTTGTCATAAAATTCCACCACCTTTTTTACAGTATGGACGGGAAATGGAAATTTATTCAAACGTAAATTTTATTATTATTTAATAAAATAACTATTTACAAAAGTAAATAAATATTGTATTATGAAAAAGCAATAAGGAAGAAGCACGGAAAGGAGGCTCCGATTTATTTTGTAATATTAGGAATTGTGGTTTTGGCAGTAGTATTTGATTTGCGCAGCTATAGGATTCCGAATCTGCTTATTGTAATTGGTCTCACGGTGGGAATCAGTTGGTCCTTTTACAATGCAGGATGGAATGGATTATTAGAGTCTGTGGCAGGTATTGGACTGCCGGTAGTAGTATTATTTCTTTTGCATCAGCTTCGAATGCTGGGGGCAGGAGATATTAAGCTGTTTTCTGTGATTGGAGGATTTGTTGGACATCCGGTATGGGGTATTCTACTTTATTCTTTTATCGCAGGAGGAATCTTAGCAGCGATTCAGATGTTATATCACCGTATTCTGGTGAGTCGAATGAAGTCATTCTGGAGTTATATTCATACTTGTTATAAGACAAGGCAGATTATTCCCTATCATAGTGGTTTTGACCAAGGTTATACAGGAAATACCATTCATTTTTCGATTGCAATATGCATGGGTTATGGCTGGTGGCTGTTAGAAAGGTGGTTCAATGGTTGAAGACTTATAAGGTGCTTCTTTGTGACCGCGAGGAAGGATTTGTTGTAGCACTGATGAATTATATAAATCGAAATCCGGGTATACCGATTTTAGCCATGGCGTTTACGGATGTGAGCCGGATGCTGGAATATTTGAAGTCTCATCCGGCGGACCTTCTGTTGGTAAATGCCAATTGGAAGGAGGAAGTCCGGCAGTTAACCCTTCCCGCTGCTTCCATCCTTTGGGTGGTAGAAGAGGAAGGATGGAAACAAGAGGATTGGAAGGAGGAGCCTTACATTTCCAAGTATACCTCTGCACCTGTTTACAGCCGTAGGATGCTGCAGATTTTAAGCGAACAAGGCGTTTGTATGAGCCTGGAGGGAAGCGGTACCTGCATAGCTGTGTATTCTCCGCTGGGAAGATGTGGAAAGACGGGACTTGCCCGTGGATTGTGCAAGGCACAGGCCATGGGTACAGAACTTCCGAATTCTCAATGCATCTATATTGGTATGGAGGAGTTTGCAGAAGCGGAGGATGAAAGTCACGGAATGGAGACCTTGCTCTATTATGTAAAGCAGCGTATTGCGAATCTTTCCATGAAGCTAAAGGCATTGGCGGTGGAAGAGCAGGGCTATGACAGAATAGTCAGTTCTCTGACCTATCAGGAATTGCGGGAACTGAATCGGGAAGAGCTTCGATGGTTTTTAGATTGTATTCGTCGGGAAGGCTTTTATGAACTGCTGGTGGCAGATATTGGCTCCGCCAGTCTTACCAGCTTGGAATTATTGATAGAATTTGATGTGCTTTACCTGCCTTATTTGCAGAATGGATTTTCTAAGCGGAAGATAGGAGCATTTTGTCAGGGATTGAAGCAGTATGGATTATGGGACGCGCTTTCTGGCAAATGTTATCCGGTTTTATGGGAAGCGTACAGTGCAGATGCAGATAAAGTCCGGATGCTGGAAGAAAAAAGGAAGAAAGGGAATCTAACTACGTTAACAGAATTTTTCAGCAATGCTTCCAGAGGGTAAAGGAGGAGAGAAACAGCAGTTGGAATTATGTCAGATATGCAGGGAAATAGAAGCCGCACTTCGGGAGGAGCTGGATCGTAAGGATACGGCTGCGGACGAAGAAATCGAAGCGATGATTGATGCAGAAATCCTGAATCGTTCAAGGCAGGCCTATATTCCCCTGAAGGAAAAGCTTCATATACGGGATTTGGTATTTCATTCTATCCGGGGATACGATTGTCTGGAAGAACTTCTAAAGCAGGAGGATATAACAGAAGTCATGATTAATGGCTATGAAAGAATTTTCATCGAGCGGAATGGAAGAATGGAGGCATGGGAACAAGGATTTTCTTCGGAAGAAAAGTACATGGATATTATTCAGAAAATTGTTGCAAGATGTAACCGGATTGTCAACGAAAGCTCACCAATCGTAGATGCAAGGCTGGAGGACGGCTCCAGAGTGAATGTTGTACTGCCGCCCATTGCCTTGAATGGAGCGGTTATGACGATACGGAGATTCCCTAGGGAAACCTATGGGATGGAAGAGTTGGTTACGAGGAATATGCTGTCAAAAGAGATTGCAGATGTGCTGCAGCTGCTGATTAAGAGTAAGTATAATATCATGATTTCCGGTGGTACCGGTTCGGGTAAAACCACCTTCTTAAATGCACTGGCAAATACGATTTCCAAAGAGGAGCGGATTATTACAATTGAGGATTCTGCGGAACTACAGCTTCGGGAAATTCCGAATCTGGTACGGATGGAGGTTCGAAATGCCAATATAGAAGGAGAGAATGCCATACCGATGAAGGCATTAATCCGAAGTGCCCTTCGGATGCGGCCGGACCGGATTGTAGTCGGTGAGGTACGGGGAGAAGAAGCGCTGGATATGCTGCAGGCAATGAATACCGGACATAATGGTTCTTTGTCCACCGGACATGCAAATTCTGCAAAGGATATTCTGTATCGGCTGGAGACTATGGTGCTTATGGGAATCGATATGCCCTTAAGGGCTATTCGGCAGCAGATTGCATCTGCCATTGATGTAATCGTACATATCGGCAGACAGCCGGATGGCAGCCGCAGGCTCTTAGAGGTTGCTGAGGTGACAGGAATTCAGGAAGGGGAAATCCTCTTGCATTCTCTGTATCAGTATCAGGAAAAAGAAAAATCTACAAAGGCTGCAGAACAGGAGCAGGGAATGGAAAAAGTGGAATGGAAAAGACTGGAGGGAATTATACATGAGGAAAAGCTTAAACAGGCCGGATGTCTGGAGGCATATAAAGCCTTATATAAGCACGGAACGATTAACAGTTGTTCTAATCGGAATGATTTTTTGCATGAGCATCGGGTATCTCTTTTATGACACCTGGGTTGGCGGTATCTGTTTATCTCCTGCATGTGTGCTGCTTTGCCGGTATTATGACAGGTGGAAAGCAAAGCGGAATCAAAGACAGGTGCTGTCGGAATTTAAAGAATTATTATATACCTTGTCTGCGAATCTAAAGACCGGATATTCGGTTGAGAATGCCTGGCTGGGAGCAAGGAAGGATATGAGTCTGCTTTATCCCCAGGGAAGTGTGATTATCCGGGAATTAGATATGATTGCCTCCCAGCTGCAATTGAATGTGCCGATTGAAAAGGCAGTCAATGCCTTTGCAGAACGAATGGGCCTGGAGGAAATCCAAAGCTTTGCAGAGGTACTAAGTACGGCAAAGCGAAGCGGGGGTAATCTGGTACATATGATGGATAAGACCGCCAATATCATTGCAGAAAAAATTGAAGTGGAGCAGGAAATACAAACCATATTATCTGGTAAGCAGATGGAACAACGAATTATGTGTGGTATGCCGATTTTGATGTTGTTGTATTTGAAGCTTACCAATCCCGGTTACCTTGACAGTATGTACCATAACTGGTTCGGGATTATAGTAATGACGGTCTGTATCATAGGAACTGGTATTGCTGCTTATTGGGGCAGTCGAATCGTAGGAATCGAGGTATAGAGGATGTTTTTAGCCAGAAAGCTGTATCAGCAGCTAAGGAAATATCGTGTAATACGTCCGGAGCAGATACGAAGAAGCATGGCCAGACTGTATAAAGGAAATGCCATGCAGACAGAGGAACGGGTAGAGGCGTATTATACAGACCTGTTGAACAAGATACTTTGGACCTTGCTGCTAAGTGGCAGCTTAGGTGTTCTCATCTGGGGAATTTATCAAAGGCAGGATAAAAGCCAGCTGCATTTCATCCGGGATGATTATGGAGGAGATGAGATTCCTTATACGGTAAGCTATGAGAACCAGGAGAACATAACAGGTCAGCTTACGATTACGTTGGAACCGGTGGAATATCGGCCGGAAGAATTAGAGGAACGGTTTCAGGAAGGCTTTTCTTATTTGGAAAGCACAATGCTCGGTGACAATGAAAGCCTTGATAATATTCAGGTGGATATGCAATTGGAACGCAGTATTCCGGACAGCGGACTTTCCGTTTCCTGGAGCAGTAATGATTACGAGGTGCTGGATGAAAGGGGTGTGGTAAATAATCAAAATCTGAAAACAGCACAGGCGGTAGAGCTTCAATTGGAGTTAAGCTACGGAGAAATCACAGAAAACAGAGGGTATGAGGTAGTGATACAGCCCAGACAATTGACCGGAGCAGAAGAGGAACAGAGAAGGCTGCAGGAAAGCGTGGAAGCGTTACTGCAGGATGCCAGATATGAAAAAGAAGTAGTGATTCCCTCAGAGCTTCAAGGCTCACACCTTATGGAGGAAGGGAATCAAGGCTCAGCTCCGTGGCTGATATGGATGCTGGGTATCGTATTCGGCGTTATGCTGTGGTTTCGGCAAAAGGAAACACTGCAGCAGCAGCTAAAGCGGCAGAATCGGGAATTACTAAAGGAATATCCATATTTAGTCAATCAGCTTGTGCTGTATATGGAAGCTGGTGCAACGGTAAAGGGAGCATTTGAGCGGGTTCTGCATCAGTATGAGATGGCAGAAAGAAAGGGGCATCCGTTATATGAAGAATTAATGGTTATGTGGAATGAAATGCATTCCGGTGTTACCCAGGAACAGGCATACAGGAATCTTGGAAAGCGGATTGGTCTGCTTCCCTACTTAAAGCTGACTTCTCTGCTGGGTCAACAGATTCGAAAGGGTGCGGCTGGTGTTGTCCTTTTGCTGGAGGAGGAAGAGCATGAGGCCTTTGAGCGGAGGAAGGAACGGGCAAAGCGTCTGGGAGAAGAAGCAGGGACAAAGCTTTTGGTTCCCATGATTATTCTGATGGTGATTTCCATGCTTATTATTGTATGCCCTGCCATGATGAGTTTTTCGATATGAAAATGCAGTTGAAGGAATACGGATTGCTTTATGGCAGAAAGTGTAAAGCTATGACAACTTCAATGGTATAGTATACAGTCCTTGGAGAGGGACAATAAACACTACTACGTTATAGTACGAGGAGGAAAACAAAATGGAGGCAATGAAAGAATTTTTAATCGGAGAGCATTCCGAGGATGGAATGGGCGTGGTTGAGGTACTATTGATTATAGTGGTACTGATTGCCATGGTAATTATATTTCAAAAGCAGATTACCCAGCTGGTAAATAAAATCTGGAAAGCAATTAATAAAGATGCATCTACGGTTTATAATTAATGTCGTAGACATGACAGCTATGAGGACTGTTCTATAAGAAGGGAGGATGCCGGATGAAAAAAAGTAACAGGGGTCAGATATCTATCTATATCTGTGCCATGCTCTGTGTATTTCTGATACTGATATTGACGGTATTACAGGGAATCCGCATAGGTGAGAGCCAGGCAAAGTGTAATCAGGCAGTAGCCGCGGCAGCAGATAGTATCAAGGGTGATTACCAGCCGGACCTGTTCCGGCGGTATCATATCCTTGCCTTGGACCGGACCTATTACGGAAGGGGAGAAGGCTATCTGGAAGAACGGGCGACGGAATTTCTGGATTATAATTTGAATCCGGAAAAGAGCATGTATCATTTTAATGTGAAAGAGGTTTTACTGTCCCATGCCAGAGGGCTAATGGATTATGACCTGGCGGCATTCAAGCAGCAGGTCGAGGAATACATGAAATTGATGCTGCCGGTCAAAGTGTTGGAAGGGGTATTTGATAAAGCGGAAGCTTCGGATTGCCAGATGGAAATGGAAGGTCTTTCTGCGGAGTTGAATGAAGCAGGAAGCAAGACAGAGAATTCCGGTTACTCCATAGAGGCATTTGAGAATCCTACTCCGGCGGGGATTCAGCTTCTGGGCTTAGAGGATACGTTGGCATCACAGGGGATAACAGATATAGAAAATGTAACCCTTAATGAATTGCTTGAATTAAATCTGACAGAGCAGGGACTGCTTGAGAATCCCCAGAGCATTTTGCGTGAATGGAGTAAATCTGACATTTTGTATATTATAATTCCGGAGCAGGCCGGTTCCATTTCAAAGGAAGCGGTTTCCCTGCAAAATCTGCCTTCTTCCAGGAAAACCGGGAATGTTCGGGGGAGAGGAACGGGAAGCAGGAGCATAGAGAATATCACAGACATAACCGGGATGCTTTCGGAAAGCAGCTTTTCGGAAGTTCTGGATTATGTTCCGACTGCCACAGAGGAATTATATGGAATTGCGTATGCCTTGGATTCTTTTCAACATTTTGGTGATGCTTCTGGAGAAAAAGCAGAGACGGAATATCATGCTTTGGCATGCGAAGTAGAATATTTGCTGGAGGGACAGGCCTCAGATTATGAGAATCTTACAAAAATAGCCGAAGAATTAAGCCTGCTCCGCTTTGTCCCGAATGTTGTATATGCCTTTGGCAATGATGAGATGAAGGAAGCGGCCTTGCTTCTTGCCGCCTTGCTGTTAGCTCCGGTAGGACTGGAAGGAGCAGCAGAACCGGTATCCTATGTGTTTCTTGCCTGTTGGGCATATGCGGAAAGCCTGCTGGATGTCCGGTGTCTGTTTCAGGGCGATGCAGTACCGTTGCTTAAGGATGCGGAAACATGGAGGCTATCCCTGAGTGGGATACAGAATCTGGTGTCAGAGAATACTTCCGGCTGCGAGGAAAGCCAGGGGATGAATTATGAAGAGTATTTATCCGTCCTGCTTGCAGTTATGCCGGAACGGGATTGGAAGTATGACCGGATGCTGGATGTGATGCAGCTCAATATTCAGCAAGGGATTCCGGGCTTTCGCATCCAGAACTGTATTTGTGAATTTCGGCTGCAGGTAGAGATAAGTGAGGGAAAAAACACATGGTTTTTGGAAGGCGCGGGCAGTTACCTTCCATAGAGTTCAGACAGTTATAGGAGAGAAGGGAGGTGTTATGAAATGCATACTTATTTATTATATTTTTGGAACAAGATGGATAGAAAAATGGGAACTGATTCTCGAATATTATTTCAGACAAACAGGACACGAAAGCAAAAAAATAAAATCTACGTCGCTCACGGCAACAAGACTCCAATTAAAAATAAAATGTTCCAGCTTCTGACTATTCTCCAATCTGGTTTTATGCTTCTTATCGGTCATTTTCAAAAAGCCCCCTATAGTAGTAAGTATGCAGTTCAAAGCACCTCCCGGAACAAATGGAGGAATACGGGCTCGGCTGTTATTGAAGCTACGTGCCTGATGCCTCTTATGTTATTTGCGTTCTGGGCATTTTATTCCATGGGCCAGATTTATATTCTGGAAAATCAAATCTATCAGGCAGCAATGAATACGGCAGGGTATTTGGCAGAATATGCATATCTGGCTGAGGAGGCGGATAAGGCAGAGGGAATGGGGACGCAGATTGTAGGAATTGGAGTTGGTAATGTTAAGCTCCGCTCTTATCTGGAGGATACCACCCGGATAGAACACTATGTGGTTGGAGGAAAAAATGGTCTTTGGATAACCGGACCTGAGGTGCTGGATGAAGAGGGATTTATCTGCATTCATATCCGATACCGGGTTCGCATTCCCGTACCGCTTTTATCAAATCTGTCTATGCCTGTCTGTGTACAGGTTCGACAGAAGGCCTATACCGGTTATCAAGAGGATAAGGAGAATTCAGAAGATGAACGGTATGTGTATATTGCAGAATATAGCACCGTATATCATACTTCCAGGTCCTGCAGCCATTTAAAACTAACAATTATGCCCATTACAAAAGCAGCATTGCAGATGGCTCATGAGGACTTACTTCCCTGTGCATTCTGCGGTAGTGAACCGGCGGAGCTTTATTATATAACGGAAACCGGCGGATGTTATCATACCTCCAGCCAATGTAGTGGATTAAAAAGAACTGTAAGAAGAGTGAAGCACAGCGAGGTTTCCGGTTATGCCCCCTGCTCCCGTTGTGGAGAAGGAGATGAATGAAAAGCGCAGATTATTTGTAAGAGTAAAAAGGGAAGGTGATAAGGATGAAAGGGAATCGGGGAAGTGCAATTATTGAAGTGACATTTATTATGCCAATATTGCTTATGGTGATGGTGTTGTTTATTACTATGCTGCTGGGGGTATTCCAACAGGCACATGTACATTCCGAGCTTATGTATTATAGTGCAGAATCGAAAAATACAGATTGGAATACCTCGGATGCTATGTTATCTGTACAAGGAGACAAAAGAATTTATTCACAGAATGTGAATATGGAATTTGTACAAGGGTATCCGGTTTCTGGCAATGTAACACAGATTGTAAGAGTATCCAGGCCGGAGGAAAATCTAAGGAGGTGGCAGGTCATTGGAGGCATGGCTGCAGAATGAAGGCTTTCATCAATATCTAATATTCAATGCCGAACATGCAGATATCAACTGCTTTGAGATTAATATGCTGATGCATTATGAAGGGAAGGGCTTACTTCCGCTGGAATTGCAGTGTAAAAACGGCAATGTGAATATAAGCTATGAAATCAGTGGAGCGGCATCCATACAGCAGGTGTTTCAGGAAAAGGAAATGGATGGAGCGGTGCTGCAAGTGCTGTTTACTTCTTTGTGGGAGTGTTATGAGGAAATGGAGGCGTATCTGTTGCCGATGGAAGGTGTATTGCTGCAGCCGGAATGGATTTATTACCAGCCTGGGAAAAAGCAGATTCGTTTTTGCTACCTGCCAGAGTCGGAGGAAGCATTTTATCCAGGTATGTTATCCTTGGTTGAGTTCTGTATGAAACGAACCCGCCATGCGGATTCAGAAGCAGTATTATTTATATATGGCTTGTATCGGTTATTACAGGCAGGCAATGCGGAGTGGAAGGAGCTAAAGGAGTATATTATGGGATTTACAAGAGAACTATCTGGCAGAGAGATGGAGAAGCAGGTCTATCCGGAACCGCCAGTTACATATCAAAGTGAAAGCGATATTTTGTATGTTCCGGAAATGGAAAGGGCTGATAAAGCACAGCTTCCTTCCGGAAAGAAACTGGAAAAGACGGAATACATCTACGCTGGTCTGGCAATGCTTTCCCTTGGTTCGGGGCTTTTCTTTGGAATTCGTTTTTTATTCCTAAGCCATCGGGAAACGGATATAAAGCTTGTTATCATTTCTGTAATTTTGCTGATTATATTTTTGTATAGCATGATAAAAAGCAGAAAAGGGACTGTTATACAAAAGAATGAGAGGGAAAAGCAGGCAGAAGAACCAGATAAGGATATTCTGCTGACCGTCACGGATATACCACCGGAGAAAACAATAACTGACTGCGTTATACCAGAGGAAACCAGTATATTATCTACAGCAGTTAATATAGAAGCTGCGCTTTGGGAATTAGAAAGTATGCAAAAGCAGATATCCGGCGTTGCACTATATCATTTACCGGCAGTGCTGGGAAGAAAGCCGGAGGAAGTAGATTACATGGTATCCGGTGAAGGTATCAGCCGTCGGCATGTGCTGTTGTTTCAAAGCGGTGAGGAGCTTTACGCGGAAGACCTGGCTTCTACGAATGGAACCTGCATTAATGGTTTGCGGATTCCGGCAGGAGAGCCGACAAGGGTAAGAGATGGCGACCGGTTATCCATTGGTCCCAATCAATATCAGGTGAAAAGAAAGCATTGACACAGGAATCCACCTTTCGTTATCATACAAAAAAGAAGAAAAAGATATAGGGAACGTGAGGTGAAGGACAGTGTATAAGATTTTCATAGTTGAAGATGACGAAGCAATGGCAAATGCCATGAAGGTACAATTGGAAAGCTGGGGATATGCAGTCTGCTGCGTAAGAGATTTTCGCAATATCATAAGTGAGTTTACAGCATTTGACCCCCATCTGGTATTGTTGGATATTATGCTGCCCTTCTATAATGGTTATCACTGGTGTAGTGAGCTTCGGAAAATATCCAATGTACCGGTTATCTTTATTTCTTCTGCTTCGGATAATATGAATATTGTTATGGCGATGAATATGGGCGGGGATGATTTTATTGCGAAGCCCTTTGATGTGAATGTATGGATGGCAAAGATTCAGGCTGTTTTGCGGAGAACCTATGATTTGGCTGGAAAGATTCCGGTGCTGGAGCATAAGGGCGCTATCCTGAATCTGAATGATACTACGTTAGTATATGGGGAACACCGCTTGGAATTGACCCGGAATGAGTTCCGGATGCTGGAGACCTTGATGGAAAATAAGGGAAAGGTAGTCAGCCGGGAAACCTTAATGACCCGGCTTTGGGAAATTGACAGTTATGTAGAGGAAAATACTCTGACCGTCAATATGACCCGTCTGAGAAAGAAATTAGAGGGAATCGGCTTGATGGATTTCATCAAAACAAAGGTTGGCAGCGGTTACATCATTGATTAATATCCGGCAGCAGGGAATACGGATTGAGAAGGCAGGGATTTTATGAAAAGGGTTTGGAAGATATTTATGAAATATGTATGGCAATATCGATGGAATGCTCTTATATTTCTACTGTTTGTCTTTATTTTTGCCGGGATTTTTATGCTGTATGATTTGCAGGCGGAGGCAGTTATATATGCGGGCTGTCTGTGTACGGTCCTAACACTTATTATATTAGGTATTCATTTTCATTCCTTTTACAAAAAGCATCAACAGCTTCAAGATATCCTGAAGCATGTTGTTTTGCTGCTGGATGAGCTGCCGCCGCCGGAAAACCTGATTGAACAGGATTATCAGGAGATTATGAAGGAACTAAGAGATGTTCGGAATGCGGAAATGGTTCAATGGCAGTCAGAGCGAAGGGAAAGTAAGGATTTCTACACAACCTGGGTTCATCAGATTAAGGCGCCGATTGGGTCAATGCGTCTGCTTCTGCAAAATGAGGATACGGCAGAGAATCGGAAATTGCTGTCAGAATTATTTCGGATTGAACAGTATACGGAAATGGTACTTAGTTATTTTCGGCTGGAAAGCACCTCATCCGATTTTGTATTTCAACGATATTCCCTGGATGATATTATCCGGTCTGTGATTCACAAGTTTGCGATGCAGTTTGTGCGTAAAGGCATCCGCATAAAATATGAAGGAACCAATGTGGTTGTATTAACAGATGAAAAGTGGCTGGCTTTTCTGCTGGAGCAGATTATTTCCAATGCAATAAAATATACAAATGAAGGATGCATAACCATTTCCGTAGATGAAAATGAGGTATTATCTATCCAGGATACTGGTATCGGAATTGCACCAGAGGATTTGCCTCGAATCTTTGATAAAGGCTTTACCGGATATAATGGAAGAAGAGATAAAAAGGCTACCGGGCTTGGATTGTATCTCTGCAAACGGACGGCAGAACGATTATCTTATGCGCTACAGGTGGAATCAGAAGTAGGTAAGGGAAGCACGTTCCGTCTGTCCCTGAAAAAAGAAGAGCTGGATGTCAGGGAATGATTCTGATACCTTACGAAAATGTCACATGGATGCTTAAAATGTCACATGATTCGATGGTGTATGGCAAAACCATTTCTTATACTGAAAAGGTAAAAGGAAAAGGAGGTCATGGAAATGGCGATATTAGAGGTAAAGAATCTGAAAAAGATTTATACAACCCGGTTCGGTGGCAATCAGGTTCAGGCATTGAGTGATGTCTGCTTTTCGGTAGAGCAAGGAGAATATGTGGCAATTATGGGAGAATCCGGCTCCGGAAAAACCACCTTACTGAATATATTGGCGGCACTTGATAAACCTACGGACGGAGAGGTTATCTTAGACGGGAAGAGTCTTGGTAAAGTAAAGGAAAAAGAAATATCTGCATTTCGACGGGATAATCTGGGCTTTGTATTTCAGGATTTTAATCTGCTGGATACCTTCACCTTGCAGGATAATATATTTCTGCCCTTAGTACTGGCAGGAAAAAGCTATAATGAAATGAACAGTAAGCTTTCGTTTCTTGCAAAGCAGCTGGGCATTGAAACACTTCTTGGTAAATATCCTTACGAGGTATCCGGAGGACAGAAGCAGCGGGCGGCTGTAGCACGGGCATTGATTACCGGTCCCAAGCTGATTCTGGCGGACGAGCCTACCGGCGCCTTGGATTCCCGGGCGGCAGATGGTCTGCTTCATTTATTCAATGAAGTGAATGCGGGAGGACAGACCATCTTAATGGTAACACATTCAACGAAGGCTGCCAGTCATGCCAGCCGGGTACTGTTCATTAAGGATGGGATGGTATTCCATCAGATGTATCGGGGAGATAATACAACAGAGGAAATGTATCAGAAGATTTCCGATACGCTTACCTTGATTACGACAGGTGGTGATAAGCATGAATAAACGATTTTATCCAAAGCTTGCCATCAATAATATCAAGAAGAACAGTCGGACATATGTTCCCTATCTTATTACCTGTATTGTTACGATTGCCATGTATTATATTATACATTCCTTATCCGTCAACGAAGATATGCTTCAGATTCGCGGGGGACAGCAGCTGTTAGGTATGATGGAATTCGGGCGTTATATTGTTGGGCTTTTCTCTGCTGTATTTTTGTTTTATACCAATAGCTTTTTGATGAAACGGCGGAAAAAGGAAATCGGTCTTTGGAATATACTTGGAAT
Organism: Clostridium sp.; assembly: GCA_023667695.1. Lineage (GTDB taxonomy): Bacteria > Bacillota > Clostridia > Lachnospirales > Lachnospiraceae > CAG-632. The sequence continues at coordinate 27,736 of JAMOZY010000014.1, read as the reverse complement.
GGAAAAGCGTCATATCCTGCGGGTAATGGGCTTTGAAACCTTGTATATTGCGATAATCAGTCTGGCTGGAGGACTTTTGCTGGGCATCCTTCTGGAAAAAAGCATGTATTTGTTTTTAGTAAGGCTTTTGGATATGGAAATTACGCTGGGCTTTCATATTTATGCCAGGGCCCTTGTAGTATCCGGTATCTTATTTGGAATTATCTTTCTTTTAATTTTTTTGAATTCCATATGGCAGGTATCCCGTTCCAATCCGATTGAATTGCTTCATGGAGGTCAGGTGGGAGAGCAGGAACCGAAAACGAAATGGGTCATGGCTATATCAGGGGTCTGTTGTCTGGCAGCTGCTTATGCATTATCCATCTGCCTGAAGAGTCCACTGGAGGCATTTACGGTATTCTTTCTGGCAGTTCTATTGGTAATTATAGGTACTTATTTCTCATTTTTGGCAGGCAGTATTGCATTTCTGAAAATACTGCGGAACAACAAGAAGTATTATTATAAGGCGCAGCATTTTGTTTCCGTATCCAGTATGCTGTACCGTATGAAACGGAATGCGGTCGGTCTTGCCAATATCTGCATCCTGTCTACTATGGTTTTGGTAATGCTGTGTTCTACAACATCTCTGATTATCGGTGAGGAGGATATTATTCGTGGGAAATATCCCAATGATTTCTCTATTACTGCATATGGACAAAAAGAAGCGTCACCAGAGCTGCTTGAGGTTGTAAATCAGGGGATTCAGAATCATCAAATGGAGGTAGAGAATGCGATTTATTATTCCTATTATGAAATTGCTGCCGTTCGGAAGGGTTCTGCATTTTATACAGACAGAGATGTATTTAGCAATTATAGGGATGTGAATTATCTGGTCATGATTCCGCTGTCCGATTACAATCGTATTCTTGGAACCGATGTTGCTTTGCAGGAAAATGAAATATTGCTGTATTCACCACAAAAAAAGTATTCTTATGATACGCTGACTGTGTTTGGCAGTACGTATAATATTAAAGAACGGCCAGAGGAAATGTGGAAGCTAAGGGAGGACCATGTCTTTACTACTTATTATCTGATTGTCCGGGACACACAGGAAATCATGAAGGGCATAGAAGCCATGTATGAGGATTATGAATCAGCAGCTTCCTTTTTCCACACCTATTACGGTTATGACCTGATTGGTTCGGAAGAAAATCAAAACGGAGCCTTTTTCCAGATACGGGATGAATTTTTAGCGAAAAACTGGGATGTTGTTATTTATACCCATGAGAATGCAAGAAGGGACTTTCTAAGTCTGCATGGCAGCCTGTTCTTTCTGGGTGTCTTTTTAAGCGTCTTATTCACCATGGCGGCTGTTTTGGTTATATATTATAAGCAGATTTCAGAAGGCTATGAGGATAAGGAACGATATGAAATCATGCAGAAGGTAGGCATGAGCCATGGGGAAGTCAAGCAATCCATCCATTCCCAGATTCTGACCGTATTCTTTCTGCCTCTGATTCTGGCAGGGATTCATGTAGGCTTTGCAGTTCCGATTATTATCAGAATGATGAGACTGCTTGGATTCTTTAATACAGGACTTTTTGTATTATGTGCGCTGGGATGCTTCCTTGCATTTGCTCTTTTGTATGGGATTATTTATTCCATAACGGCAAAGGCATATTATAAGATAGTAAGCTGGAGCTAAGGGTTAAATTGCAGAAGATGATTTCCGGAGGATAATTTCTGGAGGATAGAAAGGTTGTCAGGTGATTGAAAATGAGAGTTAAGCCAGCTTCCGAAGATTATAAAAAACACCATCCGAAGTGGGGATGTGTAATTATTTGTCTGTTGTTACTGCCTGTCGCTATATTACTTGCAGGATTACGCATTGTCTGGTGTGTCATAGACCGGGTTACATCTGTTGCAGAGTTATAGAAAAATGGGAATAATACTTGTTGTAATGCGGATAAATCTTTGATATAATTTCCATATAGTGGAGTTGAAAATAAAAAGTAAGGACAGAATAGAAATATTCCGGTTTTATTACTCATATTGATACGATACGCATAGAACCCCTAGATGATATGCTTAGGGTTCTGTGCGTTTTTGTGTTTAAGGGGAAATCCAGGAGGAGCATATGAAAAAGAAGCTGTTATGTTTGCTTGTCATACTGCTGTGCTGCAGTACAGTTACCGGATTTTCCAGTATCAAGCTGGAAGAAGAGGAAACGGACGGCATTGAATATGAATATGATGAATTAGGCCGGATTATAAAAGAAATATACCCGGACGGAAGCGAGGTTCTGTATCAGTATGATAGGAATGGAAATCTGCAAAGCGTAGTCACCTCAGCATCAAAGGAAGTGGAAGCAAATCCTGGCTTACTGCAAGAGAATGATATAGCGGAAGGGAGGCTTTCCGGACCGGAAGCCCTGGAAGATGAGAGTATGCTCAGGGGATATGTGCATACAGCCGGAGATGGGAATGATAGAGAGCAGCCATTCATGGAAAATGGAAGAACAGACTGGAATAAAACGAAAAACAAGGAAGTATTGTCGGGATATGTAAATAAGGGGATGGAAGAACACGATATTGCACCGGGAGTAACAACCCCATGGAATGCAGGATGGGTTATCATTCTGTTAATCCTTGTACTGGCGGGCGGAGCAATATGGAAAATCAGAAAGAAAAAGCTGGAAACCGATTACAAAAGCGAAAGGTAAACAGGAGAGGAAAAGGAAGATGCAAAAGAGGATTTATCGAGGGCTGTCGTTTATAATGACGCTTGTTATCATCATACAGTGTCTGGCATCCAATGGTATGAATATCTATGCTTCTGAAAATCTGTCCGGACAAGAAGAACAGGAGGAGACGGAAGAACTTGCGGATATTCCTGAATTAATAGGAACGCAATGGCAGGTAGAGCAGGGTGTTGTTTCCGAGGATGTGGAATTGCAGGAAAGTCTTTTTCTGTCTCAGGATATTACAGTGAAAGGCAATCTGGAATTATATGATTCCCTTCAGCTAAACGGATATACGCTGACCATAGAAGGAGATTTGAAATTATCAGACGATGCCAATATGATACTGGACGGCGACCTGGTAGTGGATGGTGATATAAAAGTAGACGGGGGACAGATTGGATTTTATAATAAGACCCTGTATGGACATGGCGATTTTATTATTACTAGTTTGGATGCCGGACAGAGCATAAGGCTGACACATTCCGATGATAAGCTCCAGATATCCGGTGATTTTATGTTTTATGATTCCATAGAGGGTCAGATTCTGCTTCAAAAGGGCAGTCTGGAATTGTCTGGTGATTTTTTGGAAATTCGAACTTGTACAGCGGATGATAAGGAGCTGGAAACCGACGGTGGAAAGCTGGAATTTGGACATGAATTTCAATTGTTCCTAACCGGAGACGACAGTCAGATGCTTGATATACCGGAGATGAATGACCTGCCGGCGATGATTGCATTTATGGGTGAGAAGAACCGGGTACTGTATCTTACCAATGAAGCACTGATGCCGGTTATTTCCATAGGGAATGGCAGACTATATCCGGAGGTATTCCGGCTTAAGCAAAGGATACTGGATATTTATGCGGAGGAATGTGAAAATCATATAGAGTATCCGGTAATCTATGTGGAAGAAGATAAGCTGATTTTTAATGATGACTTCCGTATAATCGGTGATTTTATACAAAATGGTACGGTAATCATTAACGGTATGGTGTCAGTACAGGGCGATTATTTCATTCAGCATCTGGATATGGATGAAGAAGGTCGGCAGTATTCAGAAACAGACGGAACACTGGGAATCAACGGGGACTTGCAGGTGTCCGGACAACTGTTTTCCAATGGAGAAGCGATAGGGGATATAAATTCCTTCCGGCCGTCCAGAGACGAAAGCATTATACTGGAAGAAGCTGCACAGCTTCCCTTAGCTGCATCGGCACCGTCTTTATCTGCCGTAAGGAATCTGACCGTAAAGGATGACCAGGGAGATGTGCTGCTTCAGTGGCAGGATTCTCAGGAGGATGCAGCCGGTTATCATATCTATCGGTCCGGTTCCTATCGCTCCGGATATATTCAGGTGGGACAGGTGGAGAAAAATGATTTGGGAGAATATACTTACCTGGATTCGGAAGTAAAGGATTGGACCACTTATTATTATCGAGTGATTCCCTACACCGCTGATGCACAGGAGGGTACAAGCTATTCTGTGAAGTCCGTTCGTACTACCCGGGATACAAAGCCGCCGACGGCAGAAAAATGGTCGGTTGAAAAAAAAGTTCTGAATCATGACGAATTCTTTGAAATAAGGGTCAAGGATACTCGTGGTGTAGAAGATGTAAAGCTATATTATGCATTAGAGGGTACAGAGGAATGGCAGACTCTGACTTACAGAAAAATTGGAAAATTTGGAGATAAATCCATACTAATATATGGAACAATTCCAACCAGTCTGTTACGGGGAGCTTATGTATTTCGTGCCGTTGTCACTGATAGGAATGGTAATATGGCAGAAAAAACAGAGACCTTTTATATTAACTGTCAGGGAATTGAGGCACCGGTCATTATAAATCAAAAGGTGGGGACTACATTTGTTTCTCTGGAATGGACCATGTCGGAATCTTCCTCTATACATTATGAGGTTCAGATGCTGGAGGGAAATACCTTCGTTACGAAAGATTATATACATGATGTAACCTATGCTACAATTAAAAGACTGCTGTCAGACCAGGCATATACGATAAGAATCCAACCCTATGCTCTTGGGCAATATGGAAAAATATATGGAATTCCGTCAGAACCAGTTACGATTATAACTGCGCCGGATACGGTTGCACCAACAGTTACAAGCATTCGTCCGTCGCCAACCTTTGTAGGGGACCGGATTTCCCTGTCCATACCGGTAACGGATAATAAAGCAGTTCAATCCGTACAACTGGAATATTCTCTGGATAAGGAGCAATGGCTGCCGATTAAAAAGCTGGTGACAGAGGAAAGAAGAACCTCCTACACTTTTTCCTATCAGATGGATACCAGTGAATTCCCGGAAGGCAGTATCTATATACGGGCGTATGCCTATGATTACGCCGGAAATAAAAGTCAGGGTGTACAGAACGAGTATATCATTGACCATACACCGCCGGAAGGGGTACATGACCTGGAGGCATATGATATCGATGCCGGAATTGGTCTGCGGTGGACTCCGGTCAGTGACTGTACCTACTGCATCATGCGTCGGGATGACCAGGGAACGTATGAGACGCTTGGAAAAACCTCGAATGCTTTCTATCAGGATATGGATGCAGTCTATGGCAAGGATTATCATTATGTAGTCTATTCCCTGGATATTGCTGAAAATCCCGGCAGTGTAAGCAATGAAGTGACCAGTCGGATTATGGAGGATACAAAGCCGCCGGAAATCACGGTATTCCGTGCAGTATACGGGAGCGCGGATGAGCAGACATGGGTAAAGCTGGAGGCAAACGACAATATACAGCTGTCAAGTATAAAGCTTGAATACGAAAGGGACGGCATCTGGCATCCCATCGAGGAGTACACCTGTTATAGTAAGGAATGGAAACTGAGTCCGATGATTCCCTGGTCCATGACCGATATGCCGGAGGGCATTTATCCGCTGCGGTGTACTGCCACAGATATTAATGGGTATATGATACAGAAAACCATAGAAGTAAACGTGGACCGGACGCCGCCGGGAATCAGGGAAATGTCGGTAACCGAGCAGGAGGACCAGCTTCAGATTGCATGGGAAGCATATCTGGAGGAGGATTTTTCTTATTATGCCCTATATCGGATAGATGAGGATGAAAAGGAAACCAGAATCCTGTATACCAATGATAATCTGGTTACTACTTGTTCGGATGCTCCTGTTCCGGGAAAGCGGTACACCTATCGGCTGCAGATTGGTGATGTGGCAGGAAATGCGCAGATTATAGAACGGGTAGGCAGACGCAAGAAGACGGATTTGGAACCGCCACAGGTACAGGTGGATTATAATGGAGCTAAGGTGGAGCAGCTTACGGTAACGGCCGGAGAGGGGATTGCCTTATCCGGTGCAGCTACCACAGATAATGTAGGAATTGCATCCATGCAGTGGTTCGTAGATGAAAGTGAGCAAAGCCGGGCAAGAAGTCTGCGATATATGTTTGAACAGCCGGGAAAGCATACCATTACGCTAAAGGCGGTAGATTTGTCCGGAAATGAAAGCAGTCTTACCATACCGGTTACGGTAGAACCATCCGGGCAAGAATCGTATGAAGAAGGGACGGCAGAAAATGGCAGGATTCAGTTCCGGATTGTAGATGAGAATTATGTGGAACTAAAAGGGGCGGAGTTATACTTTGGAAAAGATAAGCAGTCCTATGACTTAATCTACTCGGATGAAGCAGGCAAGGCGGAATTGCAGCTGGAAGCCGGAGATTATCAGGTTCTTGTGTACTTGGGCGGATATCTTCCGGTGGAGGAGCAGATTACCGTAACGCCGTCCTCTGACAATATAAAGGTAATCATGCTTCAAAAGCAGGAAATGGTAGTCGGCAGTCTGAATGTAGAGGAAATGACCGTAGAGGAGATTCTGGAGCATGGAATTGACATAAATGCAGCAGAGAACCGGAACCATGTAAAGGTCGAGGTAGAACTGACCTATCAGAAGAAGCCGGGTAGCGGGATTTCTTCTGGTGAAGAGAAAGAAAAATTCACTTTATATGGCGGAACCCCGTATAGCACAAGCTATACAGACCCCGGCTCCGGTGTGACCCATGCCACTACGGTTCAGAATGTTTCTCCAATCAATGAACCAATCATTGTAATTATGGATACCCAGAGTGTAAGCTGGCTGAAAGAGATGTTTCGGGTGGATTTGCAAATCTGCAATATGGCAGGGCAGCCCTTTGACTTGTCGGAGTGTGAGGCTTATCTGAATCTGCCGGCAGGACTTTCCTTCCTGGATGGTCCGGCAGATAATGAAGCCGGAAAGCAGATTGGCTCCATTCCAGCCGGAGAAACCTATGAGACTACCTGGTATATCCGGGGTGACCAGCCGGGAACCTATCAGCTGACAGCAGATTTCCTTGGGATTCTGGAACCAATGGGACGGAAAATCACGGCTCATTTCCAGACAGAAGAAGGGATAGAGGTAAAAAGCGGTGAAGGGCTGGTGCTTTACATCTATCCGGAAAATACGGCAAGAATCGGAGATAAACTATACATTCAATATCAGTTGAAAAATGAAGGAGAACGAGCGGTTTATGATGTTCAGACGACCTTTGGAGAATATCAGTCAGCTGCAGGCTCTCGAACCGTAAAGGTATCCGGACTGGAATATTCCGTTTCCGTTTTGGACTATTATGTAAAGGATGCAAAAGAGGCACAGACCATCCCGGTATTATATCAGGGAGATACTATCCATATCACCCGGTTGAATCCGGCGGAGGCTGTCTATGGAACCTACGCAGTGGATTTTGGAGAAGTCATAACAGAGGATGGAACCATCTATGGAGATATTGGAGAGATGTATCGGCTGGTAGATGCCCAGGCAAGGATACTGGAAGGAAGAAATACCGGATTCCAGGTAAGGGTAGTGCCTGTGGATGCGCATCAGAGGAAGGTAAGGCTTTTATCCCAGGGCGGAAATACACAAACGCGAATTCCTGCATCTGGGGGAACCCGGGAAAATGAAACCGTATTACCGCCGGTCCTTCTTTGGGAAGAAGAGACAGAAGCAGAAGACCCGGTTGACATTGCTACTGGTGCATTCCAGACGGATGCTACAGCATTAGCCATACAGGGAATCGACATCTTAGACTTTCGGCTGTATTATAATTCTCTCGATACGGCAAGTCCGGGAGAACTGGGTTACGGCTGGAGCCATAATTACGAAATGTGGCTGGAGGATTGCAACAGTGTATTATATTTACATAAGGATGGAGGCAAAAGTCTGCCGTTTATCCGGGCATCTGCACAGTCCCTTACTCTGGAAGGAAGCATTGAGGGTTCGGCGGTGACATTAGCGCCTGTGCAGGAAGCCCAGGAGTATATCTGTCTGGAAGCGGGCTGGGATGCGGTAACACTGCTTCGCTGTGAGGATGGCTCATTTACCATGGAGATTACAGGTGACAGAACCTATTGTTTTGATATAGAGGGCAGACTGGTAGAAATCATTTCTCATGAGGGAAATCATATCATGCTGGAACGGCAGGACGCTTCCCTGAAGATTCAGGAGGCAGCTACGGGATACTATCTGCTGGCGGAATATGATACAGCCGGCAGGGTGATTCGGGTATCCGATTCTGCAGGCAGAGGGATTATCCTCCAATACGATGTATCCGGCAATCTAATCCGACGGAGCAATCCCAATGGGGAATATCTGACCTATACCTATGATGAACAGCACCGGATTACGGCCAGTCAGGACCCATATGGAGCAGTTTACCTGGTGAACACCTATGACGAAAAGGGGCGGGTTCTGTCGCAGGATGATGGGGATAAAAATACTCCCCTTGCAACATTTCAGTATACAGAGCAGGAAAATAGCAGTATAATTATAGAGTATACCGATGGAAATGGAACCACGCTGACGACAACTGCGGATGGGGAAGGAAGAATCCTGACGCAGAGGGATGCCCAGGGCAATGAGGTCCGATGTACCTATGATTCTGCCGGCAGGATAACCGGAAGGACATGGGGCGGTCATTCCACCAGCTACACCTATGATGCATTAGGACAGCTGGAAAGCTATCAGGATGCTCTGGGAAATAGAAAGACCTATACCTATGATACAGCAGGGAACTGCATTGCAATATCCGATGCATCCGGTATTACCCGGTATGAATATGATACAGATAATCGTTTGCTATTGATGGTAGATGCCAGAGGCGTTACCACGACATATTCCTATAATGAAGTCGGTCAGGTACTAAGTGAGACCAATGGAAACCGTGGAAGTATCCGGTATACCTACGCGGATAATAGGCTGACAGCTATACAGGACAGGGAAGGCAATACCGCCCGAACCGCTTATGACGGGACAGGCAGACTCATCTCTTATACGGATGGAGAAGGCGCAGCCATGTATATCGCCTATGATGCTGTCGGAAATGTGACGGAGATTAAACGGCGGGATGCATCCAACGGAACAGGCATCACCCAGGCCTATACCTATGATGCTGTTGGCAACCTGACCTCCTATACCGATGGAAATGGCAACACTACCCGATATGAATATAATATTCGGGATGAACTGCTTGCTGAGGTTTATCCGGATGGCAGTCGGAAGGAATGTACCAGAGACGCTGCCGGGAATATCACGGCCATTACCTATCCGGAAACGGCTCAGGGGTCTGCCATGGAACAGGCAGTATATGATTCTGCCGGGAACCTGACAGCACTGACAGATATCTATGGGTATACTACGGAATATCAGTATGGAGCATGGGGAGTGCTGGAGGCTGTAATCAAGCCCAATGGCGGAACCATCCACTATACTTATTATGAAAATGGTTTGCTGCAAAGCCAGACGGATGCAGAAGGCAATCGGATTACTTTTTCGTATGACAGGAAAGGGAATCTGACGCAGCTGTCCGATGCAGAGGGTGTACTTTGCCAAATCAGCTATGATGCTTATGGTCAAATCCTTTGTCTGGAGAACGGCTGTGGAAACCGGATGGAATTCACCTATGATGAATACGGACAGGTAATTACATCCAAGGATGCGAATGGTAATACTACTGTTTATGAATATGACCATAATGGAAACCGTATCCGAAGTACAGATGCTTTGGGTAGAATCACGGAATATGTGTATGACAGCAATAATCAGATTGCTGCAGTAAGACGGTACGCAGAGAACGGCAGAGATTTCATACAGACCGGATACACCTATGACATGCTGGGAAATATCACAAGCCTGAGGGATGGAGAAGGCAATACCTATGAATTCTGTTATGACAACAACAGCAATCTTACGGAGATAAGAGATGCATACGGCTCTACGATTCAAAGCATGGAATACGACTGTAGGAATCAGGTAGCACGGATTACAGATGCCGCCGGAACAGAAACAGAGCAGAAATACGATGCCATGGGCAGAATCCTTTCCTCTGCCAGCCGTTCCACTGCCGGAACCAGCGAAATCCTGTATCAGTACGGAAGCAATGGAATCTTGTCTCAGGTCGTGGATGCAACAGGTTCTGCAAGCAGTGTAACCTACGATACGGAAGGCAATATCACCAGTATCACCAATCCCAATGGCGGGGTAACTGAATATGCCTATGACTTAAACAATAATCTGCTCAGTGAAACCATTGGTGAAGCGTATCACATTGCTTACAGCTATGATGCCAGGAATCAGATGATTACCAGAGAAAACGCCAGAGGGCAGCAGACCGTATATGAATACGATAACTGCGGACGGCTGACCCGTCAGACGGATGAAGCCGGCATTATCCAATATACCTATGACGGCATGGGCAATCTGCTGACGGTAACGGATGAAGCCGGAATCATATCCAGAGAATATGATTCTGCCGGACGGCTAACACGGTACACTGACACGGAAGGCAACAGCATTACCTATGATTACAACGCATGGGACAATGTAACCGCCATTCACTATCCCGATGGCAGAACCGTCACCTACACCTATGATAAGAATGGAAAAATCATCTCTATCACAGACTGGAGCGGACGAATCACCGGCTATACCTATAACAAGAATAGTCAGCTGATTTCTACGGAAAGGCCGGATGGCAGCATAGAAACCCGAACCTACAACGAGGCCGGACAGCTGATTCAGATATCCGATTGTCAGGGTGACGCCATCTTGCACCAGTATGATTACAGCTATGACGGCAGAGGCAATATCGCCTCCATCCGCACAGGTGGCGAAGCAGTCGGAGAAAATGATTACTCTGCCTTGCAGAACTGTACCATGACATATGATGCCAATAACCGCCTGCTCACCTACAACGGAGAAGCAGTCACCTATGATGCAGACGGCAACATGACCTACGGGCCACTAAACGGAACCATGACAAGCTTCACCTACGACTGCCGGAACCGCCTGATACAGGCAGGAGACACCAGCTATACCTATGATGCGGAAAATCACCGAATCCGGGCAGAAACGGAGCAGACCATCACCCGATATGTAGTGGACAGCCAACAGGAGCTAAGCCGAATCCTACAGACGGTCGAAACCGATAAACGTACCGGAGAAAGCAGGATTACATATTATACATATGGAAGGGGACTGTTGTCACAGGAGGATGAAGAAAAGGAATACCGCCTGTATCACTTCAACCATCTAGGCAGCACCACCCTGATTACCGATGAAGCCGGGAAGGTGGTAGAAACCTTCGAATACAATCCATATGGAGAACTGCTGGACGGGGAAATCGGAAAGTACCCATTCCTGTTCAATGGAGAATACGGCGTAGTAACAGACCGAAACGGCTTATACTATATGCGGGCAAGATACTACAATGTAGACATCAAACGCTTCATGAACCAGGATATAATCGTAGGAAGTGTAGAGAGCAGCCCGAGCCTGAACCGATATGCCTATGTGGAAGGAAATCCAGTGAACTATCTGGACCCGTTTGGGCTGGAGAAGTGGGATAATGAGTTTACTGTATGGCATGAAGCACTTGGCAATATTAGTTATGTAATGGCAATAAGTACAATTGCTTTTCCAGAAGTTGGGGTAGTTACTGACTTTTGGGGAAAAATAGTAGCTGGTATTGATGTGAGCATACATTTGTATGAATTTTTTTTCTATCCTCAAGGAAGTGGATATAAATATAAAATAGAGCATTTAGGGTGGATTGTAGTCGATTTATTTTCATTTACTGGCGTTGGCAATTTGGTTACAGTTGAATTTTATGTTGCAGATAAAGTGACTCAAGAACAGTATGGAAAAGGATATTTTGAATATGAAATTGACGAATTGATTGAAACATATGAAAGTTTTGTTCGGCTATTTGAAACTTTTAATTATCTAATTAATAATAAAGATAAGTTGTATGAAGGAGATTTGTTTTGAAAGAAATTTGGAGATATAAATATTATAGCAAAGTGATAGAGACTTTTGCATTGTTAATTATTTTTATTTTTATGAGTAAGGAATGGAAAGTATTAAAAATAGTATTGTTTGTATCAATTGCTTTATTTTTGGTTTTTCTCATTTTATTTTTGAATGAATATTATAATTCAATTCAAATTAAAAAAAATGGAATGTTTGTATTAGGAACAATGAATAAGGAATCTTTTACATATCGTTATGTTCCAAAGTCGTTTTATTTTCTAAAGGCTTGTGTCAAGTATTATGACGAGGAAAGAAAAATGACATTAAGATTTCAGGGATATGATTTTATTACCACCTCGACAATGAGGTTGGAAAGATTAAAAGAAATGCTAAATACAGATGAAGAAGTGGAGGTGTTAGTCGGATATCTTCCAGAAGAACCAAAAATATGCGAACTATACTTAAAGGATGCTTTTGAGAAGATTTGATAAGTTATATTGTTAGAACTATTACGCTCCGCCACCCGTTCCCTCTGTCCTTTCACAGAAACCGTGGAAGTGGTTGCATAGAACCTGTTAGCATATAAGCGGTGCGTTCCAGGATGCCTGTATGAGCGTGTCTGAGCCATCCATGCAAAACGGAATAGGGAAGCCGGTAAAAGCCATTATGGATGGCGAGTTTGCGAATACAGGCATCAATCGGAGAACGTGCCGCGATATGCTTATAGGTTCTGGAACCACTGGTAAGGTTTCTGAGGAAGGGCAGAAGGGACGGAGTGGCAGGGGACAAGCAGGCACTACGACTGCCGGAACCGTCTGATACAGGCAGGCGACATCAGCTATACCTATGATGCAGAAAATCACCGAATCCGGGCAGAAACGGAGCAGACCATCACCCGATATGTGGTGGACAGCCAACAGGAGCTAAGCCGAATCCTACAGACGGTTGAAACCGATAAACGTACCGGAAAAAGCCGGATTACATATTATACATATGGAAGGGGACTGTTGTCACAGGAGGATGAAGAAAAGGAATACCGCCTGTATCACTCCAACCATCTAGGCAGCACCACTCTGATTACCGATGAAGCCGGGAAGGTGGTAGAAACCTTTGAATACAATCCATACGGGGAACTGCTGGACGGAGAAATCGGAAAGTACCCATTCCTATTCAATGGAGAATACGGCGTAGTAACAGATAGTAATGGCTTATACTATATGCGGGCAAGATACTACAATGTAGATATCAAACGCTTCATGAATCAGGATATAATCGTGGGAAGTGTAGAGAGCAGCCCGAGCCTGAACCGATATGCCTATGTAGAAGGAAACCCGGTGAACTATCTGGACCCATTTGGGTTGGAGAAGTGGGGAGGGGAACATGATTTTTTACATCAATTATTAGGTGAATTATCATATTCTTTTTCAAAAATAGGTATAGTAGCTTGGTTTATCCCTTTATTAACACCGATTACATACGTGGGAGGTCTGATATCAATTTGGGATTCTGAATTACATTATGAAGAGATACAGTATTATGATGTAGATGATAAATATTACCGTAGTCATTGTATATCAATTGGCGTTAACCTTATTTCTGCCATTCCATATTTAGGACCAGTTTTCTATTTTATATATTATTGGTTAAATAAGGGTGAAAAAATGATTTATAAGCAAGAAGTCCCAGATATATTAGCTGATGGGTATATTTTTAATAAGGAGTTAGAGGATATGGGAAGTGAAAGATTACCATTGTATTATTATCTTTTTTACCCTGTTTCAGAATTCTATTTTTCACCACAATATGGTGGGCGGCATTAAAAGACGAGAAAAGTAATAGAGATAGTTAAATAGAATTGTGAATATAGTGAAGTGGAGGAACAAATAAAATTATGAAAATAAATCAGATGAATGAATATGTAAGCTGGTTTTTGATGTGGGCGATTGGTTGTACAGGATGTAATATATTCCTTTTCGTAGTTTTACTTAATTTTGAAGAATTAAAAGTGATACAGGTTGTGTTAATAGGACTAACTGTTTTATGGTGGTTTATATTTCTACTGTTGTATATAAAAAATAGAAATATATTAAAAAATGCTAGAAAAATAAAAGGTACAATTATAGGAGAATCGTTTAAAGTAATCTTTTTAGAGAAAAGTGAATTTATTGTTAGAGCAATGGTTCTTTCTGATGAAGGTAAAGTATTTCATTCTTATACAGGAGTGTATCTCTTAGATTATATTGAAATTAAAAAGAAAAAAATCAACTTGCCATGTACGATACTATTAAATAATAAGCAAAAGAAGCAGGCAATCATATACTTTAAGGATGCATTGTTAAATATAGAGCGAAATGCTAAAAACCAACCTATAAAGCAGCAAGAACAGATAATGGAGCAATAGTAAAAAGCAAGAAATTAATCGGTCTAATTATAGATGGAGGTGAACAGGTATGAAAATTTTTGAAATAATTAAAAATTAAGTCTTTAAAACTGAGCAAGTATGTATTATGTGACAAAAATGGAATAGGATAAAAAGGTTTATTAGTAAAGGTATATAAATTGTTTCCGCTCCACTACCCGTTCCCTCTGTCCTTTCACAGAAACCGTGGAAGTGGTTGCATAGAACCTGTTAGCATATAAGCGGTGCGTTCCAGGATGCCTGTATGAGCGTGTCTGAGCCATCCATGCAAAACGGAATAGGGAAGCCGGTAAAAGCCATTATGGATGGCGAGTTTGCGAATACAGGCATCAATCGGAGAACGTGCCGCGATATGCTTATAGGTTCTGGAACCACTGGTAAGGTTTCTGAGGAAGGGCAGAAGGGACGGAGTGGCAGGGGGACAAGCAGGTACTACGGACTGCCGGAACCGCCTGATACTACATGTGGGCAAGATACTACAATATCCTTGAATATATTTCGAATCAAGCTAATCAATTTTTTAATTATATTGATTAGCTTAATTTATTCTACGCGTCTGATTTTTAGATTGGATTTTAAGATAAATGAAATTAAGTGCTTTTCGTTGCTTTTATTCCCCCTTTCCGCTATAATAATATGGAATGAATTTCAGCCGGATGTACAGGTGGGCATATCCGCCGGATTTACCGACATAGGAATAAAAAGAGACCGTAAGGTGCATGATTCTGAATATAGAAGGAGAATTAAGGATGAAAATCAACATATATTATGGCGGACGCGGATTAATTGAAGACCCTACCCTGTATGTAATCGGAAAGCTGACAGAGGTATTGGAGGAGCTTCGGGTAGAAGTGACCCGGTATAACCTGTACGAAGAGAAGAATGCCATTGCCACCTTGCCGGCAACCCTGAAGGAGGCGGACGGCGTTATTCTTGCAGTTTCCTTAGAGTGGTTCGGAATCGGCGGTTATATGCAGCAGTTCCTGGATATGTGCTGGCTTTACGGCGATAAGGATAAATTAAAGAATATTTATATGCTTCCGGTCGTTATGGCAACGACCTATGGAGAACGGGACGCAGAGCTGACACTGGTAAAGGAATGGGAGACCTTAGGCGGTATTTCCATAAACGGGTTGTCAGCATATGTGGAGAATCATACGGACTTTGAGACTTCTGCCGTTTACCGCGGTATTATTGAGAAAAAGGCGGAGGATTTGTATCGGGCGATTAATCAGATTCTGCCTACTCTGCCAAACAGCAACGTAGCAGTAAAGGAAACGGTATCCCGGACAAGAACCATCGATTTGACGCCGCAGGAAAGCGAACAGTTATCCCGGTTTGTTTCCGATGATACCTATGTTATGAAACAGAAAAAGGATATCGAAGAATTATCTGCCATGTTCAAGACCATGCTGGGCGATACGGAGCCACAGGAAAAGGAAGGGGAATTTATACGGGAGCTTCGGACCAACTTCTATCCCCAGGAGGGCTTTAATGCCAAGTACATTATTCTGATACCGGACCGGGAATCCACCCTGTCCATTGAGGTAACGCCAAGCTATGTGAAGTGCTGGTACAGCAACGATACAGAGGCGGATGTAGTGATGAAGGCAGAGACGAAGGTATTAAGAGCCATTATTAGTGGCAAGAATACATTTCAAAGGGCGTTTATGGCAGGAGAAATTACTGCAAAGGGGAATTTCAAGACCCTGCGTACTCTGGATCAGATATTCCGGTTCCAATATTAGGAAAACAGATTAGGATGTGAATGATATGTCATACATGGCATTATATCGTAAATGGAGGCCGGATGCCTTTGAGGAGGTCAAGGGTCAGGAGCATATAGTTACTACGCTGCGGAATCAGCTTACTCATGACCGGATTGGTCATGCGTACCTGTTTTGCGGAACCCGGGGAACAGGTAAAACTACAGTTGCAAAGCTGTTTGCCAAGGCAGTGAACTGCGAGCAGCCCGTCGAGGGAAGTCCTTGCGGCAGTTGTCCAAGCTGTCGCTCCATCGCGGAAGGCAGCTCCATGAATGTAATCGAGATTGACGCCGCTTCCAATAACGGCGTAGATAATATCCGCGAGATTCGGGATGAGGTGCAGTATTCTCCGGCAGAGGGAAGATACAAGGTGTATATCATTGATGAGGTGCATATGCTGTCTATTGGCGCCTTTAATGCATTATTAAAGACCCTGGAGGAACCGCCTTCTTATGTGATTTTTATTCTGGCGACAACGGAAGCGCATAAGATTCCCATTACTATATTGTCCCGCTGTCAGCGGTATGATTTTCGGAGGATATCTGTGGAAACCATTGCAGACCGGTTATGGGATTTGATGGGCAGGGAAGGGCAGCAGGCAGAGCGAAAGGCAATTGACTATATTGCCAGAGTGGCGGACGGTTCCATGCGGGATGCCTTAAGTCTTTTGGACCAGTGCATTTCCTTCTATCTGGGTCAGGAGCTGACCTATGAGAAATGTCTGGATGTGCTGGGAGCAGTTGATACCGAGGTCTTTGTAAGACTGTTGACGGCAGTGGAAGAGAAAGAAGTTACACGGGCAGTCGATATTATTGATGAAGTTATCTGGCAGGGGCGGGAATTAGGGCAGTTCATTACGGATTTTACCTGGTTCATGCGGAACCTGTTATTAATAAAAAGCTCGAAGGAAGGAGCATCCAGGCTGGATTTCTCGAAAGAAAATCTGGCAGCCATGGAGCAGATGGCTGCGCGCTTGTCCCTGGAAGGGCTGATGCGGTACATCCGCATTTTCTCAGAGCTGTCTAACAGCATAAAGTATGCCAGCCAGAAGCGGGTAGTGTTGGAGCTGGCAGTGATTAAGCTATGTGTGCCGGAGATGGAGCGGAATTATGATTCCATCCTGCAGCGGATAGAGGATTTGTCCAGAAAGGTAGATACCTGTCTGGAACAGCCAAAGCAGCCAGTGGTTGCTCAATATGTGCAAAAAGCGGTTCCGGAGGAAAAAGAAGAAAGCCTGGAAGAATTAAAGAAACATCTGCCGGAGGCAACAGTGAAGGAGCTTCAGGAAATTGTTGCTCACAGGGCAAAGGCATTGGAATTATTAGACCCGGCGCTAAGCAGTTTATTAAAGATGTCGGACATGCGTTTGGATACCAATCATAAGAGCATTGTGGTTTTGTTAGATGAAACGAATCAGGGGTTGCTTCTGAATAACGAGGAGGACCGAAAGGCGGTTGAGGATGCATTTATGCAGGTGACGGAACGGCAGGTTTCTGTAGAATTTCGGAAGAAATCTCCGGGCGGTGACCGGCAGCAGGCTCTTGTTTCTATGAATATATTTGAAGAAAAGAATATTCCAGTGGAATATGATGATAATTAGGAGGATAGGAAAATGGCAAAGCGTGGTGGTGGTTTCCCAGGAGGAATGATGCCGGGAAATATGAACAATCTGATGAAGCAGGCGCAGAAGATGCAGAAGCAGATGGAGGAAGCAACAAAGGAATTAGAGGAAAAGACCTATGAGGCAACTGCCGGCGGCGGCGTGGTCAAGGTTGTAGTAAGCGGTAAGAAGGAAATCCTTTCTATAGAGCTGGAAGAAGAAGTGGTTGACAAGGATGATATTGAAATGCTTCAGGACCTGATTATGGCAGCTGCGAACG
Source organism: Clostridium sp. (assembly GCA_023667695.1). GTDB lineage: Bacteria > Bacillota > Clostridia > Lachnospirales > Lachnospiraceae > CAG-632. The sequence continues at coordinate 9,636 of JAMOZY010000014.1, read as the reverse complement.
AGGCGCTGCGGGCCCAGGAGGAGGATTCCAATAAAGAGATGTCAAAGATAACCGGTAATATGGGTGGAATGGGAGGCTTTCCCTTCTAATTATGAATTACTATAGTACAGAAATCAGCAATCTAATTGAGCAGTTGTCCAGGCTCCCGGGAATTGGCGGTAAATCTGCACAGCGGCTGGCATTTCATATCATTGATATGCCGATGGAGCAGGTAGAACAGCTGGCCGGCACCATTCAGTCGGCCCGGAAAAATGTGAAATACTGCAAGAGCTGTTATACACTGACGGATAAAGAGATTTGTCCAATCTGCATGTCGGCAGGCCGGGACCACAGTACAATCATGGTAGTGGAAGATACCAGGGATTTGGCGGCTTATGAACGGACCGGACGGTTTGAGGGTGTATATCATGTTCTTCACGGCGCCTTGGACCCGGCTATGGGAAAGGGACCGGAGGACATTAAGCTAAAGGAGCTTTTGGTTCGTTTGCAGACGGAAAATGTGGAGGAATTGATTATTGCGACGAATTCCGATGTTCCGGGGGAAGCAACCGCTATGTATATCAGTAAGCTGGTGAAGCCTTCCGGAATTAAGGTCAGCCGGATTGCCAGCGGAGTTCCCATCGGCGGTGAGCTGGAGTGTATTGATGAAGTAACGCTGCTTCGTGCTTTAGAGGGCAGGGTTTACCTATAAAATAACGTAAGAAAGAGAAGGTGATACTATGAAAAGAATTGGTATGTTGACCAGTGGCGGGGATTGTCAGGCATTGAACGCGACCATGCGTGGTGTAGTAAAAGGACTTCATGGTTCCTTTAAGGAGGTTGAGATTTATGGCTTCCTGGAAGGCTATAAGGGTCTGATGTATGGTAATTATAAGCTGTTGAAGCCGGATGACTTCTCCGGCATTCTAACCAAAGGCGGAACGATTCTTGGAAGCTCCAGACAACCCTTTAAGCTAATGCGCGAGCCGGATGCCAATGGTCTGGATAAGGTAAAAGCCATGAAGGATACTTATAAGAAGCTGAAGCTGGACTGCCTGGTCGTATTAGGGGGCAACGGTTCCCAAAAGACGGCGAATCTGTTAAGTGAAGAAGGACTGAATGTAATTGGTCTGCCAAAGACCATTGATAATGACCTCTGGGGTACAGATATGACCTTCGGATTTCAGAGTGCAGTAGATATTGCTACGGATGCCATTGATTGTATTCATACTACGGCTGCTTCTCATGGGCGGGTATTTATCGTAGAAATCATGGGACATAAGGTAGGATGGATTACCTTACATGCCGGTATTGCCGGCGGTGCGGATATTATCCTGATTCCGGAGATTCCATATGATATTAAGAATGTATGTAAGGCACTGGACCGCCGTGCTAAGGAAGGAAAGCGGTTCTCTATTCTGGCAGTTGCAGAGGGGGCTATTTCCAAGGAGGTTGCCGCACTGCCGAAGAAGGAACGGAAAGCCCTGCTGGCAAACCCGAAGTATCCTTCTGTAGCCTATGAGATTGCCGAGCAGATTAAGGCCTATGGCGGTCAGGAGGTTCGTGTCACGGTTCCGGGACATACCCAGCGCGGCGGCAGTCCATGCCCATATGACCGTGTACTTTCCAGCCGGTTTGGAGCAAAAGCGGCAGAGCTGATAAAAGCAGGTAAGTTTGGAGAACTGGTGGTGCTGAAGAATAATGAAGTGACCTCCATTCCATTATCCGAATCTGCCGGGAAATTAAAATATGTATCTCCGAAGGACAGCATTGTGCAGAATGCCAGAATGCTGGGTATTTCCTTTGGTGATGAATAATTACCGGAAAGTGTCAGAGGAAGCGAAGCACCGTCAAGGTGCTTCTTCCTGTTTTAGTCCTACCTGGTATCAATGCCGCCAGAAAAATAACGAAAGCAGGAAGCGATAAGAGACATGCAACAATTTTCAATCCCCGCATAGGATATTATATATTTTTGGGAGGTTGAATATGAGCAGCTTCAGTGAATATTTAAAGCAGGCGCCACAAAGACCATGGCCGGAGAATTGGAATCTGGAAGCATTGGAATTATCGGAGGATGATGTTGCCAGGGACTATGAGAAAATGAAACGTATGTATCCACGGGAGGCAAGATTCGTTGCAGCGATTGTGGAGGATTTATGCGATCAGTTGGAGTATGAGGGAAGCCCGATGTTTGATGAACAGCCGGATTCGGTGACCATTTACCGGATGGCGGAAGAGGTATATACCAGAATGAAGGGCAGAGAAGAGGGAACGCCGAAGCCGGACCACCCTTTGATGCAGCTATGCCTGATTCTGATTTGTAATGAATTCCATGTACGCAGATGCCGCTACCATCAGAGAAGGCGCAGATTTTGGTAAGGATGGTTGCTGCGTTCCGGAAAATGAAGCCGGAAGCAGAGAAGATTGATTTCGTAGGAAAAGGTGCAAAGGTTACAGGAGAAGCATCATGATAAAGAAGATACTGATAAGAGTTGTTGTGCTGGTCATTACATTCTGCATGACAGTCTTTTTTGTAAATAAATGGAATAACGCAGGAATGGATGAGGTGACCGCGGAGATGGATCAGCCTACCCTTCCATTGATTTACATGGAAGCCGGGGAGGATGAAATCAATTGTCTGCATGGTTACACCTCTTCCATTGATGTTGCATTATTTAATGACTCCATTACGCCTATTGGGACAAACCAGACCGTACAGTTCCGTATTGATGATGTAGGCAGGACCTTTCAGTCCTTAGGCTATGAGGTACGGACCATGGATGGCAGTTCTTTGATTGAAAACGGAGCAGTAGATGAAATCGTGAAAAATAACGGTTCCTTTTATGTGACCACAACTCTGAGAATGAACCTGACAGAGCTGGAGGAATATGCATTTATCATCTGTCTGCAGTTAAATGATGGACAAGAAGTGCGGTATTATACCCGGCTGATTCCATCGGATCAATTATATACCCGCCCGTTCCTGCAGTTTGTATCGGATTTCCATGAGGCAACCTTCAGTAAGGAAAACCGGGCGGCGATTACTCCATACATTGAACCGAATGACAGTGGAGAAAATGAAAATCTGTCCAATATTGATATTCATTCCAATTATGAAACCTTTACCTGGGCGAATCTTTCCATGATGCGGATTTCTCAGATGATACCGACGATTAAGGATATGGATAGTAAAAATGCAGTGATTGAGCTGAAGTATGTAGCCATATCCGGTGATGTGAATAACACACAGTATTATAATGTAACAGAGGTCTACCGGGTTCGGTATATAGACAGTACCACGATTTATCTCATGGACTATAACCGTAAGGTGGAAAGTATTTTTGACCGGTTCCAGGTAAATACCGCAAAAAACTGGTTCTTCTTCGGTGTTTCCGATGCGGACCAGTTCCGCTATCGGGTCAGTGATGAAAATGAAAAGGTGGCATTTGTAAAGGAAGGACAGCTCTGGTATTATGATTATTCCAATACAACGATTACCAAGGTATTTGCTTTTTGGCAGGATTCCCCTACCGATATCCGGACTGCCTATGACCAGCATGGCATTAATATTGTGAAGCTGGATGATGACGGCAACATTGTCTTTACCGTCTATGGCTATATGAACCGGGGGCAGCACGAAGGTGAAAATGGCATTGCGGTATATCGGTTTCATGCTGAGACCAGCAGGCTGGAGGAGGTATTATTTATATCCTGTGACGAGCCTTATGAGATATTGAAGGAGGACGCCTCTCGTCTTGCCTACTTAAATGAACGAGGGGAATTCTTCTATCTGCTGGGAGATAATGTCATGAAGATTAATCTGGAGACCAAGGAATCCACATATGTCATTCATGAGATACCCAAGGAATATCTGGCTGTTTCAGACAGTGAATACCTGTTGGCATATCCCAATGCTTCCGTAGACCGGGATAGTACCCAGCTGACGATTTTGAATCTGGAAACCTATGGGGAGCATACCATTGATGCCGGAGCCGGACAGCGGATTAAGGCTCTTGGCTTTATCGAGGACGATTTGGTTTATGGCTTGGCAAATGAGGCAGAGGTAGTCCTGAATACGGATGGAAGTACCATATTTCCCATGCATACGTTGAAAATAACTACTCTGGACAATACGGTGGTAAAAGAATATTCCAAGCCGGGGGCTTATGTTATGGATGCGCGAACAGTGAATCAGGTAATCTACCTGAAGCGGGCAACCGTTTCCGGCGGCAATTATATTGAGGCGGATGATGATTTTATTACCTTTAAGGAAGCGGATAACGCAGGGATTCAGGTGAATTATCAATACACCTATAATGCATACAACCAGCTTTATATGATTTTTCCAAACTATATGTATGTGACCTCGATTCCGCAGTTAATCATTACCAAGGAAATCATCAACAGCGAGGATAAGACCATTGCTGTTGACAGTGGTGAGCAGACCGGACGGTATTATGTTTATGCCCAGGGTGAAATGCAGGGTTCTTATTCTTCCCCTCGGGATGCGGTGCTGGCGGCTTATGAAGAAAGCGGCAGGGCATTGGATAGTAAGGGAAGATGTATCTGGAAGATTAGTGGTCTGCTGGAATATGCAGAGGTTACAGAAGGACTTCAGAAGATTACCTGTGACAGTCCGGCGGAATCCTTGCAGAAGTGTGTAGAGATGATATTGCAATATGAAGGGGCGGAGATTCCGGAAACGATGGATATGACAGGGAATCCGGATGATATTCTAAAGCGGTATCTGGGTCGGACCGGAATCAACCTGGTTGGCTGTGATGTGGAGAATGCGTTATTTTATCTGTGTCAGGGGGCCCCGGTAATCGCCAAGCTGGATGGAAGCACGTATGTACTGATTATCAGTTATAATGAATCTACCATCCGCTATTATAATCCGGTGTCCGGCGAAGAGGTACGGGAAGGACGCTATGTTATTGAGAACGCTTTTGCAGAGCAGGGAAATCAGTTTTTTACCTATATGCATTGATTTTATTCCCGCGGGCAATGAGGAAAATAGCCATGCTTGCATGGATATTTGAAGAATGCCGCGAGGGTCAAATCCCCCGCCCCTTGGGGCGGAAAGAACAAGCTCGATTATGCCCCGTAGCTTGCTGCGGGGTATTTGACTTCTGCGAGCAATGAATGGTGTAAAGGAGAAGGGTGGATGTCGATACCAGAGGAACAGCAGTTACAAAGACGGCTTGCAGAGCTAGCAGAGCAAAGCTATCAAAATAATGCCTATTATTTTACTGACTTTTTATCGGAAGGGGATGCAGCCCTGGTGTATTCGGTGGCAGGCGAAATGGATTTTACTCTATGGGGAGGCGCGGAAGGGTGCCAGCGGGTGATGATTCGTTTTGGAAATCCGGAGGATTTTGGCTATGAAATTCCCTTTCCCATTCAGCTATTAAAGATAGAACCGTTGATTAAGAAGTTTTCTGATGAACTGACCCATCGGGATTTTCTTGGAGCCTTGATGAACCTCGGTATCGAACGGGATACGATTGGGGATATTGTGGTGAAGGACCGGATTGGTTATGTATTCGTAGTAGAGCGTATCGGGGATTACATACGGGAAAATCTGGGACAGGTGAAACACACCCATGTCAAATGTCAGGTTCTGGAGGAAATGCCGGAGGAGGTTCGGCCTCAGCTGGAGCCGGTTGAACTGGTCGTATCTTCTATCCGTATGGACAGCATCATTTCCAAGCTGTACCGGCTGTCCAGGAATCAGTCTCTGGACCTGTTCCGTAGGAAGCTGGTGCTGGTGAACGGGAGGGTTTTTGAAAATAACAGTGGAAATCCCAAGGATGGTGATGTAGTGGCAGTACGGGGACATGGAAAGTTCGTATTTCGGGGCGTACAGCATGATACGAGGAAGGGGAAGCAGTCCATATTGGTGGAACGGTATGTGTAGGTACACAGGAATACAATGAGCCGGATGTCTGCGAAGCAGACATTTGTGATTTTAAGAGAAGGAAGGAGGATTCCGATGGCGGACTTATGTGAAAGCTGTATGAATTATGAATATGATGAAGACTATGAATGCTATACCTGTATGATGGAGCTGGACGAGGATGAGATGAGCCGGTTCTTAAGTGGGAATTATCGGGAATGCCCCTATTATCAGCAGGGCGATGAGTATAAAATTGTCCGGCATCAGATGTAAGCTTATCTTTCAATTTAACCTTGTTTGTAATGACCTCTATTTACTGGTGTTATAAAAAAATCTGGAATTTTCAAATTCCTCCTCTGTCATATCTGCTTTTTTAGCAGCATTTTGTACGGAAAGTAAGCCTTCGGTTACAAGGTCGAATAGCAACTCAATCTTTCCTTCAATCCGGCTTTCTTCTTTTATTCCGGTAATAGCAGCACACATATTAATCTCTCCTTTCTCGTTTACGACAAGTTTCAGATTAGATTTTGTTACATCATTTGCAAGATTCGCAGTCAACGGATTCATATGCCTATATTTATTGTTTCCCTCAACGAGATTTTTCATTGCCTCTTTGTCTTTGCTACATTTTATAAAAGCTGCCAATTCTCGAAAGTCACTTTTAAAAAGATTGATTTCCTGGTCGCTCATAGATACAGGAGAAATTAAATTAATCCGGTAATTCGGTATTACTTTAAGAATCTTTTCATTTTGTGTAGTAAGCATCGCATGAAGACTTAGCGGACCATCCCATGGTTTCTGTCCAAAGTATACAACCAATGTAATAACAGGTATTAACTTATCAGTTTTATGCATCCCTGATAAAAATTCACTGCTTGAAGTCGAATCATGAGCTTCTTTATGCTTTCTTGTTATTTTTGTTACTTGTGATGAATAGTTAAGTGCATCATACAGCATATCCTTTACGGGCATTGCATAGTGTATTTTATTCTGATTTTCAACACCTAATATCAGAATATATGCTGCCTCTGAATCACGCATTATGATGGCTTCCTTAAGTACATCTCTATATTTCTGAATGGGATAGCTTTTTCCGATATTATCATATGGAATAGTAATTTCTGATGTATCCATTTCAAAAAGATTTTCTGGTGTTAATATCTCATTTCCATTATATATTAAGTGATTAAATAAATCAGCAAATATGTTTGGAATACTGACATACTCTTTGGCTTTTGCATCTATCGCACCTATAATTTATCACCTCTTATAGCATAGTTTCTAACTATATTTTTATTTTTCTGCAGTCTGCATCGAGGACTCTTCCTACCTTGCGGTGAGTTCCTTTTCAAGTTATATTATACCATAGACTTATCTATTTTGAATGGAAAATTTTTATTATTTTTTGATAAAGTATATTTTATTAATAAATAATATTAGATATGTAAACCACAAGGATTCATGTGAGAGTATATAGGAAGCAATAACTATAATATAATTAAGCGTCTTGAAAGCAGACAGCCATGCATATATTTATGGAAAGGTAATGGAAAGGAAGGATTCCATGAGACGATTCATACATATATGCATGGCTGTATTTATTATTGGCGCCTGCTGTATCTTTATTAAAGGCTACATATCAGAAAATGAAAATGCGGAATATAAAGCGGTGATTTCTGATGAGGAAGAACGGGTGGATTTGGATTTTACCGTATGCGAGGAAGGAAGACTGCCGGCTGAGTTAGTGGAAATCATAAATGAGAAGAAAGCCAGTCCATTTAAGCTTACCTTTACCACCAGAGAATATATGTATATTGTTGTGGGCTATGGCGCCCAGCAAAGAGGCGGCTGTGCAGTCACCGTAAATGCCCTCTATCGTACGACTCAGGCTGTTTACATTGATACAAATCTGATTGGCTCGGATGGAGAGACAATTAAAATCGATGGCATGACCTATCCATATGTAGCTGTAAAGTGTGAGAATCAGAATCTTCCAGTGATATATGAATAATCTAAAAAGGGTTATGAAGGAATAATTCTGATTCTGGGTCATAAAATAGTATCAGCGTAGAAAGACAAGTGGAGAATGAAGCTTCACTGACCGGAATCGAAAAGGGAGGTAGTCCGCATGCAGTTAGTAAAAAAGGAAATTCGTACCAATAACCATAAGACTTCAAAGCATGTACAGCTTACAATAGACGAAGATTTCAATGTAACGGACAGTAAACAGGATATAGATAAGATTATTATCAGTCAGGGGCAGGTAGTTGTTGACGATACGGAACCTATGGTTGACCGGATACGGGTAAAAGGGCATGTCAGCTATAAGCTTCTGTATTCCGTTGCCAAGGCGGAAGGTGAGTTAGATTCCATGGAAGGGAGCGTGCCCTTTGAGGAAACCATAAATGTAGATGAACTGCTTCCATCCTATGATACCAGCGTGAGCTGTGATATGGAGGATTTGAATATTTCCATGATTCACTCCCGTAAAATTGCGGTAAAGGGATTGATTCAGATGAAAATCGATGTAACGGAGCAGGATGTTATTGAGGGTGCGGAGAGTATTGAAAATGGGGAAAACATCCAGTGTATGTACAAAAAAGTACCATATACCCGGACGGTAGCAGACCAGAAGGATGTATTCCGTGTGCGGGAGCTAATATCCATCCCACAGAGCAAACCGAATATCCGTAATCTAATTTGGCATTCTGTAACCGTAAATGAGGTAGAAACTAAGCCTTTGGATAATAAAATTGATATTCGGGGCGAGCTGGAGGTATTTTTAATTTATCGGGCAGAGGAACAGATGCCATTGCAGTATCTGAATCTGGATATCCCATTTTCCGGCGAGGTAGATTGTGTAGGCTCTATGGAAGGAATGACCGCAGATATCGGCGTAATGCTGGGAGAAACACAGCTTGTTGTAGAGCCGGATGAGGATGGGGAAGAGCGTGTTCTGAATCTGGAAGCAAGCCTGGAGCTTGAGATTCGTATTTATCAGGAAGAGGAGCTGGAACTGCTTGGCGATATGTTTTCCACCACGGCCTGTATTAATGTGGAAACCGAATCCTTTGATTATGAGTCTCTGTTGACAAGAAACAATGCAAAGACCCGGATTGTAGAACGCCTGAAACGAAAAGAAAATCAATCTGGTATTTTACAGGTCTGTTATGTAGAGGGAAATGTAAAGGTAGATGATACCCGTACTACCGAAGAAGGAATTGTGGTAGACGGTGCGGTAGAAGTTCGTCTCATCTACATAGCAGAGGATGATACCCGTCCGATGAATTCTCTGACCGGATTTCTTCCGTTTACATATTTGGTAGAAGCAAAGGATATGTCTCAGGATACCATTTATCATATCCGCCCGACCTTGGAGCAGATTAGCAGTATTATGCTGGGAAGTGATGAGGTAGAAATAAAGGCGGTTGTTAACCTGAGTATCATCGCATTTGCAAGAAAGAAATGCAAGGCAATCACAGATATGAGTGTATCGGATATTGATTATGAGAAAATGAATCAGCTTGCAGGAATTATCGGCTATATGGTACAGGAGGAAGATACCTTGTGGAATATTGCAAAGCGGTATTATACTTCCATTGATACCATTCGTAAGGTAAATCAACTGGAACGGGATGATTTAACGGTGGGGCAGAAGCTGCTCATAGTAAAAGGATGAGGTAAGGTACGCATGGAGCCAACACCAATAAATTATGGTTTATCGCAGTTTCCTGCTAAAGTCCGTCGGTATCTATATG
>JAMOZY010000013.1 GCA_023667695.1 Clostridium sp. | reverse complement strand
GGTGCTCTTTCCTTTATCTATTTATTTTTCCTACAAAAACTTTACCCTAACTTGTAATCTTATGCTGCTCAGCGATAAAAAATCCTTCCTCAATCCATTAGATTCCGGAAGGATTTTTCTATCCCTTTCATTTAATTTCCGAATTGCATTGCTGCAACAGTCTTTTCATTTCCTTTATGCCCTGCTGCTGGGTTGTGATAATCCGCTGCAGAATCGGCTTCAGCTCCGAACAAAGCTCATACTGCAACGCATTCTGGGACATCTGGATGGCTCCCATGTGATGTGGAATCATTTCCCGCATATAATTGACATTAATATCATTGACAGAAACCGCATTTCCCATATTGGTAAACATATGCTCTGAGATATCATCATATTTCCTCTTATAAGACATAATATCACATCTGGCATTCTTCAGCTGACCGCAGCTCTCTAAGATTTTCTGCATTTCCTGAATTCCTTCGGACTGCTCCCGGATTATATTCTTTGCTATGTTTTGCAGAGGAATAAAAATCGTATAGTTTAGAAGATTTTCAGACATTTCAATTGCCGCCTCATGATGCGGAATCATCTGTACAATAAAATTGTGGGAAATACTGTCCGTCAGCTTCGCCATTGTCATTCCTGCAATCATTTCATCCAGAATACAATAAAATTCCTGTAGATATTCTTTCGTAACATCACTGAATTCATTACCTGCCATATCATTGACTCCTATTATCCTGTATCTTATTATATGACAGTGTCTGGCCTTCTGTGTTATTTGTCATACAGTACACTACCCCAGCATGACATCCAGCAGCATCATAAGGCCAAAGCCTGATATGATTCCCATTGTTGCAAAATACGGCTGTGTCTCTTGATTTTTCTGACATTCCGGTATCAGTTCATGAACGGCTACCAGAATCATGGCACCTGCCGCAAAGGAAAGGGCAAATGGCAGAATTGCCTCCATATAGACCACCAGAACTGCACCAATTACACCGGCAATGGGTTCTACCAGTCCGGATGCCTGGCCTAGCAGAAAGCTTTTCGTTCTGGAATATCCTTCCCGCCGAAGAGGAATGGAAACAGCTGCCCCCTCCGGAAAATTCTGCAAGCCAATCCCAACTGCAATGGTAACCGCTCCCATAAGCGCTTCCATCGAATATTGATTCCCATTCAGCGTTCCAAAAGCAACTCCTACTGCCAGACCCTCTGGAATATTATGAAGCGTTATGGATAAAATCAGCATAATAATCCGGTTCATGCATCCACCAGCTTCTCCTCTGCAAGTATTATCCGCCTTCCCACGGGCATAATAAACAATCTTATCGGATGCCCACATAAAAAAAGCCCCGAATAAGAACCCACCCGTCGCCACAATATAAGCCGGTATCGTAGAAATAGCTTCTGCCCGTTCAATGGCCGGCTGCAGCAAGGACCAAAAGCTGGCAGCAATCATGACTCCTGCAGCAAAGCCCAGCATCAGGTTCAATACCTTCGGATTTGGCTTCTTGAAAAAAACTACAGTTGCAGCACCCAGAGCAGTTACAAACCAGGTACCTAAGGTTGCAAGCAATGCCATAATTATAATTTCATTCATGCTATATCCTCCCTATATGCAGTATATTCGCATAAGACGGAGGATGTTATTTCCATTTGCTTATCTTATGGCGAAGGGCATCCACAGTCATGGATTCCCTGCATTTTCTTTCAAAATATTTACATTTCTTTACAAAAACTTTTCACATTCAAACAAGCTCTTCCATAATCATCTTAACTATTATATTCTAGATAAGGAAATCGTTCCTGGATGAATCACGATACTGATTATTCTATCATAGCGATTCCATAACATATCAACGGAAAGGAGCTTCCTATGGATTCATTGATACATATTGAGCATATCATGAAAATATACAATCCCGGTGAAAATGAAGTACGCGCCTTGGATGATGTTTCTTTGGAAATCAACACTGGTGAATTCGTAGCTATCATCGGTCAGTCCGGTTCCGGAAAATCTACCCTGATGAACATGCTGGGTTGTCTGGACACCCCTTCCTCCGGTACTTACATTTTGTCCGGTCAGGATGTTTCTGCCTTACATGATAATGCACTATCTGAAATCCGCAATCAGCAGATTGGATTTATCTTTCAGGGCTTTAATCTGATTCCAAATCTAACTGCCTTAGAAAATGTCACGTTACCATTAATTTACCGCGGTATGCCCGCCGGACAGCGGCAGGAGCTGGCGTTGGATGCACTAAAAATCGTAGGTCTGGAGAACCGGATAAAGCATAAGCCATCTGAAATGAGCGGTGGTCAGCAGCAGCGTGTGGCAATCGCCAGAGCAATTGCTGCAAAGCCGCCGGTCATCCTTGCTGATGAGCCTACCGGTAATCTGGATTCTTCCTCTACAAAGGAAATTATGAAAATCCTACATGCACTTCATGATACCGGCCGTACCATTATATTAATTACCCATGATGATCAAATCGCTGCAAATGCCAAACGAGTGGTTCGAATCATGGATGGAAAAATCGAATCAGACATAACCAGAGAAGAATAAGGAGGTCCAGTATGTCAGAACCAATAACCAAAAAGAAAGTTTCAGGAAAAAAGCTTGCCCTGATTATTATTCCTTCGATTGTTGTACTGTTAATCATTGCCATTGTCATCATTGGAAGTATCCTTGGAAATGCTATGATGAATGCCGGAATGCCGGTAAATGTAGTAAACCCGGAGATGAATGATATTTCTTCTTCCGTTATTACCAGCGGAACCATATCCAGCGCCAATATCACCACCTATACTGCATCTGTATCTGCTGCTGTAAAGGATATTTACATCCGTCCGGGACAGCCGATTCAGGCAGGGGATACCATACTAACCTTTGATACGACAGACCTGGAGGACCAGTACAACCAGGCTTCCTTGAATGCCCGTTCCACGCAGCTATCCAATCAAAGCACAGTGGAGGCCTCGAATAAGACCAGCTCTGCCTTAGAGCAGGCAAAGGCAAAGGCAGCCGCCTTAAAAACACAGATTACGGCATTGGAAAATGAAATCGCCGCCTTACAGGACAATACCTCAATCGATGAAAGCGGTATGGAACTAGCAACGGCGATTGCAGAAAAAAGAAATCGTTTGTCTGTTGTATTAGATGAGATTCAAACCATGATTGATACAAATCCGGAAGGAACCGACTTAACTGCCAATCCGGACTATATCACCAAATGTGCAGAACGGGATACCCTGAATTCCTCTATCAGTAATTTATCCTCCATCTTAAGCAGTATGCCGGATGATAATGATACGATTGCTGCCATTCTGAATGCAAAATCAGCCGAGCTGGCTACCCTTCAAGGCGAGCTTGCTTCCCAGGAAGCCTTAGTGGAAAGCGCCCAAAACGGCATTCTAACTGCTACACAGCGGGAGCAGTTGAATATCACCAATCAGCTGTCATCCATGCAGGTAGAAGCCGCTGCCACCTCATTAGAGGAAGGAAAAGCAGGTATTATAGCGGAGCAGGACGGCATTATTACCTCCGTCGATATTACAAAGGGTTCCACAAGCGCTCCCGGTCTGCCGCTCTTTACCATAGCGGACAGCAACAGCCTGAAGGTTACCGTTCCTCTTTCCAAAAAAGACCTTGAAACAGTTGCCCTGGGTCAGTCTGCGGATATCACTATTCTGGACCGGGAATATAAGGGTGAGGTTACTTATATCAGCCGGATGGCTACTGTCGGCGCAAATGGTGCAACTACTATCGAAGCAGAAGTCACCATTCAGAATCCGGATGATGCCATTGTGCTTGGACTGGATGCCAAGGTCATCATTCATACTGCTTCTGCAACAGATGTATTAACCGTACCGAATCTTGCCGTAAATGTAGATACAACAGGTAAATTTGTCTATGCAGTGGAAAATGATGTAATTGTAAAAAAACATGTCACTACCGGAATCAGCGATATCAATTATAGTGAAATCGTAGAAGGTATTGATGCGGATACTCTGGTGATTACTGATATCAATCCCAGCATTACAGAGGGGCTTCCTGTCATCCCGATTCTGCCTGTTTCAGATGCCACCGATGGTGAAATAAATCGCAACGAATAACGGGAGGAATGGATATGGCACAAATTTTTGAATACATTAAAATGGCATTCTTCAACATTCTTTCCAATAAAATCCGCTCCCTGTTGACAATGCTGGGAATTATCATTGGTATTTCCTCTGTTATCCTAATCATGTCCCTGGGAAATGGGGCAAAGAACATGATAACCGGACAATTAGACAGTGTGGGAAGCGGACAGATTGCCATTGCCTCTATGGGTGAAAATCCAATTACCATAGATGATTTGGAATATATAACAGAAACTATGGAAGAGGTTCGTGCATATTTAAGTTCCGTCTCTTTAAGCGGAACCATCACAACTCCAAAGGGGGAATTTACCGGATATGCTTATGGCTGCAATGCTGACAACTACCTGTTTGAACAATATAGTATTTTAAGCAAGGGAGCCTATTTTAGTGAGGATGATTACGAAATGGCAAAAATGGTCTGCTATATTACAGAGGATGATGCCATCCGGCTGTTTGGAAATACAGATGTAATCGGAATGCCCATCGACATCATGATTGGCGGAAGGAATCTGACTTATACCATCGTTGGACTTACCGCTTATGCCGATAACACTTCTATGATTACCTATGACTATGAAGATGCTCCCATTTACTTGAACGTACCACTGACTACCTTTGATTCTGCGTTTGGAATTAACCTGGAGGAGGATCTATATTCTGTCAACCTGCTCTTGGAAGATGATGCTGATACACAAGAAGCCTGTAATCAGATTATTAATATATTAGAAGCCCGTCATAACTGCCGGGGAGAAAATCAATATATCTTTCAAAGCTTTAGCGATGTTATGGCTACCATCAATACCGTTATCAGCGTCATAACCATATTTATCTCTCTGGTAGCTGCTATATCATTACTGGTTGGCGGTGTAGGCGTTATGAATATCATGCTGGTTTCCGTTACGGAACGAACCCGGGAAATCGGAATCCGAAAAGCGCTGGGTGCAAAAACCCGTTCCATTATGCTGCAGTTTCTGTCAGAATCCGCCATCATTACCATGCTTGGCGGACTGCTGGGAATCCTGTTCGGATTCTTAGGCGCATTCCTGATTAGTCAGATTATCAGCCTTATAGCGCCGGACTATGCCTTTACTCCATCTATCAGCTTTGGTGCGATTCTATTAGCTACCCTGTTTTCCTCTGTGGTTGGTATTTTTTTCGGAATCTATCCTGCCAGAAAGGCAGCAAAGCTTAGTCCGATTGAAGCATTGAGGCGGATGTAGTTTTCTTCCTGAAAAATCTTCTTTATTTTGAACCGGCCCCCAAAAGTCAGACCAAGGTCTAACGATTGGAGGTCGGTTTTTTCTAATATTTTTATATTTCATTTCTTACTTCATATTCTGTTATCCCAGGTAGAATCACGGCATATTTCAGGCTTATATTGCCGATAAGATTCCTAAGGATTTCAACAATAGGATTGCCAGCAAAACCGGTGCAATAAACTTTATCATTACAATGTATAATTGTTTCCGGCCTAATCTGCAGCCGCTTTTCTCCACTTCCTCAATAACAGTCTTTGGCTTTACTACCCAGCCAACCAGAATACAGGTACCGATAGCTACCAATGGCATCAATGCATTATTACTAATGTAATCCATCACATCCAAAAGCTGTCCTGTGGCGCCATTCGGCAAAGTAATATTAAAGTACAGCTTATTGTAACCAAGGCACACAAGGATGCCTCCAAGCAAAGCAATTGCCGTTTCCACAATCGTTGCTTTTAGCCTGGACATATGGAACTTATCCATCAGACTGGAAACCACCGCCTCCATAACCGACATAGCGCTGGTAATTGCCGCAAACAGCACCATGGCAAAGAACAAGGTCCCGATGACATTGCCAGCCCTTCCCATCGCTGCAAATACCTTCGGCAAGGATACAAACATCAGACTTGGTCCGGAGGCCTCCATTCCCTCGGTTCCCATAAAGGTATAAACAGCAGGAATAATCATGACACCGGCTAAAAAGGCAACTGCGGTATCGAAGATTTCAATCTGATTAATGGATTTTACCAGATTGGCGTCATCCTTTACATAAGAGCCATATGCAATCATAATTCCCATGGCTACACTTAAGCTAAAGAACAACTGACCCATGGCATCTAATAACACTGTAAAAAATCCCTTTACCGTCATCCCCTGCAGATTGGGAACCAGGCATATCCGCAAGCCCTCTAAGCCGGTTCTTGTTATACCATTGGCATCCGTATGCTGAATCGTAATAGAAAAGATAGCAATTCCAATCACCAATAACAACAAAATCGGCATAATAATCTTTGAGGAGGATTCAATTCCTTTCTCCACGCCTCGAAAGATAATGAATGCAACAATAAACAGAAAAACAAGCATCATAATGATTGGCTGAATATCTGCTGTAATAAATTCTGAAAAATAATCATCCTGGGCGGCATTTCCTCCATCTCCGGTCAGGAACGCAAGGAAGTATTTCACTACCCATCCGCCTATAACACAATAATACGGCATGATAATGACCGGTACCAGACATGCCAATACGCCCAAGAAACCCCAGCCCTTCTTCACCTTACGATATGCCGTTAAGGGACTCTGTTTTGTCTTTCTTCCTATGGCTATCTCTGTGGTAAGCAGAGTAAATCCAAAGGTAAGCGCCAAAAGCAGATAAATGACCAGAAACAGCCCTCCCCCATCCTTCGCCGCCAGATAAGGAAACCTCCAAATATTTCCCAAGCCTACCGCACTGCCGGCAGCTGCCAGCACGAAACCAATTGATCCTGTAAATGAATGTCTGTTTTTTCCCTTTTCCATACTTCATTCGGGCTTTCACCCCATTGCCTCCATTTAAAATCTATGGTTACCATCATATCATAGATGCATTCAAATTCAAACACTCAATTTTCTAAACCTATCCTTTTGTTATTTTCCTCGAACTATCTTAATCTGTATGCAGAGGCGGCACATGCAAAATCGAATCTCCTATCTTTTATCAGTCCCGACATCTTTCAGTTCAAATCATCCCGTCGAAAATACAAATAACCCGCCAGAATTATGATTCCGCCCAGAATCAGAGAGATTCCGATGGACAGCCATATTGCAGACGCTTCCACCTCAGAGCTGTACAAAAAGGTAGTCATATCCTGAAAACTCAGCAAATCCATACAATGCCATATCGAAAGCATGGAAAAGTCCCGCTCGGCAAACCAGTCCGGAAATTCCGTTCTTACCGTAAAGAACATCATCTGTATATAACCAAGTATAAATCCTGCCAGATAGGTAACATATGGATTTTTCGTCAGAATGGTTATCAGTGCCAACTCACAGGCAATCTGAACCAAGGTAAAAAAGATTAAGGCATAGCGGACGAGTACTCCTTCCAGCTCTATAGTGGTTCCCCAGCCAAATATCAGCGTCATTACCAACGGAACTGCTGCTATGACCAGAAAGGAAATCACAGGCCCTATCAGAACGGCCGTAATAAATCTTCCAAAATAAACCTCTCTTCGGGAATGCCCGGATAGGATTTCATAATTCAGGGTCTTATCAATAAAGTCCTTTCCCATTACATTTGCTACAACAATCAAGATAACAATCATGCCAGCCATACAATACATGCTGCCCATACTTGCCACCGTCAGACTACCGCTCAGCTCCTCATCCATATCCGTCATATTGGTAAACGAAAAAATCCCATTCAGCACCAGTGCAAACAAGAATATCCCCCATACCATTTTATCTCTTTTTAGCTGGTATAGCTGTGCCCGAATCACGTTCCACATGCGCCTCACCTCCTATTAATGACATATAAAATTCCTCCAGGTTCTCTCCTCCAGCACTTAATTCCAGAGGAATCACTCCGTTCTCATATAAAGTCCGGGAAACCAAAGGAATATGATCCAGGTGTTCAAATAACCGGATACTGCCGTTCTCCTCCACTTCATAATTCTCCACCTTTAGCTTTTCCTGCAAAACAGCCAGCGCCAGTTCATCCTGGTCCGTATGGATATGAAAATAATTTCTGCATTCCTGCCGTAACGCATCTCCGGTCGTCTGCTTTACGATTCTTCCATTGACAATAAATAAATATTCATCACACATTAAGGAAAGCTCGCTCAAGATATGAGAAGAAATCATGATTGTAATATCCTCCTCCTGATTCAGCCGCATCAGCAGCTCCCGAACCTCCACAATCCCTTCCGGGTCCAGTCCGTTAATTGGCTCGTCCAGAATCATGATTTCCGGCTTGGAAAGCAAGGCATTGGCAATTCCAAACCGCTGCTTCATCCCCAGGGAATATTCCTTCACCCGTTTATTTGCCGCCTCTGCAATCCCCACCAGCTCCATGACCTCATAAATCCGGTTTTTATCCGGAATTCCCTTTTGCAGCCGCTGCTTTTCCAGATTCTGCCACGCTGTCAGGTCAAACTTTGCATATGGACTTTCAATCATAAAGCTCATCCGTTCTCTGGCCTTTGCCCGCTCCGGCTCTGTATGGCTGCCATAAAAGGAAATGGTTCCTCTGGTAGGAATTACCAGCCCTCCCAGCATCTTCATAATAGTAGTCTTTCCGGCGCCATTGGGTCCAATCAGGCCGCAAATGCTTCCCTGCCGGATTTGAAAGCCTGCTTCCTGGACTACGACCTGTTTTCTATACTGCTTTGTTAGCTTTTCAACATCAATAATCACTTGTCCGTTCATCGTCCATCTCCTTTCCATTTCCTACACATTAAAACAAAAAAATAAAGAATTCCTTAAATCCTAAAAAATTCTTTATTTATTCTCTGTCTTTTTCAGTTTTATTATTATGACCAGCTCTCCTGCTCGAAGCTCTGCATCCGTCTCTGCTCCCTGCTTTTCTGCCAAAAGCTTCACAATATAAAGTCCCAGACCGGTTCCGGGCCGGTTTCGGGAACCATCTGCCATATACGAACGGTCAAATATATGGGCAATATCTATCTGTTCGCCAGACTGGACTGGATTAGCAAATTCTATCCGGCATTCCTGTTTCAATTCCTTTAATTGAATCCGAAAACCAGAAACTGCATATTTAAAAATATTTCCCAGAAGATTTCCAAATATACGCTCCAACAACTGTGGATTACCTTGTACAAGCAGGGTCTTTTCCGGTATGTCTATAGAAGGGGTCAAACCATGCTCCCGAATCAAACTCTCATACTCCAGAATCATATTCAGCAGCAGACTGGTTATATTCACGGTCTCCAGCTCTACCCGGGCTTCATCATGCTCCAGCATGGACAGTTCAAAGAATTCATCTACCATGTATTGCAGTTCCTCTGTCTTTCCTTCACAAATCTGCAAATACCGGCATTCCTTCTCCCCAAGACTTCCCTCCTGCTGAATAAGCTGTAAATTCCCCTTTACCACTGTCAGCGGCGTTCTCAGGTCATGAGCAATATCTGAAATCGCCTGCTTTGACATCTGCTCCTGCTGCCTTGCCCTCCGTTTACAGGCAGTCTGATAATCCAGATTGTAGTTGCATTCCTTTGCTAATGCTGTTAAATCCCGGTCTAATAGGGAAATCCGAACCTGCTTATTATAATCTTCCTGTCGGTTTTCTCTTAATTCATCCGTAATATTCCGGATTTGCCGCTTTAATGCCAGCCAATTTGTGAACAGTATCATACAAGCCAGCGTTAAAATAATGACTGCAATTTCCATATCAGCTCCTTCATCCAGGCATCGCCCGGTCTTTGGGTTCCATACCACGTTCTTTTTCTGCTCTCGCCAGGCGGTAGCCGATTCCCCAAACGGTTTCGATATACTCATACTCTCCGTCTGCCCTTTTTAATTTATTCCGCAGATTACTCATATGAACATTTAATGTATTGTCTTCATAATAGTAAGGTTCTCCCCAAATGGTTTCATAGATATTGGCTTTGGAAAAGGTCTTATTGGGATATTCCAGAAATAATCGCAAAATCCCAAGCTCCTTCGCCGTTAATGCCATTCTGTTTCCCTTCATCCAGACGCAATTCCCCTCTACATCCAGTACCAGATTCTGAAAGCACAGCTTCTTTCCGGTATCTCCGCCTTCCTCCGGGTCTGTATATGTACGGTTCCGGCGCAGTACCACCTGAATCCGGACCAATACCTCATTCAAGTCAAAGGGCTTTACGATATAATCATCTGCTCCCATCTGCAATACCTCTAACCGGGTTTCCAGACTGGATTTGGCAGATAGACAGATGATTGGTACATCTGAATGCTGTCTTAATTCCGCAATCAAATCATGACCGCTTTTATATGGCAGCATTAAATCCATGAGAATCATGATATAAGCATCCTGTGAAAGCTGTAAAGAAGCTTCCCTTCCATTATAGGCACATGCTGTTTCATACCCATGCTCGGATAAGAATTCCGCAAGGATATCACTGATTTCTTTATTATCTTCTACAATTAATATCTTATTACTGCTCATCTTCAACTATCCTGCTGGGTTTTTATTTTTGGTGATGCTTTTCCTGAAATGCAGTCACTTAAATCATCCACTTTCTATGCTTCTAAATATTAGTTCTCAAAGAAAAATTTATAAAAATATCTTTTCCATAATCCCATTTTCCATATCATCAATACTGTAAATTGTATCCATAACCTCAAATGTTTCTCTCAAATTCCCTCTAGCACTCTTCCAGCCAGTTCCATCGGTAAACCACACAAAGGTAAAGCCATCTATAGTATCAGCCTCCTGTGAGAGCATTTTATAACTTCTTGCCGTTTCATTAAGCTTTGAACCACCTCCGCCATAGAAGTTTGTTTCAATACCATAAATCATCTTATCTGTCTTGACTACAAAATCAAATCGCTTAGCAGCCTTGCCCTGATTCGAAAGTGCAGATAAATCAATGCTCCATTTCTCTTCAATATCTTTCAAGTACATTTCCTTGAAGTAGTTTATATCCTTTTCAAATCCTGCTGCCACAATATACTTTTCAACCAAATCTTCCATTTGATGACCACCACGATTCTTGCGACCATTAGAATCCAATCCGGTTTCAATACCTAAAGCATAATCCACAAGATGATTTACCAGATGATTTGCAAGCATATCAAATAATCCGGTCTTACGCATAAACTCCCTGTACTGCTCCACACTATAATTCATCTTCTTAAAATTATAAAGGAACGCTCCATCTTCATCTTGTGCATAGATTTCATATCCTCTAACTGCAAGTAACAGCGGAATACATTGCAATGTTTCCGGATACTTTGACACTATTTTTTCAAAATCTTCCTCAACATTTTTTGAACCAATCAAGGAATTCAAAATGTTTAGTTCCACCTTAATTTCTTCTACATTTCTTACAACCTTTTCAAAATCTATGTAATAATCATAACTGGATATGCTTGGTCTGAACCTACTTAACCATTCATCAAAATCTCTATATGCCATCTGCTTCCTTCTCCAATCTTTTCTTAGATATCTCTAAGTATTCTTCGCTTACATCTATTCCAATAAATTTCCGCCCAAATCGCACAGCTTCTACCCCAGTAGTTCCTGAACCGCAGAAGGGATCCAAAATAACTTGTCCTTCCTTCGTAGATGCCAATACAATTTTCTCAAGCAGATATTCCGGCTTTTGTGTTGGATGCTTACCTTCTGCTTTTTCTGAGGGTTTCGTAAGTGTTCCTGTCCACACATCCTTCATTTGCTTACCTTCATTCATTTCTTTCATCTTCTGATAATCAAAAAAATGTCGAGACTTCTTTTCATTCTTCTTTGCCCATAAAATGGTTTCCGTAGAATGTGTGAAGCATCGACATGCCAGGTTTGGTGGTGGATTTGTTTTCTGCCAGGTTATGTTGTTGATTATCTTGAAGCCCTCCTGCTCCAATGCCATACCAATCGAATATATATTGTGTAATGTTCCTGATATCCAAATCGTGCCATTGGGCTTTAATACTCTTTTACATAACCGAATCCACTTTCTGTTAAACTTATGTTTTTCATCAACACTGGTTCCACTTTCCGAAAGCTTATCCCATGAGCCTTTATTTACGGAAACTATTTTCCCACCCTGACAGGTAATACCATCATTACTTAAAAAGTATGGTGGGTCTGCAAATATCATATCTACAGATTCCGATTCCATTTTTGTAAGAATTTTAAAAGAATCACCTAATATCAACTGTGATTCTTTTGTCTCGAAATATAATGGCACTTTCTTTACAAATAAGTTTTCCATTAATTCAATCCTCATATCGTATTCTAGAAACTATATCATATAAATCACCAACGTTTCTCCAATTCTGTGCCGGTGGTCCACCTCTTCGTGTCGCTTTTTCAATTGCATCATTTAATGAATATTGTGCATTCACCTTACAAAATATAGCTTCCAAATATCTAAAATAACACATTGTTCTACCTAAATACTTTGGCATCGGATAGTTAATATCTTCCTGCAAAGCAATGTAAAACATCAGATGTGTCAATTCTTCAAACGTAAAACCTTCTGTCTCCACATCATACAAACATACTGGAATATCAATATCCTTTCCATACCTTGCTACATCCTCAACATATCTCTTCATGTATGAATAATTTCTAATCGTTGTTTTATTGTATAAATCTTGCATTATTTCAACATGTGAAATTGGTTTTTCTTCATACCCATCTTCTAAATAAACACAATAATCACTTTTTCCCCGTTTTGTTTTATATCCAGGGAATCTAATAGCAATTTTTTTAGAATTATTGAGTATTACCAACTCTCTATAATATCTCTTTACATTATCTTTATTTGGAGTCAATTCAATTATTTCACCATTTCTAGTCACATAATCTAAAATTCGTACTTTTTCATCCTCATATCCCATCAAAAACTCTCCCTAATAATTACATATAATTACTTCTTCACCTACTCTATTAGATGCATCTGAATTAATCATACGTTTTACACTGACTACATCTATTTTATAACCTTTATTACCATAAAGATCGTTTATCAAATCTGTGTTGTGATTCGTAAGCATACAGCAGCAACCTCTAGCAGTTAATTCATCAAATAACTTTGCCAATCGCTTATGGCTCTCTATATCAAATCCCTCCCTTGTATAGGATTCAAAAGAAGTCGGATTCAACGGTGCATACGGACTATCTATAAATACAAAATCACCTTTCGTAGCATCTTTACATGCCGCTTCGAAGTCTCCATCCATAATTGTCACACCTTGTAGATATTCTGAAGTCTCCATTATAGCCTTTTTATCCACAGATGCTCTTCTGGTATTGTTATATGGAACATTAAATAATCCCTTGCCATTTACTCGATATAAACCATTAAAGCAATGCTTATTGATAAACACAAACAAAGCTGCGAGTTCCACATCAAATTCCGCTTTCATCAGCTTGTCATTATAATGCTCTCTAAGAGAATAATAGTATTCCTTTCCATCCTCCCACATTTCCTCGTCAAGCATATTTACTGCTTGCAAAAATGCTTCCGGAACATTTCGAATCTGCTTATATGTATTAATCAATGCTTTATTTATATCATTTATCAGAGCATTTGCAGGCAGCAATTCAAATGTTACCGCGCCGCCCCCCACAAATGGTTCAAAATAATTATTATATTTTTCAGGCATTCTCTCTTTTATTTGTGACAACAACTGTCGTTTTCCACCAGCCCATTTCACAAATGGAGCGACACTCGAATGACTCATTTACGATTCCTCTCCTCTATATCCGCATAAAGAAAATCCTTTCCATAACCATTATACTTGCAGATATGCCAAATAACAACCAAAACTTCCACTCTTTGTGAATTCATTTATTTCTGAAATACAAAAATATATTCATGTGCCAGCAAGAGAAAATTACTAATCTGTTTCTCCCAATAATCCGTAGAACGGCAATTATGCTGTTCCTTAATAATAATCTCTTTATTAGTAAAACCTGCTTGCAAAAAGCACTCCATCATACGAAAACCCAATGGAATCACTTTTCCATACTTCCTCATATCCCCCATCATTACCGCACACATCTTACCCTTCTGCAATACTCGAAACGCTTCCTCCGCTACCTTCTCCATTTCAATCAAAAAATCATCAAAACCAAGTAATGAAATATCTCCCTCAATACCTTTACTATACTTGATGATATTTGCATATGGCGGATGCGTACAAATAAAGTCAATGCAACTATCTTTAATAAATTGCAAGTCTGAAGCATTTCCATTTCGTGTAAATATTTTTGAATTTGTTTCACATTGGAATTCTAAATTTGTTTCAGAAATTGAAACGGATTGCGGATTGATGTCAACACCTATCGCATTACGATTGAGCAGCTTCGCCTCTACTAAGGTTGTTCCACTACCCATAAATTGATCTAAAACCCAGTCACCTGGATTTGAATAGCGAAGTATCAAATTTCTTGGTACATATGGCGACCAATTCCCTCAATACTTTCCTGAATGCGTTGCCCAATTGCCTCTGTCTGGAAATGACCAGACTGTTGTTGATTCAAGCTTAAAATTGTTCGGTTGTATATTTATAAGACATTCCTCCTTCTTCTATTCCTTTTATCATTTTAACTCATAAATTTATATAATTCCACAGTTTAATCCTTTCACTATAAGTGAATTTATATAATATATATCTTATGTGATAATATTCACAAATAGTGAAAGAGGTATTCTTATGCATTTCAACAATGATACTGACCTATATCGTCTTATAGGTACAAACATAAAATATTATAGAGAACAAGCGCAATTAACACAAGTACAACTTGCAGATCAGGCGAAAATCAGCATCAGCTACCTTTCTAAGATTGAAGCTGCCGGATGCGACAAAAGCCTTTCTATATCTGTACTCAATCAGATTGCAAATGTGCTTAGTGTTGAAATTATTGAATTTTTTAAGGAGGTCTAATCCATGCAACTTGACGCAATGCTGGACAAAATATTAGCCTTGCCATTTGACACAATGACTGAAGTGTATGCGAATGATAATCAAAGAGTACTTATATACCGCCCAACTACATTATCAGCACGTTTTAAAGATTATGATGTAAATACCAACTTTCAAATATTCCTGCAAATCGAAGATGATAAACCATTTCGCCCAAACCATCTTAGATTGCTTTTGGATCTGAAACTTCGCTCTCGTGAATTGCCCGAAACCATTAATGCTTTACTATTAACATTTGATGAGATATTCTATGGAGCAAATCCTTTAGAAGTCGTTAAATATGTTGAAAATATCAATTATACACAATTCATTAACCCAATCGATATAACCGCCGTTCTTGCCCAATTATTTATTATAGAGCAAAATATCGGGTATGGTAGAAAAAGTACATTTAATCCGCCATCATTATACATTCATGGTTGGATACGAACTTTTATTGCTTCCGACCAGGAAATCGATCAGATTGTATATAGAATCTGTCGGAACATACCGCCTGCTGTAAAATACACTTGCCAGGATAATAAAAATCATAAAAATTATAACGAAAATGCCAGACCTTTATGGTATCAATAATAGAAAAGGAGTCTCTCGAATAAATTCGGCACGCTTTCCTTTCGTTATCTGTGAACAAAGACGCATAACAAAAGCCCCTTGCATGCAAGCATTCGGATTACTGCAAAGACAAGAGAAACCTCAATTCCGCTTCGCTCCATCTCGGTCATCTCTTGCCTTCCTATGAACAAAGACGCATAACAAAAGCCCCTTGCATGCAAGCATTCGGATTACTGCAAAGACAAGAGAAACCTCGATTCCGCTTCGCTCCATCTCGGTCATCTCTTGCCTTCCTATGAAGTACAGTATAGAAAAGGAGTCTCTCGAATAAATTCGGAGACTCCTTTTCTATACTGTACTTCGCAGTAATCCTTATCTCTTTGAAAACTGTGGCGCGCGACGTGCTGCTTTCAAGCCGTACTTCTTTCTTTCCTTCATACGAGGATCACGGGTTAAAAGACCAGCCTTCTTTAATGATGGTCTGTACTCTGGATCCGCTACGCATAAAGCTCTAGCAATACCATGACGGATTGCACCTGCCTGTCCGGTAAATCCACCGCCGTGAACATTCACTAATACATCGAATTTACCCTGTGTAGAAGTCGCTTCAAATGGCTGATTTACGATTAACTTCAAGGTTTCTAATCCAAAGTAATCATTCATATCTCTTTTATTAATCGTAATCTTACCTGTACCAGGTACTAAATATACTCTTGCAATACTGCTTTTTCTTCTACCGGTTCCATAGAACTTGTTATCCTTCTTCTTAGCCACTGTTATGTCCTCCTTCTACTAATACTTGATTTCTAATTCCTTCGGCTTCTGTGCTGCCTGCTCATGCTCCGGACCTGCATACACATGAAGCTTCTTAATCATCTGACGGCCTAACGGTCCCTTTGGAAGCATACCCTTAACTGCTAAGTAAATAACATCTTCCGGCTTCTTCGCCATTTTCTCCTTCAGGGTGGTCTCTCTCATACCACCTACATACTCAGAGTGATTATAATAAATCTTTTGATCCATCTTCTTACCGGTAACCTGAATCTGATCTGCATTTACAACAATCACATAATCTCCGGTATCCATATGCGGTGTATAAGTCGGCTTATTCTTCCCTCTTAACACCTTAGCAATCTCTGATGCCAAACGTCCTAATGTATGTCCTGTAGCGTCTACTACATACCACTGTCTTTCAATCGTTGATGGGCTGGCCATATAACTTTTCATGGTTGTTCCTCCTTCAAATCATTACATAACATGTATCTGATAATACTATTACCGGGGCTTTGGCTTAAGTATTTATCTTTCTCGTCACAGTTTTATATTATATTACACTCTGCCTGGTGTGTCAATGAATTTTCATTGTTTTCCTCCGGTATTTTTTCTTTTTTGAACATTAGGACCGTTACAACCTTCTTCATCCGATTTTCTATTATTAACTGTTACCTGTTCCCGGTCCAGGTTTGCCAGAATTCCAACATCCCCTGTACCAGCCCAACCGATTCCGTGCATAGCCGGACATGAAATTGAGACATAAAACCCTTTTGTATGCATCAATGACGGATTCTTTTTGCAACAACTACAAATCTTCCGTCCTCAACATGATAGGCGCAACAGGATAATGTAATAAACTCATCTCCAAATTCACCCGTATCATATACGGATTTTTGTTTTATATTATTGTACCAATTGTCAAATTCCTCCTGTGTATCTGCCTGAAAGAACTTATAATACTTAAATACATCCTCATTTTCATAAAAAACCTGGGAGTAAAATACCGCAATCAGCTCATATTCCCGATGTTCATACAGACTATCAAAGCATATAATATTATGTTCCAGACCGTATGCTTCTTCTGCATATAAATCCAGATTGCCAAACATTTCTCCGGATTTCATGGTATGTCCATGTATCATTAAATTCGTGGATGGACAGGAGCCATTCTGATATTTATGTTCCTGGCTGCCTACCCCTACATTCGAATCGGTGTCCATAATCAGGCACCCATTTTGATTATCTTCTCCGTAAAAATCCCGGTACAGATAATATTCCTCATCTTCCAAGGTCTGCATAACCGGATAATCAATATTGGTTCCATCGATTTGCAGCCAGCCAATCATATCTTGATTTTGTTCATACAATCCCTGATATTCTGACAGTATCACAGGTATCTTATCTTCCTGTTCATCAGAAGAAACAGAGTCTTCTGTTGACTCTGTTTCTTCTGGATTTTCTATACCTGCTATTATTGCTTCCTGTTGTTTTTTTAATTGCTGTTCCTCATGCCATCTCTGCCAATAGCCATAGGCTATCATAAGGATTGCAAATAAAAACAAAACAGCAAAAATCAAAAACAGGATTTTTTCTTTCAAAATATTATGTTTCTTTTCTTCCATGAATATTTCCTATTTTATAACCGCTTTTTTCCTACGATACTGACAAACCATTCCGGCGCCGCTGAGAACTGCCAAAGTAAGCCAGAGCATTGTCCTGTCTGTTTCGCCAGTATTCGGAACCTTATCCTTTTTCGGTTCGGCTGCATTGGCATTAGAAGCAGCATCTGTAGCTGCGGCACGCACAAATATAACTGGTGAAAATGATGTAAAGGTTGCAGTTACAGTTCCATTTCCTGCCGTTCCCGGAAGGATTTCCCAGGTACCATCTGCCTTCTTATGAAGAACCGTAATCGTTTCCCCGGCATTGACTCCTGCAGCGGAAAAAGTTACTGTAATCGGATTGTCTGCAGATACATTCGTCCCCTCCAGATTCACATCCGTTGCAGCAAATGGTGTAGCACCATTGCATTCCACATATGCCTGCTCTGATGCAATTGCCTTGATAGCACTATCAAGGGGAGCAACGGTTACATTCACAGGATTCCCTTGTGCATCCGTTGCACTTTGTACACCCTCTACATCCGGTGCCGCATATCCTGCTGCAGAAAGCTCCGGATCTAAGCTCTCAAGCGCAATGGCAAGCTCAATAACAATGATTTTGCTGCTAACCGCATCTGTAAACTGTGCTGTGGCAGTACCAGTCGCAGTTGACTGTGCATTTATTAATTTCCATGTGCCATCCTCTAATTTTTGAAGCACATAAAGATATTTACAACCGGCCTCTACGCCCGCACCATACTCCGCTACCATAGAAAATGTAATCGTAACCGGATTTTCCGCTGATGCACCTGACTGGCTCAAATCAAGAGTTCCGGCTGCATAAAGGGATGTCGCAATCTGGTCATAACCATAGTATGTCATAACAGCCTTCTGCTGGTCTCCCGTCATCGCCCAAAACTGGTCCACCATATCATAGGTATCTGACTCATACCGTCCTTCCAGTGTAAATGTTGCTTCTACAGCCTCGCCATTGGAATTCGTTGCAGTAATCGTTGTCGCCGTACTATAGGCGAATGCCGGTACGCACACCCCAATTCCAATTGCAACGGCTGTCACAAATGACATTGCTATTGCTGCAATTTTTTCTTCATCCTTTTCTTCCTCTCTTTCATGTCTTATATATTGATTCATTTGAATAGAACCCTGCATTGATTCATCTGATAGTATAACATTCTGCTGATTTCGACTATTCAGTTTCGGATGTTCTTACTCCAATGTAAAAATCCTCTACATATATTCCGGTAACCATGCTGAGATTAATTACATTCCGGAATTCTGCCGTATTCCTCTGATAGGTTTTTCCATTCTCCTCCTCAAAAGCTATACTTCCGCTTTTCGTAAACACTTCTTCCTCTAAATCATGGCTGAATACCACCACTTCACTTCCGTCAATCATTTCTAATTTAACGGAAATGGACGTATCCGCCAAACCCAGCTTGTCACTCGGGAAATTCGATATATCCGACAATAAAACCAATCCAATGGGGGTAAGTTCAATTTTTTCTATGGCAGCTGTTGTATCAATATATGGAAATACCATATCTGAATTTCCTTCAATGGTAACACTCTCTGTAACCGTTTGCTCCAAAGGAAATGTAATGCTCCACATTCCTTCCACCAATAATTCAGCGTCGTCCGAATAAGGATTGCGTTTCAAATCCTTAAAAAATGCCGTTATTTCTGTTCCTTCCTCCAAATCCTCTTCAAATACCATATTAACAATATAAGTTGCTGCATTTGACCGTTCTGCACTCACTTCCAACAGGTCGCAGGATTGTGCGCCTGACAAAAGCTGACTGGCATTATAGTTCTTTCCTTTGCAAAAGCAAAAATATTCAAATGCTATATCTTCCGTAAACGTAATATTGGGAGGAGCCGTTATTTTCACCAACAAATAAATATTATGGCTGTCGATTACCGTTTCCTTTAATTCCATCATTAAATCCGGTTCGCTTTCCACATATAGTTCACTACTTTCCACGCCATTATCTCCAATATTTTCCTCCACCCCGCTCTGCAGAAAGTCCATAAGCGTCTGCTTGAAGAAATCAAAAATATTTGCGCGGACATTCTGAATACTGATAGCAAGCAGACAAACAATACAAGTCAGACAAATGCCAATGCGGAATGCTATTCTTTTCCCATTTCCCTTTTTCTGAATCTCTTTCTTACTATGAGCCTCCTGCGGACATTCTTTTCCCTCTGCCAGCATTTTCAGCATTTCATCCACTTTTTTGTCATAAGATGCCGGAGTATCAAAATCCTGGGAAAGCGCTTTTAACTTCTTTTCAAATTCAGTCATGGCTCTCATTCCTCCTTTTCTTCCAATACCCTTTTTAGAAGCTCTCTTCCACGGTTCAGGCGTGACTTTACGGTTCCCGTTGAAATCTCCAACACATTGGCGATATCCCGTATGGACAAATCATCATAATAGAACAATACAATAACAAGACGGTATTCTTCCTTCAGTCCTTGTACAACGCCCCACAATTCATTATGCTTATCACGAATGGGGGGCAATAATTCCTCAACCTTTTCATTTCCCGGCAGGTCTGAGCTTTAGCGCCTCATTTTTCGTAATCGTAATCAGCCAGGATTTTATTTTTTGTGTTTTCTTTAATTGATTCAGATGTTCATAGGCTTTTAAAATCGCATTGCATACTGCATCCTCTGCATCCATTTCATTTTCCAGGATGGCATAGGCAATCACATACAATTGTTTTCTGTATTGACTGACATATTCACAAAATTCTGTCTGTTTCATCATTTGCGTCCTCATTAATCAAAAAAGTATAAATCTGAAAAAATCTGGTCAGCGGATGTATTCAAATCTACAATTTCTCCATCTACAACATGCATATAGCCTTCTCTGCCATCCTTCCCCCTTACCAGAATCCATTCATACATATCGGAACCCAGAAAATAGACTTCCTCCTGTGCAGGAATCATCAAGGTTTCTGATGCTTCATCCATCTCATAATGTACCGGCAGATTCTCGTATAATGCATGCCCGTATGTTGGAAGAAACTCATTCCAGCCGGAATCCTGGTATATCATCCAATTAATTTCCCTGTCATACCACCAGTATCCCTTTAAATAAGTTGTTTCAATCAAATCCATGCGTACTTGTCCAGTCACGCCGCCGATTCCGTTAAACCCGTTGATACCGCCATTCTGATTTGCAAAGGGAATCCCTGACACCTGTCCAAAATATTGAAGGGAGCCATCATAATAATAAAAAGTAGTAACCGGGTCACTGCTCGGTCCATAATCAAGTACGGCAATTTCTAATTGATTATCATCTTCCCGAATATCCGTTACATAGAATACAGCTTCATCCGGAGAAACAATATATGCAAGGTCATTTAAAACAAAGGCTTCTCCATCTATCATAACTTCGCATTGATATTCCCCATTGTCCTGCCCGGTCACCTGATAACGGATTTGATTCAGTGTGCCGTCTCCGGTCAAATCCTCCATGGCAGTATCGGATGCGGAATATTCCTTCGGATATGGATGCCGTCTGGCATATTCTTCTTTCGCGGCTTCTAAGCGTCCTATATTATCCTGTTCCAACTGACTTAAGGTGCTTTCCTCAAACTGCTCCGCTGGTATGGTTCCTTCATACCAGGTACAACGGTTAAAATATTGCTGGAGATATTCATTGTTGAACTGTCTGCCATGTCTGGCATATATTTCATTTTTCGCAATCCATAAATCATTGTCTGACAAATATTGCAGATAGTCCTCATTCAAGGGATAAATACTGCTAATGGCAATTACATATTCCTCTGCATCATAATGGATACCGGAAGCTGTGATTTGTAAGGAAGCATTCCGTTCTGCCGCCTGATTACACATCGTAATATACTCACCCATAACAGCCTCATCTTCTGTGGCACAGTCAACATCTGTCGGCTGCATCCGATAATAAAGCATTCCATCCTCGGAATAGGCAACCAGTTCCTCACCCATCCCATAATCCATATATTCCTTGGTGCGATAATAGCCGCAGATAAATCCGGAACCGGCTCTTTCTTCATAAGAAGCCTTCTGATAAATGGAAAAGCCGTCTTCATAATCCTCAATTACGCAACGGTCCTTCCAAGCACCTGGCAATGTAACCGTAATTTCCTGCCACGTATATGAAAAATCAGGCAACTGCTCCTCCTTGGTTTTGTCAGTAACCATATTTTCGTTGGAAATATCTTTATCTGTGTCTGAACCTTTATCATTGCCTGTGGATGCGGAGCGCCCTCTACAAGCTGTCAGCAACAGTATCCCTGCCAGGATTATACAAACGGCGATTCTTTTCTTCCCATTTCTTTTTCTATTTTTTCTCATCCTCTATGCCTTCCCTATCACCATACTTTTATCGTACTGTTCATTCAAATTCAACTCCGTTTCTCTTCTCTTACAAAAATACCATAAAATACTCTCCCCCCTATTATATAGATACTTTTCGGCAGAAAAAGGTTCCCATTTTTTTGCCGAAAAAAAATTCTCGCATAACTATTTTCTTCTATCAAATAGATACAGAAAATGATGTTTATTTTCTAAAGTTATCCACGAATTGTTAACAAATATGTGGATATCTTCGGGTTTCATCCAAATAAAACGCTGTTTTTCCACACAATTTTCACCATTTAACTGTCATTTTACCTTTTTTGCTTTTTTTACAGGTATTCGATTTCAACTAAGGTCAAGCCCCTTGCTTCTGCTTTGGGTCCTGCCATTCGACGGTCCTTTGCCTCCAGGATTTCCTTCACATGCTCCGGCGGATACATGCCGGTTCCTACTTTTATCAGGGTTCCCACGATGATACGAACCATATTGTATAAAAAGCCGTTTCCGTTAATCCGGATGAAAAGCATATCGCCGGATTTTTCTACGGTCAGATAATAAATGGTACGGACGGTATTCTCCACCTGCGTCCTTGTGGAACAAAAGCTCTTAAAATCATGTTCGCCTACCAGATACGCGGCTGCTTCCTGCATTTTTTCCACCTGTAAGGGATAATAGTAAAAATGACTATACAATCGCTCTGTTGGAAGGGAAAATTTACGATTTAATATTCGATACTCATACGTTTTCCTCGTATCACAATATCTGGGATGCCAGTCCGATGCCACTTCACAGGAATTTTGGATTCGGATGTCCTCCGGCAGTCTTTGATTCAAGGCATAGCTCATTTTTTCCGACGGAATCCGGCTCTCTGTATCAAACACTGCTACATTTCCCAGGGCATGAACACCGGAATCCGTCCGGCTGGCGCCAATCACGGCAATCTCTTCTCCCAGCAATTCTGAAATTGTTTTATTCAGGACTTCCTCTACCGTAATTCCATTCTGCTGTATCTGCCAGCCGCAATAATTTGTTCCATCATAGGATACAATTAACTTTACCCGCTTCATTCCTGTATTCATTCCTTTCTATATATGCCACAAACAGCCAGCCTTCTAACGCCTCCTACAACATCCGGCTGGCACTTCACAGGATTATCCGCATACTAACCATACCTGCCAGATAAAAAAGCAATATAACATATGCAGCCCCATCCGTCCCTTTATATTTTAAAGGTTTCATTTTTGTTCTGCCTTCACCACCGCGATAGCACCGGGCTTCCATTGCAAACGCCAGTTCGTTTGCCCGCCGGATTGCAGATACAAACATTGGCAGAATAACCGGAAACAGGCTTTTCAGCCGGGCTATGACGGTTCCATGCTCAAAATCTGCACACCGGGCCTGCTGCGCCTTCATTATCTTATCTAATTCCTCAATCAGAATCGGAATGAAGCGCAAGGCAATACTCACCATCATTGCCACCTCATGTACCGGAACCTTAAAATGGTTTAACCAATGAAACCCTCGTTCCAGTCCATCCGTCAGCTTCGTCGGAGTTGTTGTATAGGTAATAACCGATGCACCTAATACCAGAAATATGATTCGCAGCATCGTATAGCCAGCCGTCCGGAAGCCCTGCCAGGATATGTGAATAAACCACCAGTCAATAAACGCATCCCCCGGTGTAAAAAACATATTCAGCACAACAGAAAGAAGAATAAAGAATAAAATTCCCCGCAGCCCTTTCACCATGTAACGCAGTGGAACCTTCGACATAGAAATATAAAAAACCAAAGCAATCATCGCCAGCAGATACATATACTTATTGTTTGCCAGAAACAGGCTGAGCAAATATAAAAATGTAATTGCCAGCTTTGTCCTTGGATCTAACCCATGGATTACAGATTCTACCGGATAATATTGTCCTATCGTAATATCTCGAATCATCTTCTTACCCCTTTCTGTTATCCGACTGTCTATCGCCGTCGGGTCAAATGCCATTTGAAAATGACATACTAGGATAAATACCTTGTCAGCTCTGTTACTGCATCCTCCAGCTTATAAATATCCGTTCTTACCGCATGGCCCTCTGCCTTCAGCTTCTTCATCAGCCGAGAGGTAAACGGAATATCCAGTCCCAGCTCCTGCAGCTTCTTTTCCTGCTGAAAGACCTCCGATACCTTATCATCATAAAGAATCCTGCCCTGCTCCATGACAATGACCCGTTCTGCATATTCTGCCACATCTTCCATGTTATGGGACACCAGAACGATAGTCATTCCTTCCTCATGAAGTGCCTTCAGCATCTCCAGCAATTCTCTTCTGCCTACCGGGTCTAAGCCGGCTACCGGCTCGTCCAGCACCAGAAAATCCGGCTTCATTGCAAGAACACCGGCAATAGCCACCCGGCGTTTCTGTCCGCCAGACAATTCAAAGGGAGAAAGGTCATACACATCATCCCCCAGCCCAACTGCTGCAATTGCCTGAAATGCACGCTGCTGAACCTCCAATAAAGGAAGCTTTAAGTTTTTAGGTCCAAAGCTCACATCCTCCAGAACGGTTTCTGCAAAAAGCTGATACTCTGGATACTGAAATACCAGACCTACCTTTTCCCGAAGATAGGTCCGGTTATAGCCCTTATCATAGATATCCCTGCCCTCATAATAAATCTGTCCGGCTCCAGGCTTCAGCAAGCCATTAAACTGCTGAATCAAGGTAGATTTTCCGGAGCCGGTATGACCGATGACAGCGATAAATTCCCCCTTATTCATGGCAAGGCTTATGTCATGCAGGGCATGCCGTTCATAAGCCGTATCCGGATTATAACGATAGGATACATGATTTAATACCAGTCCATGAAGCATGGCATCCGTATCG
Source organism: Clostridium sp. (assembly GCA_023667695.1). GTDB lineage: Bacteria > Bacillota > Clostridia > Lachnospirales > Lachnospiraceae > CAG-632. The sequence goes on along the minus strand of JAMOZY010000013.1, from coordinate 47,659 downwards.
GAAGGTGACACAGGCTCCCCTGCTATGGTTTCCGGAGCTTTCAGCGTTCCTTCCTTTCGCACACCGGAGGCTGGCCTTAACCGATGTACTTCCGTCACAAATTCCTTCGGGTTCATGACCTGGTCTGAAAATTCAATTCCATTCCGGCGAAGCTTGTCTGACAGTTCCATCAGCCGGGGCGGAATCAGACCATATGCAGTCAACTGTTCCGTATTACGATATATCTCCTTCGGAGTTCCTTCCATCACCAGCTCTCCCTGGTGCATAACAACAATCCGATTGGCTAAGATAACCTCGTCCATATCATGGGTGATAAAAAGAATGGTAATCTTCTGCTCCTGATTTAATGTCCGGGCCGCCTTTAATACCTCACGCCTGCCCTTTGGGTCAAGCATTGCCGTAGCTTCATCAAATATCATGCACTTGGGATGCATGGCCAATACACCGGCAATTGCCACCTGCTGCTTCTGTCCGCCGGATAAATGATTGGGAGATTGCTGTCGATACGCTGTCATACCAACCATTTCCAAAGCCTCTGCAACTCTTTCTCCAATTTCCTCTGCCGGAACACCCAGATTTTCCGGTCCGAAGGCAACATCCTCCTCTACCATCGTTCCGATAATCTGATTATCCGGATTCTGGAATACCATACCTGCCGTTTTTCGAATCTTCCACTGGTTATCATGGTCGGAGCTATCCAGACCGGCAATGGTAATACTTCCCTCCGTAGGTACCAGCAATGCGTTCAGCATTTTAGCAAAGGTAGACTTTCCAGAGCCGTTCTGCCCCAGAATTCCTATAAATTCTCCCGGTTTTACATGCAGAGAAAGCTCCTTTACCGCTTCCACAATCTCAGAAACATTTCCTTCCTCATCCCGCCGGATATATTCAAATGTTACATGTTCTGCTTTCATCATAGCTCATTCTCACTTAACTGGATATCTGCAATCCAATCAACCTGTCATTTAGTCAAAAAGGGCTGTCGCATAACCTATTGCGACAGCCCTTTTCAGTAACTATACTAATTCAAGAATAACTTCCATAGCTGCATCACCCTTACGTGGTCCAATCTTTACAATTCTGGTATAACCACCCGGGCGGCCTGCATACTTAGGTCCATATTCATCAAACAGCTTTGCTGTTAAATCCACCTTCTTTGTACCGGCTTTTCTACCTGCTGCTTCACTCGGAACATCAACAACCGGATAAAGAACCTTTAACATTTGTCTTCTTGCATGCAGTCTGGAAGGCTGATCCTTCTTAACCTTCTTTTCCACCGTGTCATATTGGGTAACCTTCTTACCGTCAACGACTTCCTTGATTCTCTTTCCATCCTTATCTAACTTTGGAACCTTAGCAGTAACGGTAACCTCATCGAAATTATCCTTTTCCTTCACTGCTAATGTAATTAAATGCTCTGCAATCTGACGAACTTCCTTTGCTCTTGCTTCTGTTGTCTTAATCTTACCATGATATAACAGCATGGTTACCTGATTACGAAGTAATGCCTTTCTTGCACTTGATTCCTTACCAAGCTTTCTATACATTGCCATTGAGATTTTCCTCCTTATGGATAATCATGCAGAATCCTCTGCATCTTCACTATGCTTACTCTTATTCAGCTTTAGTGGAACTTAAAGTCTACTCTTCACCATTGCGAAGCTCTAAACCTAATTCTTTTAATTTACTTAACACTTCTTCCAATGACTTCCGTCCAAGATTCCGAACCTTCATCATGTCCTCAGACGTCTTATTGGTTAATTCTTCGACTGTATTGATGCCTGCACGCTTTAAGCAGTTATAAGAACGCACGGATAACTCTAATTCATCAATGCTCATTTCAAGCACCTTACCCTTTTCATCATCCTTTGTCTCAACCATAACTTCTGTTGATTTTGCATTCTCCGATAAATCAATAAACAAGCTCAAATGCTCGCTTAATACCTTAGCTGCCAGGCTGACTGCCTCATCCGGCGCCAGAGTTCCATTGGTAAATACATCCAGGGTCAGCTTATCATAATCCGTTACCTGACCGACACGGGTATTTTCCACAATCATATTCACACGCTCTACCGGTGTGTAAATGGAATCAACCGCAATTACATCAATGGATAAATCTTCCTTCTTGTTCTTGTCTGCACCTACATAGCCTCTGCCCTTGGATATCGTTAATTCCATATCCAGACGACAGTCCGTACCGCCATTTAAAGTTGCAATAACCAAATCTTTATTCAGGATTTCAATATTGCTGTCCACATGAATATCTGCTGCCGTTACTACACCTTCGCCTTCATACTCAATATATGCAGTTGAAGTTTCAGCAGTTGAACTATTCTTGATTGCCAGTTCCTTAATATTCATAATAATCTCAGTCACATCTTCCTTCACACCCGGAATAGAACTGAACTCATGCAATACTCCCTTAATCTTTACGGAAGTAACAGCGGAACCCGGCAAAGAAGATAACATAATTCTTCTTAGTGAGTTACCAAGAGTTGTACCATAACCTCTTTCTAAAGGCTCAACTACAAAGCGTCCATACTTATTATCTTCGGATATCTCTGCAATTTCAATTCTAGGTTTTTCAAATTCAAACACTATTGGGACCCTCCTTCTGGGTAAAAAAGTTGAGGTTATTCCTAAATATTTATGGATTATTTAGAATACAACTCAACGATAAGAGTTTCATTTACAGGTACATCAATCTGCTCTCTCAAAGGCAGCTCAACAACAGTACCACAAAGGTTCTCCTGATCTGCCTCTAACCAAGCTGGAATCAGTCTTCCACCTGTTACCTCTAAGATATCCTTATATCTCTGAGAAGACTTGCTCTTCTCTCTGATTTCAATCTTATCGCCTGCTTTTACTCTGTAAGACGGAATGTTGACACACTTTCCATTTACCAATACATGCTTATGATCTACAATCTGTCTTGCTTCCTTACGGGTTCTTGCCATACCCATACGGAAAATAACGTTATCCAGTCTCAACTCTAATAGAATCATTAAGTTTGGACCAGTCAAGCCCTTCATCCGTTCTGCAGTTGCATACAGATTACGGAACGGCTTTTCCAATACACCATAAATGAACTTTGCCTTCTGCTTCTCGCGTAACTGAAGACCATATTCACTCATTTTTCTATTTGCACGATTTAATGTTCTGTTTGACTTCTTGTCAATCCCGAGATACATCGGCTCCATGCCTAAAGATCTGCATCTCTTAAGAACGGGAGTTCTATCTACTGCCATCTATCCTGTACCTCCTAAAATTAAACTCTACGACGCTTTGGTGGGCGACAACCATTATGTGGAACCGGTGTTACATCTGTGATGCTCAATACATCCAGTCCGCAAGCCTGAAGTGCGCGGATTGCCGCTTCCCGACCGGAACCTGGTCCCTTCACCATAACGTCAACGGACTTTAACCCATGAACCAATGCTGCCTTTGTTGCAGCCTCTGCTGCCATCTGTGCTGCATAAGGAGTAGACTTTCTGGAACCCCGAAAACCTAATCCACCTGCACTTGCCCAGGATAACGCATTGCCTTCCGCATCAGTTAAGGTAACAATTGTATTATTAAAAGATGACTGAATATGTGCCTGTCCACGTTCAACGTTCTTTTTCACACGCTTCTTTGTCACTTTTTTAGTAGCTTTTTTTGCTGCTGCCATTACTAAACCTCCTAGGTATTCAATGCTTTCGCATTTTGTATCACTTCAATTATTACTTCTTCTTATTTGCTACTGTTCTCTTTGGACCCTTACGAGTTCTGGCGTTTGTCTTTGTTTTCTGACCACGAACCGGAAGTCCCTTTCTATGACGGATACCACGGTAACACCCGATTTCCTGTAAACGCTTGATATTCATTGCTATTTCTCTACGCAAATCACCTTCTACAATCTGTGTATTGTTGATGATTTCACTCATACGGCGAACTTCATCATCTGTCAGATCGCGAACACGAGTATCCGGATTTACGTTAGCTTCTTTTAAGATACGCGCAGCACTGGTCCGTCCAATACCATAGATATAAGTAAGACCGATTTCAATACGCTTTTCTCTTGGTAAATCAACACCTGAAATACGAGCCATGTATTTCTACCTCCATAAAAAATAGTATTCTCTTGCCTACATAACACAAAAACACACGTATCCGCATATAAAATGCGGGTGAAATGCATACGCTGCCTTCCTGTTATAAATTTTATTTTAATTAGCATAATCGCTTATGCTACAGCCGCTTCAAATTTGTGACCAAAGCCTTGCTTTTGGTCGATTGCAGATTCGGACTCATTTATTAATCGTTCATGCGGGAATAACATGCGCAATTAATAAACTGTCAAATTCCCTAGCCTTGTCTCTGCTTGTGCTTCGGATTTTCACAGATTACTCTGATGCTTCCTTTTCTTTTAATGACTTTGCATTTGTCGCAAATCGGTTTTACAGATGCTCTAACCTTCATTAAAATCTCTCCTTTCAAAAAAGTCCGCTACAAGCTAATACTTTATCACTTTTTACAAGTATTTGCAATAGCTTTTTTCCATTTTCTGCAAAACTTTTTGTTTTATTTTAGAATTATTTATTTCTCCATACGATTCTTCCCTTTGTTAAATCATATGGGGATAATTCAATTTTTACCGTATCACCCGGAAGAATCTTGATATATCCCATCCGGATTTTACCACTGATATGTCCTAATACCACATGTCCGTTTTCCAACTGTACCCGGAACATTGCATTTGGCAACTTTTCTAATACTACACCCTCTACTTCAATTGCATCAACTTTTGACATATTCAAAACCTCCTGCTCTTTGCTCATAAAACTTATGCTTATAATTCTATGCCTTCCGCTGTGGAAAGTATCATCGGTTCTTCTTCCGTAATCAATATCGTATTCTCATAATGGGCAGACAAGGAACCATCATAAGTTACCACGGTCCAGTCATCCTCCAGCCACACCACATCATATTCACCGGCATTGACCATTGGTTCAATGGCCAGGGTCATGCCCGGCCGCAGTCTGGCGCCCTTTCCTCTATCGACAAAGTTCGGGATATTCGGTTTCTCATGAAGCTTTTTCCCGATTCCATGTCCGACCAAATCCCTGACTACCGAAAATCCGTTTGCCTCCACATATGTCTGAACGGCTCTTCCGATATCCACGATATGATATCCCGGCTTTGCATATTGAATCCCTTCAAAGAAGCTTTGTCTGGTGACCTCTACCAACCGCTTTGCCTCTTCCGAAACCTCACCCACCATAATCGTGCGTGCTGCATCGGAATGATATCCTTTATATATGACCCCCGCATCCAGACTAACAATATCACCATCCTGTATGATACGCTTTTCATCCGGAATCCCGTGAACGACTTCGTCGTTCACGGAAACACAAATGGATGCCGGATAACCACAATAATTCAAAAAGGATGGTATACAGCCATAATCCCGGATAATGGTCTCGCCTAATACATCAATATCCTTGGTACTCATTCCTGCTTTTAATTCTTTTTTCAGCTCGTTATGAGTAATCGCAAGTATTCGGCCGGCTTCCTGCATAAGCTCTATCTCGGCCTGAGACTTTCTGGTAATCGGCATTTTATTCACCTAAGATATTACAAATTGCTGTAAAGACATCATTCATATCAACGGTTCCATCAACCTCTTTCATAATGCCCTTCTCATTATAGTAATCAATCAATGGCTGGGTCTGGTCATGATATACGCTTAACCGCTTCTGAACCGTCTCCGGCTTATCATCATCCCGTAAGATTAATTCTCCTCCACAGGCATCACATTTATTTTCTTCCTTGGTCGGATTATATACGATGTGATATGTAGCACCGCATCCCACGCAAGCCCGGCGGCCGGACATTCTTCGAACGATATTCTCATCCGGTACTTCTACATTAATGGCATAATCCACAGTTTCCCCGATTGCTGCTAATGCCTTATCCAGTGCCTCCGCCTGAGGAATCGTTCTTGGAAAACCGTCCAGAATATATCCCTTCTGACAATCCTCTGCCTTAAACCGGTCAATTACCAGGTCAACAACCAATTCATCCGGAACCAAAAGCCCCTGATCCATATAGGTCTTAGCCTTTGCTCCTAATTCCGTACCATTCTTTATATTGGCACGAAATATATCCCCCGTTGAAATATGAGGAATTCCGTACTTCTCTGCAATCAACTTTGCCTGTGTTCCTTTTCCTGCGCCAGGTGCGCCTAACATAATAATCTTCATATGATTTTCCTCCTGTATTCTACAATATATAGTTCCGCTCCACACATACACCAATAAGCTGTAGGAAATCTACAGCTTATTGACAGTTATCTTATTTCAAAAATCCTTCGTAATTCCGCTCCAGCATCTTAGAATCCAACTGCTGCAGAGTCTCAAGGATTACACCTACAATAATGATTAAGGATGTGCCTCCAAAGGATACGCTGGCATTAAATACACCACTAAAGAAGATAGGAATCAAGGCAATAATAACCAGCCCTACTGCACCGATAAAAATGATATATTTCAATACCTTTTCCAGATATTCCTGCGTCGGCTTACCCGGCCGGATACCCGGAATCGATGCCCCGCTCTTCTTTAAGTTATTGGCTACCTCCATTGGATTAAAGGTAATGGATGTATAGAAATATGCAAACATCAATACCAGAGCAACATAGAGTGCCAATCCTAAATACCCCCATGGATGTCCCTTCGCAAACCAACTGTCCTGTGATAAACTGGATACAATCTCCTGCACGACCGGATTCGTTACATTAATCTTAAACAAGTTTACAATCATAGCCGGCATGGATAACAGGGAGGATGCAAAAATAATCGGAATAACACCGGCGGTATTTACCTTCAACGGCATTTCCGTAGCACGTCCGCCAACCATCCTGCGCCCGCTCATCTTCTGGGAATACTGGATTGGAATATTCCGCTTTGCATCCTGTAACAGAATAACCAGCACAGTTGTCAATATAACTACAGCGATAATGACCAGAATTGCACCAATTCCTTTTACATATTCCGCGCTGTCAAACTGTGTCTTTACAAACATGGTATACAGATTGGAGAAATCATTCGGCATTCTGGATACGATATTAATTAACAGGATAATGGAAATACCATTTCCAATTCCCCGTTCCGTAATCCGTTCTCCCAGCCACATAACCAGCGTACTGCCTGCGGTTAAGGTTATAATCATGGTGATAACCGTTAATACATTGGCATCTGCACCTAAGGCATTCTCCTGATACAGGCTGATTGACAGGCCGGCAGCTTCAATGATTCCCAGAAGCACCGTTACATATCTGGTAATCGCATTCATTTTCTTTCTTCCATCCTCGCCGTCCCGCTGCAGCTCCTCTAAAGCCGGAATTGCAATGGTCAGAAGCTGGATAATAATGGAAGATGTAATATATGGTGTTACGTTCAAAGCAAAAATCGACATTTTCTCTAAGGAACCACCGGAAAACATTCCCACTAAGGCGTTGGCCTCTGTTCCTAAGATAGCATCCAGGGTTGCCTGAACAGCTGCTACATCGATACCTGGAATCGTTATGTTACAACCAATCCGAAATACTAACAATATCCCTAAGGTGAAGAAAATACGGTTTCGTATGTCTTTTACCTTAAAAGCATTGATCAGTGTTTTGAACATCCTAAATCACCTCAGCTTTTCCACCAGCTGCCTCAATCTTAGCAATTGCGCCTTCACTGAATGCATTTGCCTTTACTGTAAGCTTTTTGGTTAATTCTCCATTTCCAAGAATCTTTACGCCATCCTTCGGATTTCTGACAATACCCTGCTCGACCAAGGTTGCAACGGATACCTCTGCCCCATTGTCGAAACGCTCCAGAGAAGATACATTAACACTGAAGATTTCCTTGGAATTTCTACAGGTAAATCCTCTCTTCGGTATTCTTCTGTATAATGGCATCTGACCGCCTTCAAAGCCTGGTCTTGGAGCTCCTGAACGAGCCTTCTGTCCCTTATGACCCTTACCGGCTGTCTTGCCATTTCCTGAACCATGGCCACGACCTCTTCTGAAGTTATCGCTTTTTTTAGAACCTTCTGCAGGCTTTAAGCTTGATAAATTCATTACGTGCACCTCCTATCTCAATTAAATTTCTTCTACTTTTACTAAATGTCTTACCTGCTGTACCATTCCTAATGTTGCTGCATTGTTTGGCAGCTCAACAGACTTATTCAGCTTTCTAAGACCTAATGCTTCTACCGTCTTCTTATGCTTCGGAATTGCTCCAATCGTAGACTTTACTAATGTTACTTTTAATTTATCTGCCATCTTAAATGCCCTCCTTAGCCCAGGATTTCTTCCACAGATTTACCACGAAGTCTGGCAACCTCTTCCGGAGTCCGAATCTTGGAAAGACCATCAATCGTAGCTAATACTACGTTCTGCTTATTATTTGATCCTAAAGACTTGGTACGGATATTCTTGTATCCGGCAAGCTCTAATACATTACGTGCAGGACCGCCGGCGATAATACCGGTACCTTCCGGAGACGTCTTTAATAATACGGATGCGCTGCCAAACTTACCGGTCCAGTCATGAGGAATACTGCCGTCCTCATTAATTGCGACTGATACCAATTTCTTCATGGCATCTTCCTTGCCCTTCCGGATTGCTTCCGGGATTTCAGCAGCCTTACCTAAGCCGGCACCTACATGACCATTTCTGTCACCAACTACAACAAGTGCCGCAAATCTCATATTACGTCCACCCTTTACAACCTTGGTAACACGCTTGATTGATACTATTTTTTCTTCTAATTCCAGTTGACTAGCATCAATGATTGTATGCTTCATATTGTGTATTCCTCCTTATTAGAATTCAAGACCAGCTTCACGGGCTGCATCTGCTAATGCCTTTACTTTACCTTTATATACATAGCCGCCTCTATCGAATACGACAGTCTTAATACCCTTTGCTAATGCTTTCTCAGCAACAGTCTTACCAACACAGGCTGCAGCTTCCACATCATTGGTATGATCTACAGCATCCTTCACTGCTTTTTCCAATGTTGACGCAGACACTAAAGTATTTCCAACTGTATCATCAATAATCTGAGCGTACATATGATTATTACTTCTGAAAACCGCTAAACGTGGGCATTCAGCAGTGCCGCTGATACGGTTCCGAAGTCTTGCATGCTTCTTTTCACGAATGTCTTTTCTTGACGCTTTACTAATCATTGCTTTTCACTCCTTTAATTATTTTTTACCAGTCTTACCAACCTTGCGTCGAATCACTTCATCAACATACTTGATACCCTTGCCCTTATACGGTTCCGGGGCTCTCTTTGCTCTGATTTCTGCTGCGTATTGGCCAACTTTTTCTTTATCAATACCTTTCACGGTAATCTTATTACCATCGACTACAGACTCTAAGCCTTCCGGGTCCTCCATCTCAACCGGATGAGAGTATCCTAATGCAAGAACTAACTTCTTTCCCTGCTTAGATGCTCTGTAACCAACACCATTTACTTCCAGTTCCTTTGTAAATCCATCTGTTACACCAACCACCATGTTATTTAACAGGGTTCTTGTTAAACCGTGTAAAGACTTCATTTTCTTTAAGTCGTTTGGTCTTGTTACAATCAAATTCCCATCTTCCTGCTTAATCTCCATCTCAGCAGGCAGAACTCTTTCTAAGGTTCCCTTGGGTCCCTTAACTGTCACCTTGTTATTTTCTGCAATATCAACAGTAACACCTGCTGGTACCGCGATAGGCATTCTTCCGATACGTGACATATGCCGTTACCTCCTAAATTATACTTATCTGATTTTTATAGTTACGAATAAACCATGTTTAAGGAATTTCTTTTCGCTAGACTCGGAAGAACCTCGTCAAGCTCAAAGAAGGACCTCACACGAAACTCAATCTGCGCTGCTGCTTGATTTCGTTAAGTGTTTTCGGTCTCATCCCTCAACGAACCTCAACCTCACTTTGTTCGGTTTCACTAAGGTTCGGGATGGACTTTCGTACTAACCTCATTCTTCGCATTCGCTCGAATTCGCTAAGTACTCAATGTCACCATACATAAGCGAGGACTTCACCGCCTACGTTCTGCTTTCTTGCTTCCTTATCTGTTAATACACCCTTGTTGGTAGAAATGATAGCAATACCAAGACCACCTAATACCTTCGGTAAATCTTCTTTGCTAGCATATACCCGAAGACCAGGTTTTGAGATTCTCTTCAGACCTGTAATAATCTTCTCATTCTTGTCTGCACCGTATTTTAATGTAACATGGATTGTCTTAAACTTTCCATCTTCTACAATATCAAATGCTTTGATATAACCCTCATTCAAAAGAATTTCTGCGATGGAAATCTTCATCTTAGATGCCGGAATATCAACTGTATCATGCTTTGCAGTATTTGCATTACGGATTCTTGTAAGCATATCTGCAATTGGATCGCTCATTGCCATTGTTGTTTGCCTCCTTTCAAATCTTACCAGCTTGACTTCTTAACACCAGGAATCTCGCCCTTGTATGCTAATTCACGGAAGCAGATTCTGCAAATTCCGTATTTTCTTAAAACTGAATGTGGACGACCACATATTTTGCAACGGGTGTATTCTCTTGTTGAGAATTTCTGCTTGCGCTGCTGCTTTACTACCATAGATTTCTTTGCCATGGAATCTTCCTCCTTCTTACTTACTAAATGGCATTCCAAATAATGTCAATAATTCGCGTGCTTCTTCGTCTGTGTTAGCAGTAGTTACAAAAATTACATCCATACCTCTAACCTTATCAATCTTGTCATACTCGATTTCCGGGAAAATCAACTGCTCCTTAATGCCAAGTGCATAATTTCCTCTTCCGTCAAAGGAATTTGGATTGATACCTCTAAAGTCACGAACACGAGGCAAAGCAAGGTTAATCAGACGATCTGCAAATTCATACATCTTTTCACCTCTTAAGGTCACCTTACAGCCGATTGGCATTCCTTCTCTTAACTTGAAGTTTGCAACCGACTTCTTAGCCTTTGTTATCACTGCCTTCTGACCGGAAATAATCTCTAAGTCCTTAACAGCAGCTTCTAACAGCTTTGCATTATCCTTTGCTTCACCAACGCCCATATTGATAACAATCTTTTCCAGCTTTGGCACCTGCAGTTTATTCTTATATTCGAATTTCTTCATCATTTCGTCAACGATTTTCTCGTTGTACTGTTCTCTTAGTCTACTCACGTATGCGGCCTCCTTTCCCATTAATCAATTACTTCCAGCTTACCATCAACCTTAGCCACACGAACCTTATCCTTCTTTTCGCCCTGGAATCCCACGCGGACCGGCTTGCCCTTGTACAGATAAGCTACATTTGAAATGTCAATCGGAGCTTCCTTCTGAATAATTCCGCCCTGCTGATTCTGCATACTCGGCTTACTGTGCTTTGATACCATATTCACGCCTTCTACAAGCACCTTATGGTTCTTCGCATCTACGGAAAGAACCTTTCCTTCCTTGCCTTTATCTTTACCAGTGATAACCACAACCTGGTCATCCTTTTTAATCTTCATTGTTGCCACAGTAGACACCTCCCTACAGTACTTCTGGTGCTAAAGAGACAATCTTCATGAACTTCTTATCTCTCAGCTCTCTAGCGACAGGTCCAAAAATACGAGTTCCTCTTGGATTTAAGTCATCCTTAATGATTACAGCTGCGTTTTCGTCAAACTTGATATAAGAACCGTCCTTCCGACGGGCTCCCTTCTTGCTGCGAACAACAACTGCCTTTACAACGTCACCCTTTTTAACAACGCCGCCTGGTGTTGCATCTTTAACAGAGGCAACAATAATATCTCCAATGTTTGCATATCTTCTGGTTGAACCACCTAATACACGAATGCAAAGCAATTCTTTCGCACCAGTGTTATCAGCAACCTTAAGTCTTGTTTCCTGTTGAACCATGGTTTTGCCTCCTTACTTCGCTTTCTCTACGATTTCAACAAGTCTCCATCTCTTATCCCTGGATAACGGTCTTGTCTCCATCACTCTTACTCTATCACCAATCTTACAATCATTATTCTCATCATGTGCCTTTAATTTATAAGTTCTCTTTACAATCTTTCCATAAAGAGGATGCTTAACATTATCTACGATTGAGACAACAATTGTCTTGTCCATCTTATCACTTGTAACAATACCTACTCGTGTCTTTCTCAGATTTCTTTCCACAACAATTTCCTCCTTCCAGATAATTAAGCATTAGCCTTTTCAGTCATAATGGACTGAATTCTGGCGATGTTACGACGTACTTCTTTAATACGGCTTGTATTCTCTAACTGATTGGTAGCGTTCTGGAATCTCAAATTAAACAATTCCTTCTTAGCAGCTACTAACTCAGCATTTAATTCTTCCACTGATTTTGCTTTTAAATCCTGAACATATTCCTTAGTTTTCACTGCCGGCACCTCCTTCTAAATCTGCCTTTGAAACAATCTTACACTTCACTGGCAGCTTATGCATAGCAAGTCTTAATGCTTCCTTTGCAACCTCCTCCGGTACACCGGCAATCTCAAACATAACTCTGCCCGGCTTTACCACTGCTACCCAGTACTCCAGGGAACCCTTACCGGAACCCATACGAGTCTCAGCAGGCTTTGCCGTAACCGGCTTATCCGGGAAAATCTTAATCCAAACCTTACCGGTACGCTTAATGTAACGTGTCATTGCAATACGGGCTGCTTCAATCTGGTTGGATTTAATCCAGGCCGGTTCTAATGCAACGATACCATATTCACCATTTGATATTGTATTACCACGTAACGCCTTACCGCTCATAGAACCTCTGAACTGCTTACGACGCTTTACTCTTTTTGGCATTAACATTATTTATCGCTCCCTTCCTTTTCTCCTTTAACAGGAAGTACTTCACCATGGTAAATCCATGTTTTAACACCAACCTTACCATAAGTGGTGTCCGCTTCTGCGAAACCATAATCGATATCAGCACGAAGTGTCTGAAGCGGAATGGTTCCCTCGCTGTAGAACTCAGTCCGTGCCATATCGGCACCACCCAGACGTCCGGATACCGAAGTCTTGATTCCCAATGCACCATTCTTCATGGTTCTGGACATGCAGGACTTCATTGCCCGACGGAAGGATACACGATTTTCCAACTGCTGTGCGATATTTTCCGCTACTAACTGAGCATCGCTGTCCGGCTTCTTGATTTCCTTAATCTCAATATTCAGCTTCTTGGAGGTCAGCTTTTGAACCTCTGCACGAAGCTTATCAATTTCTGCACCGCCCTTACCGATTACAACACCGGCCTTTGCGGTCTGAACGATTACCTTTACTCTGTCTGTTGTCCGTTCGATTTCAATCTTAGAGACACTTGCATTTGCCAGTCTCTTACCTAAAAATTCACGAATCTTATGATCTTCAACAAGATTATTTGCGAATTCATCATTCTTTGTGTCAGCATACCATCTGGAATCCCAATCCTTGATGATGCCGACTCTTAAACCATGAGGATTAACTTTCTGTCCCATAATGACCTCCTATTTCTTTTCATCAAGCACGATCGTGATATGACTGCTTCTCTTTTCAATTCTATAAGCTCTGCCCTGTGCTCTAGGCTGAACCCGTTTCATGGTAGGGCCTTTGTTTGCATAGCATTCTGCAATATAAAGATCCTCCATCTTCATACCGTTATTATTCTCTGCGTTCGCAATTGCAGACTTTAACAGCTTCTCTATTACACGCGATGCATATCTTGGATTATAAGCCAGGATTGCAAGTGCTGTCTGTACATCCTTGCCTCTGATTGCGTCAAGAACGAAGCATGCCTTCTGAACAGAAACTCTGGCATAGGAAACCTTTGCCGAAGGTCTGGTGTCCTTATTTGCATTCCGTTCTCTCTTAATCTGGGATCTATGTCCTTTTGCCATGGATGTTGCCTCCTTTCAAACTCTTTTTTATCTCTTACCCTTCTTTTCTGACTTATCATGACCTCTGTAAGTACGGGTTGCCACGAACTCACCAAGCTTGTGTCCTACCATATCCTCTGTTACATATACCGGAACATGCTTTCTTCCATCATATACAGCAATAGTATGACCTACAAATGATGGAAAAATTGTAGAACGACGAGACCAAGTTTTAATTACCTGCTTATCATTTGCAGCATTTAACGCATCTATCTTCTTCAGCAAATAGTCATCTGCAAATGGTCCTTTTTTTACTGAGCGTGCCATTCGATTACCTCCTTAACCTATTTCATACTCTTTCCGTTTCTTCTTCTTACGATCAACTTATTGGACTGCTTGTTCTTCTTTCTGGTCTTTAGACCAAGAGCAGGCTTGCCCCAAGGTGTGGATGGACCGGAGCGTCCGATTGGAGCTCTGCCTTCACCACCACCATGCGGATGATCGTTCGGGTTCATAACCGAACCACGGACAGTAGGACGAATACCCATATGGCGCTTCCGTCCGGCTTTACCGATGTTAACCAGGTCATGCTCAATATTACCAACCTGACCAATAGTTGCACGGCAGATAATCGGTACCATTCTCATTTCACCGGAAGGAAGACGAAGTGTCGCATACTTTCCCTCCTTAGCCATTAACTGAGCGGAATTACCAGCTGCACGTACCAGCTGCGCGCCCTTACCCGGATACAGCTCAATATTGTGAATCTCTGTACCAACCGGAATGGCCTCCAACGGTAAACAGTTTCCAACTCTGATTTCAGCCTCTGCACCGTTCATAATGGTATCGCCAACCTTTAACCCAACCGGTGCAATGATATATGCCTTCTCGCCATCTGCATAATTAACCAATGCAATATTAGCGGTTCTGTTCGGATCGTATTCAATGGAAGCAACCTTTGCCGGAATACCATCCTTATTTCTCTTAAAGTCGATGATTCTGTATTTTCTTCTGGAACCACCGCCCTGATGTCTAACTGTAATCTTTCCCTGATTGTTACGGCCAGCATTTTTCTTCAAGGAAACCGTTAACGACTTCTCTGGAGCCGTCTTAGTGATTTCCGCAAAATCCAAACTGGTCATATGTCTTCTGGAAGGTGTATATGGGTTATATGTTTTAATTCCCATTTTTTTATCTCCTTTCAACTATACCTATTTGTTATCACGCTTTCGTTGCGTATAAATTAAAAGCAATCTGTTTATAGGAAGTTCTTTTCGCTAGGTTCGAAAGAACCTCACCAAGCTCATAGAACGGCTTTCGCACTAACCTCGAACTTCGTTCTCGCTAAGTGCTTAATGCCTGTGCCTATAATCCCTCAAAAATCTCAATATCCTTGCTGTCAGCGGTTAACTGAACGATTGCTTTCTTGGTCTTGGCAGTTTTGCCATAAACCATTCCACGTCTCTTGGTCTTACCATCGTAATTCATGGTATTTACCTTTGCAACCTTGGTTCCTTCGAACATTTTCTCAACGGCTTCCTTTACCTGAGACTTGGTTGCATCCGGATGAACAAGGAATGTGTATTTCTTGTCAGCCATTGCATTCATACTCTTTTCTGTTACAACCGGCTTTAAGATTACGTCATAATATTTAATGTCTGCCATTATGCGTACACCTCCTCAATTGCTGCTACTGCATCCTTAGTCAGAACTAAGGTATCATACTTTAACATATCGTATACATTGATTTCATTTGTTGTTGCAGTCTTGACTGTCGGGATATTGTTTGCAGAAAGAACTACATTCTTCTCTACATCCTTAGTCACTACCAGTGCCTTCGCTGTCTTTAAGTTATCCATGATTTCAACAAATCTCTTTGTTTTAATCTCGTCCATCTTAAGCTCATCCAGCACAATCAACTTCTCTTCCTGAACCTTAGAGGTCAAAACAGACTTGATTGCTAACTGTTTTTCCTTCTTGTTCATCTTTATCGAGTAATCTCTTGGCTTTGGTGCAAATACAACACCACCGCCGGTCCACTGTGGAGAACGGGTAGAACCCTGTCTTGCATGACCGGTTCCTTTCTGTCTCCAAGGTTTTCTACCACCACCGGAAACTTCGGAACGTGTTTTAGCGCTCTGGGTTCCCTGACGACGGTTTGCAAGCTGTCCAACTACAGCCATATGCACTAAATGTTCATTTATTTCAACACCGAATACAGAATCCTTCAGTTCTAACTTGTCTACTTCTTTTCCTTCGATGTTATAAACTGCTACTGATGCCATCTAAAGCTCCTCCTTCCTCAGTCTATTTACCGACCTTTACTGTTTCCTTAAGCATTACCAATGACTTCTTAGGTCCCGGTACAGAACCCTTTATCAAAATAACATTGTTCTCTAAATCTATCTTAACGATTTCCAGATTCTGAACGGTTACTCTTACTGCTCCCATGTGTCCAGGCATTTTCTTGCCCTTGAATACACGTCCCGGAGTTGTAGCGGAACCATTGGAACCTGCATGGTTGTGATACTTAGAACCGTGAGCTGCCGGACCGGAACGCATGCCATAGCGCTTAATACCGCCTGCGTATCCTTTACCCTTTGACGTTGCGGTTGCATCTACCTTATCGCCCTCTGCGAAGATATCTGCCTTAATCTCACTACCAATTTCGTATTCTTCAGCATTATCCAATCTGAATTCTCTTACATACCGTTTCGGCGTTGTGCCAGCCTTCTTAAAATGACCGGTCTCTGCCTTTGTGGCGCCATGTGGATTGATAATCACCTTTTTACCAGCCACATCCCGATTTACAATTCGCTCCTTCTTCTCGCCAAAACCGACCTGAATAGCACTGTAACCATCATTCTCTGCAGTTTTTACCTGTGTAACAACACATGGTCCGGCCTGAAGAACAGTAACCGGTGTTAATACACCATCTTCATTGAAGATTTGAGTCATACCAATTTTTGTTGCCAAAATTGCCTTCTTCATTTTTTCTTTCCTCCTAATTAATCTACAGCGGATTGCATCTGCAATCATACTAAATTCATTGGGACTTCCAACTTATTAGATACCGCATTCCTACTTCATCTTTACGTCGATGTAAACGCCGGCAGACATATCCATTTTCTGTAATGCATCGATTGTCTTCTGGGTTGGCTGAATCACATCAATCAGTCTCTTGTGGGTTCTCTGCTCAAACTGCTCTCTGGAATCCTTGTACTTGTGAACTGCCCGTAAGATTGTAATCTTTTCAACCTTTGTCGGCATTGGTACCGGTCCACTCACCTTTGCTCCTGTCTTTTTTACAGTTTCGATGATGTTCTTTGCAGCCTGATCGATTAACTGATGATCATACGCCTTGAGTGTAATTCTCATTACTTGACTTGCCATAAAAAAAGCCGCCTCCTTTTCGCACTTAATTAGTACGACAAGTGGTGACTGTACACATTCCCGTGTGTTTCATAATTGTACTCACACGTCATTTCTACTTTTCGTAGATGGTTCATATCGTACAGTGACTTGTCGCCAGTTTCCTAACTTGACATTCGCTCCACGGAAAAACCTGCAACTTATCTGTGCAGCAACCTCACGCTTCTACGCTATCAATGTCACAGCAAGGGTTATTATACTGCAACCATCTACGAAATGCAAGTCTTTTTTTATGTATTATTAATCATTCGCCCATACCAATTAATAAATATAATCCCAAACACTACTCCCCGTAACCGAAGAAAAAAAGCCAGCAAAGAAATTCAGAAGCAGTACCGCAAAGGGTAATAACGCAAGTATGATTCCTATAATGGACATAATCTTTGCAGACTTATCGGTATTTTTCAGACAAAGGCACCAGATTCCCGTTACCAGGGCAGTCAGCGATAGTACATAATTCATGCCACAGCAGCACATCAGATTCGCAGCCAGTGCAGTAGACAGGCTTACCGCCCCCAGAGACGTTCCGTCCTTCTTATCATCCACCTTTTTTGCTTCCGGCTCCGGTCCCTGCCCAAAATCATAATAAGGGTCTGGTTGATAATTGGCATAATGGGGATCGTTCAAATCAATTCCCGACGCCCCCCAGACAGCTTCATTGCTTTTCACCTCTTCCCTAATTACCAGAGGCTTGTCCTCTGCCCCAGTATTCTCATAAATAATTTCCGGCTCGGAAAAAGAGGCTTCCGGCTGTATCTCTATGACCTCCTCCTCTATATCTTCCTCCTCTAAATCATATTCCTCGTCTACCGGCGCCTGAAAAAATACCAGATCATCCGGGTCCCCATCGTAGCTGTCAATGATATTATTCTTCTCCTGGTTTTCGCTCATCTTCCCTCTCCTCTTTTATAATCAACCGATATAAGGTTGGTGTTACTTCCAGTGTATGAATCAGTTCCTCCGCTTCCCGTAATGCTTCCTGTCTTTTCTCCCTGGACTGATTTCCCCGTACTGCCCGAATCAGGATATTCTTAGGGGAATGCTCCAAATCAATGAATTCTACAAGCTGTGTCCGGTAACCACAGTATTCCAGCAGGCTGCCGCGAACCGCATCCGTCATTAATGCAGCCGTCCGCTCCTTAATGATTCCATATCGGGACAGAATCGGCAGCTTCCCCTTCTGCATCTGCTGATTCCATTCATGCTGACAGCATGGCACCGATAATATCACCCTGGTGTTCCACTGTATGGCATGATACAAGGCATAATCCGTTGCCGTATCGCAGGCATGCAGGGTAATCACCATATGAACCGGCTCGGCGGTCTGATAGCCGGTAATATCACCCAGTTCAAATCTCAAATTATCATAATGATACTTCCTTGCCGTTTCCCTACAGCTTCGGATTACATCTGCTTTTAAGTCCAGACCGGTTATCGTCACCTGCAGCTGTTTCACTTCTACCAGATAGTAATACAATAAAAAGGTCAGATACGACTTTCCACAGCCAAAATCCACAATATTCAAATGCTCATCCGGTAATTCCTTCAATACGTCTTCCACCAGCTCCAAATAGCGGTTAATCTGCCGGTACTTATCGTATTTTGAACGTACCACCTTACCCTCCTTGGTAAAAATCCCCATATCCACTAATGGCGGAATCACCGTTCCTTCCGGAATACAATAGTTCTTTTCTTTATTATTTCCCATCCGTATCTGTTCCGGCTCCGGATTCCTTCTGCGGTTCTGCAACAGCTTTCCCTGACGGCTGATTTTTCCCTGATACTCCCATTCCTTTGTCCAGGCTCCAAGCTGTAAGTATTCCGTACCAAAATAGGTCTGAAGGCTTTCATATAAATCGCTTACTTCTATATTAATATGAAACGCCTGCTTTTCCGTAAGCTTTTCAATCTGATATCGGTATCCGCCCTTTTGCTGAAACAGACGGATGATGATTTTCCGAACTTCCATATCCTTATGCATCGGATTACTGATTACCAGCTTATAGGGCTGTTCTTTACATAGCAGATGCAAAAATTCTTCTTTCTTATCTTCCATAATTCGATTCCTTTTTCTGATTCCTATCCTTTATCATAACATTGGCGCCAGCATTTTTAAGACTGCTCTCCACAGCTTTTGAACGGATGAAAGCTTCTGGCATTCCTCCAGTGTCATTTCCCTGCATTGTTCAAAGGTAGCATGAAAGTCCTGCTGAATATCCTGCAAAATCCTTGTGCCATACATCCAGACCCCGCATTCAAAATGCAGATACAGGCTGCGATAGTCAAAATTCACGGTACCTACCGTTGCAAGCTCTCCATCCACCAAAACTCCCTTTGCATGGGTAAAGCCCGGTGTGTATTGAAATATCCTTACCCCGCTTTCCAGCAACGGTCCGCAGTTTGTCAGCGTTAAAGTATAAACCATCTTCTTATCCGGAATCCCGGGTATGATAATCCGGACATCAATGCCGCTTTTCGCCGCAAGCGTTAGCGCAGTCGTCATTTCATTATCCAGAATCAGATATGGTGTGATGATATATACGCTTTCTCTCGCTCGGTTAATCATGTTCAGATAAATATTTTCACCCAGAAGCTCCTGGTCCAGCGGAGAATCACTGTAGGGCTGGATATAGCCATCCGTTCCAATGGTCTCCAGCTCTTCCGGTCTTGGTGCATATTGATAAAAGTCCTCCTTTTTGCCGGACAAAAATCCCCACAGCTGCAGGTACATAACCGTAAGGCTCCACACGGCTTCCCCCTTCAGCATCACTCCGGTATCCTTCCAATGCCCAAAGGGTGCCGTAGCATTAATATATTCATCGGACAGATTAATTCCGCCGGTAAAGCCTGTATGTCCATCAATCACGGTAATCTTCCTATGGTCCCGATTGTTCAGACGTAGCGTGAGAAACGGAATAAAGCGGTTAAAGGAATAACACTGGATTCCCTTTGCCCGAAGCTGCTTTTCATAATTGAAAGGCAGAATTGCCACACAGCCCAGGTCATCAAACATTACCCGGACATCGACCCCTTCCTTTACCTTCTCCTCTAAGACCTCCAGAACGGAATCCCAGAAATGACCCTCCCGGATAATAAAATATTCCATAAAAATGTATCGCTTTGCCTTCCGAAGCTCCTGCAGCAGCGGCTGAAAATTATCATCTCCTACCGGATAATAGGTCATCTCCGTATGGGTGTAAACCGGATACTTTCCATGCTGCTGAATATACCTGGATTGCAAAGCCACTGTTTCCGATTCCCGAAACAGCTCTTCCGCAATCTGAGGATTTTGCGGAAGAAACTCACAGGAATCCGTAATGCTCTCTTCTACCTTATGCACAAACCCCTTTGTGGAACGATTGCCTGCAATTACAATGTAAAAGATACCGCCGAAAATCGGAAAAAGAAGAATCGGCACCACCCAGGCAAGCTTATAGGCCGGATTGTCCTGTTTGTTAATAATATAAAACACCACAATCAGACTGACTACCGTACAGGCAGCATGAAGATAAGCATAATATTCCCCAAAATCCAAAATTGCAAATACAATAAAGGCCGCCTGTAATAAAATCAGGAACCCGCCAATCACAATCTTTGATAAAAATAACCGATCTCTTTTTTGTTTCTGTTTTTTCCCTTCCTGCTCCATGGATACTAAAAGCTCCTTTCGTTCCTCTCCGACCGTTCATCCGTTTTCCTATCCCCTGCTCCAGCGTCCGGCGGCTCCGCAGGGCAGTACCAGTCCGGATTCCCGGACCGGAAGTCCGATTTCCTGTGCTTCTACATGACCGCCAAGCTTCGGCTTCACCTCGGAGGCCAGCATATAAGTCAATACTGCCGGCGCCAGACCAGTGGTATAGGAATTCACCAGCATGAATAATGGCTCCTCACTTAACAACCGGACACAAAGCTGAATAAAGGGATGAATCTTTTCCTCAATTTTCCAGATTTCCCCCTTAGGACCTCTGCCATAGGACGGTGGGTCCATAATAATAGCATCATAGTGATTGCCCCGGCGGATTTCCCGCTCTACAAACTTTACACAATCATCTACAATCCAGCGAATCGGCGCCCCTTCCAGTCCGGAAGCTTTTGCATTTTCCTTTGCCCAGGTTACCATGCCCTTTGAGGCGTCCACATGGGTAACAGCAGCGCCTGCCTTTGCAGCAGCGCAGGTAGCGCCCCCGGTATAAGCAAACAGATTTAACACCTTAATCGGTCTGCCAGCCTCCCGAATCAGTGAGGAAAACCAGTCCCAATTCACCGCCTGCTCCGGAAACAGTCCGGTATGCTTAAAGCTGAAGGGCTTCAGATGAAAGGTCAAATCCTGATAATGAATCTCCCACTGCTCCGGCAAATCAAAGAATTCCCACTCTCCTCCGCCTTTGCTGCTTCTATGATAGTGGCCATTCTTTTTCTTCCATGCCGGATGCTTTCGCGGCAAGTCCCACAGTATCTGGGGGTCCGGGCGCACTAGAAAGTAATCTCCCCAGCGTTCCAGCTTTTCTCCCCCAGAGCAATCGATTACTTCATAGTCTTTCCAGTTTTCTGCTATCCACATATCCCGTTCCTCTCTTTTATCTCAATCCCGTATCATGACATCTTTTCTTCTCATAAATGAAATAAGTATACCATGTTTTCTTATTATTTACAATTCTTACATAATTCGTTATACTTACTAGCACAGGGAAGGAGAAGAATATGAAGCGTTCCATTGTTTCCTATGAAACCATCAAAATAGATGCTGACGTCAATATGCGTTATTCCTGCTGCAGGGACTATGGGTATTTTGTACCAGTCCACTGGCATGACAGCATAGAGATTCTCTATGTCTTAGATGGAGAATCCATCATCAACATGGAGCAGCGGTCCTATGTTCTAACCAAGGGAGAATTCATCATTATCGATTCCAAGGTCGTGCATTCTACCAACAGTCAGTCCTTCAGTCATTTTTTGTTGATTCAGATTCCGCAAAGCTTTTTGAAAACCTGTATCCCGAATGCGGATTACATTCATTTTCAAAATATCAGTTCCATTCCCGGTATGCCTCTGTCTGAGTCCCCGCAAGGTGCTTCTGCCTTACCGGACGAGCCGCTTTTATCCTCCTTCCGCCGTATTCTGGACGGTCTGACCGAGCTTTGGAATACCAAACCGGAGGGCTATCGTCTGAAGTATTACAGTTACATTTTTGATTTGCTTTATCTGATGATGACTCATTTCAAGGTAGATATCAGTCAGACGGAACAGCATCAGACAGAAAAATATATGGAACGGCTGACTACTGTCATGTCCTATGTAACCCAGCATTATCAAGAGGATATCTCCCTTCAGGACATTGCAGAACACCTTGCCCTGAACCCGGCTTATTTTACCCGCTTTTTTAAGAAATACATGAATATGACCTTTACGGAATATCTAAATACAATTCGGCTTCGTTATATATATGAGGATATTATATCCACCGACCTGTCGATTCAAAGGATTCTGGAGCGAAACGGCTTCACAAATTATAAGCATTTTATGCGCCTGTTCCGCCAGACCTACGGCTGCACCCCCAGCCAGAAACGAAAAGAAATCGCAGTAACCGGTACCCCAAGCCAGCTTTGACTTTTCTGCTGCTTCGTGCTACGCTGTCAATATTCAATTATTTATGGAAAGGAATTTCTTATGAAGAAGTTAAATTTTTTGCAAATATTGGGATTTACCGTGGAGATTTTTTCTTTTGTTGCACTCCTAATCAGTATCATTAGTAATCATGGTTCCCGGGGACCGCTCTATCTGCTGTTCTTAGTCGGCGTCATCCTGGTTGCCATCGGCAACATTGTACGCAGAAACCAGAAATAACCATTCCTACCCTGTTTCTGCATCCTAAGGCATATGCCTCTGTATTCTACCGAGGTTGGATAGTGTGTAGGTGACAAACAGACACAAGTAAACAAAGGCAAATCAAAGCAGATTTATGGGGGTTTAACATATGCTAAAAGCAATCATTTTCGATTTTGATTATACATTAGGAGATTCTACAAACGGCATTGCATTAAGTATAAATTATGCTTTGGAAGAATTAGGTTATGCAACCCCCGATATTGCAGACATAAAAAAGACAATAGGATTATCTTTAAAAGAAACATTTTTTGAATTAACTTCAAATAATAATTCAGATGAGGCAGAGCAGTTCATTAAGCTATTTAAGGAAAAAGCCGATAATGTTATGGTTACTAATACCAAACTTTATACAGGAGTAACGGATGTTTTACAAAAGCTGACTTTATTGCTGTACTAACGGGAACAACCACAAGAGATGAATTTAGAAGTTATAATAGTACTTATATAGGCGAAAACATATTAGAGGTCTGTAAATATGTTTTAACTTTAGAATAAAACATAGATTTGGGGAGGTATTTCTATGAATGCACTTGTCATAAATTGTAGTCCTGTACGAACAGGAGCAACAGCAGAAATAGTCAGTATTGTGTCAAAAAAGATATCTCATAAGTATGATGTGAAAAGTGTTT
Source organism: Clostridium sp. (assembly GCA_023667695.1). Lineage (GTDB taxonomy): Bacteria > Bacillota > Clostridia > Lachnospirales > Lachnospiraceae > CAG-632. The sequence continues at coordinate 23,798 of JAMOZY010000013.1, read as the reverse complement.
GTATTGATGACTATAATTTTAAGTTTTGTAAAGGGTGCAGGAGTTGCCATACAACAGCAAAATGTATTCAAAATGATGATGTAAACCTGCTAATGAATGAATTTGAATGGGCGGATATCATTGTTTCGGTTTCTCCTTCATATTGGGCAGATATTCCGGGGCAATTTAAAGCATTTATTGACCGATGTACGCCTTGGTGTAATACACATGAGCCACACGCTGCTATCAGTATTGGAAAAAAAGGTTATACGATAGCATTACGAACTGGTCCTGATATGAGAGAATGTGATAAAATAATCAGTAGTATAGAGCATTTTTATGGTCATTTAGCGATTGAATGTTCTGGAACGCTTGGGTTATGTTCAGTAGAATTTAAAGCGGCAGTAAAGCATAGAGAAAATGAAATATTGTCTTTTTGTGAACAAATATAGAAATATACAAAAATAATTTTGTTTAACAAATCACTGCCACAATCAAAACAGGGTTTCATTTGAGACACCCTTTTCTCAATTCTTCTTTACCGTTTCCAGGTATCCCGGAAAAATAATACTACAATCGGGAATATTTCCAATCGGCCTGCCAGCATATCAAAAATCAATACCAGCTTGGACATAACGGAAAGCGCACTGAAATTCCCCATAGGACCTACCATTCCAAGTCCGGGACCAATATTGTTGAAAGTTGCAACAACGGATGTAACCGTAGTAACCAGATCAAATTCATCTAAGCTGACCAGCAATATGGATATCCCCACCAGCAGTACATAAATCACCAGATACACATTGGCAGAACGAATGGTTTCATGGTCAATCACCTTTCCATCCATGGTAATCTTCTTCACACTGTTGGGATGAAGCAGAGTGGCAATTTCCTTTTGTGCAGACTTGATGTATATGATAAATCTGGATATTTTCATACCACCGCCGGTACTTCCGGCACAGGCGCCAAGGAACATTAATATCACCAGAACCGTTTGGGAGAAAATCGGCCACTGATTAAAATCGGTGGTTGCAAAACCAGTGGTCGTCATAACCGTGGCAACCTGAAAAGCAGAATGCTTCAGACTTTCTCCAAGCCCGCCCATCATATGAAGAATATCCACTGCAATCAACAAGGTGGAAGCAACATAAAGAATGGTATACCAGCGAACCTCTTCCATCAAAAAAGCATCCTTAAACTTACGCATGAGCAGCAAAAAGTAAAACTTGAAGTTCACGCCAAATAAGAACATAAATATTGTAACAACAATCTGGACATAACTGCTATAACCGCTGAAGCCATCATTCTTAATTCCAAATCCTCCGGTACCGGCAGTAGCGATGCTGACGCACAGGGAATCAAAAAAATCCAGACCTCCACAAAGTAAAAGTACCATCTGGACTAAGGTCAGCCCAATGTACATAATATATAAAAACATGGCGGTTTTCTTTAGCTTCGGCACTAATTTCCCAAAGGATGGACCCGGACTTTCCGCCCGCATCAGATACATACTGCCATTTACTCCCAGCATAGGAAGAATGGTTATCATAAAAACAATAACGCCCATACCGCCAATCCAGTTACTGAAACAGCGCCAGAAATTCATACAACGGGGTAATTCCTCTACCGCCGGCAGAATGCTGGCCCCTGTAGTAGTGAAGCCGGAAACCATCTCGAATACCGCATCAATATAATGGGGAATGGCACCACTGGTTCGTAAGGGAATCGCGCTGATTAAGCTAATCAGAACCCAGCTGACAGCCACTAAAACCAGGCCTTCTCTGGCGTGAAACTGATTATTCTTTGGCTTTTTTACCGTCAGGGCGACACCGATAACGCCTGTGACCAAGGCCGTAAACAGAAAATCCCATCCGGATGCTTCCTTATAAACCAGAGCCACAATACCGGGCAATAAAAGAAATACTGCCTGAAAATTCATAACCCAGCCCAATACATATAATAATATCCGATAATTCATGACGAATCCCTCAACTCACTCAACTTAATATTTCATCAATACCGTTCAAGCCACGGTTCGTAGTTACAACAATCACACTGTCTCCGGGCAGAATGCTGTCACGTCCCGTCGGGCGGATTATCTTTTTATTCCGACTGATACTGCAGATTAATGTATTCTTCTTAATCTTTAGTTCTCCTATCGCAGCCTTCGTTACCCTGGCATCCGCATCTACGGTAAATTCCAATGCTTCTACCTGATTATCTACCATACGGTATAAGGTTTCCACATTACTGCCATAAGAATTCTGCATGGAACGTACATAGCGGATAATATATTCCGCCGTAATATCCTTTGGGGTTACTGTACTTCCAATCGGCATATCTCCAAGCACATCTTCAAAGGAAAGACGATTAATCCTGGTTATTATTTTAGCATTGGATACCTTATTGGCATATAATGCCAGCAGTAAATTCTCCTCATCCAGATTCGTTACCGCAATCACAGCATCCGTCGTCTCAATATCCTCTTCCAGCATAAGCTGCTTGTCCGTTGCATTTCCGTTGATAATCATTGCCTTCGGAATCAATTCATTTAATTCCATGCACCGGGCTTCATTTTGTTCAATAATCTTTACCTGCATCCGGGCTTCTGTCAAAATCCGCCCCAGATAATATCCGAAGGTTCCACCGCCGGCAATCATTACCTTTCGAATCGGCTTCGCCTTTATGCCAATTTTATTCAGGAAGCCGTTGACTGCGGAAATCTGCATGGTAACATAAATCCTGTCGCCTGCCTGAAGAACAAATCCGCCGCCTGGAATAAAGACCTCCTTTTCCCGTTCTACGATACAGACCAAAGCATCTGGTCCGATTTCCTTTGAAAAATCCGCCAGTATCAACTGGTCCAGCACCGACTCCTCCGGTATTTCAATCTTAATCAGGTTGACCCTTCCCTTTGCAAAGGTATCCACCTCCAGGGCGGAAGGAATCTGAACCAGTCTCGATACCTCCTGGGCCGCTACAAATTCCGGATTGATTGCCATAGAAAGCCCCAATTCATCTCTGATATAGTCGATTTCCGTAAAATACTGTGGACTACGGACCCTGGCAATGGTCTGACAGTTACCGGCTTTTTTGGCAATCAGACAGGTGAGCATATTCACTTCATCATTATCTGTAACCGCAATCAGTAAATCCGCCTTATCAATACCGGCTTCCATCTGCGTCACATAGCTGGTGCTGTTCCCCTGTATCCCCATAACATCCAGTTGAGAGATTGCCGTCTGAAGATTTTTACTATTGCTGTCAATGACCGTAATCTCATGTCCCTCTGCTGTTAATTGCTCTGCCAGTGTACAACCGACACCGCCGCATCCGGCAATAATAATATTCATCTCTTACTTTTACCTTCCTTGCATCTATTTCTCATTCGGTAACGGAGCCTCATAAAAATCCTCTTATCAGGTTGTCCATACATAACACCTAGTATAACAGAGTTATTTCAAATAAACAATGTAGAAAACCAGTAATTTCCAAGAATTAAAGCTCAATTAATTCCTTGGTGGAATGTGCCAGGTTCTCAAATCCATCCGGCGTGATTACTACCATATCCTCAATCCGGACCCCACCAAAGCCCGGTACATAAATTCCCGGTTCTATGGTCATAATCATATTGGGCTTCAAAACAGTAGTATCTCTGGTATTACAAGCCGGGGATTCATGAATCTCCAGTCCTACGCTGTGTCCCAGCCCATGTCCAAAGCAGTCGCCATACCCACCATCCGTTATGATATCTCTGGCAATTTTATCTACCTCTCTGCAAATCCTTCCTGCCTTCAGGAAAGACTCTGCCACCAGATTTGCCTTTAATACCAACTGATAGATTTCTTTTTGCTTTTCACTTGCCCTTCCAATCACGACAGTCCGGGTCATGTCCGAGCAATACCCCTGATACCGGCAGCCAAAATCCATCGTCAGAAAGTCACCCGGCTCTATTTTCTTATCCGAAGGGATGGCATGTGGCATAGAGGAATGAATACCAGAGGCGACAATCGTATCAAAGGAGGTTCCGGATGCACCGCATTTCATCATCTGATATTCCAGCTCTGCCTGAAGCTCCTGCTCGGTCATACCCGGCCGGATTAAGGTCAGCATTTTGGAAAATACCTGGTCTCCAATGGCTTCCGCCTGTCGCAGATAACCAATCTCCTTGTCTGTTTTTATCTGGCGAAGCCGGGAAACCGCTCCGCCTACCGGTATCCATTCCTTCACCATAGACAGCGCTGCCTGGTAATTCCAAAAGGTCTTGCAAACCATGGACTCGTCTTCATATCCAAGTCCCTTCACATCCTCCCGTTGTATATATTCCTTCAGAATATCCGTGATTCCATGACCACTTCTGCTTTCTTCTATAGTAAAGCTGCTTTCCCGGGCTGCCGCCTCCGTATAACGGGAATCCGTAATCAGTACCTGGCTGTTCCGGGACATATATAAAACACCTTCTCCACCCCGAAAACCGCTAAGATACCGCATATTATAGGGATTTGTAATCAACAGGGCGTCTATACCTGTTTTTTCTAAGATAGACGTGATATCCATACATTTTCCTTCTTTCTTATGATATACTATATGTATTCCTGCAAGTCAACACCCCCGCCGCAAGCAGCGGGCATCAAATTTGAAACACCCAAGGGCGGGGTATGTTGACCCTCGCGGCAGTCGCCAAATGTCTGCAAGCAGCCACTTGGCTCGTTGCTCACGGGAATCAATCCGCCATGCCGTCTATCTGGCTGCTGCAGGACTTTGACCGAACCGGGAGCGTATTGCATTGCTACATTTATTATAGCGGTTTTCCATTGGATTGCAATGCAGATTCACAGAAATGAAAGGATTGGGAGAAGCACATGAGGAAACTGACAAGAAGCTTTTATTATCAGAATGGTATCGAGCTGTCAAAAGCCCTGTTGGGCAAGGTTCTGGTGCATAAGACAGACCTTGGCGTTATCCGGGGAATCATTACGGAAACGGAGGCCTATATGGGAGTCAGCGATAAAGCCTCTCATGCCTATCGGGGACTGCGCAGCCAGCGGACAGAGCCTATGTATCATAAAGGCGGTACTTCCTATGTCTATTTCATTTATGGAATGTACCATTGCATGAATGTGGTAGCGAATCATGAAAATATACCGGAAGCGGTTTTACTACGCAGCGTTCTTCCCTATGATGCTGCCTCCAGGCGTCTTATGCTGCAGCTTCATCCGGTCAAGCAGGAAAAATCCCTATCCAATGGTCCCGGCAAGCTCTGTCTTGCCATGGCGATTGACCGTTCTCAAAACGACCGGGATTTGTGTGCCTCCGGTTCTGACTTTTATATCGCCGATGGAGGCATAAAAATATCCGGAGACCAGATTCACTCCAGTCCCCGGATTAATATTGATTATGCAGAAGAAGCCCGGGATTACCCATGGCGGTTCTTTCTTCCCTCCCTGTAGTCCCTTACGCTTCTCCGGCGTCTATTCCTCCGGCTGTATCATTTCATAACCATACCGTTCAAAATAAAAGCCCAGACGGACATTGACCCGTTTAATCAGCTCCGGTGCATAATCATAGGTATTCGTCTGATAGTCCTTCATGCTGTCCATATATTCCTTCAGATATGGATATGCCTTTTCGTAATCCTTAATACCAAGCTTCTGATAGATTTTTTCCAGATATTCTTCCTGATGCTCTACAAAGTCCTCGTATTTGATTTCAATCTTGTCCTGCTCACTTAAACGGTCCAAATCCCGGAACGCCCGCCGGTATACACGCTCGAAAATCAGGCAGACACGATCCAGCAAATACTGGTCACTGACGCTTTCCGATAGGGCATACTTATCCATCTCCGTCCGGAACATATGCAATGCAGAACGGATTACCGTATATGGATTCCGATAAATGTTAATAAACTTAGCCCCCGGATACGCCCGCTTTAAAAAAGCAATGCGCGCCGTGTTATCCGGACTCTTCAACAGAAGCTGCTTTCCACCCTTCATGTAGGTCAGCTTCTTCAGCATATAATGATAAACGCGGTACCATCTCTGCCGGTCTTTACTTGACAGGGCGTCTACAAAAATGGAATTTACATATTTTGCACCCTTACCGTGGTCCGGAAATGCCATCATATGGCTGATAGACAAATCGGTCAGATTCGTCAAAGCATGTGCCTCTTCCATAGGAAGGTCCACTTCGAATTCCAGATTATCCATAGCCCTGGCACCCTTCAGGCCATTTTTTGCAAGAGCAGTTAAAGGCTTCCGCAGTAAGATACTATTACCAAAGGTAATGGTACTGACCGGGTCAAACCATCCAAACTGCGGGTCCCGGGTCAATAGATTCTGCAGATAAGTGGTACCGCTTCTCCAAAAGCCTACCACATAAATCGGGTCCTGGGTCAGCCTTGTCCTTTGAATCGGCAGCCAGAACAATAAATATTCCAGATACATTAACGGTGTCAACAGAGCGCTTTCCAGTGTAATCACTGCTGCCTGAGGATAAAACTCCTTATCAATCTTATTTTCTTTTAATAATCTCAGCCACACATCCATACGGATTCCGGATAGCATATGTCCAAAGTCAATGGGTCTCTTTTTCATACTCATACTCCTTTTATTTCCTATCATTCTAAAAATTGGCATTGAAAAGCTCTCATTTTATCCAATTCCATGCTCGTGTAATTTCCTGACCAGCAAATCTACGGCTTCCTCTACCGTACACTGGCTGGTATCAATCTGAACATCCGGCTTCTCCGGTGGTTCGTAAGGGCTGGAAATACCGGTAAATGCCGGAAGCTCACCGTTCCTTGCTTTCTTATACAAGCCCTTTACATCCCGGCGTTCACACTCCTCCAAAGGGGTACTGACATAGATTTCAAAAAAATCATCTCCGATAATAGAACGTGCCAAATCCCGGTCCTGTGCAAAAGGCGAGATAAAGGAGGTCAGGACAATGAGTCCTGCATCATTCATCAGCTTCGCAACCTCTGCAATCCGTCGGATATTCTCTGTCCGGTCCTCATCTGAGAACTTCAAATCCCGGTTCAGTCCCATACGGATATTATCACCATCCAGAAGCATGGTATGCTTGCCCATAGCGGTCAGCTTTAGCTCCAATGCATTTGCCAGAGTTGACTTTCCGGAACCGGAAAGTCCGGTAAACCAAAGAGCCGCCGCCCTTTGCCCCATTCGTTTTTCCCGTATTTCCTTGGTTATATCTGAATCCTGCCAGGTCAGATTATCAAAATGCTTTAATGCATATTCAATCACGCCACAGGCAGAGGTCATATTCGTAATACGGTCAATCAGAATCAGACCACCCAGGGCTTCATTATCCGCAAACTTATGAAACACGATTTTTTCCGTGGTAAGAATGCTACAGAAAACGATTTCATTTTTCTTCACCTGCTCTGCCGTCACCTTCGCTCCCGTATTAACATCAATTCTATACTCAATTTTCACAATACGGGCCGGAATTTTTTTGGTACCCAGCTTACAGATGTATTCCTTTCCCTCAATTAAAGGGGTATCATCCATCCAAAGCATGGTAACCTGGAACATGTTCCCTACCTCCGGCCGGTTCTTCTTTACCATAACACAGCCCCGGGAACAGTCAATTTCCCGATCCAGACAAACCGTTACCGGTTGTCCTTTTATCACTTCCTCTACTTCTTCCCCGGCTGCCAGCAGGCGGGAAACAGAGGCCTTTTCCCCACTGGGATACACGGTAATCTCATCCTCCAGCCGGAGGCTTCCTGCTTCTACCTGTCCCTGGAAGCCCCGGAATGTATGATTCGGGCGACTGACCCGCTGAATCGGCAGCACAAAATCTTCCTTTTCATTCTCTGAATCCAGCTCCAGTTCTTCCAGATATGATAACAGAGCCGGTCCCTGAAACCATTGCATCTTCGTAGAAGGTGCGGTTATATTGTCTCCGATGGTTGCCGATACCGGAATCACCATCATACTATTATACGGAAAATCCCGGATAAATTCTTCTAATTCCTGTTTGATTGTCAGAAATCCATCTTCCTTATAATCCGCTAAATCCATTTTGTTTACAATAAATATGAAATCCCGGATTCCCATAAGGGAGCAGATGCGGGTATGCCTTTTGGTCTGAACCAAGACACCCTTGGTAGCATCCAGCAAAATAACCGCTGCATCTGCAAAGGACGCCCCAACCGCCATATTCCGGGTATATTCTTCATGTCCTGGTGTATCCGCAACGATAAAGCTGCGCTTGGAGGTAGTAAAATACCGATATGCAACATCAATGGTAATCCCCTGCTCCCGCTCTGCCATCAGGCCATCCAGCAAAAGAGAATAATCCAGACTGCCATCGGTACTTCCAACCTTGCTTTCCAGCTCCAGCGCCCGTTCCTGGTCTGCAAACAACAGCTTGGAATCATACAGCATATGACCAATCAGTGTTGATTTTCCATCATCCACGCTTCCACAGGTGATAAATTTCAATAGCTCCTTCATCCTAAAAATATCCTTCCCTTTTTCTACGTTCCATGCTGCCTGTCGCCTCATGATCGATAACACGGCTTGTCCGCTCGGAATTTACCGCACCCAGAGTCTCCTCTACGATTGCCTCCAGCGTATCGGCATCGGATTCCACACCACCAGTCAGGGGATAACAGCCTAAGGTACGGAACCGTACCTTTTTCATCTGCACTTCCTCTCCCGGCAGCAGACGCATACGGTCATCATCTACCATGATAATATTACCATCCCGGTAGACTACGGGCCGCACATCGGCATAATACAGGGATACAATATCAATGTTCTCTCTCAAAATATATTGCCAGATATCATTTTCCGTCCAGTTGGATAACGGAAATACCCGTATACTCTCCCCCTTTTGAATCTGGGTATTATACAGCTTCCACATCTCCGGTCTTTGATTCTTTGGGTCCCAGGCATGCTCTCCATTCCGAAAAGAAAAAATCCGCTCCTTTGCCCTGGATTTTTCCTCGTCCCGGCGTCCGCCGCCAAAGGCTGCAGTAAAGCCGTATTTACTCAGCCCCTGCTTCAAGGCCTGAGTTTTCATAATATCTGTATAAGAGGCCCCATGGTCGAAGGGATTAATCCCGGCCTGAACCCCTTCTTCATTGGTATACACAAGCATATCAATCCCCAGTTCCTCTGCCTTCCGGTCACGGAATTCCGTCATCTCCCGAAACTTCCAGGTGGTATCAATATGCATAAATGGAAATGGGGGCTTTTCCGGATAAAATGCTTTCATTGCCAAATGAAGCATAACGGAACTATCCTTACCAATAGAATAAAGCATAACCGGCTTTTCACATTCTGCTGCGACCTCCCGAATGATGTAAATCGCCTCTGCTTCTAATTTATCTAAATGAGATAATAGTTTCATGGATTCGTACCTCTTGCACCTTTATCAAATCATACTTCAAATGATTATAACACATAATCAAAAGAAAGAAAAACAAAATAGCTTTTGAAAAAATAAAATTTTTTTTAATTCCATTTCATTTAGGTTTTTTCAACTTGAACTAACTTTGATTGCTTTTTAGTTCAAAATTTAGTCCAAGTTTAGTCCATCTTAGTCAAAAACCACTTTGCTGCATGACCTGTTCCTCTCACATCGACTATTCCATCTTTTTTCATCGACTGTAAAATATTGGAAACCTTTCTTGCTTGCTGTTTCTCATCCATGATTGCCGGAAGCGCTCCCTTCAAAATTTCTTTTATCTCAGCGGTTTTTGCACTTTCCATTGTTTCTAACATATTAATGATTAATTGTCTATAAACATCCTTGTTCAAGCCTTTATTTTTAACATAGTCAATCGGTGTACCAACCATATTTGCCACTTTATAAGATACGAAAATATTAGGATACCGTCCTTCTACCAACCCCAGCTTCCGTAAAAAAGAATAATCCTCTTTAGAAATCGTTTCCATTTTTTGAACTTTATCTAACAAAAACACTGTATTTAAGTCCAAGTTACCATTATTATGGAGCAGCTGAGTATAATTTCTATCCAGAATCTTTCCATACAATGTTACCTTAACACGATTTATATCTTCCAAATCATATGTCGGCAATGGAAAACATTTTTCTCTCTGTATTTGATATATCATCGGTATTCCCATAGCATTGGTATCTATCATATATAAATTAACCATCGCATGACATAAAAACGTATTTCTGTAATATGGAGGTTTATACCCTTCTGTCAAAGTCCTCTCTACCGTTTCCGGTATAAAGCTGCCTTCATTAATAAATACCAGCCGATCCTCAAATTCTTCTACATTAATTTTTCCCCTTAACTGATAATTGGAGTGAGCAATGCAATTATTTAAAATTTCTTTCACCACATCTGGGGCATACTGTTCCACTTCATCCGGAAATAACGTCTGTTGTCCTGCAATATAACGATACTTCTCATTTCTTATCTTTGCGTATACCCTATCTACTGCTAAAAGGAACGGCATATCAAAGTGTTCATATGCCTTGACAGAACCATCCGCATTATATAATGTCCATGTAATTCTTGGGATAAACCCATCAAACAAATACATGGATTCTTCTTTTCCCAATAAAATCAATGCCGTATTGGTTACTTTTCCCTTTATCAGCAACCCTGCTTTATTTAATATTTCTATATCAGGCATTTTCTCTAACATCTCTGTTGATTTCTTAGAGGCATTTTGTTTTTTTATAAATAATTTTTTGGCATATGCCACTGCTTCATTATCCAAATCGTCAATAGTTGCATTTTCCACAATTTCTTTCGACCAATCTATCCCGACCTGACTGCGAATCAAATCTACTTTATCCATCGAAAGAGGGCAGGTATTCTCATCCTCTCTGGCATACGCTGCGCCATTCCATGTAGTTGGGATGCCCCTAAGAGCCGGTGGAATCTGAAAGGCTATAATTCTTTTCCCTTCCAGATATATATCGTAAATTTCCATGAAAGTCATTCTTTCATTCGTGCCAGCAACAATCTCTTTTTTAAGATGCTGCAAATTTCCATCTTTTCGATACTCTGTACCAACTATATTACGCTGATTATCTACACCAAAGATTAACCACGCTTCCCTTTTTCCTCTGATGTTTGCCTCATTACCCAAAGCGGAAAAATACTTACCAATATCCTTAAAAGAATAATTCAGTTTTGCTTCCTTAAATTCTACAATCTCATCTTCAAAATCATCAATCATTTTTTTAATTTTGATTTTAATCTGTTCTTCTATATAAATCATATCCTGTTCCTTCCGTCTTTGACTAATATCAAAGAAAACATCATCTAATATTTTTACATGAATATTATTAAAGTCTTTGTAAAGCATCTATGATATGAGATTTCATTCTTTTTCCGCCCCTCAACATTTTCTGAAAGCATCCCCTATTCTTCAATAATTTCACATAATGAATACTAACATATTTTAATAATATAAGCACTATGTTTTTCAATTAAATAATCCGGTGTAGGCAAAACAGCCCTTCTGCCAGAAGCGCAGAAGGGCCGATTTTTCCTTTTTATTCTTTCCTTTTTATTCTTTCCTTTTTATTCTTTCCTTTTTAGCGTTTTTCCACCTATGCTTGCTTACCACACTTATAGCGGATGATACACCGTTCATCAGCTTCTGGCAGCCGGCATATATGGAATCAGTCTGCCTGCCAGTTCAGAAATGGAAATGGTCTGCAGCCAAATCTTACCTGGTCCGGTCAAGGTGGTTAAGAAAAGACCTTCCCCGCCGAACAAAATATTCTTAAAGCCCTTTACCATCTGAGAGCTGTAAGCCACCGTGCTTTCCCAGGCTGCAACATTACCGGTATCAATCACCATCTTCTGTCCCGGCTGTAATTCGATTTCCCGAATGGCACCATCTAATTCACAAAATACCAGTCCCTGTCCGGTATAATGCTGAAGAACAAAGCCCTCCCCGCCGAACAGACCACCCTTTACATTGGTCACAAATGCCTTTAGCTCTACGCCCGGGGTTGCGCACAAAAAAGCACCCTTCTGGGCAATAATTTCATAACCCGGCCGGATTTCAAACATCTTGATTTCTCCTGGTACTGCACTGGCAAGGGTAATCTCCTGGTTCGGCGCATTTGCCGTATAGGTTGCCATAAACAGAGACTCACCGCTGAACATCCTGCCGATTCCTTTCATCAGACCTCCCTGCATATTGGTCGTCATCTCCATCTGGTCCGTCATCCAGCTCATACCGCCAGACTGTGTGTAAATGCTTTCTCCTGCCTCCAGCCCAATGGTCACTGCCGGCATCATATCGCCCCATACCTGATACTTCATAATTCCTTCCTCCTCATTCTTTTGTCATCCAACCGCCACGCATTGGGAATTTATTCAACATATCCGTGGCTATATTTAGTATAATTGGATTTCCCTTTATCGTCAATTATTCTATTGTTTCGATTTCCTTACAATCCTGCTGCCATACCAATCAGGCGGAGCAGAAAGCACACCAGCCAGGCAATGCCGCACTGCATGGCAGCTATGGCAACGGCATTTCTGGTTCCAAGCTCCCGCTTCACTGCGGCAACGGCTGCCACACAAGGGGTATACAGCAGAGAAAACACCAGGAATATCACTGCACGGAATGGAGAAAATAAAGAATCCAATGCCTGATTTCCCAGCAGCACATTCAGCGTACTTACTACACTTTCCTTTGCCGTAAAGCCAGTAATTAAGGCCGTGGATATTCTCCAGTCCCCCAGTCCTAACGGTACCAGAAGCGGAGCAATCCACCCGCCAATCAATGCAAGCAAGCTTTCTGAGGAATCCGTCACAATATTCAGCCGGGTATCAAAGGTCTGCAGGAACCAGATGATTACCGATGCTAAAAATATAACGGTAAAGGCCTTGGTAATAAAATCCTTTGCCTTTTCCCCAATCAGACGAAGAACGCTTTTCGGACTTGGAAACCGGTAATTGGGCAATTCCATAACAAAGGGAACTGGTTCTCCCTTAAATGCCGTTCCACGCAGGAGAAAGGCAAAAAGAATGCCAATCACAATTCCGGCAAAGTACAAGCCAATCATAACCAGCGCCGCATAATCTGGAAAGAAAGCGGCAGCGAAAAGCGCATAAATCGGAAGCTTTGCAGAACAGCTCATAAATGGCGTTAATAATATCGTCATTTTCCGGTCCCGATCCGAGGGCAGGGTTCTGGTCGCCATAATCGCCGGCACTGTACAGCCAAAGCCAATCAGCATCGGTACAAAGCTCCGCCCGGATAGACCAAGCTTTCGAAGCGGCTTATCCATCACGAATGCCACCCGTGCCATGTATCCACTGTCCTCCAGTATGGAAAGAAAGAAAAACAAAACTACAATGGTTGGCAAAAAGCTAATTACGCTTCCCACTCCTGCAAAAATTCCATCTATGACCAGAGACTGGACTACCGGATTGATTCCATATGCCGTCAGTCCTTTATCACAGACCGCTGTTACCCAGTCAATTCCCAGCTCCAGCCAGTCAGACAGATACTTGCCAATCAGCCCGAAGGTCAGATAAAAAATCAGTGCCATGATACATACAAAGGCAGGAATCGCTGTATATTTTCCGGTCAGCAGCTTATCCATCTGCATACTTCGCAAATGCTCTTTGCTTTCGCCAGGCCTTACTACGGTTTCACTGCACAAATCTTCAATAAACTGGAACCGGGTGTCTGCCAGTGCTGCCAAACGGTCCTTTCCGCTTTCCTCCTCCATCTGTGTAATAATATGCTCCAGGGTCTCTGTTTCATTCTCATCCAGATGAAGCATCTCCAGAATCAAAGAGTCTCCCTCTACCAGCTTGGTTGCTGCAAAGCGTCTTGGCAGTTTATATTTGACTGCATGGTCCTCAATCAAATGAATGATTGCATGAATACAACGATGCATGGCTCCATGGTCCTTGCCTTCTGCATCACAAAAATCCAACCGTCCCGGCCGTTCCCGGTATCGGGCGACATGGAGTGCATGGTCTACCAATTCGTCAATCCCCTCATTTTTCGAGGCAGAAATTGGTATTACCGGAATTCCTAAGGCGGCTTCTAATTCATTTACCCGAATGGTTCCTCCGTTTTCCCGTACCTCATCCATCATATTCAACGCCAGTACCATAGGAATATCCAATTCAATCAACTGCATAGTCAGATATAAATTCCGTTCAATATTCGTAGCATCCAGAATATTAATGATACCCCTTGGCCGTTCCTTCAACAAAAGCTCTCTGGTCACAATTTCCTCACCAGTATAGGGCGATAGAGAATAAATACCAGGCAAATCCACGACCGTAGCCTCCGGATGCTTACGAATCACTCCATCCTTCCGGTCTACCGTAACGCCCGGAAAGTTCCCCACATGCTGCTTGGAACCGGTCAACTGATTAAAGAGAGTCGTCTTACCACAATTCTGGTTGCCTGCCAGTGCAAAGGTAATGCTTTCGCCTTCTGGTATTTCATCTCCCCGTACCCGGGTCTGATAAACCTTCTTTTTTAACAAATCCGTTTCTCCCACACCCGGATGAGACATCGGCGCCACCGCTTTATTCTTTCTGGTATAGACATGGGCCGTATGGATATCCTTTAATTGAATATTGGCGGCATCTGCCTTCCGCAGCGTCAGCTCATATCCGCGTACCCGCAGCTCCAAGGGGTCTCCCATAGGGGCTATCTTAACAAGAGTCACCTCCGTCTCCGGTGTCAGGCCCATATCTAATATGTGCTTCCGGAGAGAAGGTGACTCACAGTTGATTGATTCAATAATCGCATCTTTTCCTACTTCTAATTTATCTAATGTCATTTTTATGTCCCCAAATCATAATACTATAATTACCGACTATATTCGTCAGCTTATTCTATTATGAAAGCCCTTTTATAAAAATGCAATAGATAATTCTAGAAATAAGGATTTCTTTAACATCCCATATACTAATTCTGATACAAATTCCGCTTGTCAATAACCCGAACCGCTTTGCCTTCACTTCTTGCAATCGTCTTTGGCGCCACCAGCTTCACCTCTGCATAGATACCCAGCATCGCCTTTAATGCACTGATTAATTCCTTCTCCTTCTGGGAGATGGCACTGGTGGAATCCGAGGACATTTCCGGTGTCATTTCCACCTGAACCTCCAGATTATCACTATTGTTTACTCTGGTAACAATAATCTGATAATTTGCCGGATAGCCCTTATTCAGCAGTACCGTCTCAATCTGTGACGGAAATACATTGACGCCCTTAACAATCAGCATATCGTCGCTGCGTCCTAAGGGCTTTGTCATCTTTACATGGGTTCTTCCACATGGACACTTCTCATGACTCAGGATACAGATATCCCGGGTCCGATACCGCAGCAGCGGAAAGGCTTCCTTGGTAATACTGCTAAATACTAATTCACCCTTTTCACCATCCGGCAGTACCTCACCGGTCACCGGATTAATTACTTCTGCTATAAAATGGTCTTCATTTATATGCATACCGGTCTGCGCTTCACATTCAAAGGATACACCCGGTCCTGAGATTTCCGTTAAGCCATAAATATCATATGCCTTGATGCCAAGCTTTTCTTCAATGTCATGACGCATTTCCTCCGTCCATGCCTCTGCGCCAAAAATGCCTGCCTTCAGCTTAATCTTATCCCGTAACCCCCGTTCGATAATGGATTCTGCCAGATAAGCGGCATAAGAAGGCGTACAGCAAAGGATGGTAGACCCTAAATCCGTCATAAACTGAATCTGCCGCTCTGTATTACCGGAGGACATCGGAAGCGTCAGGGAACCCACCATATGAGAACCGCCATTTAACCCCGGTCCTCCGGTAAACAGTCCGTAACCATAACAGACATGCACCACATCTTCCTTACTTCCCCCTACTGCTACGATAGCTCTTGCGCAGCACTCGTCCCACAAATCAATATCATGCTGGGTATAAAAAGCAACCACCCGCCGTCCGGTGGTTCCACTGGTAGACTGGATTCGCACACATTCACTCAAAGGCTTTGCCAGCAATCCATAAGGATACTGGTCCCTTAAATCATCCTTGGTCGTAAAGGGAAGCCTATGTAAGTCCTCCCTTCCTTTAATATCCTCCGGTTTCACTCCTAATTCATCCATCCGCTGCCGATACATTTCTACGTTATTGTAGACATGTCTCACCTGCTGCACCAGCCGTTCATCCTGCCACGCCCGAATCTGCTCCTGCGATGCACATTCAATCTCCGGTTGAAAATAATTCCCCATCTTTTTATACCCTCCATATTTTAGTTTGATAGTATGTTTGCTTTATGTAATACAGCCGGTCTATCGTTTCTATGCACATATAGAAATAATAGACCGGCTGCATTCTGCATATCTATCTAGAAATAGAATATCATTTCTTCCGTTTCCCGTAAAGAAAAATCGTTACAATCCTCTTTTGAATCATTTTAATAATCCGGAACGATTAATCGCACTGACCAAAGCAAAGGCGGAAGCCTCAATAATATCATTCTGAATCCCTGCGCCCCAGGCAACGGTTCCATCTGCTTCCTGAATCCCTACATAAGCACATGCCTGGGAATTCGAGCCTATCTGCAATGCATGCTCTTCATAGCAGATTAATGAAAATTCAATATCAAAATGCTTCTTAACCGCATTGGATATGGCATCCAGCCGTCCGTTTCCCTTTCCATGATATATTTTCTTTGCTCCATGGACATTAATCGTGATTTCCGCCGTAAACTGCTCTCCCTGTGTGAAATGTGCTTCTAATAATTCAATCGGCGTATTTACATTTACATAGGTCTTTCGGAATATATCCAATACCTCGTCCGCCGCCAGCTCCTTATGCAGATGGTCGGAAACATTCTTCACCGTATAGCCCAAATCCTCTCTCATTTTAGGCGGAAGATCAAAGCCAAATTTCTGCTCTAATAAATATCCGATTCCACCCTTGCCGGACTGGCTGTTAATACGAATCACATCCCCATCGTACTTTCTTCCTACATCCTGGGGGTCTAACGGAAGATACGGTACACTCCAGCGGTCTACATCATGATCCTCCCGCCACTTCATACCCTTGGCTATGGCATCCTGATGGGAACCGGAAAATGCAGCAAAGACCAGTTGACCGGTATATGGGGAGCGCTCATAAACATGCATTTTCGTTACCCGTTCATAAAGCTCCGTTAATTCCGGAATATTGCTTAAATCAAGCTGAGGGTCTACCCCATGGGTAAACATATTCATAGCCAAAGTAATGATATCTACATTACCGGTACGTTCTCCATTTCCAAATAAGGTTCCTTCAATACGGTCAGCACCGGCAAGCAGACCTAATTCTGCATCTGCCACACCGCAGCCCCGGTCATTATGAGGATGAAGAGAAAGAATCACATTCTCCCGATTCTTCATATTCTCACTCATGTATTCAATCTGACTGGCGTATACATGAGGCAGGGACATCTCGACCGTAGCCGGAAGATTAATGATTACCTTTTTATCCGGTGTTGGCTGCCAGACATCAATGACTGCATTGCATACCTCTAAGGCATACTCTACCTCTGTTCCCGTAAAGCTCTCCGGTGAGTATTCAAACTGGAAGCTGCCGCCATCCTCCTCTGCAAGCTTTTTTAACAGCTTTGCTCCGGATACGGCAATTTCCAGAATTTCCTCCTTTGACTTCTTAAATACCTGCTCCCGCTGGGCGTAAGAGGTAGAATTGTATAAATGAACGACTGCCTTTTTGCAGCCCCGTACCGCTTCAAAGGTCTTTTTAATGATATGCTCCCTGGACTGGGTCAGTACCTGCACGGTCACATCATCCGGAATCAAGTTCTCTTCTATCAATGTTCGTAAGAAGGTATATTCCGTCTCGGAAGCCGCCGGAAACCCGACTTCAATTTCCTTAAAGCCGATTTTCACCAGCATCTGGAAAAACTCAACCTTCTCCTCTAAGCTCATAGGAACAATCAGTGCCTGATTGCCATCCCGCAAATCTACGGAACACCACATAGGCGCCTTGTCAATATATTCCTTGTGGGTCCATTTTAATGACTCGGTAGGCGGCATAAAATAGCCTCGTTGATACTTCTGATAATTCTTCATTTCATTTACCTCCTTTTTCTGCTTCTGTGTGATTCCCATATACGCCGATATGTGTTGCAGAACCTCCTGCCTTACGGAAAAGGATTTCCCATAAAGTAAAAAAAGCCCCGACATCTCTACACTTAGAGACGTAAGGAACTTACGTGGTACCACTCTAATTCATACTTATCGTATGCACTCATCACAGATACGAACCCGAAACAGGTCTTATATCCTCCTGCAATAACGGTCAGGCACCGGCATAGCCTACTATCAATTCAGCCTGCTGCTCAAAGGCCAGTTCAAACTTAATCCACAACTGTCTCACACCAACCGACAGCTCTCTGACTATCTCATAAGTCCTACTACTCCTTGTCAACGCATTTGGGATTTCTAATTAACAAGTTAGCATAATTTTAATACCCTGTCAATGAAAAAATCCACAGCTTTTCATGATTTCTCTTTCTGTTATCGGAAGGAATCGGATAAATCTCTTATAATATATGCTTTCTATCATGAAAGTATTCCATTGCTTTTATCCGGCTTCTGTCTTTTATCCATTCCGTTCCTACTTTGGGCATAGCAGATATGTCTATTGTTTATCCTGCTCTGCTTTTTGATTCTGCAATCCGACTCAAGGACTCCTCCCACCTTACGGCGGGTCCCTCCTCAAGTCATATGTCTATTGTTTATCCTGCTCTGCTTTTTGATTCTGCAACCCGACTCAAGGACTCCTCCCACCTTACGGCGGGTCCCTCCTCAAGTCATATGTCTATTGTTTATCCTGTTCTGCTTTTTGATTCTGCAACCCGACTCAAGGACTCCTCCCACCTTACGGCGGATCCCTCCTCAAGTCATATGATACCATAAAAACTGACCTCCAAGCGCCAGAATTTGAATCTGATTGAAGGTCAGTTTATCTTGTTCTTTCGTTTCTGCTTCTCTTCCACACCTGTTTAGAAGGCTTTATTCAACCAGGAAGTCTGCCATACGGGCCTCTAATTCTTCTGCAATACTCCGAAGCTGGTTGACATTCTCCGAAATCTGATTGACGATATTGCTTACTTCTGCAACGGAAGCCGAAGTTTCCTCTGTGCTTGCCGCATTTTCTTCTGCAATGGCGGTCAAATCCTGTACGATATCTACCACAGTCACCCGGGCATTATCCATAACCTGTGTCTTATCTGCAATATTTCCTACACCTGTCATAGACAAGTCAATCTTTGTCTGCAGCTGCTCGAATTGGGTTTCAATCTTACGGATATTACGATTCTGTTCATCCATAATCTCCATAACCTCATCCATGGTATCGACTGCTTTATTGGAATCTGCAATCAATAATGTAATAATTTCACCGATTTGACTGGCGGAATCATTGGACTGCTCTGCCAGCTTCTGAATCTGTGATGCTACAACAGCAAAGCCCCTTCCCTGTTCCCCGGCTCTTGCCGCTTCAATGGAAGCGTTTAAGGATAACAGATTGGTCTGCTCTGCAATAAAGGTAATTAATTCTGTTGCTTCCCGAATCTTCAACGCAGACTCATTGGTCGTATTGGTCTGCTGATAAATCAAATCAATGGACTCCTTCGCCTTTGCATTGATGCTATCCAGCTCCTTCAGGCTTCTGGATGCTTCATCTCCAGAGGACTTCATGGAATTCGCATAAGAATACAGATTCTCTACCTCATAATTTGTCTCTTCCACCATATTTCCCATCTGAATAACATTTTCCGTCGCCTTCTGAGTTTCTTCCGCCTGGGCGCTTGCGCCTTCTGCTATTTCATATACCGCCTTCTCTACCTGCTCTACATTGCTGGCAGTCTCTTTTGCATTCTCATCCAGGCTGGTTGCCGCCGCATATAGATTGCTGCTCTGCGATTTAATCTCCGTCACGACTTCTTCAAATTGATTCCGCAGTTCGCTCAAGGAACGGCCCATTAATCCCACTTCATCCTTTCGAACCTCCATCTGGTCCTGCCTGTCATCCTTCCGCAAATCCAGGGTTGAAAACCGATTGGCAATCCCTGACATTTCCTTGATTGGCTTTGTAATAATCCCGGCAACAACAATGGCGATGATGAGACACACAATAAAGGCGAGAATCATACTGCCGAAGGTCCTTAATAAGATAGAGCGGATTTCCTTTGTCATTTCTGCCTTATCGGATGAAATAATAAGTAAAAATCCACGCTCCACATCCGGATAAACACCTGCGTATTTTACTGCTCCATGGTAATCATATTCATATACTGTAGTAACCTGCGGCTTTCCTTCCGCAATTTCAGCCAGGATATTTTTCACAACGGAATTCTCTACCGGCTGCCCAATCTTCTCCGTAGTCGGATGATACAGCATGGTTCCGTCTAAATCTACCACATAGGCATAGCTGCTTTCTTTTCCATTAATCTGAATTTCCTGCAGAATAGCCTTCACTTCCTCTGTTCCAACCACATCCAGCCCGGAGGCTGCTATGTAATTTCCAAGCATTTTACCATTTGCATTCGCCATATCGTTCATATAGCGTTCCTGGGTAGCCGAAAAGGTTCTTGTTATCGCCGGCTGTACGGTTCCCCATACCAATAAAGCACAAACCACAATCGTAATCGCTACCATCAGAATAATACGACTTCGAATGGAGTGAACAAACCCTACTCTCTCATCTAAATGCTGGCGGATGCGCATCTCCCCCTGCCCCAATTCGTTATTTACTACCATTTCCTGATTACTCATACGTTCCTACGTCCCTTCACTCGTTCTCTTATTGCTATTATCCACAAAAGCCTGCGTCAATATTGTTACTATTTTACAATATTTTGCACAAGAAAGCAAGCTATTGCATAGCTATCCTTCTGTCCTTTGCTGCAATCTCTCTAACAATCCCTTGCAGCCAATTTCAATATCCCGAAAGGTCCTTGTAAAATCACCGGTATACCATGGATCTGCTATATCGCCTGGCTGCCCTGTATAATCTAACAGGAGATGCAGCTTCCGTTCCGGGTCCCCGCCTAAAATACGGTGCATGTTCCTTAGATTCTGATAATCCATACCGATTAAATAATCGTAGCCTTGATAATCTGCCTTCGTCAATTGAACTGCCCGCTTCCCATCACAGGAAATACCATGCCGGGCAAGCTCCTTGCGGGCAGGGGGATAGACCGGATTGCCAGTGCCGTTCCAGATTTCTTCCGTGCTGGTGGCGGCAGATGCAATGTAAAAACGGTCTGCGATTCCTTTTTTGTTGATTAGGTCTTTGAAGATGAATTCCGCCATGGGGGAACGACAGATGTTGCCGTGGCAGATGAATAATATTTTTATCATGTTGCTAATCTCCTTGAAAATACAGTGTTTTCCTTGATTTTTCGGCATTTCTGCGACATTGCAAAAATAATGTTTTTTGGTATAAATCAGCTTATTTTAGCATAATTTTTTCTTCAAGTGTCATAAATTTGTCATAAATCTGAAATTCATATGACACGCACTTTTTACCAATTCCCTACCTTCTTCATTTCCTCTTTGGCATCTTCAAATTTTACATGGGTATAGGTATTCAAGGTAAGGTCAATATCTAAATGGTGGCTTTTTGTTATTATCCACTTTCTATTGTACAGTTTGTGTTACAATTATCTTACCTTTTCCTTGTCCAAAGGTATCTTATCTTCCTGTCTTATTTCTACACTTCCACAATGCCATAGGATGCTCTGTAATATTTATAAACTCATTGCTTTCTCCAAATATCCAATCCGGATAATAATTTCCTTCCGAAAAAGCTTTCCAGAACAATTCTTCCTCCTTTGTCGGAATTAGGATAGAGGCAAGATATTCCCGAACCTCCTGCTGAACCGGTTCCAAGTCAAATCGTTCTCCCTTACGAAGCACCGGATTTAAATCGCGCTTAATCTGCTGTGATGAAACTTTTCCAATATTATCAAGTTCAAATTTTTTCGGTGGCTGTTCTGCTCCGATTGCACTATAAAACACAGCACATTTAAGAAGCATTTCTTCCTCACTTTCATCAAACAGCCTATACTTGACCATATTATGTATATCATACAAATCTCTCGGTGCCGTTCTCGTAAGCAATGCTACGGTTTTAGAAGCGAATATCTCCAATGGTGCTACTGAAAGTACAGTAAGCACCTCTTCACTCCATGGCAGTTTCACTTCTCTTCTGGCTACCGGAAGCACATGACAGCGAAGCATATAGTTAATTTCAATCTTAAGATTATCTTTTACCCCTCCACAATTCATATACTCATACACTAACGAATCCAGTGCATGGTAGTTCTTGGATTTTGGACTTAAAACACATCCGTTTGCCGTCATATACTTGCTAATTTTGTCTGTAATAATCTTTCTCTCTACAAGCATTTCTTCCCTATCAATACTTCCGCAATAATCCAAATCAATATCAACAGAAAGCCTTGGCAAATCAAAATAGTAAGATTAATGGCTGTACCGCCTTTTAGAGCAATCCTCTTTGACAGAAGTTCATCTGATTCCATAAACTTCAAAACATCTGCCAAACGATAAACCTTTTCCAGTGTATCCCTCACAAAACCCAGTTCTTTTGCCATTCTGCCAAGAGTTAATCTATCCAATTGCATCATAATTACCAACTCCTTTATTTACCAACCCTTTCAACGATGGTGGAGCATACAGCTTCCACCGTTTATGAAATGTATTGCCTGGTAACTCTTTCATCAAATATCTCTTTGCACCAGAAGAATACGTCTCGCATTCTGCAAAAAAATTAGAAGAAAAATTAAATTCCTCTTTCAGCTCTTCAAAAAGATATCCACATTTCTGATACAGAAATCCATTGTTATTTCTGGCAAGACATTCAAGTACTTTTCGTTCATTCAACCCCGGAACTAACATCATACAGCGTATTACTTCCTCTAATCCTGCAATTTTTTCAAAATCCCGGATACTGTCTACCACTGTCTGTTCCACAGATGTTACCCGCATGTTTCCCTGCTGTATAAAATCCGTATTAGGCTTACGCTCTACACGACGATATAGCACTCCATCATACTCAAAATCCGAAAAACGTTTATCTGTTGCAACAAAGCACTCATAAAACACCTGGCTTCCGTATCCAAATACTTCAAATGCACTATGATGCGTAATACAGGCATCCGTAAACAGATTGGAACCTATCTGATAGCGTGAAAGAACAGGTTGCTTTGTTTCTAGGCTGATTACAACATAGAAATCCCGCTTTACCTTTTCGATTAGTCCTTTTTTCTGATATTCATAGATTACCTGATTTGCCGCACTTGGTGTGCCTACAATTTCTATCAATTGTTCCCTTGAAAAACATCCCTTTGCCAGCAAATTTTCATAATGTTTCATTCCGCATTACCTCTGTTTTTATTTTCGCACAATAAATTCCTTTTTTATAATACTTTCTGATGTTTTTTAAATTTACGTTTTAATTTTATCATATAATCTTATAAAAAAGAAATACATTATGCAATTTT
Organism: Clostridium sp.; assembly: GCA_023667695.1. Lineage (GTDB taxonomy): Bacteria > Bacillota > Clostridia > Lachnospirales > Lachnospiraceae > CAG-632. Next base: position 286 of record JAMOZY010000013.1, on the reverse strand, counting down.
TAAAACATTTCTATTTAATTATCTGCCTGCCTGTTTTTCCATTCTCTAATAATTAGCTGCCAGAATTCTTGTAACCGCATCCTGCATGATTTTCTTGTTATCTGCCTTGCTCTGCCCGGCAAAGCCCTGACAAACTCCTGCATAAGCACCGCCCATCTGCTCACAAATTGATAATCCTGTACTTATTATTTAATCCTTCTTGCTTTTTTTGTGTATTTACTTGCTTTTGAGCAGTCGCCCCCACCCGTAAAACGGGTGGCTCGGGACGCAGGCTATAAGCCCGCTC
>JAMOZY010000012.1:62584-77065 GCA_023667695.1 Clostridium sp. | reverse complement strand
GGTCGCAAGCAGACCTTAGAAGCACGTCGGTACTTAGGCTGTGTTCTTTACAGCCTTATGTACCGCTACGTGCTGGCAGGAGCGAAAGCGTGTCTGCGGTGACCATATAGATACCGACGGACTTTAGTAGGAAAGTAAGATAAACCATAATTTATAGTTGTTGAAACCCGATGCTGACGGGAAAGATTACGAGGTGAGGAAGAGAAATGTTAGAGACGGAAAGACTGATTTTGAGGGAATTTACAGCAGAAGACTTTGATGCACTATATGAGATTTTATCGGATTCCGAAACCATGGCGCATTACCCAAAGCCTTTTGATGAGAATGAGGTAAAGGATTGGATTCAGTGGAATATTGAGAATTACGAGATATACGGATTTGGTCTGTGGGCAGTGGTGCTGAAGGAAACCGGAAAGGTAATCGGCGACTGCGGTATTACCATGCAGAAAATCGGTGGCGGGATAAAGCCGGAGATTGGTTATCACATCAACAAACAGTATTGGCGAAAGGGCTATGGGAGCGAGGCAGCAGCGGTTTGTAGAGATTATATTTTTCAAAAGACCCCCTTCCGTATGATTTATTCCTATATGAAGGCCACCAATACGGCTTCCTGTGCTACGGCAGCTGCCAATGGAATGCGTTTGGTGGATGAATGGGATGATGGGACTGCCATGACAAAGGTGTATGCAATTACAAGGCAGGAATGGCGGCAGATGAAACAGAAGAAATAACCGACAGGAGAGGACTATGGCAAAGGAAATCAACATTCGGGAGCTGGTGTTGGAAACTCTGACAGACATTGACCGGGGACGGAAAAATGCCAGTGAGGCGATGAGTGGAACATTGCGGAATTATCAATATCTCAGTAAGCAGGAGCGGAGCTTTTATACCTGTCTGTGCGAGGGAACCCTGGAATACCGCCTTCAGCTGGATTATCTGATTGACCAGGTATCTAAGACGCCGGTACATAAATGTAAGCCTTATATCCAGAATCTGCTGCGGATGAGCCTATATCAGATTCGGTATATGGATGGGGTTCCGGAAGAAGCTGTCTGTGATGAGGCGGTAAAGCTTGCGAAAAAGAAGGGATTTCAGGCTTTAAGCGGATTTGTCAATGGCGTGCTGCGGAATCTGGTCCGCAAACAGGAATTTCTTGTGTTTCCGAAAAAGGAGGAGAATCGAAGGGCATATTTTTCCCTTCGATATTCTATGCCGGAGTGGCTGACCGAGCAGCTGCTTTGCTGGTATCCGGAGGAAATCGTAGAGGGGATGCTGGATGCCTTTTTACAGAAGGCGCCATTGACTGTCCGGATTAATTTGTTACAAGGCTCTAAGGAGCGTGTGAAAGCAGCTTTAGAGGAGGAACAGATTGAAGCTGGAGACGGCTGGTATACAGAGAATACTCTGCGTCTTTCCGGCATAAATTATATGAACCGCATCAAAGCCTTTCGTCAGGGCTATATAACGGTTCAGGATGAAAGCTCCGTATTACAGGGCTATCTGTTGCAGCCAAGGCCGGGCGACCGGATTCTGGATGTGTGTGCGGCGCCGGGAGGGAAAAGTCTTTATGCGGCAGAGCAGCTTCTTCTTGCAGAGAGTAGGGAAGCAAAGAAGAGCAAAGGAGAAGGGGCTGAAAAGAATGAGACGGAAGAAACGGGTTCCGTGAGGAAATCCGGCAGAGTGATAGCCAGGGATATCAGTGAAAAAAAGACGGAACGGATTCAGGAGAATGCAGAACGGATGAAGCTTCCCAATCTACAGACGGAGGTATGGGATGCCTTACAGGAGGATTCCACGATGTGCGGACAGGCGGATATTGTAATTGCTGATTTGCCCTGCTCCGGACTTGGAGTTTTGGGAAGAAAGCCGGATATTAAGTACCGCATGACGATGGAGCAGCTAGGAGAGCTGGCAGAGCTGCAAAGGAATATTCTTTCCACTATCATACCATATATAAAGCCGGGAGGCAGATTGGTTTACAGCACCTGTACAGTGAATCCGGAAGAAAATGAACATCAGGTGGACTGGATGCAGAAGAAGTTTTCACTGACCCCAGTCAATATTCAGAATCTTCTGCCACAGAAGCTGGTGGAAGAGCTGGAGGGGCAGCCGGGAACGGACTTGGAAAAGGGGTATGCTACGCTGCTGCCGGGACAGCAGCAGTGTGACGGATTTTTCTTTTCCGTCCTTTGTAAAAAAGCAGATGTATGACCAGCCTGGTCATAAGCGGGAGAAAGACATGGATATTCGTTCATTGACCTATGAAGAATTAGAAGCATATATGATACAACAGGGATTTCCAAGGTTTCGTGCCGGACAGATTTATCAATGGCTGCATCAGAAGTTGGTTCGGACACCGGAGGAAATGAGTAATCTTCCCCGGTCCCTTCGGGAACAGTTGGAAAAGGACTGGATTGGAGTAGAAGAGGAAGCGCGGTTCACTTCTAAGGTAGATGGAACCAATAAATTCCTGTTCCGGTTACAGGATGACAATCTGATTGAAAGTGTCTGGATGCCCTACCAGCATGGGAATTCTGTCTGCATTTCCTCTCAGGTGGGCTGCCGTATGGGCTGTCGGTTCTGTGCATCCACCATTGACGGCATGGTTCGGAATCTGACCCCATCGGAAATGCTGGACCAGGTCTATGCCATGCAATACCATATGGGGGAACGGGTATCCAATGTAGTCGTTATGGGTTCTGGCGAGCCTCTGGATAATTATGAGAACCTCCTTCGTTTTCTCCGTCTGCTCACGGATGAGCGGGGCTTGCATATCAGCCAGCGGAATATTACAGTATCCAGCTGCGGACTGGCGCCGGAAATCCGGCGGCTGGCAGAGGAAGGCATGCAGATTACCTTTGCCCTGTCTCTTCATGCAGCCACAGATGAGGCCCGTCAGGCGCTAATGCCCATAGCAAAGCGGTATTCCCTGGATGAAGTACTGGAGGCCTGTCAGTATTATTTCGAACGTACCGGACGGAGAGTGACCTATGAATACAGTCTGGTGCAGGGGGTAAATGATACGGCAAAGCATGCGGAACAATTAAGCGATTTGTTGAAAAAACACCGTCCCTGTCATGTGAATCTGATTCCGGTGAATCCGGTAAAAGAGCGGGATTTTAAGCGTGGAACCGACAAATCCATACAAAATTTCAAATATATACTTGAAAATAATCAAATAAATGTTACTATAAGAAGAGGTATGGGTAGCGATATTGATGCTGCCTGTGGCCAGTTAAGAAGAAATTACATGCAAAAATACAAATAGGAGGAAGCGGATTTGTTATCATTTGGAAAAACAGATATTGGTAAGAAGCGGAGCATGAATCAGGATAATCTGTTCTTTAGTGACGAACCCGTTGGTCTTTTGCCGAATCTCTATATCGTTGCAGACGGCATGGGAGGACACAAGGCCGGAGATTACGCTTCTTCTTATGCGGTATACCGGTTTGTGGAATTTGTGAAGCGTTGTGAGGATACCAATCCCATTACGGTCATGAAGAAAGGAATTCATACCGTAAATGATGGTATTTTGGCAGCATCGAAGGAACGGGAAGAATTAAGTGGAATGGGGACTACCTTTGTCAGTGCCGTAGTAGCGGATAATCGCCTGTATGTAGCGAATATCGGTGACAGCCGGCTGTATCTTCTGGATAAGGACAATATACGGCAGATTACCTTGGACCATTCTCTGGTGGAGGAACTAATCCGGACCGGGCAACTGAATCCCTTAAAGGTTCGGAACCATCCGGAAAAGAATATTATTACCCGGGCATTAGGTGTGAATGAGGAGGCTGTTCCGGATTTCTTTGAGTTAGAGTTACATATGGATGAGCGAATCCTGATGTGTTCAGATGGATTATCCAATATGGTAGAGGATGATGAGCTTTTGAATATTATTATGGAAGCGGAGCGACCGAAGGCTGCGGTAGAACGCCTGATTGAACGGGCAAATTATTACGGCGGTAAGGATAATATAGCGGCCCTAGTGGTGGCACAGTAAATAGAGAGGTGGAAAAATGTTAAAACCAGGAATGATGTTAGGTGATAGATATGAGATAATTGAGCTGGTAGGCTCAGGGGGAATGTCAGAAGTCTACAAGGCAAAGGATCATAAGCTGAACCGCTATGTAGCCGTAAAGGTATTAAAGAATGAATTTAGTGATGACCGGAACTTTGTATCCAAGTTTCGGGTGGAGGCGCAGTCCGCAGCCGGACTTGCCCATCCGAATATTGTCAATGTCTATGACGTAGGCGAAGATGAAGGCATCTATTATATTGTCATGGAGTTCGTGGAAGGAATTACCCTGAAGGAATATATTATGAATAATGGAAGGCTGTCTGCAGAGCAGGCATTAGATTTTGCCATGCAGATTGCTTCCGGTATTGAAGTGGCCCACCAGAATCATACGATTCACCGGGATATCAAGCCACAGAATATCATTGTGTCGAAAAACGGCACCTTAAAGGTAACGGACTTTGGAATTGCCAGGGCGGCTACCTCCAACACCGTTGCTTCCAATGCCATGGGCAGTGTACATTATGTGTCACCGGAGCAGGCAAGGGGCGGCTATAGTGATGAAAAGAGTGATATCTATTCCTTAGGTATTACCATGTATGAGATGGTCACCGGACGGGTGCCTTTTGAAGGAGATAATAACGTTACGGTTGCATTGATGCATATTCAGGGGGAGATGATTCCGCCAAGAGAATACTATCCGGATATTCCTGCCAGCTTTGAAAAGGTAATCTTAAAATGTACCCAGAAGAAGCCGGAGCGCAGATATCTGACGGCCAGTGCTTTGATTGCAGATTTAAGGCGGGTTGCAACCAATCCGAATGGTGATTTTGTCGTAATGGGTTCCAATACGGCTTCCAATGCGCCAACCGTTATGATGTCCGATGCAGAGCTGAATTCCATTAAGGAATCCGTTGCACAGAAGCCGATGGAAGAGCCGGAGGATGAACCAATCTATACCGGTACCTATCGCTCCGAGCCGGCAGCACCGGTACAGAAGCGGAGTGTTCCGGTTGCTACAACGGATGAAGATTTTGATCCGGATGATGATGATTATAATTATGACTATGATGATGACGATGAAGAGGAAGAGGAGGTAGAAGAACTTCCGGATAATATCGAGGATGATGATATTGATCCAAAGCTTCAAAGGATTGTCATGATTGGTGGTATTATAGCTGCCGTAATCATAGCAATGTTTATTATGCTGTTTGTAGGCAAGGCAGCCGGCTGGTTTAAGTTTGGCGAAGGAAAGAATACGGGAGAATCTGAGGATAACCAGTCTGTGGAAATGACCCTGAACGTAGTAGGGATGGATATGGAGGATGCAGAAAGCGCACTGCAGTCAGCGAATATCCCGTATGTAATCGAGCATGAAAATGATGATACCATAGCCGCTGGCATTGTAATTTCCCAGAGCTATGAAAAGGGAGATATGATACCGGCAGATACCAAGGTGAAAATCATTGTCAGTGGAGGCAAGGAAGAGGTAGCCGTACCAAATGTAGTAGGATACGAGGTAACCCAGGCGGAAACCATGCTGGCGGATGCAGAGCTTGGTGTTACCCATGCATATGAATATAGTCCGGATGTGGAAAAGGACCATGTCATCAGCCAGGACCCGGTAGGAACCCAGATGGTAGCCAAGGGAACGAAGATTAAGATTGTGGTTAGCAACGGTCCGGAGATGAAGGAAACAGAGGTTCCGGATTTAAGAGGCAAGACGCAGCAGGAGGCTTCTGCCGCCCTGACCAATGCAAAGCTGAATCTTGGAAATGTATCGGAGGAAAACAGCGCTACAGTTCCGGCCGGCCAGGTTATCAGTCAGAGTACCAGCTCCGGCACAAAGGTAATGGAAGGTTCCAGTGTGGATATTACCATCAGTAAGGGACCGGAGGCAACGGAAGCACCAACTACCTATTCGGCAACCTTTAGTGGAAGTATTACATTAAAAGAGGACTCTGAGAACAGTTATCACGTACAGGTTCGTTGTGTAGCCGGCGCCCCGATAGTAGTTGCTGAGGGAAATATCGGTCCGGATAATCGTTCCTTTGTCATTCCAAGCGGTTCCGTAGCAACTGGTTTGTCAGTACCGGGAACACTGGAAGTATTATACAATGGTTCTGCTTCCAAACCAGCGGATGTCGATCAGAACATTTCGGTTCAGGGTGCAGAAGAATAGGAAGCGTATGCAGGGAAAGATTATTAAGGGAATCGGCGGCTTCTATTATGTAGATGTGGCAGGGCATGGCTTATATGAATGTAAAGCAAAGGGCAGCTTTCGCAATCAGAAGGTGAAGCCTTTGCCGGGGGATAATGTAGCCATAGATGTTCTGGATGAAGAAAAGAAGCTTGGAAATATAACAGAAATAAAGAAACGTGTAAATGAATTAATACGGCCGGCAGTTGCAAATGTAGACCAGGCATTGGTGGAGTTTGCAGCTGCCCAGCCCAATCCCAACCTTAACCTGTTGGATCGGTTTCTGTTGCTTATGAACCGTCAGCAGGTTAATACTATCCTATGCTTTAATAAGATTGATATCAGTTCTCCGTCCATGCTGGAACGGTTGAGCCACACCTATGAAAAGAGCGGCATCCCACTGCTATTTGTCAGTACCTATACCGGGGAAGGCATGGAACAGGTGCGAAGGCTGGTAGAGGGCAGGACTACCGTTTTTGCAGGTCCCTCCGGTGTTGGAAAGTCCTCGTTGTTAAATGCATTATTGCCGGAAGCGAGGGCAAAAACCGGTGAGATTAGTGAAAAGATTAAGCGGGGAAAGCATACCACAAGGCATTCGGAGCTGATGAAAATGCAGGAGGGTACTTACTTGATTGATACACCGGGCTTTAGTACCCTGTACCTGAATTCCTTTGACAAGGAGGAATTAAAGCTGTATGTTCCGGAATTTCAGCCCTATGAGGGGCAATGCAGATTCTTAGGCTGCTCCCACACCCACGAACCGGACTGCCGGATAAAACAGGCGGTAGACGCAGGAGAGATTAGCAGCATTCGTTATCATAATTACGTTGAATTTTACGAAGAAATAAAAAATACAAGGAGTTGGTAGCATGAAATTATCACCGTCAATATTATCCGCAGATTTTACACAATTAGGGGAACAGGTAAAGCTGGTAGATGAAGCCGGTGCCAATTATATCCATTTAGATGTGATGGATGGACAGTTTGTACCCAATATCACCTTTGGCATTCCGGTCATTGAAGCAGTTCGTAAGGCGACGGAAAAGCCGCTGGATGTTCATTTGATGATAGAGGAGCCTATTCGATATCTGGAGGAAGTGAAGGCGGCAGGTGCAGATATTGTCACCGTCCATGCGGAAAGCTGTAAGCATCTGCATCGTACCATTAACCGTATCCGGGAACTGGATATGAAAGCAGGTGTCGCTTTGAATCCTTCTACCTCTGTTAGTATTTTGAACTACATTTTTGATGATATTGATATGGCAGTGGTTATGAGTGTGAATCCCGGCTTTGCAGGACAGGCATTTATTCCTTCCATGCTGGATAAGATTAAGCGTATTCATAAAATCGCAAGCGATAAGGGCTTAAAGAATCTGGAAATTGAGGTGGATGGCGGGATTACCTTAAATAACGTGGCTGCCGTTGTAGATGCAGGCGCCAATGTGATTGTTGCCGGCTCTGCTATTTTCCATGATAATATCGAAGGAAATGTGAAGGAATTTATTAAGAGGATGTATTAGAGCATGACAAAACGGTGTTTGGTTATAGCAGGAGGCGAATGGAATCAGGAGTTCGCCTCCTGTTATATAAATAAGAAATATGGAGGGGAAAAGCCGGAGCTGGTGATTGCGGCAGACAGCGGCTTACAGGGACTTCATCTGATGGGAATCCGGCCGGATATTCTGTTGGGCGATTATGATTCTGTTTCGATGGAGCTGTTAAAGCAGTATGAAGCGGATGACCGGATTATAAACATGCAGTATCCGGCGGAAAAGGATTATACGGATTCTCATCTTGCCATAACCACGGCGATAGAGCAGGGAGCAACGGAAATCTGTATCTTGGGGGCCATCGGAACCCGGCTGGACCACAGTCTGGCTAATATAAGCCTGCTGAAGCTGTGTCTGGAAGCCGGGATAGAAGCAGAGCTTGTAAACCCGCATAACAGAATCCGAATGATAAGGGAAGGGCTGGTTCTTCAAAGACAGGAGCAGTTTGGTAAGTATGTATCCCTGCTTCCTTTTACGGAGCGGGTGGCCGGTATTACCCTGAAGGGGTTCCGGTATCCCCTGGAGGAGGCAGAGCTGGAATTGGGTGTCAGTCGTGGGATTAGTAATGAAATAACAGAGGAAAGGGCAGGGATTCAAATCAGAAAGGGCTTGCTTCTTGTAATAGAGAGTAGGGATTGAGCAAGCAGACCTTTGTGAGCAAGCTCCCGCGGTCTGCTTACAACATACTTTCTGCATGGGGAAGGGCTAGGCAAGGTGGTTACCGTTCTGCCATGCTGCATTCATAATTTGTGATAAGGAGGGACCCACGAAGTGGGAGGATGCCTTGTCGCGGTAGCTGCCGGAATACAGAAATTGATAAGCAATGGAAGTAATCTGCCGCCAGCTTATTTCATGCCGGGCGTTCCGCCCTATAGAAGGTATGCTGCAAGCAGACCTTTGTGAGCAAGCTCCCGCGGTCTGCTTACAACATACCTTCTGCATGGCAGAACGGTAACGCAAAATAAGCATTCAGCCGACCCTGAATGCTTACGATATGAGAAGAGAAAATATGAAACAAGTTAATAAATTCCTTTATTTATAGACATTATATAAGTTAAATATGAACAAATTATGAATACGAAAAAAACAATGTGTGAAAGATGAGTGAAAATTCACCCCTGTTGGAAAGGCATTGGATGATATGAAAATAAGAATTTTATGTGTGGGAAAAGTGAAGGAAGCGTTTTATCGAAAGCAGATAGAGGAATATGCCGTCCGGATTCGAAAGCAGCATTCCTTTGAAATTATCGAGGTGGAGGATGAAAAAACAGAGGAGCATATGAGTGAGATTCAGAGGAGAAAGGTATTGGAGCTGGAGGGAAACCGCCTGCTGAAGTATCTGGAGCGGAGGCCGGAGGAGCTGGTAGCCGCTCTTTGCATCGAGGGGAAGCTGTACAGCTCACAGGCATGGAGGAAGCAGCTCCAGGAGCAAATCCGGCAGAGGGAGCTGCAGCAGATTACTTATGTGATTGGCGGCTCTCTGGGACTGGATGCAAGCGTGCTTCGGCAGGCAGACCAGCACCTGAGCTTTTCCAGACTGACCTTTCCTCATCAACTGATGCGGGTGCTTTTAACCGAGCAGATTGCCTGCCATTATTTGTGATAGGGCTGATGATGGAGGATACGGTAGCTTCGATAGAGCTGTTCGTAGAGAATGACGCCGGTCAGCTCTGGAGAGATGTCCATGGAGGATAAAGAAAGCGTCACAGGGATTTGGATGTCTGTATCACAGGTCTGATTTTTCATCGGATAGCCAATGAAAAAACAGAGCGTAGAAATACCCTGGATGCCGATTTGTTCCAGATGCCTGGCCAATTCCTCTGAGGTAAGGGAAGATTCACCGGGCAGAACCGAAATCCATAGGGTATGAGCGGATGGAGTAAGGACAGCGGAAAGGGCTGAAACATCCTTTGCCGGCTTACAGTACCATCTGGTTTTGCAATAAGCGCTTAACCGCTTGGCATATTCGGCAATGGCATCCGAAGCATTGGCGCTTAGTTTTTTGCAATTAAAGTAAATGATATGATTCATGGAAAGCTCCTTGAAGATTCAGAAAATATTGGCATTAAAAAATGCATCAGATAGGAATCGAACCTACGCACCTGGCTCCGGAGGCCAGTGCTCTATCCACTGAGCTACTGATGCATCAGTTGGTATTATAACTCAAAATTGTGGAAAGTGCAAACACTTATTGATTTTTATTTTTCTCTTTGCTAAAATATCTGTAATAATTCTATCGGGCGATTATCCGACATGAAATAAGTCATCTGTCATTTTCTGTGTCATGAGAAAATGCATATTCTGGTGGCTGATGAATGGTTGAATCGTTATAAATTCACATCAAGGAGTCTGTTATGCAGGATAATTTTTGGAAGAACTGGAATGAAAAATTTGATAAGCTTCATTTGCAGGATACAGAGCTTCGATATGGCGTACAGAAGATTTATATTAATCCGGCCGTAAAGCTGATTGCTGCCTGGGCTGTATTTGTGCTTGCTTTCGTGCTGTTTATCCTGATTGGAAAGCCTTTTGCAAAGGAAGATGGAATCCCGGTCGGTAAGTCCGGCGAGCAGACGGGAAGTAATGAAGAGTTTGTCGCATTTGAACGGAATGAGTACCCGGAGGTAAATTCTTTTGTAGAGAATTATATGAAGGCCTTAACCAGCGGAGATATGAATGTATTAAGTACTATGGTGGTAGACCCTTCCCAGTTTGCAGACGGCGAACGGATGCAGAAGCGGATGGAGCTGGTGCTGAATTATTCCAACATTGACTGTTATACAAAGCCGGGGCTGACGGAAGGCTCTTATATCGTATATGCGGTCATGAATACCCAGATTCCGGATGTAGATGTCCAGCCCTTAAGCTTACATCAGTTTTATTTGATGCCCAATGAATTTGGCGGTTTTTTACATAATAATATTGCAAGTACGGATGTGGAAATCGAAGCCTATATGAATCAGATTGACCGGGATCCGGATGTAGTGGAATTATATGAGCGTGTGGATAAAAATAATGAAGAATCCGCACAGACAGATGAATCATTGCGTGCATTTTATGAACGAATCGGTGCAGCAATGGATTAGGTACGGAAGGTAAGAATGGAGACGGGCAGAAATCCCGTCTTTCTTCTTGCTATGATTTGCCGTTGGTGAAAGGTTTCATTGCTATACAGAAAAGGAAAAGAAAAATGAAAAAAAATCATGGCGACTATGAGCCATCGGATATGGGATTCCGTCAACAAAAGAGGCAAAAGCATGAACACCGGATTCAGTCCGTACAGCCGGGCAGCATCGGGGAAGAGATGGAGCTTCAGGCGGGGGACTATCTGCTCATGGTTAATGGAGAAGAAATCGAGGATATTTTTGATTACCAGTTTCTGATTGAGGAGGAACTGGTTGTTCTGCTGATTCGAAAAGCAAACGGAGAAGAATGGGAACTGGAAATCGAAAAGGAAGAGGAGGAAGATATCGGACTGGTTTTTGAAAATAGTCTGATGGATGAATACCATTCCTGCCGGAATAAGTGTATGTTCTGTTTTATTGACCAGATGCCGAAGGGGATGCGGGATACCCTTTATTTTAAGGATGATGATTCCCGCCTGTCCTTTTTACAGGGGAATTACATTACATTGACCAATATGTCGGACCGGGATATTGACCGGATTATACGGTTTCATCTGGCGCCGATTAACATATCGGTTCATACGACCAATCCGGAGCTTCGGTGTAAGATGCTGTCGAACCGCTTTGCAGGAGATGCGTTGAAGAAAATCGACCGTTTGTATGAAGCAGAGATTCCCATGAACGGACAGATTGTATTGTGCAAGGGTGTGAATGACGGTGAGGAGCTAAGGCGTACCATTGAGGATTTACTGGAATATGCCCCGCATATGCAGAGCGTTTCTGTGGTACCGGTAGGACTGACGAGGTTTCGGGAGGGCCTGTATCCATTGGAACCCTTTCAGAAGTCCGATGCAGAAGCCGTATTGTCTATGATTCATTCTTATCAAAAGCTTGCCTATGAACGCTTTGGCATGCATTTTATTCATGCCAGTGACGAGTGGTATATCTTAGCCGAGCAGGAGGTTCCGGAGGCAGAACGCTATGACGGATATGTACAGTATGAGAACGGAGTGGGAATGGTCCGGATGTTCCGGGAGGATTTGTTAGAGGCACTGGAAGCCTGTCCGGGAGATGGGCGGAAGGGGAAGGTGACGCTGGTAACGGCAAAGCTGATTTATCCAACCATGTGCTGGGCGGCAGAGCAGGTAAAGACCAGATTTCCGGAGCTGGATATTCAGGTGGTCTGTATCATCAATCATTTCTTCGGGGAGCAGATTACAGTTACCGGACTGCTGACGGCAACGGATATTCTGGAGCAGCTGCAGGGCATGGAGCTGGGAGACCGGGTGGTGCTGCCGTCGGTTGTGCTGAAGGCAGATGAAGATATATTCTTAGATGATATTACCTTAGAAGATGTCCAAAAGGCTTTACAAGTTCCGGTGCATATTGTAAAATCGAATGGTATGGGCTTTATTCAGGCTATTGTTGAGGATAATGGGCCGCAATCGGGGGAAGACAGGGAGGAAGAGTCTTCTACCCGTTACAGATATAAGGAGAGAAAAAATGAGTAAACCAATTGTCGCCGTTGTGGGACGTCCCAATGTCGGAAAATCCACACTGTTTAATGTATTGGCAGGAGAGCAGATATCCATTGTAAAAGATACGCCGGGGGTGACCCGGGACCGGATTTATGCAGATGTGAATTGGCTGAATCATTATTTTACATTGATTGATACCGGCGGCATTGAACCGGATACCAGTGATAAAATGTTGAAATTCATGCGGGAACAGGCGGAGATAGCCATTGAAACCGCAGATGTGATTTTGTTTCTGGTGGATGTACGGCAGGGACTGGTAGATGCGGATTATAAGGTGGCAGATATGCTCCGGCGTTCCAGAAAGCCCATTGTACTGGTTGTGAATAAGGTAGACAGCTTTGAAAAGTTCATGCCGGATGTATATGAATTCTATAATCTGGGTCTGGGCGACCCCAAGCCCATCTCAGCCAGCTCCAGGCTGGGTCTGGGGGATATGCTGGATGAGGTTGCAGGATATTTTGATGACAGTAGCAAGGAGGAGGTAGAGGATGACCGTCCCCGGGTTGCCATTATCGGAAAGCCCAACGCAGGAAAATCATCCATTATCAATAAGCTGCTGGGGGAAGAACGGGTGATTGTGTCGGATATTGCAGGAACCACCCGGGATGCCATTGATACGGAGGTAATCCGGAATGACAATCATTATGTGTTTATTGATACGGCCGGCTTACGGAGGAAAAGCAAGGTCAAGGAAGAGCTGGAGCGGTACAGTATTATCCGGACGGTATCGGCAGTTGAGCGGTGTAATGTTGCAGTGCTGGTCATCGATGCCGTAGAAGGGGTGACCGAGCAGGATGCAAAGATTGCCGGAATCGCCCACGAGCGGGGAAAGGGCATGATAATCGCAGTAAATAAATGGGATTTAATTGAGAAGAATGATAAGACCATTTACCGGTTTACGGAGGATGTCCGGGATGTGTTGTCCTTTATGCCCTATGCAGAGCTGATTTTCATTTCTGCCCGGACCGGACAGCGGCTGCCAAAGCTGTTTGAAACCATCGACGCAGTGATTGAGAATCATTCCCTGCGGATTGCCACAGGTGTATTAAATGAGATTATCAGTGAAGCAGTTGCCATGCAGCAGCCGCCAAGTGATAAAGGAAAGCGGTTAAAGATTTACTATGTAACACAGGTCGCAGTAAAACCGCCGACCTTTGTGGTATTTGTCAACGATAAGGAATTAATGCATTTTTCCTATACCAGATATTTAGAGAACCGGATTCGCGATACCTTTGGCTTCCGGGGAACCCCATTAAAATTTATCATAAGAGAAAGAAAGGAAGCTTAGCATGGGAATGGAAATCGTTTATCGTATACTTTGTCTGCTGGGCGGATACGCATTCGGATTATTTCAGACAGCCTATATCATTGGTAAGATTCATCATATTGATATCCGGGAATACGGCAGCGGAAACTCCGGCGCCACCAACGCCCTTCGGGTTCTGGGGAAGCGGGCAGGACTGATGGTTTATCTGGGCGACTGCCTGAAATGTGTGATTGCCTGTCTCATTACCCGGCTGATTTTTAATCATTTTGCACCGGAAATGACGCTGCTCATGGTAGTCTATACCGGACTGGGCGTTGTGTTGGGACATATTTTTCCATTTTACATGGGATTTAAAGGCGGAAAAGGAATCTCTGCCATCTCCGGAGCAGTTATCAGCCTGTTGGACTTACGAATTATTCTGCCCTGTCTGGTGGTGTTTATCATAGTGGTAGCAGTCAGCCGTTATGTATCCTTAGGCTCCATTGTTCTGATGCTGCAGATGTGGATGATGTATATGGTATTTGTACTGATGAATCCGGAGCATATTTATCATCTGGGGCAGCAGTATGTAGTGGAAAGCATTCTTGTCCTTGGCTGTCTTGCTGCCCTGGCAATCTATAAGCATAAGGCAAATATCATCCGGCTGGTTCATGGTGAGGAAAGCAAGCTGGGACAGAAAAAGACGGAACCGACGGCGTCAGAGGAAGAAACATCCGGAGAAGATAAACCAAAGGAAGAAAATTCAAAGGAAGAAAATTCAAAGGAAGAAAATTCAAAGGAAGA
>JAMOZY010000012.1:37987-62484 GCA_023667695.1 Clostridium sp. | reverse complement strand
CAAAGGAAGAAAATTCAAAGGAAGAAAATTCAAAGGAAGAAAATTCAAAGGAAGAGGAACCGTTAAAGCAGGAATAGCCAGTGGATAACGGAAGGAATGGAAGGTATAAGGTGGGAAGAACATGAAAATCAGTGTATTGGGTGCAGGAAGCTGGGGAACGGCACTTGCAGTTTTATTATGTGAAAATGGACATACGGTAACCCTTTGGTCCATTGACCAAAGAGAGGTTGCAATGATTGACGAAAAACGGGAGCAGGTGGAAAAGCTGCCGGGTGTTGTGATTCCGAAGGAGCTTCAGGTTACCGGTAATCTGGAAGAATGTATTGCAGGACGGGAGCTTCTGGTTCTGGCAGTCCCGTCTATTTATATCCGTTCGACTGCCAGGATGATGGCCGGATTTGTAAAAAAGGGACAGATTATCGTCAATGTTGCAAAGGGTATTGAGGAGCAAACCTTGCTGAATATGACAGATGTGATTGAAGAGGAGATTCCTCATGCAGAGGTCGGGGTGCTATCCGGTCCAAGCCATGCAGAGGAGGTCGGACGGCGGATACCCACAACGGTGGTAGCCGGCGCGCATAAAAAGGAAATAGCAGAGGTAATACAGGATGCATTTATGAATTCCTACTTCCGGGTCTATACCAGTCCGGATATGGTGGGGATTGAACTGGGGGCGGCATTGAAGAATGTCATAGCCCTTGCAGCCGGTATCGTAGATGGTCTTGGATTTGGCGATAATACCAAGGCAGCATTAATTACCAGAGGAATTGCAGAAATCACCCGGCTGGGAACTGCTATGGGAGGCAGGGTAGAAACCTTTGCCGGACTGTCCGGAATCGGAGATTTGATTGTGACCTGTACCAGCACCCACAGCCGGAATCATAATGCCGGATATCTGATTGGTCAGGGAAAGACTTATCAGGAAGCGATGGATGAAGTGAAAATGGTGGTAGAGGGGGTTTATTCTGCAAAGGCGGCGCTGGCGCTGGCAAAAAAATATCAGGTTGAGGTGCCGATTACAGAACAGATTAACCGTGTATTGTTTGAAGGTATTCCGGCTATGGAGGCAGTTCCTTCCTTGCTGCTTCGAAACCGGACGGCGGAATCTGAATGGTAGCGTCTGCTTCGGAGGAAAGGAAAGCATGAAACGTATCCCGGAAAATATAAAAAAGCAATATTACAGTTATTGGGTAAAGTTTGGCTTTCGCATTCTGGTGCTGTTCGGCGTGGTATGGGTGGCTGTGGCCTGCCCGGAGGAATTGACAGTGCTGGAAGGAATGAATTTCTTCCGGCACTTTTCTGTCCTGCACCTGCTATGGCTTATGTGGGCATGGTATATGCTGGAAAAGCTTCTGCCGCTTCGCAATCAGAAGCCTATCGGCTGTAGAAAGCATCGAAAAGAAGAATTTCAACCGACGAAGGAGTACGAGGCATGGGTGGCAGCAGGAAAGCCCAGAGATGATACCTCCATATTCTGGCATCGGCTTTGTAAGGAACGAAGGGAATACGGAAGGGGAGCCTGGCTGGTACTTGGCAGCTGGCTTCTGGCGGCGGCAGGAATTGGGCTTCTGCGATGGTGTGGCTTTTTGGGCAGCCGGGAGCTGCTGGTAGCTTCTGCGTTGATTTATGTGGGGGATTTGGTGTGTCTCCTGATTTGGTGTCCCTTTCGGGACATTCTTATGAAGAATCGGTGCTGTACGAAGTGCCGGGTTTACAATTGGGATACCCTTATGCTGCTGGTGCCGATTTTATTTATTCCGGGCTTTTTCTCCTATAGTCTGCTGTTCGGAGCGCTGCTTGTTGTGGGAGAGTGGGAAGTATCTCATCTGCGGCATCCGGAACGGTTTTATTCGATTTCCAATGCGGTTCTGCAATGCAGAAGCTGTAGGGGAGCCATTGGATGCAGCCGCCTGCAAATCATCAAACTGTCTGGCGGAGATAAGAAAAAGGAAAGAAAAAACGAGCCGTAAAATCCTGTCAATCGAAATGGTTTGAACGCGACGGAATCAAACAAAATTCGACAGACAGGATTTTTTTGGTTGTTTTTAGAAGGTTTTGATTCAATGAATGAAAACTTTGTAGATTATTACCAGAAATCCGTTGAAAAACTGGTAAAAAATATTGGAAATGTCAATAAAAATCTTGTAATCAGTTGTTGCCTATGATAAAATTATTACATATAAACTGGAGTAATTGTATGTATTTTTACGAGTAACAAGCTACAGGAACGCATGCAGATATTGGGAGATGGCAGGGGGATTTTCCATTTCCTTGCTACAGGATAGGCTTGCTGTTTTGCTGCTATGTTACGGGGGCTGACAGGCACTTTTGAAAAGTGCCGTTGTGGAATCGGATAATAAGTTAATAAATGGTTTAAAATCAAATCAGGAATCGAGGTAACAGGAGGTACATAGGTATGAAGCATTTATTACGGAATATCAAAGGAAGCATTTTCTGGAAACGAACACTGGCATTTGTGATGACAGCCATTGTGATGGCGGCTCTTCTTCCTATGGATGTAGAGATTGCAAAGGCCAATGAAGAAATGTTAAGCGGCAACAGCCAGTCGCCGGTTCATATGACGGCATTGAGTTTTATTGCCCAATATACAGAAGAAGGGGCTATGATTTCGAAGGATATTCTGAATATGCCGGAGGAGCAGCTATATCTGCCGTCGGAGGGCAGAATTGCCATAGCGCTTACGGTTCAGATTACCAATCCTGCCAGCGAGATTACCGAAACAAACTATGTGTATAACCTGCCGGACGGTATGGTCCTGACCGGACAGGGAACGGCACCGGTGCTGGATAGCAGCGGGGTAGAGATTGGCACTATGACGACTGCGGAAACCGGGATAAGTCTGCGGTTCAATGAACAGGTATTGGAGCATACGGATACCACTGCCAATCTGGAGCTGTATGGCAGTATTCCTGCTATGTCTGCGGAAGGGCAGGGGGAATGTACCATGTATTTTCCGGTTCTGGCGACCAATGGAAGCAGAAAACTTACGGTTACGAATTCTCTGGCATCTGTGAATGCGGCATCCCTGGATGCTATGGAGGAACCGGAAATAGAGGCATCCGGCTCAGAACTGCCGGTACCGGAGATTGTGGAAGCGGAGACAATCCTTGCCCTGGCTGCCGGGGAAACGGATATTTTTGATAATACAACGATTACTCTACCTGGAATTGAATTAAAGGCATCTTATAAGAATGAAGACGGAACGACAACCGTAGTAGAATTAACACAAGGTGACACCTTTGATATCCCATATGATGCAGATATCAACATGGATTTGAATTTTGTGCTGGGAGACGGTACTGCAATCAGTGGCGACCGGACCTATACCTATCGTCTGCCGGATACCATCCGGGTAGATGTGGAGGCAGATCATGAATTAGAGAATCCGGAAGGAACCAGGTCGATTGGAACCGTCCATATATCCAGGGACGGTACGCTGACCTTTCACTTTGATACAAATGTCATTGGTACCAATCAACATGTACCGTTTTATGTAAGGTTTGCGGGGGGCTTCAGTCAGGATATGCAGGAGGCTGGAAAGCATGCAGATATTCAGTTCCCGACCGAGAGCGGAAGCTTTGATATCCATGTTGATACCACGGATTCCAATGAAAGGAAAGAGGATAAGGAGCCGGGGGATGTAATCATTGAGAAATCCGGTGCCCAGGTGATAACAAAGAATGGACAGAATTATATTGAGTGGACAGTGGCTTTGGGCTTGAATGGCAGGGAATCCTTAGATGGTGTGATTCATGATGCTCTGCCAACGGGTCTGACCTATGCAAACATTCCGGGCTATCCAAAGGTAAATCAAGATAGAGGTAAGGGAAGTGTTGCTCTCATTGCAAACGAGAATGGACAGATTGATATCAAGGTGACAGACTGTCAGCCATGGTGGCGTTCGGAAGTAAAGTTCTGTACTTATTATAACGAGTCCATTTTTGGTAGTGAAAAAATAACCGAAAATACAAGTGCCACCGTGAATAATACGGCTGTATTCAATCCAAGTGATGGCAGCAATGGCGTGGAAGCCACCGGCAGCGTCCGGATTACGCCGGATATGGTTCAAAAATCCGGCTCTTCGATAGACAGTGAGGGGAATATTACCTGGACGGTAACCCTGAATCGGGAAAAGCTGAATATAAACGGGACTACATATACAGATACGTTTGGAACAGGACTGAAATTAGTTCCAGGTTCTATCTCTCATTCTGCCGGGACATTAACGGAAAACGATGGTAAGTTTGAGATAAAATTTGATGAGGATATAACAACAGAGGTTACCATCACCTATAAAACAGAGGTAACGGATTTGTTGCAAAGCAATTATGAGAACAAGGCGAAACTGACTGGCGGTAACTATAATGTAGAGAAGAAGGCTTATGTCAACGGTCTGACTCTCTTGACAAAAAGCTGTCAGGATTATAATTCTATCACCAAGACCTTTACCTGGCGGATTGTAGTGAACAGTGCCAAGCAGAATCTGACGAATGTAGCTGTAGAAGATACCTTTAACCCGAACATGATGTATTTTGTCAGTGCCTCTGAGAAGCTGGCGACAGACTCGAATACTGCCAATGGCAGCCTGAAGTTCCACTTTGACAGCTTGACGACCCAGAAGGTCATTACAGTTGTGACCAGAGTGAATCCGGATTACACATCACCGAATGAATGGACGAATTTTACGAACCATGTGGATATGACCAGCAGTATGAATCCGGATAAAAAAATTGGTGCAGATGCCGGACGGTATGTACAGGTAAGCCTTCCGGAATTAATTGATAAATCCGGTACCATAAAAGGCGATGGTACCATTGAATGGACGGTTGTGGTAAAAAAGCCACAGCTGACGGTAGAGAAAATGACGGTAACAGATGTATTGCCAGCGGATACGGCGTATCTGCCGGGCAGCTTCACAATACAGAACCGTTATTATGACGAACAGGCAGTAAAGAGGAATCCGGTCGTAGGGACGGATTCGGTTACCGGAAGGGAAACCATCACCTATGAGCTGCTGCCTTCCGATTCAGAACTGAGCCGGTTTTTTAATCAGGAGTTTGAAATTAAATATCGGACGCGGATTACAGACCGGAATCTGGCAGAGGTATCCCATTCTTATACAAACGATGTAGAATTTACGGTAGATTATGAAGGAGATATTACGGTTAAGGATGATGCTACGGCTACTGCAACCGGTGTAGTAGGCGGTGCCCTGGACAAAGAATACAGCTACCAGGGCGGACGGGATTATGTAGACTGGACGGTACGAATCAACGGCGGCAGAAATAATATGAGCGATATTAAGAATCCGAGGATTACGGATGAGCTGGCGGATTATTTTGATTATCGTTCCGGAACCTTGTACAAGGTAACAGAGAATGGAAGAGTAGAGGTGCCTGCCAATCAGTATAAGGCGACCTGTGTGAATCGAAGGCTGGTGGTACAACTGCCGAATATTGGAAGTGACTGCTATGAGTTTGTATTTCGGACCTATTTCAATGTTACGCCAGGGGAGCTGGAGGGTACAAGGATTTCCAATCATGTATCCTTTGTCGGTGATGGCGATAATTTTGAAAAGCAATCTGCCAGTATCGAAAATGTGAACTTTAGCTCCTCCTCTGCCGGTGCTTCGATAAAGCGGGAGATTCGTGTGTTAAAAAAGAGTACGGATGGAACACCATTAGCAGGAGCAAGATTTGAATTGTATCTGGATGGGGTATGCATTGGCGAGGCAGTATCCGGTGAGGATGGTTATGCGGTATTTGCAGGTCTGCAGTCAATGGCGGGTTATACCTTGCGCCTGCAGGAGACGGAAGCTCCAAGTGGGTATATGATTGACGGAACCGGAGAAACATTCATTACTGACTATACAGATGCGAAAATGGAGATAGATACCACCACTGGAATCCGATACTATGAATTGCCGATTACCAATAAAAGCGAGAATGAAACGTCTCAGACCGGAAGTATTACGATTCAGAAGGTAAATGAAGCCGGTGAAGTGCTGTCTGGCGCACAGTTTGGACTGTATCAGGATGTGACAGATGATGCAGGAACTACAACCAGAAAGCAGCTGGCTACCAGGACCACCGGAGCGGATGGCAAGGTAACCTTTACCAATCTGGAGGCAGGTACTTATTATGTGAAGGAGCTGAAGTCGCCGGAAGGATATACGGTGAATAATCGTGTAATAACGGCTGTTATCGCAGATAATGGCAGTGGTATGGAAACCTCTTATGATGGTGCAACCAAAACCGAAGAGGAGGTGGAGGATAAAGCTGCTGTGGGAACGCTGCGGATTACGAAGGTTGATTCTGATACGGGTAATTCATTATCGGGCGCGACCTTTGGACTGTATGCAGATAAGCTGTGCAGCGACCGGATAGCTTTCACCGATACTGATACGAGTGGCGTGGCAGTCTTTTCGAATCTGGAATTGGGAAGAACCTATTATTATCGGGAGGATAAGGCTCCGAATGGTTATGTGTCAGATTATACAGTACATGCGGTTACCATAGGTACCGGAAGGGAAACCACAAATCAAGTAGTAAGAGAAACAGTGGAAAATGTTCCGGCCAGAGGAAATCTGGTGGTAAAAAAGGTAGATAACAGTGTTCCGGCAAAACCATTGGTTAATGTGGAATTTACATTAACTCCTAAGGGCGGAGGTACAGCTAGCAAAGCGGTGACGGGTGATGATGGAATCGCAGTATTCAACAATATTCCTTTTGGAGAATACACGCTGCATGAATCAAAGGGAAAAGATGGATATGTAGTTGCCAGTGACGAAAATGTTACGATAGACCATGTGGGTGATACGAATGTTACCGTAGTAAATGACATCATGAGGTTTACAATCCGAATTGTGAAGCAGGATGAAGCCGGAACTCCACTTGCCGGTGCGGAATTTGGATTGTTTACCAAGGGTGGAATCCGGGTAAAGCAGGATATCACCAATGAGCAGGGAATTATAGAATTTACAGATGTGGTTCGCGGCGATTATTATATACGGGAAATAGCAGCTCCGGAAGGCTATGTTTTGAAGAATGATAAGGAAGAGATTGCTGCTGATTCTATTGCAACCAATGGTCAGATTATTGAGAAAACGATTCAAAACCAGGAAGAAAACGGCAGCATTTTAATAAAGAAGCAGGATGGAGACGGACATCCACTTGCCGGTGCGGAATTCACGCTTTATGATGCAAATGGTTTTGAAAAAGGGCAGGCAACTTCCATGACTGGGGAGGAAGCAAGAGATGCCGGCTGTTCAGAGGGTGATGCAATCTTTACCGGGTTGCATTATGGAACCTACTATGTAAGAGAAACCAAGGCACCGGAGGGTGTGAATGGTACGGATGGCTATGTCTATCAAATCGATGAAGGGTATTACAAGGTAGTGGTTAACTCTGATACAGTAGTTACTACCTATGTAAGTAATGAAACCACCGGAAGTAATACAGGCGGTGAGTTAATCATTACGAATAAAAAATTAAATATTATTGTGCCGCTGATTAGCTTCAAGCTGAAAAAGGTGGACAGTGCAACCGGTCAGGCTTTATCCGGTGCGGTATTTGAATTATATAAGAATGGAGTGGGAACGGGTATTACCCAAATTACAGATGCAGAGGGCATGGCGTATTTCCAGCAGATTTCTGTAAAGGAGGATTTGACTAATACCGTATATACCGTTGTAGAGGTTGCTACTCCTACCGGATATGTCAGCCGGAATGGGAAAACGGTGATTACTCTGGCAAGAAACAAGGGCGAGTTAACCCCATATGAGCATGAAGAGGATGAGGTTTTAACAAATGAAGAGATTAAATGGGCAGGAGGAACACAGAAAGCCGGAACGGTTACCAATGACCCAATCAAGGGAAGCATCCAGATTACGAAAACCGGTACCATAACTACTATTTTATTGCAAAATGCAGAATTTACATTGTATACAGATGCTGCCTGCCAGAATCCGGTTAAGATATCCGGTATGACGAATCCGGTTAAGACCAATGCTTCCGGTATAGCAGTATTTGGAAATCTGCCGGTTGGCACCTATTATGTGAAAGAAACCAAGGCACCGAAGGGATATGCATTAAGTGACAGGGTGACCCGGGTTGTGATTACCAGTGATGTAAGACAGGATTTTACCTATCGGGATACGCCGCTGAATGTAAGCATCAGTAAGCAGGCAATCAATGGTACGGAGGAGATACCGGGAGCCAGGCTTACTGTAACCAAGAAGGGAAGCAGTACACCAATTGACAGCTGGACTTCTACTACCGTTCCCCATAAGATTCCGATTGCTGTGCTGGAGGCAGGAGCTACTTATATATTAAGGGAACAATTGGCACCAGATGGGTATGGCTATTCAGAAGAAATTGAATTCACAGTAGCACTGGATGGAAGCATTGTGACAGGTGCAGCGAAGAATGGACAGACAATTATTATGCGGGACCAGCCGATTTCCCTTTCTGTAACGAAGCTGGATGAAACTGGAGCGGTACTGACCGGCGCGATTCTGGCAATTTATGATAAAAACAACCAGGAAATCGACCGTTGGACCTCGGATACGATGGCACATAGGGTAGAACTGGGTAAGCTGGCAGCACCGGCTTCTGGTTATAACAAATATACCTTAAGAGAAATCAGTGCGCCACATGGGTATGAAATAGCAGAGGAAATCGAGTTTGCAGTTGGTTCCGATGGAAAGCTGTGTCAGATGCAGGGTGGAAGCTATGTGGAATTTGATGGCAGGATTACGATGCAGGATACGAAAAAGCCTAACAATGCCATCTATATAAGAAAGCTGGACGGAATGACCCGGTTGGGACTGGCAGGGGTTACCTTTGAACTGACGAATGAATCTGATACCACATGGAAGAAAATTTGGGATTCAAATGGCAGATTAGAGCCGATTACAGTGGATAGCGCTTTGACCGGAATATTTACCTTAACAGAGGTTTCGGCACCGGAGGGTTATGTCCTTGCTGAACCAATCCAATTCCGGATTGTGGGTGATAAGATTGTATTGCAGCAGGGAACGGATGATGCAGAGGTGAACTATGCTGGAGATACCTTGAGCGTTCTGAATCAACGGTTGACCATACGGGTTCGAAAGCAGAATGGATACGGTACAGTGTTAAATGGCGCTGTTTTAAGACTGTCGGAATATAATGCACAGACTGGTAAAATCGGAACCGAGATAGCAGAATTTACTTCTAACAGTGCGGCGGCAGAGGTGATTGACTTTACGAAGTTGAAAGCGAATCAGACTTACATTTTACAGGAGCTGGAGGCGCCGGAGGGCTATCAGCTTGCAGAGGATATTATATTTACCCTGGGAGAAGACGGTACCATAACCAGAGCGGATGGCGTTCGGGTCGTAAACCATACCATTATCATGCAGGATGATGAAGCAGGACTGGGGATTCGTAAGATTTCTCTGGAGGATCGAAGCGGACTGGCTGGTTCTACCCTGAGACTGACGACAAGAGATGATCCATTCTTTACTACCCAGACCTGGGTCAGTGATGGCAAGACAAAGACTTGGGATTTTATTGACTTTACACCGGGCTGCACCTACACATTAACGGAAATCGGTGCGCCGGATGGATATGCCTATGCGGATCCGATTACCTTTACGGTAGGCGCGGAGGATAATCTGATTTATGTCGAGGATGAAGTACAGCCGAACCGGACGGTCTATATTGCAGATGGAAAGATACATTTAACGGTAAGTAAACAGGATTTGTATGACCGGGTTGAGGTTCCGGGAGCTGAGCTGGCGATTCTGGATGAAGCTGGCAATACGATTGTTTCCTGGGTAACCGGTTCTACGGCTCAGGAGGTAGATACCAGTCGGTTGATTGCAGGAAGGGATACCTATCAGGAATACATCCTGCGTGAGGTACGGGTTCCAAATGGTTATTATCCGGCAGCGGATATCCATTTTGCCATTGACCGGGATGGTTTGATTTATACGGTTTCTACGAATGCAAGCGGAGAAAAGAGCTATGAGCTGGCAGATGAAAATTGCTTACTCATGTATGAGGAACCAAAGTTCTCCATTAGCAAGCAGAATATTGCAGGCGAAGAGGTGCCGGGAGCTACCCTGACAGTGACGGCAAAGGATGATAAAGGATTTACGCCGCTTACCTGGGTCAGTGGAGAAGAACCGAGGTATTTTGAAAAGGGATTTTTCCAGCCGGGTGTGACTTATGTTCTTACGGAAACCAATGCACCAGCGGGATATGCATATACAGAAAGCGTAGAATTCCGTTTGGATGCAGAAGGGAACGTATATGTAAATGGGGAACCGATTACCAATAAGAAGGTCATCATGGTAGATGATTTGATTATGGTGTATATCAGCAAACAGGATATAACCAATACAAAGGAACTGCCGGGGGCTGCGCTTGTGATTCAGAATGAAGCAGGAGAAATTATTTACAGCTTTGTTTCGACAAATGAGCCGACTCTGATTCCGTCAGAGGTATTTACGGCACCAAAACAAGGAAGCTTCAGCTACTATACCTTAACGGAGATAACAGCACCGGATGGGTATGAGGTTGCGGAAACCATTGCCTTTGCGATTGATTATAAGGGAAGGGTTTATGTGAAGAATGAGCAGGGCGAGTATGTGCCGTTAACCGGAGATACGATTGTAATGCTGGATTATCCGAATGGTACCCATTCCAGACCGGGTGTACCGAAAACCGGGGACCGAATGCCGTTGGCGCTTGTGATACTTCTTGGTTTGTCCGGCTTGCTTGGTGCTTGTATCACATGGAAAGGAAAGGCTGTCCTTGATTTTCTTCGCATTGCAAAGAAATCGTAACAGAAATGATAAATAGCTGGTAGGCGTTTGAACCACAGCAGAGAAAAACCTTCTGTATATATGACATTTTTCATGACGAATTTCTAAATGGAAAGATGTTATAAATATACAGAAGGTTTTTTATTAATATAAAATAAATATAAAATGACAATAATATATTGACAATAAAAGAGAGGGCTGATATAGTGATAATCAGCTTAAGCTTTTAATGTATATAATGAATGGAGGTGACAGCAGGCATGGAAGCAGAACGCATAATGGAATTAATATTAGATAAAATAAACTATTTGGCAGCCGATACTTCCAAACGGTTTGATCGTCTGGAAGAGCGGTTTGACCGTCTGGAAGAGCGGTTTGACCGGCTGGAGAAGCGAGTAGACAAGCTGGAGGAGCGAGTAGATAGTTTGACAGAACAGATGGGTGAGCTGACGAATCGAGTAGACAGTTTGACAGAACAGATGGGTGGACTGACGAACCGAGTAGACGGATTGGAACAGGCGAATACCACTTTATATGAACTGATGATGACCAGGACGGATGATTTAGGACGTGAGAATCGAATGATATTGGATGAAGTAGAGCGAGTACATAAAATTATGATTTCCCGCACCGATCAGTTAAAAGAAAAAATAGGGTGAATGAATTCTGGAATGAAAGTGGCAGTCTCCCGCATATACTATATCAATATATCATGGGAATCATTCCATGAATAAATGACAAACATGCGGGAGGTTTTTTATGGATAATATGAATGCAGCCTATGATTTATATGCGGATATGAAAGCCAGAACCAACGGAGAGGCTTATATCGGCGTGGTAGGGCCGGTTCGGACCGGTAAGTCCACATTCATTAAACGATTTATGAATCTTATGGTTTTGCCGAATATTCAAGAGGAACCGGTAAAGGTTCGGGCAAGGGATGAATTGCCGATGAGTTCTGCCGGTAAGACGGTAACGACAACAGAGCCGAAGTTTATTCCTCAGGAGGCAGTAAGCATCCGGGTGAATGATGATGTGGAAATGAAGGTGCGGATGATTGATTGTGTCGGTTTTATGATACCGGGAGCCGTCGGACATGAGGAAAATGGCGAAGAGCGGATGGTAAAAACGCCGTGGTTTGATTATGAAATCCCATTTACAAAGGCGGCTGAAATCGGAACCAGAAAGGTGATTCATGACCATTCTACCATTGGCATGGTCATTACGACAGACGGAAGCTTTGGGGAATTGGGCAGGGATGCTTATCTGGAGGCGGAAAACAGAACCATTCAGGAAATACGGGGGTTGGGAAAGCCATTTATTATTCTGCTGAACAGTGCGAAGCCATATGCGAACGAAACCTTGGAATTGGCAAGGCAGATGGAGGAGGAATATGGTGTGCGGGTGCTTCCGGTCAATGCAGACCAGCTTCGACGGGAGGATATTACAGAGATTCTTCAGGCGATATTGTTAGAATTTCCGGTGGCAGAGATTGATTTCCATATTCCCAAGTGGGCAGAAGCCTTACAGCTGGAGTCAGAGGTAAAGACTGCCTTAATCGCAGTAGCGAAAGACATTCTGGGACAGATTCAGGCAGTACGGGATATCTATAATATGAGTTTTCCGGAAAGCAGTTACATAGAAAAAATCAAGCTGGATAGCATTTCCCTGGACAGTGGGAAAATCAATTTAATGATTTATGTGGATGATACCTTTTATTATCAGATGCTAAGTGATATGCTGGGCGTCCGATTGGAAAATGAGTATCAGTTTATGAAGGTATTGAAGGAATTGGCGGAAAAGCGTAAGGAGTACGAACAGGTAGCGGAGGCTTTGAATTCCGTTAAATTCAAGGGGTATGGCTGTGTAACGCCAAATCAGAATGATATACATATTGAACAGCCGGAGGTCATCAAGCATGGAAATAAATTCGGAGTTAAGATTAAGGCAGAAGCTCCGTCCATTCATATGATTAAGGCGAATATTACGACAGAAATCGCACCAATCGTAGGGGCGGAGGAACAGGCAAAGGACCTGGTTCAGTACATCGGAGCAGAAGGACAGGAGGATATCTGGAGTGTAAACATCTTTGGAAAGACCATTGAACAATTAGTAGAGGATGGCATTCGTGCAAAGACAGGAAAGATAACCGATGAAAGCCAGGTGAAGCTACAGGATACAATGGAAAAAATCGTCAATGACGGTAATGGCGGCATGGTCTGCATTATCATTTAAATATTTGTTTTTATTGTTCTTACTCTTAATGTCTGATATACTATTTTATTAAGAGTAAGAACTTTTTTATTGTGTGATTTACTGCTTGCTATCTGTGGATGGGAGGAATTCGCCTGTAAAATCTGATTCGGATATCGCATGCAGTTGTTCTAAAGTCTGTAAAAAGAAGGGGAGAGCAAAATGAATGCAAGCTATGAGAAATTAGTATCCTGTTATGATAGTTGTCGGAAACGGACGGATTTTCAACCGAAGGTTGCATTAATCTTAGGCTCTGGCCTTGGAGGGTTTGCGGATGAGATTCAGGTAGAGTCCATCATTCCCTATTCTGAGTTGGAAGGCTTTCCACAGTCAACGGTAGAAGGACATAAGGGGCGTTTTGTCTTTGGATATGTGGGACAGGTTCCGGTTGTGATTATGCAGGGCAGAGTTCACTATTATGAAGGGTATTCCATGACGGATGTGGTTCTTCCCACTCGTTTGATGGGAATGCTGGGAGCAGAGATTTTGTTTCTGACGAATGCGGCAGGAGGAATCAATCCGGCTTTTCAGCCGGGAACCCTGATGCTGCTGCGGGATCAGATATCTTCTTTTGTTCCATCGCCTCTGGTTGGTGAGAATCTACAGGAGCTGGGGCCACGATTTCCGGATATGTCGGAAATCTATGATAAAGAATTGCGGAGGATTATGGCAGAGACGGCAGAAAAACGAAGCATACCGGTACAAGAAGGGGTGTATATTCAGTTTACCGGGCCTGCATACGAGAGTCCGGCAGAGGTAAGGATGGCGGGGATGCTGGGAGCAGATGCCTGTGGTATGAGTACGGCTTGTGAAGCCATTGCCGGAAATCATATGGGTATGAAAATCTGTGGTATTTCCTGTATTACCAACATGGCAAGTGGAATTACGGGAGAACCCTTATCCCATGCTGAGGTCCAGGAAACAGCGGACCGGACAGCCGAACAGTTTCAAGAACTGGTCCGTGCCAGCATAGAAGCATTTGGAACAGAAAGGAACGACAACAGGGAATCCGATATTGAGAAATGAGGAAGAAATGATGCATGTAATGATGTATACCGATGGTTCTGCCCGGGGAAATCCGGGGCCGGGGGGCTATGGAACGGTACTGGAATATACCGATACCAAGGGAACCCTTCATGTCAGGGAGTATTCAGCCGGCTATGAGGAAACGACCAATAACCGCATGGAGCTTATGGGCGTAATTGCCGGCCTGGAAGCACTGACAAAGCCATGTGAGGTAGATGTGTATTCCGATTCTCAGTATGTGGTAAAAGCATTTACAGAGCATTGGATTGACGGCTGGCTTCAGAAAAACTGGAAATTAAATACCAGTAATCCGGTAAAAAATATTGATTTATGGAAGCGTCTCTTAAAGGCGGAGGAAGGACACAGGGTTTCTTTTCATTGGATTAAGGGTCATGCCGGACATCCGCAAAATGAGCGTTGTGATACATTGGCAACGCAGGCGGCAGATGACAGCGGGCATTGGTTGAAGGATGAAGGCTATTCCCGGACGGAATGACTCGGAACGGATTCCTATGGATGGTCCAATACCGATGGAATCGGGAGAAGCGGATAATAGATGATTTGAAAATCGGTTATGATATTGAGATTTTAGCAACGGAAAGGAGAAAGAATGAAGGAACAATGTATGATTTGCGGCTCGCTGGTAGAGGATGTGTCTGGAATTTGTCCGGTCTGCGGAGCGGTATTAGGGAGAAGTACACAGGTAAGTTCATCGATGGGAGGAAGTGCAGGAGCTGGTCCGGTGAACAATCCGAACAGCGGTAACAATTATGGACAGCCGGGATATCCCAATATGGGATATGGACAGGTTCCATATAATTATCAGAATCCAGGAGCGACAGGAGCAGGAACACCGAAAAAGAAAGTGCTGCTGAGTGTTTTGTCGATTGTTATGGCGGCACTGGCAGTTTTAACGGTTTGTATTCCGGCGCTTTCCCTTGTACTTGCAATTGCTTCTATTGTGTTGGGCATTATTGCACTGGTGAAAAAGCAGATAAAGGTTCCGGCAATCCTGGGACTTGTGTTTAGCGGGATTGCAGCCTTGCTTGCCGTGGGGGTTCTGATTATGAATCTTATGATGTATGCGGTTTGTGGGACAAATCTTATGGGAATCATGGAGCAGTCCACAGAGGCCTTAGAGGAGGGAATCCAGCCTTTGGAGGATATTTCATTTATGATAGCTTCCCAGGATGGAGATTATTATTTTAGTTTATTTGACGATGGAATTTATATGGTGTATTTTGACAGCCAGAGCGGAGTAAACGACTATATTGTAAGCGGGGGCTATGAAAGCTACGGATATATAGATACATCTGTCCGGGATTTGATTGGATATGAAGTGCTTGGTGCCATGCGGGAGGGATATCGCATGAAAAATGTTACCTGCGTGATGTTTCAACCCAGACATTCCTATGAATTTGATGCAGATGGAACGCTTAGGGAGTCTCACTTGTCTTCGTCTTCTTTAGAGCATATGGTCTTTGTTGTTCCGGATGGCTATCAGAAGGGCAGTATCATTTATCAGATTGAGGCCGGTGATGAGTTTGACCAGGAATTAACCCCAATCTATCCTTCTGCCGGAGGCATGGAGGACATCCTGCCGGATGATACAACAACATGGGGGGAACCGACGGATTGATTTTCCCCATGGTAAATCTTCAAAGCATGAGAAATGCCCCTTCTGCATAGGTTATATGCAGAGGGGGATTTTTATGAAGAGGAGATATGGTAACAGCGGCTGGGAGGGCATTCCTCGTTATCTGGCTGGGATTCTGGGTCTGATTTTATGTCTGACCGTGGAATGGGAGATGATAGACCGTTTTACGGAAAATGCCTATACTATACGTTATCAGGAGGCATTGGAGGAGTTCCGGCAAAATCCGGAGGATTATTTTCGATATCATCAGAGGAAAGAATCATATGATGATTTTTTTGCTTCCCAGCTGGAAGCCCTTCGGCATGAACTGAGCTGCTTTCCGGTTGAAAAATCATATATCCAGGATGTCAGTTATGTGGATTCCTGGTACGGAGAACGAACCTTTGGCGGCGAACGTCTGCATGAAGGGACGGATATTATGTCGATTCCCAATGTCAGTGGAGAAATCCCGGTAGTCAGCATGACGAATGGAAACGTAAAGAATATCGGATGGCTGAAGCTGGGAGGCTGGCGGATTGGAATTGAATCGGAATCCGGCATTTACTATTATTATGCCCATCTGCATTCCTATGCGGCGAATTTGAAGGAGGGTGATCCGGTATATGCCGGACAGCTTCTCGGATTTATGGGAGACAGCGGTTATGGAGAGGAAGGTACCACAGGTATGTTTGATGTTCATCTTCACATGGGGATTTATTTCTATGATGCCGAAGGACGGGAAATCAGCATGAATCCTTATTTTTTTCTACAGGAGCTGCAAGGAATTCCCATGACTACCAGAAAGTCAAAGAATCAGCAGTCTGTCTGAATAATAGCAAAAATGTTGGATGCTATGGAAAAATGACCCATTTTTTAACAGCATTTCATTGGAATTTGACAGGAAGCATGGTATAATATACGTGAACACAATGAGCCAAACGGCTGCAAAGCAGACATTTGGCGAATGTGCGCGAACCATGATGGAGCAACTCAGAAAACGTATGTTTTCTGAGTTGCACTGCAACAAAGAGAAACAGAGCAGGATATACCATAGGCATATAACTTGAGGAGGGATTTATACATTCTGATGATGTAGGTTGGGGATTTACAGTTAGAGTGATGGATATAAATAAAATTACGGGGTGGTTATATGGAAATACAATTATGGAGGGAGATTTTATCACCATATCAGCTTGCCGTGGATGAACTGGTGGTAAAGTTTAATCATATTATACAGGAATACAGAAGTAACGGACAGTATTCGCCGATTGAACAGGTGGTTGGAAGAGTTAAGAAAATATCCAGTATTTTAGATAAGATGAATAAAAAGAATCTGGCGATTGAAGAAATCGAAGACGAGATTGATGATATTGCCGGCATTCGGATTATGTGTCAGTTTGTAGAGGATATTGACCGGGTGGTTGAAATCATCCGAAACCGAAAGGATATGGAGATTAAGTGCGAAAAGGACTACATATCTCATTATAAGGAAAGCGGTTATCGCAGCTATCATATTATTGTTTATTATGATGTTTATACGCTGGAGGGGACCAGGCGTCTCCAGGCGGAGATTCAGATTCGGACCATGGCTATGAATTTTTGGGCGACCATTGAGCATTCCCTGCAATACAAGTATCATGGCAATATGCCGGAGCATGTACGGGAGCGGCTCTATGCGGCTTCGGATGCGATTGTAGCTTTGGATTCGGAGATGTCATCGGTACGGGATGAGATTATTGATGCACAGAATCTGTTTACGGTTAAGGCGAATGTGGTTTCTGATATTCTGGTGAACATTCAGAATTTATATCATGTGGCAAATAAACGGGAGGTATTGAAGATTCAGGAAGAGTTTTATCAGATATTTGCGACACAGGATTTGGAGCAGTTGGAACGGTTCTGCAGGGAACTGGATATTATTGCAGAAGGCTATAAGGCACAGAGCCTTCACTAGAAAACGTATGATTTCAGAAGCAGACGGTATTGCCGACTGTCTGTGAAATGACGATACAGTAGGAGAATGAACGTGAAATTACCGGAAAGTTTTGAAATGCGGATGCAGGATATGTTAAGGGAGGATTTTATAAGATATCAGGCCTCGCTGGAGCATCCCGCTTTTCATGGATTAAGAGTGAATACCAATAAGATATCCGTAGAAGAATTTCTACGGATATCTCCATTTTCGTTGACGCCGGTTCCCTGGTGTTCCAATGGATTCTATTATGATGAGGATGTACAGCCGGCGAAGCATCCGTATTATTTTGCAGGCTTGTATTATATTCAGGAACCCAGCGCCATGACACCGGCCAGCGTACTTCCCATCGAGCCGGGGGACCGGGTGCTGGATATTTGTGCGGCTCCCGGTGGTAAATCCACGGAGCTGGCAGCCCGGTTACAGGGGACCGGACTTCTGGTTTCCAATGACATCAGCCATTCCAGGGCCAAGGCATTGTTGAAGAATCTGGAATTGTTTGGTATACCCAATATGCTGGTGCTTAGTGAACCGTCCAATGAGATTGCTGAACATTTCGAAGGTTTTTTCGATAAGATACTGATTGATGCACCCTGCTCCGGTGAGGGAATGTTTCGCAAATCCAGCTCCATGATTAAGGCATGGGAGAAGAACGGCGTGGAGCTGTTTGTTAATTTGCAGCAAAGCATTCTGCGGGAAATGATAAAATGTCTCCGTCCGGGTGGAAGTCTGGTATATTCTACCTGTACCTTTTCACCGGAGGAGAATGAGCAGGCGATGGATTATCTGCTGGAACTGGCACCGGAACTGGAGCTGCAGGCGCTTCCGATGTATGAGGGCTTTGATACCGGTCATCCGGAATGGAGCCGGACCGGAAATGAAGCGGTAAAGCATTGCCGGCGGCTGTGGCCCCATCGTGTGAAGGGAGAGGGACATTTTGTTGCCATGCTGAAAAAGCAGGACGGAGAGTGCTATGGAGGTAACCAATACCAGCCGGCAAAGGTAACGCTGCCGGAGGAGGTATGGGAGTTTCTGAATCTGATACGCCGGGATTGGGATGAGAGCCGGATGGAGCTTCAGAAGGAACGGTTATATTATCTTCCGCCGGAAATGCCGGATGGAACGGGGCTTCATATCTTACGGAATGGATTGCTGCTGGGAGAATTAAAAAAGAACCGGTTTGAACCCAGCCAGTCTCTTGCTATGGCTCTTCGAATGGAGGAATTTGAACATGCCATTTCCCTTCCAGTATCCGATGAACGGGTAATCCGTTATCTGAAGGGGGAAACCATAGAACTGGAAGGGGAAAATGGCCTTATTTTGTTCTGCGTAGACGGGTATCCCTTAGGATGGGGAAAGCTGACAAACGGAAGCCTGAAGAATAAGTACCTGGCTGGCTGGAGGTGGCAATGATGGAGCCGAATGCAAACATTCATACAAAGAAAGGGAGCGGAAATTCTGTTTTGGATGGGATTCAGGCAGTGATTTTTGACCTGGACGGGACATTGGTGGATTCTATGTGGGTATGGGAGGCCGTTGACCGGGATTATTTCAAGCTGCACGGCATGGAGGTGCCGTCCGGACTACAGCAGCAGATTTCCGGCATGAGCTTTTCGGAAACGGCGGATTATATCAAAACACAGTTCCTGGTTCCGGATACGGTGGAGGAAATGAAACGGCTCTGGAATGAGATGGCGGAGAACAAGTATGAGGCAGAGGTTGCATTAAAGCCAGGAGCATATGAGTTTTTAATGAAGCTGAAGCAGATGGGGATAAAGACCGGAGTGGCAACCAGTAATTCCAGGCATCTGGTAGAGCTGACCCTTCAGGCAAGGGGGATTCGTCCGTATATGGACTCTGTTCATACGGCATGTGAGGTGGCACACGGAAAGCCGGAGCCGGATATTTATCTTCTGGTGGCAGAGGACTTGGGCGTGGCGCCAGAGGCTTGTCTGGTGTTTGAAGATATTGTAGAAGGAATTCAGGCAGGAAAGCGGGCCGGTATGCGGACCTGTGCAGTGGCAGATGAAGCAAGCAGGGGAATCTGGATGGAGAAGCAGCAGGAAGCCGATTATGCGATTCAGGATTATCGGGAATTGCTGGTATGATGCATCCGTTATCCACTTGATTTGTTGCTGCCAGAAGGCAAAGACCCTAAGGTAAGCTGTGGAGAGGAAGTCTTGTGGCGGCGGCCAATGTTATGCAAGCAGGACCTTGACCTGCTGCCTACAGAAATTAGAAATAGAAAGACAACAGGAGAAGAAATGGAAAAAGGAACACTCGGTTATATCAATACATATAAAAAACGGTATGGATTATATTCCCTCATATTGGCGGTGCTTATTTTTGCAGGTGCAGCAGCGGTTTATCTGATATTCGGAACCTTGAAGCATGCAGCCGTTTTGCTTCCGATTATTTTGGCTCTGCCATTTGCAAAGCTGCTGCTTCTATGGGTGGTGGTCGTAAGATTTCATTCCCTGAAGCAGGCGGATGGAGAGCAGTTGGAGAGCCGGCTGGAGGGACGGAAGAACTGCATTCTCTTATTTGATTTGGCACTAAGCTCTTATGATGCTATTTCCTTTGCTCCCGCGGCAGTAATCGATCAGGGAAATGTTTATCTGCTTTGGGGCGGCTCCAATGAAAAGAGCTATGGACAGGAACAGCAGAAGGAATATGTACAGGATATTATGAAACGGACTGGTTATCAGGATGCGGTCTATACGACGGAAGGGGTAGAAGCATTACTGGAACAGATTGAAGCAGCCCCTGTGTCAGAGGCGGATTTGTCCGTAAAATGTGACCGGTTACGACAGAGGCTGTTGGATGTTTGTGTATAGCTGCTGTATGGATGTTGTATGAAATATGTGGCTGTCATAAAGAAAAGTCTGCTTTGCAACAGGGATTACGGGTAACAGGATATGAAAGAAATTACAATTGGAAAGAATGAAGCCGGACAGCGTCTGGACAAGCTTCTTGGCAAGCTTTTGAATCAGGCGCCGGCCTCCTTCATATATAAAATGCTGCGAAAAAAGAATATTAAATTAAATCAGAAACGGGCAGAGGGCAGGGAGGTTCTCCAGGCAGGGGATCAGGTGCAGATTTATCTATCAGATGAGACCTTTCATAAGTTCCACAAAGAGAAAGTATTTGCAGAAGCACCGGCTTTGGAGACGCCTTCTGTGGGAAAGAGCCGGGAGGAAAAGCAGGCGGGGACCGGAAGGAAAGCTCCTTTATTTTCAGGGATGATTCTGTATCAGGATGATAATATCATGCTATTAAATAAGCCGGCAGGGGTCTTATCCCAGAAGGCAAAGCTGGAGGATGATTCCATCAATGAACAGATGCTGCGGTATCTGCTGGAGCAGGGAATGCTGAATCGGGAACAAATGCGTACCTTTACGCCTTCCGTCTGTAACCGGCTGGACCGGAATACCAGCGGTATTGTTCTGGCAGGAATTTCCTTACGGGGAAGCCAGGAATTATCCCGTATGCTAAAGGAACGGAGCCTGGAAAAGTACTATCTGACCCTGGTGGCAGGAAACATGACCGAGCCAGTGACGGTTCGGGCCTATTTACGGAAGGATACAGCCGCCAACCGGGTAACGGTATCCGAGCAGCCGATACCAGAGGGGATACAGATTGAAACACAGTATCGGCCACTGCAGTGGAATGCGGAGTATACGTTACTGGAGGTAAAGCTGATTACCGGTAAATCCCATCAGATTCGGTCCCATCTGGCATATCTGGGGCATCCGGTGCTGGGAGATGCGAAGTATGGAAACCGGGAACAAAACCGGGATTTCCGGAAGCGGTTTGGGATTCAGAATCAATTTCTCCATGCTTACCGGGTGGTATTTCCACAGATAACCGGAGAGCTGGAGTCCCTTTCCCAAAGCGAATGGAAAGCTCCTTTACCTGGGAAATGCAAGGCGGCATTGGAGCTGCTATGGGGAAGGGAGTGCGTAGAGCAGTTATAACACCAATGAATTAGAAATCGAGGTTAGGCAATGGCAACATGGAACAGCCGGGGATTGCGTGGCTCTACCCTGGAGGATTTGATTAATATCTCCAATGAGATGTACCGGGAAAAGGGTCTGGCACTGGTACAAAAGATACCCACCCCCATCAAACCGATTAAAATTGATAAGGAAAGCAGTCAGATTACCCTGGCATACTTTGAAAAGGATTCTACGGTAGATTATATCGGTGTGGTGCAGGGGGTACCAGTCTGCTTTGATGCAAAGGAATGTACGACAGATACCTTTTCCATGCAGAATATCCATGAGCATCAGTACCAGTTTATGGAAGCCTTTGAAGCCCAGCAGGGGGTCAGCTTTCTGATTATTTTCTTTACGACCCGGAATGAATTATACTACATGCCCTTTCAGGAGCTAAAGCAGTATGTGGAACGTATAAAAAGCGGACATCCAAAGAATTTTAAATATGAGGAATTGACGAAGGAGAATTTTATCCGGGCGAAGGGAGGCGTATTGGTCCATTATCTGGAACCCTTAAGCAGAGATTTAATGACACGGGAAGAATAAAATGCAACAGTTTTCTTGTTTCCATACACTATATAAATATAAGAATCAGGAGGAAACGATATGGATTTTAGCAAAGAAAAGTGTAAAGTATTGAAGAAAATACGAAAAAAGCTGGCAGATACCTTAGAGATTGACCTGCATCAGCGGGAGTGTACTTATGAGGGAGCTTGTTCCGGAACCTGTCCGAAATGTAAACAAGAGGAGGAGCAGTTAAATCGTGCGCTCTTGGCAAAGACTGCTTTGGCTGCCGGTACGGTTGCCACAGTGGCAGGTTTGACCGGTTGTACGCAAATGTATCGCTATGAAACAGAGGGAGATGCAGAAAGAGTTATGCCATCTTCTGCTGTGGAGGAATTGGAGGGAATCGCCTTGGAAGGGAATCCCCTGGAAGAATCCTCCGAAGAGCAGAAGGATGCGGCTACAGAGAAACGGACAGAAGAGCAGGAGCCGGGAAGAACGGAAGAAGAGACAGAGGCTGTCAGTACAGCAGAGCCGGTAACCGGAGAAATATTAGAAGAAGAGACAGAAGAGGTCTATGAACTGGAAGGCGATATTGATATGCCAGAGCCGGGTAGGGAAGAATAAGGAGTTTGGTTATGAATTTTAAGGTTCAGTCCATCAACCGCCATCGGCTGGCTACAGACGGAGAAGGGGTTACCACTTTGGTTGCCTTATATGGCTGTCCATTAAGCTGTGAATACTGTATCAATAAAGAGGTTCTGCATCATAAGCCATGGAAGGAGTATACGGCTGAGGCACTTTTAAGGATTCTGATGCAGGATTACTGTTACTTTGTGGCTACCAATGGAGGCGTTACCTTCGGAGGCGGAGAGCCGTTATTACATGCGGAAGCGATTGAGGAATTATTCACGATTCTGCCGGAGCATGTGAATCTGAATCTGGAAACTTCTCTTTGTGTAGAGACAAAACGGCTGTCTCCTCTGCTGGAGCCGGTTCACCAGTTTATTATTGATGTAAAAACCTTTCATCCGGAGCTTTACCAGAAGTATACCGGACAGTCCAATGAACCGGTCATTCAGAACATAGCGTATATCGCACAACAGGGAATGCAGGGAAAATGCAAGGTTCGGGTCCCTCATATACCGGACTATACCAGTGAGGCGGATGTTTCTGCTGCTGTACATTGGTTACAGGATATGGGCTTCCGGAATATAGATGTGTTTGATTATATCCTTCGAAAGTGATAAAGTATACTTATATTTGAACGCATGATTGGGTGAATCCAAGACCGATTCTTGTGGTCAGGCAGGAGGAGTATAACATGAATGTTATGTCAATGGAAGATATCCTTAGCAAGGTTACTCAGATTTGCAAAAAGAATCAAATACGACATTTAAAATTGATTGGTTCTTTTGCGAACGGTACGGCTACGCAAAGAAGTGATATTGACTTTGTGGCATATGGATGTGAAAATATATTCGTGCTTGAGGATGAAATTAGTGAAATCGATACCTTAAGAAAAATAGATATATTAGACTACGACAGCATAAAGGACAAATATTTATTGGAGGATATTGAACGGTATGGAAAGCAAATTTATTAACCGGTATCGTTCCTTCTGCAAAAGTCTGGATAATCTGGAACGAAGTAAACGCGCAAACCCGGATGAAGATTTTGTGATAGAAGCGACGGCTCAGATGTATAATCTTTCCTTTGATTTATCTTGGAAGGTAATGAATGATATCCTTGTTAAGGAAATGGGCATATTAGATTTTGCTGTCGGCTCACCAAGGGAAACCTTGCAAACAGCCTTTCAGAATGGAATGATTGATGATGATGAATGGTTAAAAATGTTAAAGGTTCGAAACAATCTGGCTCATGATTATGATGGAGCGTTTGCCGCTGCACAGTTTCATAATATCATTGGAAGTTTTTTTGACAGATTCATTGAATTCAGAGATACGGTAAGCAAATATTATGATACGATTAGAAATATAGATGGTTTTTCTGATGAATCGTGATGCTGCGGTGAAGCAGATGATTGGAACGAAAGAGATACCCGAAATGAAATAAATTCGGGTATTTTTTATGCGTAATATTAGTATTTGTAAGAGTTTCAAGTATTTTGTCATGCTTGCATATGAAAAATATTATGATATAATATACGCGATGGCAATTAAGCAGTGCCACGCTGCGAAATGACAAATAGCCTGCTTGCAGGCAGATTTGTCATTTCGCAGCGTGATAGGGCGCAAGCCCGCGACGAGGGAA
>JAMOZY010000012.1:5060-37887 GCA_023667695.1 Clostridium sp. | reverse complement strand
ACCGGAGGTTTGCCGAGTAAGCACTGCGAAGGAAGAAGAGGGCAAAAAGCCTGCTTGCAGGCGGATTTGTCGGTTTACAGCGAGATAGGGCGCAAGCCCGCGACGAGGGAAACCGGAGGTTTGCCGAGTAAGCACTGCGAAGGAAGAAGAGGGCAAAAAGCCTGCTAGCAGGCAGATTTGTCGGACGGTAAAATTAATGACAAGGAGAACATGGATGAAAGAGAAGCTATTACATACACCGGACGGGGTACGCGACATTTAT
Source organism: Clostridium sp. (assembly GCA_023667695.1). Classification (GTDB taxonomy): domain Bacteria; phylum Bacillota; class Clostridia; order Lachnospirales; family Lachnospiraceae; genus CAG-632. The sequence goes on along the minus strand of JAMOZY010000012.1, from coordinate 37,625 downwards.
GATAACGAGTACAAGAGAAAACGGAAGGTAATGGAAGAGCTTCACCATGTATTGGAGTTATACAGTTATCATGATATTCAAACCCCGACCTTTGAATATTTCGATATTTTCAGTAAGGACAAGGGTTCTGCTCCTTCCAATGAGATGTTCAAGCTGTTTGACCGGGAGAATAATACCTTAGTCCTCCGGCCGGATATTACGCCAAGCATTGCGCGCTGCGTTGCCAAGTATTATGAAAATGAAGAACTTCCCATTCGATTATGTTATGAAGGGAATACCTATAGTAATAAGGTCAGCCATCAGGGAAAGCTGTGTGAAGTGACCCAGCTTGGGGTGGAGTTCGTCAATGATGACAGCTCGGCAGCAGATGCGGAGCTGCTTGCCACAGTGGTAGATTGTTTTCAGGCAGTCGGATTGAAGGAATTTCAGATTGAGGTTGGAGAAATCGAATTCTTCAAGGGTGTGATAGAAGAAGCCGGTCTGGATGAGGACCAGGAGATTACCATCCGGGAATACATCATGAATAAGAACTTTTTCGGCTTACAGGAATATGTGAAGCACTTAGAGATTTCCGGTCATATGAAGCAGATTTTAACCTCCTTTGACCAACTGTTCGGTGGTCCGGAGATGTTAGAGCAGGCAAAGAAGCTGGTTCAGAATCAGCGGTCCCAGACTGCAATCAGCCGGTTAGAGAAGGTGTATCATGCCTTGTCCTATTATCATTGTGAAGAACAGGTAAGCTTTGATTTGAGTATGCTGAGTGATTATAAATACTATACCGGAATTCTGTTTAAGGGCTATACCTACGGAACCGGAGATGCTGTGGTCCGGGGCGGGCGTTATAATGCCCTGTTAAAGCAGTTTGGCAAGGATGCACCTGCCATTGGATTTGCTTTTGTTATCGATGAGCTGATGAAGGCCATTGACCGGCAGAACATACCAGTCCGCATAGAAGAAAAAGAAGCTGTGCTTCTCTATCATCAGGAATGGCAGCAGAAGGCGATTGAACTGGGCTGTCAGATGCGGCGGAGCGGGAAGAAGGTAGAATTAATCCGGATGTCTGCAAAAAGGACCTTAGAGGATTATATGGTTTATGCCGAAAAGGAGCATTTTGAGACATTGATTTATATTCGGGAAGATGGCAGTGAGGATAACAGAACATTAAAATAGAGGATAAAAGCATGAGATATTTAACATTTGCCCTGGCAAAAGGGCGTTTGGCAAAGCAGACCTTAGGGCTGTTGGAGCAGGTAGGGATTACCTGTGAGGAAATGAAGGACCCGGATACCCGAAAGCTGCTGTTTGTGAATGATGAATTAAAGGTGAAGTTTTTTCTGTCCAAGGCTTCGGATGTACCCACCTATGTAGAATACGGAGCAGCGGACATTGGCGTGGTAGGAAGAGATACCATATTAGAGGAAGGAAGAAATCTATATGAAGTCATGGATTTGAATCTGGGAAAATGCCGGATGTGTGTATGTGGTCCGGCGTCCGCCAGAGAGCGGCTGCAGCGAAATGAAATCATTCGTGTGGCGACCAAATATCCCAATATAGCAAAGGATTATTTTCAGAATCAGAAAAATCAGACCGTAGAGATTGTGAAGCTGAATGGTTCGGTAGAGCTGGCACCCATCGTAGGGCTGTCCGAGGTAATCGTGGATATTGTGGAAACCGGTACGACTCTGCGGGAAAATGGATTGGAGGTCATAGAAGAAATCTGTGATTTGTCAGCTCGGATTGTGGTAAATCAGGTAAGCCTGAAAATGGAGCATACCCGTATCCGGGAATTGCTGAATCGCTTAAATGAACTGATTACAAGGGCATCCGATAAGGAGGAGGCATAATATGCGTCAGGTAAGATTAACAGAAGAGACAAAGAATAATATATTAAGTGATTTGCTAAAACGAAGTCCCGACCATTATGGTTCTTATGTGGAAACCGTTCAGAGCATCGTAGATGATGTGGCAAAGAATGGAGATGAGGCGGTACTGGCATATACAGAGAAGTTCGACCATGCAAGGCTGACTGGGGATACGCTTTTGGTCACACAGGAGGAAATCGATGCTGCTTATCAGGCGGTTGCACCGGAATTATTAGCGGTAATCCGAAAGTCACTGGTGAATATCCGGGAGTATCATGAAAAGCAGAAGCAGTATAGCTGGTTTGATTCCAAGCCAAACGGGACCATGTTAGGACAGAAGATTACGGCATTGAGCCGGGTGGGCGTGTATGTGCCTGGTGGAAAAGCCGTTTATCCATCCTCGGTATTGATGAATATTGTACCGGCAAAGGTGGCAGGAGTCGGAAGCATCATTATGACGACGCCTTGCAATGCAGAGGGGCAGGTATGCGCCACTACGTTAGTTGCTGCTTGTGAAGCCGGTGTAGACGCTATTTATAAGATTGGCGGCGCTCAGGCAATTGCTGCCATGGCATACGGAACCCAGACGGTTCCGGCTGTGGATAAAATCGTAGGTCCTGGTAACATCTTTGTTGCTTTGGCAAAAAAAGCGGTAAATGGATTCGTTGGGATTGATTCCATAGCCGGGCCAAGTGAGATTCTGGTTCTGGCAGATGAAACGGCTAATCCGCGATATGTGGCGGCGGATTTATTGTCCCAGGCAGAGCATGATGAGCTGGCAAGCGCGATTCTGGTAACCACCAGCGAAGCGTTAGCAAAGCAGGTTTCCATAGAAGTAGACAAGTTTACAGAACAGCTATCCCGAAAGGATATTATTCGAAAATCCTTAGAGAATTTTGGATATATTCTGGTTGCAGAGAATATGGAGGATGCTTTGAACGCAGTCAATCAGATTGCTTCCGAGCATTTAGAGATTGTGACGAAAAATCCCTTTGAAATCATGACAAAGGTGCAGAATGCCGGAGCTATCTTCCTTGGAGAATACAGCTCAGAGCCATTGGGTGATTATTTTGCCGGCCCGAATCATGTATTGCCGACCAATGGAACGGCGAAATTCTTCTCGCCGTTAGGAGTGGATGATTTTATTAAGAAGTCCAGTATCATTTATTATTCGAAAGAGGCTTTGGAGCCAATCCATCAGGACATCATTGCCTTTGCAGAAGCCGAACAGTTAACGGCCCATGCGAATTCCATTCGTGTAAGATTTGAGAAGTGATTTTTTGGAGGAAAGCAGAGACAGAGCAGGAAATCAGTGGATTCTGATAGGACAGGAATCGAGAATAAAGGGAGGATGATTATGGCAAATCGAAAATCAACCGTCAGCCGTAAGACCAATGAAACAGAAATTAAGATTGAATTAAATATGGACGGAACCGGAGAAACCACCATTGATACCGGAATTGGTTTTCTGGACCATATGTTAAACAGCTTTGCAAAGCATGGATTGTTTGATTTGAATGCTTCCGTAAAGGGAGATTTATATGTGGATTCCCATCATACCATTGAGGATACCGGTATTGCACTGGGTATGGCGATTCGAAAAGCCCTGGGCGATAAGAAGGGAATCAAGCGGTATGGCTCTATTATGCTGCCCATGGATGAAACTCTGGTGCTTTGTGCCATTGATTTAAGCGGACGGCCCTATCTGGTCTTTGATGAAACCTTTACGGTGGACCAGGTGGGATATTTTGATACCGAGATGGTACGGGAGTTTTTCTATGCCATTTCTTATGCGGCAGGTATGAACCTGCATTTGAAGCAGATACATGGCAGTAACAATCATCACATAATAGAAGCCACCTTTAAGGCATTTGCAAAAGCACTGGATGAGGCGTCTTCCTACGATATCAGAATCAATGATGTGTTGTCTACCAAGGGCAGCATATAAGGAGGTAAGGATGGATTACATGAAGATTATATCCTTAATCGATTCGGCAAACCCATTGGAACGTGCAGTGGAGCTGGGACATGCAGGTGTGGATGAGCTGCATATGCTTTATAAAGCGGAGTCAGATTTGGAAATTATCAAGGAGATTACAAGAACGGTAGATGTTCCGCTGAGCGTGAGAATATCGCCGGAACGGTTTGAAGATGTAAAAAAGGTACTATATGCCGGGGCCGCCTCGGTCTGTCTGTTCACATCCAAAGAGGAAGTGCGGAAGGAGGTTCTGGGGCGCTTTGGTTCCGAAAAGGTATCCTGTGTGGTAGCTGCTACGCCGGAAATGAACATAGCGGATATGGAAGCTTATACGGCAGATGCAAAGGAATATGGATATGGGCAGATTTATCTGACAGATACGGAACGGTTGGAAAAAAGCTCTGACTGGCAGAAGGAATTTTGTAAGCGCAGTTCTCTTCCGGTGATGCTTCCGATACCGGACCCGGTGGAAGATATGGAAGCACTTGGAGCTTATATCAGGGAAACCGGGGCAGGCGGAATTATCATTTCTGCAGAAGCCGGACTTCGTGCAACGGAGATGAAGCAGATATTAAAGGAAATGGGAATATCCGTCAATACCTTTGCTTCTGCGATTCCATTTTCAGCCTTTCAGCTAAATGGAGACGGTCTGATTCCGGTAGTGGTACAGGATTACAGGACCAATGTAGTTTTGATGCTGGCATATATGAATGAAGAGGCTTATAATAAGACTATCGAAACCGGACAGATGACCTACTACAGCCGCAGCCGGCAGGAACTATGGCGGAAGGGAGAAACCTCCGGTCATTACCAGTATGTAAAGGCCTTACATCTGGACTGTGATAATGATACGATTCTTGCCAAGGTGGAACAGATAGGCGCTGCCTGCCATACGGGAAGCTATTCCTGTTTCTTTCAGGATTTAGTAAAAAAAGAGTATAAAGACGAGAATCCGTTAACGATATTAAAAGAAGATTATGCGGTTATTGCAGAGCGGAAGCGGAATCCGAAGGAAGGCTCTTATACCAATTATTTATTTGATAAGGGTATCGATAAGATTCTGAAAAAGGTAGGCGAAGAGGCAACGGAAATCGTGATTGCCGCGAAAAACCCGGATGCGGAGGAATTGAAGTACGAAATATCGGATTTTTTATATCACGTTATGGTACTGATGGTAGAACGGGACCTGACATGGGAAGATATTACAAGAGAACTGGCGGAACGCCGTTAATGAAAAGGAGGAATTTATTATGGCAGGATGGGATTTATTTGCAACAGAGATGGTACAGTATCTGGTGAAGGCAGTTGTATTAGGGGCGATTATCGTTGCTGCGATTTTTGCCGGCGCGGGTATACGAAAGGCAGTAAATAAAAAGAAAGAAAATCAGAATACCGCTTCCGAGCAGTAAGCGGCGGGAACCTTGTAGCAGGAGGATAAGAACGTGAAGAGCTATGGCGTAAATGAATTGAGAAAAATGTTTCTGGAATTTTTTGAAAGCAAGAATCATTTGAAAATGAAAAGCTTCTCATTGATTCCGCATAATGATAACAGCTTGCTGTTGATTAATTCCGGTATGGCACCATTAAAGCCTTATTTTACCGGACAGGAGATTCCGCCGAGAAGACGGGTTACTACCTGCCAGAAGTGTATCCGTACCGGAGATATTGAGAATGTAGGAAAGACAGCAAGACATGGAACATTTTTTGAGATGCTTGGAAACTTCTCCTTTGGTGATTATTTTAAGGAGGAAGCGATTGCCTGGTCCTGGGAGTTCTTAACCGAGGTGCTTGGAATCGATGCAGACCGGTTATATCCATCCATTTATCTGGAGGATGAGGAAGCCTTTGAAATCTGGCACAAGAAGATTGGGATTCCGGAGAATCGTATTTTCCGGTTTGGAAAAGCGGATAATTTCTGGGAGCATGGCGCTGGTCCTTGTGGTCCTTGCTCGGAAATCTATTATGACCGCGGTGCGAAATACGGATGTGGAAAACCGGACTGTACGGTTGGCTGTGACTGTGACCGTTATATGGAGGTATGGAATAACGTATTTACCCAGTTTGAAAATGATGGAAAGGGAAACTATACGGAGCTGGTTCAGAAAAATATTGATACCGGTATGGGCTTGGAGCGTCTGGCAGTTGTGGTACAGGATGTGGATTCCATTTTTGATGTGGATACGGTTCAGACTTTGCGGGACAAGGTATGTGAATTTGCAAATGTTACTTACAAGTCAGATGAGGCGAAGGATGTTTCCATCCGGTTGATTACGGATCATATCCGTTCTGCAACCTTTATGATTTCGGATGGTATTATGCCGACCAATGAAGGACGGGGCTATGTTCTCCGGCGTCTGATTCGTCGGGCAGCCAGACATGGGCGGTTATTAGGCATAGATGGAATGTTTCTGGCAAAATTAAGTGAAACCGTGATTGCAGGTTCGAAGGATGGATATCCGGAGCTGGATGAAAAGAAGGAATTTATTTTCAATGTATTAACCCAGGAAGAGACAAAGTTTAATAAGACGATTGACCAGGGGCTTTCCATTTTGGCTTCCATGGAAGAGGAGATGGCAAAGCAGGGCAGTAAGACCCTATCCGGAGAAGATGCATTTAAGTTATATGATACCTATGGCTTCCCATTGGATTTGACAAAGGAAATTCTCGAGGAAAAGGGATATGGCGTTGAGGAGGCCGGATTCCAGACGGCGATGGAGGAGCAGCGGGTAACGGCAAGGACGGCAAGAAAGACAACGAATTATATGGGAGCCGATGCCACGGTATATGATGAGATTGATTCTGCCATTACGACGGAATTTATCGGTTATGATACCTTAGAAGGAACGTCAACCATTACGGTTCTGACGACGGATACGGAACTTGTGGAAGCCATCGTAGACGGACAGCATGGAACGATTATCGTAGAACAGACCCCATTCTATGCGACCATGGGTGGTCAGGAGGGTGATACCGGTGTGATTACGACTGCTGATGGTGAATTTCAGGTAGAGGAGACCATAAAGCTTCCGGGCGGTAAGGTTGGACATGTTGGAATAGTAAAAATGGGAATGTTCAAGGTTGGAGATTCCGTTACATTAAGAGTTGGAGCCAAGAGTCGTGAGAATACCTGTAAGAATCATAGCGCCACCCATTTACTGCAGAAGGCATTAAAGACGGTGCTGGGTTCTCATGTAGAGCAGAAGGGTTCTCTGGTAACACCAGACCGTCTGCGGTTTGATTTTGCTCATTTTTCGCCGATGACACCAGAGGAAATCACCAGAGTGGAAGGGATGGTGAATGCGGAAATTCAGGCGTCTCTGCCGGTTATTACGCAGGAAATGGGTCTGGAAGAAGCAAAGAAAACCGGAGCAATGGCATTATTTGGAGAAAAATACGGTGATACCGTCCGGGTGGTTTCCATGGGTGATTTTTCCATCGAGCTTTGCGGCGGTACCCATGTATCGAATACCAGCAATATTATGACCTTTAAGATTCTTTCGGAATCTGGTGTAGCTGCCGGTGTACGGAGAATCGAGGCACTGACCGGAGAAGGTGTATTCCAATATTATAAGAATATGGAGGCAGAGTTCCGGAAGGCGGCACAGGTTGTCAAATCAACGCCCACGGCGCTGGCAGATAAACTAACCCATATCATGGCAGAGCTGAAGGAGCTGTCTGCCGAGAATGAATCCCTGAAGAGTAAATTAGCAAAGGACTCTCTGGGTGACGTTGCCAGTCAGGTGGTAGAAGTAAAGGGAGTGAAATTCTTAGCAACGGAAGTGACAGATGTGGATATGAACGGCCTGCGGGACCTGGGTGACCAGTTAAGGACGAATCTGGGAGAAGGTGTGGTCGTACTTGCCTCTGCCAGGGAAGGAAAAGTGAATTTAATTGTAATGGCTACGGATGGCGCTATAAAGCAGGGCGCCCATGCCGGCAATCTGATTAAGGCAATCGCGCCTTGTGTTGGCGGCGGTGGCGGCGGCCGCCCGAATATGGCACAGGCTGGCGGTAAGAATCCGGCGGGGATTCCGGAGGCGCTGGCGAAGGCGGCAGAGGTAGCAGAGACTCAATTATCTTAGTTTTTATGCGGTGGATTCCACTAAGGGGGATGTGAGGTTGCAAAAGAAGAGTAAGAAAATCATCATTTTCATAGAGGTTATTGTGTTAGTCATGCTGGCTGCCGGCATCTGTATCATCTGGACCAGGGAGGAGCCGCAGCTTCAGGAAATCGCCTGGGAAGCACCGGCACATGTGGAGTCCATGTCGGAGCAAATGCAGGAATCGTTAGAAACGAAGCGGGTAACCATAACGGCGGTAGGAGATATTATGATGCATCAGTGGCAGATTACCCGGGGATATGATGAAGCGACGGATACCTTTGATTATGCAGACAGCTTTACCTATGTGGTACCGTATTTAAGTGAAGCAGATTTTACCATGGGGAATCTGGAAACTACCTTTGCAGGACGGTATCAGGGTTCTAACAGTGATATTTTAGGCTATGCCTGTTATCCCATGTTCAATGCACCGGAAATACTGGGAAATAATCTGCAGGATGCAGGCGTGGATTTTCTGACTACCGCCAATAATCACTCTCTGGATTCCGGAAAACAGGGCCTTTATTCTACGCTGGACTATCTGGATTCTATCAGTATGCCCCATCTGGGAACGGCAAGAAGCGAAGCGGAACAGCAGGAATTATGCATTATGGAAATCAATGAAATCACCTTTGGATTTTGCTGTTATACCTATGGTACCAATGGACTTCCGGTGCCATCGGATGCACCCTTTTGCGTGAATACCCTGGAAAGCTATGCGGATGAAAAGCTGCAGGCAATGTGTGAGAATGTCCGGGCTTTGAAGTCTGCCGGAGTGGATGTGGTTCTGCCGGTGATTCATTTTGGAACGGAATACCGGGAAATGCCGGATTCCTGGCAGGAGCTGTGTGTGGATATGCTCTTTGAAGCCGGAGCGGATGTGATTTTGGGAAGTCATCCCCATGTGGTAGAGCCAATGGAGATTCGGGAAATTACCAATCCGGATGGAACCACACGGAAAGGTTATGTGATTTATTCCATGGGAAATTTTATTTCCAGTCAACGGTATGAACCGGGGATTATGAAGGATATTGGTCTTATTCTGGATATGGACTTTGAGAAACAGGGAGATACCACCACCCTGGTGGGCTGGCGGTTTGCCCCTACCTATGTTTATTGGACGGATGATGTGATTGGTGTGGTTCCGGTGATTGAGGCCTATGAGAACCGGGCTGCCTATGATTTCTTAGCACCAAGGGACTGGGCGCAGATAGAAAATTCCTATAAAAGGACCATACAGACACTGACAGCCATTACGGATTGCGACTATGAAATTATCGATTATAAGTATAATTTTGATATTTCTGAATAAAAGTAGTAACAAAAGTGTTGACAAAATATAGATAACTGTTATAAACTAATTTAGTGCTAAAAATACCCAAACAGTTATGTATTGCACAATATACAGCTGGAGGGAGGTAAGGTGTGAGGTCATGTCGAACGTAGTAGTAAAAGAAAACGAAACATTAGATAGTGCTTTACGCAGATTCAAGCGAAACTGCGCGAAAGCAGGTATTCAGCAGGAGATTCGTAAGAGAGAGCATTACGAAAAACCAAGCGTTAGACGTAAGAAGAAGTCTGAGGCTGCTAGAAAGCGTAAATTCAAATAAGAAACGATAAAAGCTGTTACTTGTGTAGCAGCTTTTTTTCATATAACGGGATTTATCCTAACAGGAAGAAAAGGAAAGCGGTTTATCGTGTATCAGAATCAGCGAAAGGGGTGGAGGACATGCAGTTAACGGATTCCATTGCTCATATAAAAGGAATTGGAGAAAAGACCACTGCATTGTATCGTAAATTAAAAATCAATACCATTGAAAATCTGTTGGAGCATTATCCCAGATACTATCTGACCTATGAGGAACCAGTGGATATTGCAGAGGCTCCGGTGGGAGAACGGGTGGCAGTCCGTGCTACGGTTAATTCCTATGTAGAAATCAAGAAGCTTCGAACCCTGAATGTGACTACCTTTCTGGCAAAGGACTATACCGGCTCTGTTAAGATGCTCTGGTTTAATTCGCCTTATATCAAAAAGGTATTTCATGTGGGGCAGACCTATATTTTCGTAGGTACGATTACCATCCGGAATTATCAGAAGGTCATGGAACATCCGGAATATTATACGGAAGCCAAATATCTGGAAAAGCGAAGGGAGCTGCAGCCGGTGTATTCCCTGACGGAAGGTCTGACCAATAAACGGATTCAGAAGGATATGAAGGCGGTAGGCGGTGTCATTCACGAAATGGAGGAATATCTGCCCCTTGACATTCCGGAGCGGTTTGGACTTATGGAATACCGGGAAGCGGTCCGGCAGATTCATTTTCCCTTGGATTATGAACAATTGGAGCAGGCCAGACGCCGATTGATTTTTGATGAATTCTTTTTGTTTCTTCTGGCAATGCGGCGGTTGGAGCTGCATCGTGCCAAGGTGGAGAATCACTTTGTCATTCCCGAAGGCACCTATGGCAGACAGTTGATTGACCGCCTTCCTTATACACTGACGCCGGCTCAGTATCGGGTCCTGGAAGAAATCAAAGGGGATTTGACCGGAGCCTCCGTTATGAACCGGCTGGTTCAGGGAGATGTCGGCTCCGGTAAGACGATTATAGCGGTGCTGGCATTGTTGATGGTAGCAGAAGCCGGTTATCAGGGAGCGCTGATGGCTCCGACAGAGGTTCTGGCTGTCCAGCACTATGAAACCATCCGAAAGCTGTTGGAGCCATTTGCTATCCGGGTAGAACTGCTGGTGGGTTCCACACCGATAAAGGAGAAACGCAGGATTTATCAGGGACTGGAGCAGCAGGAGATTGCTATTGTAATCGGAACCCATGCTCTGATACAGGATAAGATTCAGTATGGAAATCTGGCGTTGGTCATAACCGATGAACAGCACCGGTTTGGCGTTCATCAGCGTGAGAAGCTTGCCGGGAAAGGACAGGAGCCGCATGTTCTGGTTATGAGCGCAACGCCGATTCCCCGAACCCTTGCCATAATCTTATATGGCGATTTGGATATTTCCATTATGAATGAAATGCCTGCCGCCCGACTGCCCATTAAAAACTGTGTGGTTGGTGCAGAGTCCAGAATCACCGCCTATCATTTTATTGAAAAAGAAGTGGCAAAGGGGCATCAGGCATACGTCATCTGTCCTATGGTAGAGGGCGGGGAAGACCTGGAAATGGAAAATGTAGTGGATTATGCAGGAACCCTTCGGACAAGCTTAAGTCCGTATATTCAGGTGGAATATCTCCATGGAAAAATGTCTGCCGGAGAAAAGACGCAGATTATGGAGCGGTTTTATGCAAATGAGATACAGGTACTGGTATCGACTACCGTCATTGAGGTAGGCATTGATAATCCCAATGCTACCGTAATCATGATTGAAAATGCGGAACGGTTCGGTCTGGCCCAGCTCCATCAGCTTCGGGGACGGGTGGGACGGGGAACGGTCCAGTCCTATTGTATTATGATTAATACCTCGGCTCAGGAAGAGGCAAAGGAACGGCTGGACGTGTTATACCGGTCCAACGACGGATTTCATATTGCCAATGAAGACCTGCGTCTGCGGGGACCCGGTGATTTTTTTGGTGTCCGGCAAAGCGGTGAGGTCCTGTTTCATCTGGCGGACATTTATAATCATGCCGACATTTTGAAGGAAGCCCAGGAGGCGATTGGATATCTGGAGTCGCAGCATTACAATTTTGAGGATATCTGCCATTATAAGCTTTCGGCAAAGCTGGATATGGCTTTGAATTTGTAATAATTATAATATGGTGTTTTATTTGGAAATATGATACAATAAAAAATATTTAAATGAAGCATGGGAAAAGGAGAGGGTTACGATGTGGTTGAAAGAGCATAAAAAGCAGATTCTGATTAGTGCGGTTGCCGTACTTGTAATCGTTGCTGCCCTGTTTGCAGGGATTGCCATAGGTAAGGGAAAGCAGGATGCACCGGCGCCGGAACCGGCAACCGATTCTGCCACCGAGGCGGAACCGGCAACGGAAGAACCGGATACCGAGGCGGACGCGGATGTCCCCCAGTATAATGTTGAGATATTTACCAGTGGAAGCTGGGACAGCAATGGTTCCATTGGCGCTACCTATAATGTCCGGTTTACCAATACCGGCGATGGGGATGTCAGCGCCTGGTATGTAGAGGTGGAAGTACCGGAGGGAAGTACGGTAGCTGACAGCTGGGGCTGTACGGCAGAAGTAAAGAGTAAGACCCTCACCATTACAGCAACGGAATGGGGCGCAGCAGTTGCCAAGGGGCAGACCATAGAGGTTGGCTTTAACATGACAACCCCTACAGCCCTTACCCCAAGTATTTCTGCTTTATATGTCGATGGAAAGAAGCAGGATGGAAGCGCAGCGGCAACGACAGAGGAGCCTTCCACGGAGGAAATCCAGCCGGAAGAACGGCCGGAGCCGGAATCCGGTACTCCTTTGGAAAATCATGGTGCCTTACAGGTAGAGGGAACCCAGCTGGTGGATGCCAGCGGCAACCCATATCAGTTGAAGGGCGTCAGCACCCATGGACTGGCATGGTTTCCGGAATATGTCAATAAAGATGCCTTCCAGACCATTCGGGATGACTGGGGCGGCAATGTAATCCGTCTGGCTATGTATACCGATGAAAACGGCGGCTACTGCAGCGGTGGTGACAAGGAACAGCTAAAGGCGCTGATTGACACCGGAGTAAACGCAGCAACAGAGCTTGGCATGTATGTCATCATTGACTGGCATGTTCTTCATGACCTGGACCCTACCGTGAATCAGGGAGAGGCAGAGAAGTTCTTTGCAGAGGTATCCGCAAAATATGCGAATTATGACAATGTGATTTATGAAATCTGTAATGAGCCAAATGGAGGCACTACCTGGGAAGGCAGTATTAAGCCATACGCAGAGACGATTATTCCAATTATCCGGAAGAACGATAAGGATGCCATTATCATTGTTGGTACGCCGACCTGGTCCCAGGATGTGGATATTGTTGCAGATAATCCGATTACCGGACAGACCAATATTATGTATGCCATTCATTTCTATGCGGCAACCCATACGGATAATATCAGAAACAAAGTAACCTATGCGCTGGAACAGGGACTTCCGGTTTTTGTATCGGAATTTAGTATCTGTGATGCTTCCGGAAATGGAGCGAATGATTATAATCAGGCACAAAAGTGGTTTGATTTGATTAATGATAGGAATCTGAGTTATTGTTCCTGGAGCTTGTGTAATAAAGCAGAAACGGCGTCGCTGATTTCTTCCGGCTCTTCTAAGACCTCCGGATGGACAGAGAATGAATTATCTGAGACGGGAAAATGGATTCGCAATCAGATTCGGGGCAACTAAAGGAATGCTGCAAGATTCATAAGAATAAAGGATATCAATGGAACGGATATGAGAGTAATAGCAGGTACGGCAAGGAGCTTACAACTAAAAACGGTTCCGGGGATGGATACCCGGCCTACTACAGACCGGATTAAGGAAACCCTGTTTAATATTCTGGCACCGGAGCTGCCGGACTGTGAATTTCTGGACTTATTCAGCGGAAGCGGAGGCATTGGCATTGAAGCCTTAAGCCGTGGCGCCAATCGGGCTTATTTTGTCGATAACAGCCGGAAGGCAGTAACTATCATCCGGGAGAACCTGGTTCATACGAGGCTGGAATCCAAGGGCGAGATTCTGGGCTGTGATGCAGTCAGCGCTGTTCGGGTGCTGGAGCAGCGGCATGGCGCCTTTGATGTGATTTTTATGGACCCGCCATATGGGAAGGAGCTGGAAAAGCAGGTGCTGTATGCCCTGGCCGGTTCTTCCCTGGCAGGGCCGGATACGTTGCTCATTATAGAATCGGACCTGGAAACAGAGTTTGATTATTTAGATGCACTTCCCTTTGTATTACACCGGATAAAGAAGTATAAGACGAACAAGCATACCTTTTTCACCCGTTCGCCAAAGAGGAATGAATGAGAAGGCCAGTGCATTGCATGCTCTGCTGGAGGGAGGAGGCTTCTGACAGGGCAGGGGGTTATTAGGATTTATCGTGAGGAGGATTTATGAAATGAAACGGGCGGTATATGCCGGAAGCTTTGATCCGGTTACCTTAGGACATCTGGATATCATTCAGCGTTCTGCAGAGATTTTTGATGAGATTATTGTAGGGGTGCTGAGGAACAGTGCGAAATCTCCATTGTTTTCTGTGGAAGAACGTGTTAATATGTTGGAAGGAGCAACGGAAAATATACCCAATTGCAGAGTGGTTTCTTTTTCCGGTCTGTTAGTTGACTTTGCAAAAAAGATGGATACCAATGTGATTGTCCGGGGATTACGGGCGGTTACAGACTTCGAATACGAATTACAGATTGCCCAGAGCAATCGAATCGTAGCGCAGGATGTGGATACGATATTTTTAACAACCAGTATTGAATATTCCTATTTAAGCTCCAGTATTGTCAAGGAATATGCCTATTATGGGATGGATATTTCTCCCTTTGTACCGGAGAATGTAATTCCGGTTCTGGAGGCAAAGATAAAGAATCGATAACAGAACTGCCGGTTGTCTTGCCGTGTAGTAGAAAAGTGTTCAGGAAATCAGGAGGATATGAAAATGGGCAAAAAAGGCGTAGAAGATATGATTAATGAGATAGAGATGTTTATTGACAGTTGCAAATATGTAGCCTTTTCTTCTGACCGGATTAGTGTGCCGAAAAGTGAATTTGAGGCAATGCTGAATGAGTTACGGTTAAAGATGCCGAGCGAATTAGAGAGAAGTAAGAAAATCATGCGGAATAAAGAGGGAATCATGACGGATGCCAGAACCCGGGCAGAGGCTATCATTACAGAGGCATCCAATGAAGCCAGACGTCTGGTGGATGAAAGCGAGATTGTTACCCTGGCGAATATTCAGGCAGAGGAGATTTTAAAGCAGGCACAGATAGATCGGAATGCCATTATTGAGCAGGCAAATTCCGAGGCGGCAGAGATTCGCTTTAGTATGATGGAATATACCACTGGTATGCTGAACGATATTGAGAACTATGTTCAGGCAACCATGGAAGTGGAGAAGAAAAATTATGAGAGCTTAATTGAATCCCTGCAGAACAATGCAAATGTCATTGAGGCAAACCGGAAGGAAATCGAAGAGCAGCATTTGGCGATGCTGCAGGCACAGCAGCCGGAGATTACACCGGAGCCGCAGTATGTGGACAGCGCATTTACACCGGAAGAGACTTATGCAGAGCCGGCTTATGGCTATGAAGCCCAGCCGCAGCCGGAATACCAGAATCAGCCGGACTATTTTGAACCGGAGGCGCCTCAGGCTCCGGAGGAAGAAAGCTTTGAGTACGAAGAGGAAGATGATTTATTTGGGGAATAGGTTATAGCAAAAGAAGAGCGAGGAGATAACTCATTCCTCCCATACAAAGCTTTATAGCTGTATAATGAATGATAGACAGTCCAGTGTCAGTCAGGACGCTTTTGGTCTGCAAAAGACTGCAGATACCGCCAAAGGAGGTCAGACCGGCAATCAGGGCTGTTTTTTGCTGGAAATCAATGGGGAGCTGAAGCAATACATGAATGCCGTTGGTGATTTCTAACGTACTGGTCAGCAGCTTGGGAATTAAGGCGGCTGACGGGATATAATGGAGCAGGAATTGAATCAGAATGCAAAAAAGCATGATATACACCCCGACCATTAATATGACCTGCAGGGAATGGAGGAGTACCGCTTCCAAAGACTTCGGTGCTTTTGGGGCAATCGGGGTGGAGGTATATGCGTTTGGTTCCTGACGGTGGGCAGTCCGGCGCCATCTGCTCCGGAGCATGGAACTCAGACCATACAGGAGCAAGGGAAGATAAATGACCAGAAAGAACCGCAGGGCAGATATCTGATTGTGCAGAGATTGATGTAAGATATAACCGCTGATGAACATTGGACTGGTAATATTGCAGATGCAAAGCAGGACGTTGGCATCGGCAGGTGCTATCTGGCCGGCCTCGGTCTGCTGATTGACCAGGTTTGCCCCTACCGGAAGCCCACAGAATAGTCCCAGATAGCAGATTCCCTTTCCATGTACCCGTTGGAGCAGAAGATTGGTAATAATCATAAAGGGCAGGATGGAAGGAAGCACAGATTCATACCACAATTCCAGACCGGTATGAGCCCCTTCGATTACAAGGGGAACGTGAAACAACATACCAAGCAATAAGAATGCCAAAAGAAGTATTAGGAACACAGACTGCATGACAGAATCCTTGTTTCATTTTCTACCAATATATGAAGAAGGAAAATTAAACATGACCGGAATTCCGGATAAAAAACTCCCTGGTATATTCATTGACAGCCGGGATGCCATATCGGTAAGAACGTGCCTGTTCGTAGAGATGGGCGCAGGCAATGTCCTGCTTCAATAAACGGACACCATCCCAATCCGCCTGTTCTTCCAGCTGCTGAAGACCATGGGTCAGCTTTGTGATAACCGGAATCTCACTGTGCAGCTTCAGCTCCCGAAGCAAGGGAGCCGCTTCCTTACGAAATGCCAGCAACCGGGCATAATGCATACTATCCGAAGCAGACTGCCGGAGCATATCTTCCTTGCGGATATCCAAAAGAATGTGAAGAAGGGTACGGTGAATCCTGGTACGGGTATACTGCCGGCTGACAATGGCATCCACCAATTGTTCATAGGTATATTCCGGCTTATAAACAGAGCGGATGCGGTTTTCCAGATCCTCCGGGATATCCAGGTAATCCGTAAGGGGACCGGAGGATTTCCAAAGGATATATTGCAGATAAGGGTAAAAATCATCCATGGTTACTGGTGCATGGTGTTCATAAGCTTCCTTCAGTGTGGTATATACCGTCTCCGGAAGGACAGAGCGTAAGGCAGAGGTACAGCCATGTCCGGTATATTCCTTCCGGATGGCAGTCGCGGAAGCAAACGGCTCCGAAAGCGTTTCTGCGTGATAACCGGAATCCGTACGGAGACAGGGAATCGGACGAATCGGACTTTGAAGCCGGGTCAGGGCCTTCAGATATTCAATAGCCAGAATGCTGTTGGGTTCTGTCAGAAGCTGCTCCAGCGCAGAGGCAGCAGCAGGCTCCACAGGCATTGTCTGTAGAATGGCATTGGCTCTTGCCCTGGGATAGGAAATTCCCCGGGACAGCTGCTGATTCAGAAGCTGACGGAAGGAATCCGGTTCCCGGAGCAGAAAGTCCGCCACTGTCTGCAAAAGCGAAAGCTCTTCGGTTTCACAGCCAAAGCTGACCTGACGGATGCAATGAAGCTGATGAAGCAGCCGGATGCCGCCCAGGGCAAAATACTCTGCGCTTGCAGTTCCGTACAAAACCGGAAGTTCAATGACTGCGTCGGCTCCATGGGCAACCGCCATGGCAGCACGTTCGTATTTATTCCACAGGGCAGGAACGCCTCTCTGCATAAAATCTCCATTCATAATAACAAGAATGAAGTCGGACCGGGTTTGGGAACGGGCAGTCTGCAGCTGATAGTGGTGTCCGTTATGAAAAGGGTTGTATTCGGCAATCACGCCTGTAATGTTCATCAGCATATCCTCCTGTATGATAGTAACTATACAGAAGGGTCCGCCAAAATGCAAGGCTTGGATTAAATATAAAAATAAAATAAAAATATTTACATAGTGGATTTCTTCTGATAAAATGAATTTATATTATTTTTTTGCGTTCCTTTGGCAGAAGGGTGTGTTACAGTGAGCAGGAAGGAGGAACGATTGGCGTCAGCGTTTTTTGATTTTGAAAAAGCAGTTGACAGAAAACAGAAAATATATTAGGATTGTAACTAAGAAATCGAACATACGTTTTATTCAGGAGGATATTATGGCAAGTGAAGAAAAATTAAAAGCATTGGATGCTGCCTTAGCGCAGATTGAACGGCAATATGGTAAGGGTTCTGTTATGAAGCTTGGGGATTCTGGTAAGAGCATGAATATTGAGACGATTCCTACTGGTTCTTTAAGTCTGGACCTGGCATTGGGACTGGGTGGCTTTCCCAAGGGAAGAGTTATAGAGATTTACGGACCGGAATCCAGCGGTAAGACAACCGTTGCCCTCCATGCGGTGGCAGAGGTTCAGAAGCAGGGGGGAATTGCAGGCTTTATTGATGCAGAGCATGCATTGGACCCGGTATATGCCAAGAATATTGGTGTGGATATTGATAATCTGTACATATCCCAGCCGGACAACGGAGAACAGGCAATGGAAATCGCAGAAACCATGGTACGCTCCGGGGCAGTGGATATTGTGATTATCGACTCGGTAGCGGCATTGGTGCCGAAGGCGGAAATCGATGGTGAAATGGGTGACTCCCATGTGGGACTTCAGGCCCGGCTGATGTCCCAGGCCCTGCGGAAGCTGACAGCGGTAATCAGTAAGTCCAATTGTATTGTAATCTTTATCAATCAGCTTCGGGAAAAGATTGGTATCATGTTCGGGAATCCGGAAACCACTACCGGCGGCCGTGCATTAAAGTTTTATTCCTCTGTACGTCTGGACGTACGCCGGATTGAGACTTTGAAAAAGGGAACGGATGTAGTGGGAAACCGAACCAGGGTTAAGGTGGTGAAGAATAAGGTGGCACCTCCGTTTAAGGAAGCGGAATTCGATATTATGTTTGGAGAAGGGATTTCCAGGGAAGGAGATATTCTGGACCTGGCGGTTGCCAATGATGTCGTGCAGAAGTCCGGTGCATGGTTTGCCTATCTGGGTGAGAAGATTGGGCAGGGAAGAGAGAATGCCAAGACTTATCTGCGGGAGAATCCGGAGACATTAAAGGAGATTGAGCAATTGGTACGGGAAAAATGCGGAATTAGCGGTGAGGGCGAGGAAACGGAAGGTGAATGATACAGAGCTGACAAAGGCAAAAGAATATGCATTGCGCAGCCTGACCTATCGGGAGCAGACGGAGAGTCAGATTCGCAGGAAGCTGCAGCAAAAAGACTATTCTTCGGAGATTATCGACAGAGTTCTGGATTTCCTGAAAGCATATCATTACATTGACGACCAGCGTTTTTTAGAGCAGTATGTAGCCTCCCACTGTAGAAGGCTGAATCGGAGACAGATGTTGGAGCGGCTGGCAGATAAGGGACTGAGGAGCATAGACATTGATGAATATCTGGAGCTGTATCAGTATGACGAAACAGAATTGCTGAAGAAGGCTTTTGGCAAGTATGTGAAAGGAAAGGATTTGTCGGATTTTAAAGTAAGGCAGAAGGTTGCAGCGCATTTTTTGCAAAAGGGTTATTCCGGTTCCATCGTGCGAAATATAGTGCATTTTGACCAGGAGGATTGCATTTTGTAAAAAGAGTCTTAACATATGTGATATAAATGTGATAAAAAAAGCTGGAATGAAGTAAAGGTACTTGACATAATGCACAAATAAGTATAAAATTGTTTTGTTGTATTCGTACAATGAAAACTAAATAAGGAGGTGCTCCTGTGGAACCGATTCAATATATAATTTGTGCTGTTATAGTATTGGTTGTTGCAGTTATTACCTGGTTTGCAGCGATTACGTATCGTAAGAATGTTGCAGAAAGTAAAACTGGCAAGGCTGAAGATAAAGCTCGAGAAATTATTGATGAAGCACTTAAGACCGCTGAAGCGAAGAAGCGCGAGGCTCTTCTTGATGCGAAGGAAGAAAATCTTCGGATTAAGAACGAATTTGATAAAGAAATGAAAGAGCGTCGGAACGAAGTACAGCGAATGGAGAAGCGAGTTCTTTCCAAGGAAGAGAATCTGGACCGCAAGGTCGAACAGATGGAAAAGAAAGAATCTGCTCTGGCATCCAAGGAAGCTTCTTTAGAGAAGCAAAGAGCCAAAGTGGAAGAACTCCAGGCGAAGCGACTACAGGAACTAGAGAGAATCTCTGGATTAACCTCTGAACAAGCAAAAGATTATTTAATAAAGACTGTTGAAGATGAAGTAAAACATGAAACCGCAGTGATGATCAAGGAAATGGAGATCAGAGCGAAGGAAGAAGCTGGTAAGAAGGCAAAGGAGTATGTGGTAAATGCCATACAGAAATGTGCGGCTGACCATGTGGCAGAGACAACAATTTCGTTGGTACAGCTGCCGAATGATGAAATGAAGGGCCGTATTATTGGTAGAGAAGGACGGAATATCCGTACCTTGGAAACCATGACCGGTGTGGATTTGATTATTGATGATACTCCCGAAGCAGTCATTTTGTCTAGTTTTGACCCAATCAGACGTGAGGTTGCAAGAATTGCACTTGAGAAATTAATTGTAGATGGACGGATTCATCCAGCTAGAATTGAAGAAATGGTTGAAAAGGCTCAAAAGGAAGTGGAGACCATGATGCGTGAAGAAGGTGAAGCAGCTACCCTGGAGGTTGGTGTTCACGGTATTCATCCGGAATTGGTTCGACTGCTTGGAAAGATGAAGTTTCGAACCAGTTATGGTCAGAATGCGTTAAAGCATTCCATTGAAGTTGCTCAATTGTGTGGATTATTAGCCGGAGAAATCGGTGTTGATGTCCGCATGGCAAAACGGGCAGGTCTTCTCCATGATATTGGAAAGTCTGTTGATCATGAGATGGAGGGTTCCCATATTTCCATTGGTGTAGATTTATGCCGGAAATACAAAGAATCTCCAATCGTTATTAATGCGGTAGAGTCGCACCATGGTGATGTGGAACCGGAAACGCTGATTGCATGTATTGTACAGGCAGCGGATACGATTTCGGCAGCAAGACCAGGTGCCAGAAGAGAAACGTTAGAAACATATACAACAAGATTGACACAATTGGAGTCCATTGCAAATGGATTTAACGGTGTTGATAAGTCTTTTGCTATTCAGGCAGGTAGAGAGATTCGCGTCATGGTAGTTCCAGAACAGGTTGGCGATGCGGATATGGTTGTTTTAGCGCGGGATATTGCAAAGCAGATTGAAAGCGAGCTAGAGTATCCAGGTCAGATTAAGGTTAGCTTAATTCGAGAGTCACGCGCAACCGATGTTGCCAAGTAATGATGAATGCATTGAATCATCGAAGCATGAAACTGAAATTATTCCGCCATAATGTCAGCCTTGACATTATGGCGGTTTCTTCATTTCAGATACTGTAACAGGAGCATAGGGAAAAGGAGTTACAATGGAAGGTTATAAAAAGCTAGGGGAAACATTAGTATATAAAAGTAAGCTGCTGGAGCTGTATGAAGACCGGCTGGAGCTGCCGGATGGAACCCAGGTGACCTATGATTTGGTGAAACATGCCGGTGGTGCAGCGGTGCTTCCGATTGATAATGAGGGGAAGGTTATTTTGATTCGCCAATACCGGAATTCTGTTAATCAGGAGGTCTTTGAGATTCCGGCAGGACTGCGGGAGCCAGAGGATACCACAGGAGAGTATTGTGCCAGAAGAGAATTGGAGGAAGAGATTGGTTATCAGGCGGAAAGCTTAGAATTTATTGCACAGGTATATGGATGTATTGGCGTCAGTAATGAAAAAACGGATATTTATCTGGCTGAGCAGCTGATACCCTGCGAGCGGCACCTGGACCCGGAAGAATTTATAGAAATTTATCATTTTGAATTACAGGAAGCCGTGAAAATGATTCAAAGGAAAGAAATCATTGATGCAAAGACGGTAGTTGCTATTTTGTATTATCAGAACCGGAAGCTACAGAAGTAATTTACATATTTTGAATATGCGCTGCATATATAATATAAGTCGGACATGAATCCGGCTTATATTTCTTTGACACTTTGCGTTGCAATGCGGTTGCGGTATTCGAGGTGGGTTATGAAGGAAGTTAAGGTATCCTGGCTGGTTTTCAGCGGCTTTATCGGAATCCTGCTGGGAACAATTTTTGCAAATTGTATGGAACGGCTGGCTCCCAACAGCCTGGCTGTCTTTGCCCTTGACCAGTATTCGATTTCGGAATGGATTTTTCGGGAGCGGAAGAGCCTGAGTATTTATTTATTTCAACAGCGGGGCTTTCAGTTTATCGGAATGCTGGTGCTTGGCTTTTTCTGTAATTCTGTGATTCTTTTGTTTTTATTTACTTTTTTCGGGGGATTGGTCTGGGGATTGATGCTATCCGTAGAGACTATGCGGTTAGGAATCCAGGGACTTTTTCTGGCAGTTAGCTGCTTTTTTCCCCAAGGCATCTGTTATATACTGGCGGTCTGGCTGTTTCTGTTTGCCAAGGAGCAGGTTCGGCAACGGGAAACCAGAACCATAGGTATCCTTTCAAGGTGCATTCTGCTTCCGCTGGCTGTTACAGTTGCTGGTATCTTAATGGAAATCTGGATATCTCCGGGATTCATTCAATGGATGATGAAATAATATTTTTTCGACATGTTGTAGGTTGAAAAATAGTAGAATACAAGATTTGGTGGTTTTCTTTCCTTTCCTTTTGTTTCGGGAAAAAACATACGAAAATTCCATTTGATTTTACAAGAAATAGTACGTATAATGGATTTTGTATCGACATATTTTGAAAGGGAATGTTGAATGAGGGAAGAGATTGAACAATTTGAGGATTATTTGAGGAATGTGAAACGAGCGAGTTCCAATACAATTGCTGCTTATATTCGGGATTTGACAAAATTAGAGCATTTTATGAAGGAACAGGGGAAGCGCTCCATGGATGAAATCACAGCAACGAATCTAACCACTTATGTTTTGTATTTGGAAAAGCAGGGGTTGTCAACGGCAACGATTTCCAGGAGTATTGCGTCCTTGCGGGCATTTTTTATTTATTTGCTGCGGCAGGGCCGTATCAGTCAGGACCCGTCGGAGCAGCTAAAGCCGCCGAAGGTGGAAAAGCGTGTGCCGGAGACCTTAACGGTAGAAGAGGTAAATCTGTTGTTGGAGCAGCCATCGGGTAACAGTCCGAAGGAATTAAGGGACAAGGCTATGCTGGAATTATTATATGCCACCGGTATCCGGGTATCGGAGTTGATTTCCCTGAAGGTGACAGATGTGAATCTGCGGCTGAGTTATGTCCGGTGCAGTGATGGGGAGAAGGAACGGATTATTCCTTTTGAGGCAGTTGCCAGGGAGGCCTTGGTACGTTATATGGAGCAGGCAAGGAACGCGATGTGTAAGGATAGCGACTATCTGTTTTCCAATTGTCAGGGGGCAGCCATGACCAGGCAGGGATTTTGGAAAATCATAAAGTTTTATGCCTCGAAGGCAGGAATTGAGAAGGATATCACCCCCCATATGATACGGCATTCCTTTGCGACCCATCTGGTAAATAATGGTGCGGATTTAAAGGCAGTACAGGAAATGCTGGGACATTCTGATATCTCCACAACCCAGATTTATATAAAGAAAAATGCGTCGCGATTAAAGGAAGTATATGACCAGACCCATCCGAGAGCAAGAAGCTAGTCCGGAACGAATGGAATAATAAAGGAAACAGTCAATGATAGTAAATAAAAGATTATCGAATGGAATAAGAACTGTGATTGAATCTGTGCCCAATGTGCGTTCTGCTGCATTGGGCATTTATGTTGAGACCGGTTCGGCATATGAAACGAGTAGAAATAACGGGATTTCCCATATGATTGAGCATATGATGTTCAAGGGAACAACCAACCGCAGCGGACGGGAGATTGCGATGGAAGCGGCTTTGCTGGGGGATGATATGAATGCATATACCGCAAAGGAGGTCACCTGTTATTATGCCAGGATTTTAGATGAACATCTGCCGCTTATGGCGGAAATCCTGGGGGATATGTTCCGGAATTCCTTATTTGACGAAGAAGAACTGGAAAAGGAAAAGGGTGTCATACTGGATGAGATTGATATGTATGAGGATTCCCCGGAGGATATGGTGCAGGAGCAGCTGCAAAAGCTGGTATGGGCTTCCCATCCCCTGGGATATATTATTTCCGGAACAGAGGAAACGGTCAGGCGTATAACCCGAAAGGAACTGATGGAATTCTGGCGGGAGCATTATGTGGCGGAGCGGATGATTATTTCCGTAGCCGGACATGTGGAGACCGGGGAGGTCTGTGAGCTGCTGGAGAAATGCTTTGGCGCGATTCCCAGCGGCAGGAAGCGTGAGGAGGAAGCGGCACCGGTTTATCAGCCCGGACGGAAGTGGTTCCAGAAGGAGATGGAACAGGTTCATGTATGCATTGGATATCCGGGAATCAGCCATGTGGATAATAAAAGCTATACCTTATCCGTTGCGAATAATATCATCGGCGGCAGCTCCAGCTCCCGCTTATTTCAACAGATTCGGGAGGAACAGGGACTTTGCTACAGCCTGTATTCCTATGGCAGCTCTTATCACCGAACCGGAACCTTTCAGATTTATTGTGGAATGAATGAGGAAAATCTGGAACCGGTATGCAGGAGTATTATGGCATGTCTGCAGGAATTAAGGCAGAAGGGACCGACCGAGGAGGAGTTGAATCAGACCTTGTCTCAGATTCGTTCCGAGCTGCTGCTGTCCATGGAAAATACCCATAACCGGATGCATAATAATGCAAGAAATCTGCTTTATATGGGCAGAATTGTTACAATAGAAGAAACGCTGGCGGCATTAAGGGCAGTTACCCGGTCTGATATTATGGATTATATGGAGGAATACTGCCGGCCGGAGCAGGTCAGCATGACTTTGGTAGGGGATGTGGAAAAAAGCCCGGAGTTGAAAAAGATTTTTGAGTCTCTTTGAAAAACACAGTTTGGACTTATTTTTGGTTTATTCTGATAAAGGTCTGGCTATGTCAGACGGTTCAGAACCATAAGGAAAATAGATTTAGGAGGAATCAGTATGCTGCTTGTAGAGAATTTGGTCAAGCATTATGGCAGCCATGAGGCCCTGAAGGGAATCAGCTTTCATGTAGAGGAAGGACAGATTGTAGGGCTTTTGGGGGAAAATGGAGCCGGAAAATCAACGACGATGAACATTATGACCGGTTATTTGTCTGCTACATCCGGAACTGTCACCATTCAGGGAATTGATATTTTGGAACAGCCGAAAAGGGCGAAGAAATGCTTAGGGTATTTGCCGGAGCAGCCCCCCCTGTATGAGAATATGACCGTCCGGGAATATCTGCAGTTTGTCAGTGAACTAAAGGGGATGAAAAAGAAAGGGGTCCGGCAGGAGGTGGCGGATATTATGGAGAAAACCAATCTGTCGGAGCATGAAAATGTGTTGATAAAGCATTTATCCAAGGGGTATAAGCAACGGGTCGGACTGGCGCAGGCACTGCTTGGAAATTCGGCTCTGCTGATTCTGGACGAGCCGATGGTGGGACTGGACCCGGCCCAGATTATTGAGATGCGTCAGATGATTCGTTCCTTGGGAAAGGAGCATACGGTTATTTTAAGCTCCCATATTTTGTCGGAAATTGAATCGGTTTGCGACCATATCATTATCCTGGATCAGGGACAGGTGGTTGCCGAGGATGAAACCAGACAGTTGTCTGAGGAAAATTCCAATCAAAAGCAGCTTCGTCTGGTAGTAAAGGGAGAGAAAAAGGAAATTCAGAGGATTTTGCGGGAAACAGAGCTTTTGAAACGGTTTTCGCTGGTGGCGGAAGTCGAGAAGGGCGTGTATGAATTCCAGGTGGTTTCTGCGAAGGAGCGGGATATACGGGATGATTTATTCCTGTTGTTCGCACAAAACCAGATGATTGTCTATAGTGTCAATGTGGAGCAGTTATCCTTAGAAGAGGTATTTATGAAGCTGACAGGTAAGGAGGAGCAAAAATGATAGCGATTTATAAACGGGAATTAAAATCTTATTTTTCCTCCATGCAGGCATATATTTATCTTGCCTTATTCGTATGTCTTACCGGTGTCTTTTTTTCCGTTGTAAATATTGCGTATGGCTATAATGATTTTGCCAGCTATGTGCTGAGTAACAGCTACTATATGCTGTTTATTTATGCAATTGCCATCCCGCTTTTGACTATGCGGCTGTTTGCAGAGGAAAAGAAGCATAAAACGGACCAGCTGCTGCTGACGGCGCCGGTTTCCTTATGGGAAATCGTATTGGGGAAATATCTGGCCTGTATTACGGTATTTTTGACCGGAGTTGTCCTGATTACGGTTTTTCCGGTTATCATTGCCGTAAACGGTACGTTGCCTATGGCAAATATAATCAGCGGCTATGTGGGGCTTATATTGTTTTCTGCCTGTATCATGGCAATCGGAACCCTGATTTCCAGTCTGACGGAGGAGCCGGTCATTTCCGCCATTATTACGGCAGTTGCCAGTCTGTTGATTTTGTTTTTTAGCAGTCTGGTTTCCCTGCTTCCCAATGGAACGGTGCCAACGCTGGTATTTTTTGGCATCCTCGTGCTTGGGCTTGCTTTGTTGTTTTACTTTGATACAAAAAAACTCTGGATTTCCGGCATCACCCTGCTTCTGGGAGCCGGAGTGACAGCAGGCTTGTATTTCTGGCAGAAGGATTGGTTTCTTTATGGACTGACCAATTGTCTGAACTGGCTTTCGATTGAAAAGCGGTATGAGGAATTCTTAAATGGAATGCTGAATCTTTCTTCTATTGTGTACCTGTTGACGGTGTCTGCCTTGTGTCTGTTTCTGACTACGCAGGTACTAGCAAAGCGCAGATGGCGGTAAGGAGGTGGCGGAATATGAAAAAGGATAAGAATTCCAAGAAAAAAAAGAAGCAGAAAAAGACAGAGCTTCAGAAGCAGAAGCTTATGACGGTAGAGGCGGAACGGACAGAGGAGTTGGAAGCGGAAGAGAAACCGGAATTGACAGAGGAGCCGAAACCAGAAGAAAAACCGGAACAGATAGAGGAAGTGGAAGAAGAGCAGAGTCGGGAAGAACCGGAACGGATAGAAGAACTGGAACCGGAAGAGGAGCCGGAACTGGAAAAGGAGCAGAATCGGGAAGAACCGGAATTGACAGAAGAACAGGAACCGGAAGAGAAACGGAACCGGACAGGGAAGTCGGAACTGGAAGAAAAAACGGAATCGGCAGAAGCTGCAACAAAGAAAAAGAAGAAAGGAACAGCGGAAGGAGACAATAACCAGAAAAATCCACGGCTCCGGCTGGGTGTCTGGTCTGCAGTTATGGTGGTGGCAGTGACAGCCGCTGCCGTTCTATTAAATATTTTTATCGGCAAATGGAATGTTTCCTGGGATTTATCTCAGGAAAAGATTTATACCATATCCGAACAGAGCAAAAGCATTGTCCGGGGCCTGGAGCAGGATATTACCATTTATATTCTGGATTCCGAAGAAGGCTTTCCGATTGGTTTTAAGCAGATTTTACAGCAGTATCTGAAAAACAGCAGTCATATCCAGGTGGTGTACCGGGATTTGACTTTGTATCCAAACTTCCCATATGAATATGTGGATACCACGGCAACGGTAAATCCGGACAGTCTCATCGTAGTATGCGGAGAGAATCATGTTTATCTGGATTCCGAAGAATTTTCCAGTATGGGTCTTAGTGAGGATGGAACGACCTATGGTACTATCGTAGAGTTTGAACCGCTGCTGACGGCGGCAATTAATTCCGTAAATGATGGTGAGGTCCGGATGATTTATCAGACCACGGGTCACAATGAGTTGTCCTTTTCCAATTCCATACAGACCGGAATGATGCGGGATAACTTTAGTCTGACGGACCTGTCTCTCCTTCCGGTATCCGAAGTTCCGGAGGATGCGGATATTTTAATCATCAATGCGCCTACGACGGATTTTTCCAGTGAGGATTGTGACAAAATTCGGGATTACCTGGATGGGGGAGGTAGTGTATATTACATTTTGGAGGCAACTGCTTCTCTGGACAATCTGGATGCCCTTATGGCTGATTATGGCATTGAAGTGGTAAGCGGTATTGTCATGGAACAGAATCTGAATATGATTTATGGAGGCGGAACGGAATCCGCAACCCCGACTTATATTATTCCACTGGTTGAGGATACGGAGATTACCCATGATTATTATAAGGCCGGACTGGCATTCATGATTCCCATAGCCAGAGGACTGGTAGAAAAAAGCGGTTCCGGTTATGAAGTGACCGGCCTGTTGTCTACCTCTTCCTATGCATATTCCAAGGTGAATCTGTATTCCGAATACATTTCCAGAGAGGATGATGATATCCTGGGACCTTTTTATCTTGCAGCCTTATCGGAACGGGAGGGAGCCGGAACCCTGTTGGTTTTGAGTTCTTCCAATGTGCTGGCAGATAATGTGGACGAAGTGGTTTCCGGAAATAACAGTAATTTCTTCCTGAATGGCCTGAATTATCTGCTCGGAACGACGGACCGGATTGCCATTCGCGGAAAAGAGATTGCATATGACAGCAATCTGTATTCCAGCCAGACGGTATATCTGATTGGCGGCATTTCCATTGTGGGTATACCTGTCTTGATTCTGGTTCTGGGAATTGTGGTGGTAATGGTTCGGAGAAAGCGTTCCCAGGGGATGAAACGGCAAAAGCCGGAGGAAACAGAGAAACCGGAAGAAACGGAAGAGCCAGAAGAAGCAGAGAAACCGGAAGAAGCGGAAGAGCCAGAGGAAACAGAGGAACTGGAGAGAGCGGAGGAACCGAAGGAAACAGAGGAATCGTAGGATAAAAAAAACAAAAGAAACAGAAGAAACAGAAGAAACAGAAGAAACAGGGAAACCATAGGAACCCAAATTATTGAATTGCAACCGGGACGGTACACTTAGAAGGCTTTGTGTACCGTCCCGGTCTGTATCTTAGTCGATATAGACTGGAACCGATGATTTCTGTTCCTTATAGATATTTTGGTAAATCGTATAAGTCAGAAGTCCGGTCTGCAGCAGATAGCTCAGCATCATTCCCCACATATAGCCAGTCAGACCAATCGTTGGAACCAGCCACAAAATAAATCCGATTCGGATACCGATTCCCAGAATGGAGTAGAGAAGATTCATTCCGGCTTTCCCGATTCCGTTGATGATACTTGCCAGACAGGAGGAGAGATAGATAAATGGGCAAAGCAGGGCAAATTGAAACAAAAGCTCTCCGGCTGCCTCGCTGCCAAAAAGAAAGTTCCCGGTCCATCTGCCAAATACCAGCAGAAATATAGCACTTACGGCACCAATCAGAACACAAAACCAAATGCTCTTTCTTATAATGCTGCGGATGGTTCGGAGATGGTCGCTTTTGTATTCAGAGGAAATGGCTGGCAGCAGCATTGTGGCAAGAGAGGAGGTCAGTGTAGTTGGGAACATAATGCAGGGCAGTACCATACCGGTTAAGGTGCCATAAAGAATCAGAGAAACATCTCCGTTCTGAAGGTACAGATTCAGCATATGAGGAATTAATATAGCCTCCAGGCTTTGCAAAGCGGTTAAGGAAAGGCGGTTGGTAGTCAGGGGAAGGGCATCTCGGATTAGCTCCTTTCGATAAAGAGCCTTCGGATGACAGCAGACGGAATCAGTGGGAAAAGTTTTTTTGGAATGGAG
Organism: Clostridium sp.; assembly: GCA_023667695.1. Lineage (GTDB taxonomy): Bacteria > Bacillota > Clostridia > Lachnospirales > Lachnospiraceae > CAG-632. The sequence continues at coordinate 8,244 of JAMOZY010000012.1, read as the reverse complement.
ATAGCAGAGAATTGTCCAAAGACAGGAAACGGCCTCTCCAATGACAATACCATATACGGCAAAATAAGCCTTGGGGTCGCCGGGAAGCAGCCAGGATGCCAGCAGATAAACACCGCCAATCTTGGCCGCCTGTTCAATCAATTGTCCCCAGGCTGTAACACCGGATTTCTGGATGCCGATATAGTATCCCGTCAGGCATCCCTTGATGGATACGAAGGGAAAAGCGAGAGACAGGATGCGAAGGCATTCCGTACATTCCCGGGAATGGAGAATCTGATAACTAATCCAGTCGGAACAGAAAAAAACAAGCAGGCTGCAGACCAGGGACAGAAAAACAGACAGCTTCAAAGCGCTGCGCAATAAACAAATACGGGATTCCGTAGAATTAAAGTCCGGTCTGGCAACCTGCCGGGTCAATGCGGTCTGAATTCCCTGACAGCAGAAGCTGAAGATTACCATGTAAACCGGAAATATCATTTGATAGATTCCCAGCTCTCTGGCACCGAATAGATTCGTCAGGAATATTCTATTATAAAACCCCAAAAAGCGGGATAGGATTCCTGCAATGGTAAGAATAAAGGTTCCTTTAATGATGGAATTCTTAGTAGAAATAGTCATAGAACGGCCTCAGATGGTTCTTATTTTCATTATATGGGGGTTTCATAAAATCATGACAAGAATAGAAGGTTAGGAGTTGATAGAAGCATGGCAGAAATCTATCTGGACCATGCGGCCACTACAGCAGTACTGCCTCAGGTGGTGGAAGCAATGGTCCCATATTATACCACGGCATATTATAACCCATCCAGCGTATATCAGCCAAGTCAGGAGGTACGGAAAAACGTCGAGGGGGTGCGGGAGCAGATTGCTGCCTTTATTGGGGCAATGCCGGAAGAAATCTATTTTACCTCCGGCGGTACGGAGGCAGATAACTGGGCATTGGCTACCGCAGTACAACGGATGGGGCGAAGAGGACATATGATTACCTCCACCATCGAGCATCATGCTATTGGACACACCTGCCGGAAGCTGGAACGCTCCGGTTGTTCTGTTACTTATCTGCCGGTGGACGGGAGGGGAAGGATTCATATTTGTGATTTAAAACGAGCCATTCAAAGAAATACAGTTCTGGTATCCATTATGTATGCCAATAACGAAATCGGAACCATCCAGCCGGTTACTGAGATTGGAGAAATTACAAGTGCCAGAGGCATCCTGTTTCATACGGATGCGGTTCAGGCCTGTGGGCAGATTCCTATTGATGTAAGGCAGAGCCGGATTGATTTGCTCAGTGCCAGCGCCCATAAGTTCAGAGGTCCTAAGGGCGTAGGCTTTCTATATGTCCGGAAAGGCCTGCCGCTGGAAAGTCTGTTTAAGGGTGGAGGACAGGAGCGGGGATTTCGGGCTGGAACAGAGAATGTACCGGGAATCATTGGTATGGGGAAGGCATTGGAAATCGCCGTTCAGACCATGGAGGAACGCAGAAAAAAGGAAACCCTGCTGCGGGATTATCTGATGCGGCGGCTCATGGAGGAAATTCCATATGCCAGAATCAATGGACACCGCTGGTTCCGCCTGCCCAATAATATAAATGTTTCCTTCCGGTTTGTGAACAGCGAATCCCTGCTGGTTCTGCTGGATATGGAACAAATCTGTGCCTCCGGCGGTTCTGCCTGCAATGCCGGCTCTGCAGCACCGTCTCATGTGATTGAAGCAATCCGGGTACCGGAGGATTATAAAAACGGAACACTTCGCTTGACATTAGGAGAAGAGAATACCATGGAAGAAATGAACCGGGTCGTCAGTGTTTTGAAAAGTAAAATTGAAGAACTACGCCGGGAATCACCGGAATATGAGGATTTTCAAAAGAAGGAGCAGCTATTTTCTCCAACCGGGAGCAGCGAAATGAAATAAGGGAAAGAGATACACGAGACAAAGAAATGGAAGAAGGGAGAACAAACCGTCAGACCGTGTGTACCCATCAGAATCAGAGTTGACTGCTGATTCTGGGAACACACGGCTGGCAAAGGAATTATCCTAAGGGAAGAAAGTCCGGCGTTCTGTTCCGGAACAGGGCATAATAACGAAACCCACAGGACAGCAGAAGCTGCTCTGCCTGTTCAAATCCATAGCCAAGCTTATCTGCAGTATGGGCGTCACTTCCAATGGTAATAATCTCACCGCCCAGCTTCCGGTACATAGTCAGGATATCCTTGTGAGGATGGGGATATCCCAAGCCCTTATATAAGCCGGCGGTATTGATTTCAATGCCCTTGCCTGCTGCGATTAACGCAGAGAGAATCATTTCAAAAATATCCTCATAATCCTTTATGTCCCAATCCGCATTCTTGGTAGGTCCATAGCGAACCACATAATCCAGATGTCCATAAACATCAAAATCAGAAAAGGCTTTAATATTGTCATAAATGGATTCAAAGTACTCCCGGTAGGCGGCTTTCTGGCTTCGTCCTTCATAGTATTCCGGATAATAAGGGTCCATTCCGCGAACCAGATGGGAGGAGCCGATGATAAAGTCAAAGGGATATGCTTTGGTGTAGGCAGACAGTTTATCGGTAATATGGCTCATGAGTCCCAACTCTACACCGGTCCGGACCGTAAGCTGTCCTTCGTATTCCTGCTTGAAAGCAGCAAGTGCATTCAGATATTCCGGAGTATCCAACTGAAAATCCAGTCCTCCGGCAGCTTCAATCGGGAAATCAATATCATGATGGTCTGTCAGGTAAAAGTACTTCATCCCTTTTTGAATTGCCCGTTCAGCAAGCTCTGGAAGAGGAGTCTGGGAATCGCTGGAAAACCGGGAATGTACATGGCAATCTGCTGCAATCATAGGAAAAATCCGCCTTTCTAAAATTTTGAAACTAGTATAGCATAAAACGGCGGAAAAATGTACATGCTTTTCTTTATCCACCCAATAGGCTTTTTCTGGCTATCGGGTTCCTCCATGCCATTCATAAGCTGTCGGGCTATAGGATGCTGAAAATAAGGGAAGAAACCAACCGCCAGCTTATTTCATGACGGGCGTCCGCCCTATAGAAATGCTTTGATAAACGGTCTCTTGTGAGCAAGCTCCCAGAGCCTGTTTCTGTATGGATTTCTGCATGGCTGTCAGGTTCCTCCATGCCATTCATAAGCTGTCGGGCTATAGGATGCTGAAAATAAGGGA
>JAMOZY010000012.1:0-4960 GCA_023667695.1 Clostridium sp. | reverse complement strand
AACCGCCAGCTTATTTCATGACGGGCGTCCGCCCTATAGAAATGCTTTGATAAACAGTCTCTTGTGAGCAAGCTCCCAGAGCCAGTTTATACAAGCATTTCTGCATGGAGGAACGGATATGACAAAATCTAGAAATTAGTCTTGAAATTTTTGGATAAAGACGGTATTATATTATTGTGATTTCAAAGGATTAATAACCGCCGCAAGACGGTGATTATAATAAAACATTCACTTTATAGGAGGATTTTCAAATGGCAGTAAAAGTTGCAATCAATGGATTTGGACGTATTGGTCGTCTTGCATTCAGACAGATGTTTGATGCAGAAGGATATGAGGTTGTTGCAATCAACGACTTAACAAAGCCTTCAATGTTAGCACACTTATTAAAGTATGATTCTTCACAGGGCAAGTATCAGTATGCAGACCAGGTTTCTGCAGATGATGAAGCAGGTACGATTACTGTATGCGGCAAGACGCTGAAGATTTATGCAATGGCTAACGCTGCTGAGCTTCCTTGGGGCGAGTTAGACGTAGATGTAGTATTAGAGTGTACTGGCTTCTATGTATCTAAGGCTAAGTCTCAGGCTCATATTGATGCAGGTGCAAAGAAGGTTGTTATTTCTGCACCGGCTGGTAATGACTTAAAGACCATCGTATTTAGTGTAAATGAGAATACATTAACCGCAGAGGACAAGATTATTTCTGCTGCTTCTTGTACCACCAACTGCTTAGCTCCTATGGCTAAGGCATTAAACGATTATGCACCGATTCAGTCTGGTATCATGGCTACCATTCATGCTTATACCGGTGACCAGATGGTACTTGACGGACCACACAGAAAGGGCGACCTCAGAAGAGCGCGTGCTGCTGCTGTTAATATCGTACCGAATTCGACTGGTGCTGCTAAGGCAATCGGTCTTGTCATTCCGGAGTTAAACGGAAAGTTAATCGGTTCTGCACAGCGTGTACCGGTTCCAACTGGTTCTACTACCATCTTAACTGCAGTTGTTAAGAAGGCAGGCGTAACCAAGGATGCTATCAATGCTGCTATGAAGGCTGCAGCTTCTGAGTCCTTCGGTTATAACGAGGAAGAAATCGTATCTTCGGATATCGTAGGTATGCGGTACGGTTCTTTATTTGATGCTACCCAGACTATGGTTGCTCAGATTTCGGACGACTTATATGAAGTACAGGTTGTTTCATGGTATGATAATGAGAATTCATACACCAGCCAGATGGTTCGTACCATTAAGTACTTTGCTGAGTTAGCATAAGGATAAGATTGAATTATAATTGACCTTAAGGGTCCGGTCTTTTTAGGACCGGACCTTTTTATATTGCAGTATGCAGCAAAACTGCCACAGGGGAGGAGTACCTTTTGCAGTGACAGGTTTTCTGTATATTCTATTGGATGCCTCGTTGTTTTTGCGGAGTGTGAATTTGAAAATCTCCTGGGATGTGACGGTGTTTCGATACTGCCATCAGGGTGAAATAAAAAAGAAGTGAAAGGAGCATGAATATGCTGAATAAGAAATCGGTAGATGATATTAACGTAAAGGGGAAGAAGGTACTGGTGCGTTGTGATTTTAACGTACCGTTAAAGGAAGGCAAGATTACAGATGAAAATCGTCTGGTAGCTGCACTTCCAACGATTAAGAAGCTGGTTGCAGATGGAGGAAAGATTATTCTTTGTTCTCATTTGGGCAAGGTAAAGACGGAAGAGGATAAGAAAACAAAGACACTTGCACCGGTTGCCGCTCGTTTATCTGAATTATTGGGACAGGAAGTAAAGTTTGCACCAGACCCGGAAGTGGTAGGACCGAATGCAAGAGCAGCAGTAGATGCTATGCAGGATGGAGATATCGTATTATTGGAAAATACACGGTTCCGTCCGGAGGAAACCAAGAATGGCGAAGCCTTCAGTAAGGATTTGGCAAGCCTTTGCGATGTATTTGTAAATGATGCTTTTGGTACCGCACATCGGGCGCATTGCTCCAACGTAGGTGTCAGCGCTTTGGTAGATACTGCAGTTGTTGGTTACTTAATGCAGAAGGAAATTGATTTCTTAGGAAATGCAGTTGAAAATCCGGTACGTCCGTTTGTTGCAATCTTAGGTGGTGCAAAGGTAGCGGATAAGCTGAATGTTATTTCCAACTTATTAGAGAAGTGCGATACTCTGATTATTGGCGGTGGTATGGCATATACCTTCTTAAAGGCACAGGGCAAAGAGGTTGGTAAGTCATTAGTGGATGATTCCAAGCTGGATTACTGTAAGGAAATGATTGAAAAGGCGGAAAAGTTAGACAAGAAGCTGCTGCTTCCGATTGATACAACGATTGCAGCTAATTTCCCGGATCCGATTGATGGACCGATTGAGGTTTCCATTGTTTCCGCAGATGCTATTCCGGCTGATATGGAAGGCTTGGATATTGGAACCAAGACAGCTGAATTATTTGCAGATGCTGTAAAGTCTGCGAAGACGGTGGTATGGAATGGACCAATGGGCGTATTCGAGAATCCGACCTTAGCAACCGGTACCATTGCAGTCGCAAAAGCATTAGCAGATACCGATGCAACGACGATTATCGGTGGCGGTGATTCTGCAGCAGCAGTAAATCAGTTAGGCTTTGGAGATAAGATGAGCCACATTTCTACTGGCGGCGGTGCTTCTCTTGAGTTTTTGGAAGGCAAGGAACTGCCGGGTGTTGCAGCAGCGAATGATAAGTAGACGTTGAAATATGAAATGTGTATCCGGCGGCTTATGGAATCGGAAGCCCGGTAGAAGAAAGGCAAAAAATGGCAAAAAAGGTAATTGGTATTATATTGACGATATTTGGAGGAATGGTTCTTCTCATGGCGTTGGTGTTTGGATTGGTATTTGGAGGACTTGGAACCGCAATGAATGGCGCTGCTGATTCTGGCATTGATTATTCACAGGATTCCAATTATGCTTCCTGCGAAGGTGTGGTTATGGATGTTGATGATTCCAAAACATCTGTGCAGTATGAAGCAGAGGGGGACCTGTATGTAGTGGTATTGAATATGCAAACCTCTGCCTATCCGGTTGGAACCAGGGTTACAGTATATTACAACAAGACAAAGCCGGAAGAATGCAGCGTTCCAGAGATTGCGGAAGCTACCTTCGGAACCCTCGGCAGTGTCTTTTCCGGTGTAGGAATCGGACTTTTTATCTGCCTTGCAGTCATTGGGCTTGCCGGACTGATTAGTGGTATTCTGCTGATTCGTTCCTCTGCCCGTAAGTCGGATGCCGCACAAGAAGCATAGGTGGTAAAACACTGGAATATTATGTAGAACAAGGAGAAAATATATGGCTAGAAAAAAGATTATTGCCGGAAACTGGAAGATGAATAAGACTCCAAGGGAGGCAGTTGCATTAGTGAATGAATTAAAGGATTTGGTAAAGAATGATGCGGTTGATGTGGTATATTGCGTACCAGCCATTGATATCGTTCCGGTAGTGGAAGCAACAAAGGGTTCCAACGTATCGGTAGGAGCTGAGAATATGTACTTTGAAGAAAGTGGTGCTTATACCGGTGAGGTTTCTGCTGCTATGTTAGTAGATGCAGGTGTAAAGTATGTGATTATCGGACATTCCGAGCGTCGGGATTACTTCAAGGAAGATGATGTGTTATTGAATAAGAAGGTGAAGAAGGCATTTGAAGCAGGCATTACCCCGATTCTTTGCTGTGGGGAATCCTTGGAGCAGAGAGAGCTAGGGGTCACCATGGATTGGATTCGACTTCAGATTAAGTCTGATTTAGCCGGTATTACAGCAGAACAGGTAAAGAGCTTAGTCATTGCTTATGAACCGATTTGGGCGATTGGAACCGGTAAGACGGCGACTTCTGACCAGGCACAGGAGGTATGTAAGGGCATTCGGGATTTGATTGCTGAAATCTATGACGCACCGACAGCAGAAGCGGTACGGATTCAGTATGGCGGTTCCATGAATGCTGGTAATGCAGCAGAATTGCTTGCGAAGCCGGACATCGATGGTGGGCTGATTGGTGGTGCTTCTTTGAAAGCAGATTTTGGAAAGATTGTAAACTATAATAAATAAGTTGTTTTTATGGAGGAATAGGATACCCCGTCTTGCATTCGGAATCCGGATTGTAAGACGGGGTTTTCCGTTTATCGGCTAAATGAGAGCGTTCGTCGCTTAAACCTATCGAATCCTTTGGTTTTATGGTATAGTCAGAGCGATAAAAGTTGAAAGGAGACGGAAAATGGATACAAAAACAACGAGTATTGTGGCTTATTTGTCATGGATTGGATGGTTCATTGCATTGCTTGCAGGGGATAAGGAGGGTGCAAAATTCCACCTTAATCAATCCTTGGTAATTTTATTATTTATGCTGGCGGGAGGAATCATATCCGCAATTCCAAAGGTAGGCTGGATGATTGGAGGACTTTGGAGTGTCTTTATGGCAGTTTGCTGGATTATGGGACTGATAGCAGCGGTGAATCAGGAAGAGAAGGAAGTGCCGTTGATTGGCGCCATTCATATTATGAAGTAGAAAAGAATTAAGTGAACAGGTTGAATTACGGAATGAAAGCTGACCTCTATTATTAATGATGGAGGTCAGCTTTTGTGTATAAGTTCATATTTGTAAGGAATCATTGTTATCTTTGAATTGTAGCAGGGTAAAAAATGATAGAAGAAAAAAGATTGATATTTCTCATCTGACAAAGTGTTTGAAAAAAGTACTCATATGATTTATAATAAAAATGTATAAATGTGAGTATAAATTTTTCGGAACGAATAACAGAGTGGAGGTAATGGAATAGTTACTATATCACAAAGTACGATTGATGATTGGGAACAATAGAACTCTGTTTATTGGTTCATGTTGGGTTCCTTTTATTTCCCTTATAGTTCCTTTGCAAGTTAGGGTAAAGTTTTTGTAGGAAAAATAAATAGATAAAGGAAAGAGCACCT
>JAMOZY010000011.1 GCA_023667695.1 Clostridium sp. | reverse complement strand
TAGGTGCTCTTTCCTTTATCTATTTATTTTTCCTACAAAAACTTTACCCTAACTTCTACGGATTCTGATACGGTGGAGCCTTTGTTGAGAGAAGTCTTTGCCAGGTATATCATGCAATGGATTTCCCCTCTGCACATCAGCACAACTCTCCATGCTTCTCATAGTGGGCAATCCGCTTAATCTGGTTTTTCTCATCCACAAATACTACCTGTGGCTTCTGTTCCTTTGCTTCCTCCGGCGTCATTTCCGCATAAGCCATAATAATCACATGGTCACCCACCTGCACCTGTCTGGCTGCCGCTCCGTTCAGACAAATCATACCAGAATCCGGCTCTCCGGCAATCACATAGGTTTCAAAGCGGTTTCCATTTTCCACATCTGCAATCTGTACCTTCTCATACTCCAGAATACCAGCAGCTTCCATCAAAGAAGAATCGATGGTAATGCTTCCTACATAATTCAATTCCGCCTGTACCACTACGGCACGATGAATCTTGGACTTTAACATCGTTATCATCATAGGTTCTTACATCCTTTCATAAATGTGATTATCTATCAATCGTGTCTTGCCAATGTAAACGGCAATTGCATTTAACACCGGACCCTCGATTCGTTCCACCGGTTCCAGCGTATTCCAGTCTACCAGCTCTACATAATCAATCCTTGCCAAAGGCTCCGTCTGAATCAGCTCGGTAACTGCCTGCTTAATCGTCTCTGCATCCCGTTCCCCTGCTTCGATTAATTCTCTGCCCCGTTCCAGACTCTTTGATAAAATCAAGGCAGCCTGACGCTCCTTCGGACTTAAGTAGGTATTTCGGGAGCTTTTTGCCAGACCGTCCTCCTCCCGGATAATCGGACAGCCCACAATCTCCAAATTAAAATTCAAATCATTGACCATATGACGGATTACTGCTAACTGCTGTGCATCCTTTTGTCCAAAATATGCCTTATCCGGCTGTACGATATTGAAGAGCTTTCCTACTACCGTACAGACACCACGAAAATGAATGGGACGGCTCTTTCCACATAAGCCCTTCGTCAAGGTATTCATATCAATAAAGCTGGAAAAATCCTCTGAATACATATTCTCCGGCTCCGGATTAAAAATCAGAGCCGCACCAGCTGCCTCGCACAGCGCCGCATCCCGGTTCAAATCTCTGGGATAGCTTGCCAAATCCTCGGTCGGGCCAAACTGCATCGGATTCACAAATACACTGACCACCACCCGGTCATTGTCCTTTACTGCCTGATCAATCAGACTCTTATGTCCCTCATGAAGATAACCCATGGTAGGCACCAGCCCCACCGATAATCCTGTGTCTCTCCACTCCTTTACCTGCACTCGGACTTCATTTACTGTATGAACGATATTCATAACACATTCTCCTCTCGCTCTTTCTAATATCCCATTGCTCTCTTAACAATAAGCATCTTTTCATTTCCACATAACTTCTTTAATAGTTCAAATGCAACATCCGGTGCCGTTTCCGGGCAATATGAAGTAATTATGTTGCTATCTACCACAATTCGCTCATTTACAACATTTACACCAAACTCAGCCAGTTGTTTTTGTCGATGTCCATCGTTTAAATGATATGTTGTAGCCTTTCTATTTTTAAGTACACCGCTTTTTCCAATTGGCAAAGCCGCAACACAGATAGAAGCAATCGGTTTTTCCTGCTCATCAAATGCTTTTATTAGATTCAGAAATCTTTCATTGTACGCTTCTTCATAAAATCCAAACTCTTCAAATCCACCCGGAATGGCTAATGCATCATAATCATTAACCACTATTTCATCCATTGTTTTATCCACAAGAACAGGAACATGAAACGTACTATTTACAGTTTGGGTAAAACCGCATGTATCAACATATACAGGGTAGTGATAATCATTTCGGGCCCACCCCATTATATCAATAAAAGCACTGAATTCAATCATTTCAAACCCTTTTGCACAAAATACTAATATTCTCATATTCACTTAACACCTTAATATAATTTTTCAATAATGCTGTCATCTACCGTATATTCATTTTCCTTTGCCGGAAATGCACCGGACTGAACTTCCTCGATATACTGCCGGAAGGCATCCTTCATGACCTCTCCCACATTAGCATACCGTTTCACAAACTTTGGTGTAAAATCTGAGAACATACCCAGCATATCCTGATAGACCAGTACCTGTCCATCGCAGGCATTTCCCGCACCGATTCCGATGGTCGGAATATCCAGCTGCTCCGTAATCAAGGCTGCCAGCTTGCTTGGAACCGCCTCCAGTACAACGGAAAACGCCCCTGCTTCCTGAACCTTCTTTGCATCCTCAAGCAGTTTCTTTGCCGCTGCCTCCGTCTTGCCCTGTACTTTAAATCCTCCAAAGGCATGAATCGACTGGGGAGTTAATCCGAGATGCGCCATGACTGGAATCCCTGCATCAACAATTGCCCGAATCTGTGGACAAACAGCCGCACCGCCTTCCAGCTTTACGGCAGCGCCATGTCCTTCCTTCATCAGCCGTCCGGCATTCCGAACCGCTTCCTCCACCGATATCTGATAAGACATAAAGGGCATATCAATGACTACCAATGCATCCTTTGCTCCTCTGGCAACTGCCGCTCCATGATGAAGCATATCCTCCATGGTAACTGCCAGTGTATCCTCATATCCAAGTATGACATTCCCCAGAGAATCTCCTACCAGAATACTATTTACACCAGCCTCGTCTAACAGCTTCGCCGTAGAATAATCATAAGCCGTCAGCATGGTCAGCTTCGTTCCCTCTGCCTTTGCCTTTTGAAATGTTGCTACTGTATTCTTCATTACTATCATTCCCTTCCTTTATTTCCCAAATATACGCATACTTCCATTCCGATTGCAGCTTTCCCTATCATCAAACCGACATCAAAACCATCGGACTGCAATACGAATCCTTCTTCCTTTCATATTCTGTGCTTCTCAAATGCAAAACTCTACTGGAACCGCAGCTCCATACCCGTATAATCCCGGTCCGGATGCTTCTCCTTCGCCATGATAACCAGTTCATTCCCTATGCTTTCATAGATATCCCTGGCTGTTCCGGTCAGTGCCGACAAATGACAGTCAACCGTTTTGATATCATTCCGTTCAATGGGGCCGGTCAAGGCTTCCTTACAGCCAAGCTCACAGCCGGCATTGATATTATTTAAAATCAACGGGGTTAATGCAGCATATGCCTCTTCCTGGGTAAATCCACACTCCTCCATAAGCTGGATGCCCATATCGATTACACCCAGAATATGATTGCTCACCAAGGAAGCGGCACTATGATACAGCGCCTTTTTCTGCGCCTTAATCCGAACCACCCGATTGCCCATTTTCTCCAGCAAGGCAGTCATATGCTCTACGGCAAAATCATCGCCCTCGATGGTAAAATAAGCTTCATTTAAATTCTGATAGGAAGTATTCTTGTCGCTGAATGCGTAAAGGGGATGAATGGAACAAGGGTGCGCCCTCTTCTTCTCAATCCCGGAAAAAACATCGGAAGATAATGAGCCACTAAAATGGCAGATAATATAATCTTGAATGTCGTACCGTGCAATGCAATCCCATACCTCCCGGATACTGTCATCCGGTGTGGCAATCCAAAGGGTATCACTTGCCAAAATAATATCTGTTAAATCCTCGAAGCACTCTGTCCGCGTAAATTTCGCCGCTTCCTTTGCGCTTTCATATGTTTTGCTATAGTATCCTGCTACCGGTATCCAGTGTTGTACTGCATATTTCCCCATGGAACAGCCCACCCTGCCGGCGCCAATGATTCCTATATCCATGTCATCACCTCTTTCTATACTTCAGCCTGCTGTTTCCATGCCGTTTTACCTGCATGGACAGCATACTTCTGTTCTCCTTCAGCCAATGATGACACATTATCCCGATGTGATTTCTTAATAAGAATACCACTCGCGTACAAAATACCATAAAATGCTTGATGTTGCAAGTACTTTCATTTATTCTATCGTTGCCAGATAGTCCTTCCGGAACTTCTCGATTCCTGCATCTGTTAAGGGATGATGAATCATCTGCACCAGAACACCATATGGCACCGTTGCAATATCAGCTCCTGCTAAGGCACACTCCGTAACATGAACCGGATTCCTTACGCTGGCAGCAATGATTTCCGTCTGTAAATCCGTATAGCTGAATATCTCTGCAATACTGCGAATCAAATCCATGCCGGACATGCTGATATCATCGATTCTTCCAATGAACGGTGATACATAAGCCGCCCCGGCTCTGGCTGCCAGCAGTGCTTGATTGGCAGAGAAAATCAGGGTCATATTTACCTTGATTCCTTCCGATGATAATTTCTTACATGCCTTTAAGCCTTCCTCCGTCATTGGTATCTTTACTACCATATTGGGATGAATGGCAGCAATCTCTCTTCCTTCTGTAATCATTCCCTCTGCATCGGTTGTGGTGGCTTTTACTTCTCCACTGATTGGTCCGTCTACAAGCGCCGCAATCTCCTGAATGACTGTATGAAACTCTCTGCCGGACTTGGCAACCAGGGAAGGATTGGTTGTAACTCCGCATATAATACCCATATCATTTGCTGCTTTTATTTCCTCGATTTTTGCAGTATCAATAAAAAATTTCATCTTATAATCTCCTTACCCGCTCTTTATTGCAATAAAGCGTTAATGTGTCTATTATAAGAGATTCTTTCTGAATATACAATAGTTTTTAAGCCTTGCCTTATTCCATTTTCTTTTTTTTCTGAAGATACCTGAGAAGAAAAATCAAGCCAACGATAATCAGTCCCCCAACAATAGCGATTCCCCAGCTAAACACCTGTACGAACTTCAAAGCGCCTTCACTACCATATTGCAGATAAACAGAAGCATTGTCTGCTGCCACAAGAATCCCCCGGGTCGGCTTATTCGGCTGGCGTTCCTGATGCCCATCCGTGATATAAGAGTATCGGCTGCCATTTACTTCATAGCTGTACCGCCACCTGTAACGGGTTTCCTGGGATACACGATACCGTTTGGTTCCGGTGTAACTCCGTCGCCGAACCGTTTGCTGGTACTCCTCTGCGTTTACAAAACGAGCCTCCGTCTCCACCCATGAGTGCGATTTGTAAATACGGTAATCTCCCAGGCTCTTTGATAGAAAAACATAAATCATTATCACAATGGTTACTATGGCACCATAAATCATTATAAAAGCTACATTATTACCGGAAACTTTTTTGTTATTTCCCTTCCCGCCTGTCATTCTCTTCAGCCTCCTCTTTCTTAATTATAAGCTATGCCTGGAACAACTGATTTCAAGCCTTTGACTGTTAAAATACTATCAAAATCTCCTCATTTTTCATACAAAGTTTTAGTTGCGGTTACGCAACTTTCAGTTGCAATACAAAATAGTATTTTATCCTTCCTGTAAGGGACTTACTTTACAATATGTGCCGGCTGGGAAACAACCGTAGCATTGTCCGGAATACTGGTGGTGACAACAGCACCTGCCCCGATTTTCACATTATTTCCTATCGTGATATCTCCAATGATTACCGCCCCGGCGCCAATCAGACAATTATCCCCAATCACCGGCGCCTTCCGGTTCTTTTCCCCAATGGTAACATTCTGATACATCCAGCAGTCCTTACCGATAACCGCATAGCGGGAAATGAAAACACCATGGAGGCCATGGGGAAGGGAAAGGGATTCATCAATCACAGCATCCGGACCGATATAGCCTCCATGCCGGTGAGCGCAGCGGCTTAGCAGAAAGGTCAGCACATCATGTATAAAGCCGCTTTTTATCTTTTTCTGTAATTTATATAACCGCCAGAAGTGACCCAGATTGTCTCCTCTGGAATAATCAATAATCTGTCTCCGAATACTCATGGTCTTACTCCTTTTCTAAGGTCTACGGTATCTGTACTTTATTATAGGGTACAACAGCAAGCTCCGTCAATCAATTGCCCATTAAAAAAAGAATAAAATTTCCTATTGACGTTCTGTAAAATCCATGTATAATTGACTTGTTGAGTTTAGCAAAACTAAACTTGAAGTTTAGAATTAAGAAACAGGTAAGAGAAATGGAAATAGGAAGGAAATTAAAAGCATTACGCATTCAAAAGGGCCTGACCCAGGAAGAGCTTGCAGACCGTGCAGAACTGACCAAAGGTTTTATTTCTCAGGTGGAACGGGATTTAACCTCGCCTTCGATTGCTACCTTAGTGGACATTTTGCAATGTCTGGGTACGGACTTAAAAACCTTTTTCAACGATTCCGAGGATACTCAGGTGGTGTTCCACAAGGGAGATTTTTTTGAAAAGACCGACGGTGAACTGAAGAATACGATTCAGTGGATTATACCCAATGCACAAAAAAATGTGATGGAACCCATTTTAGTCACGATTGAACCCAAGGGTTCTACCTATCCGGACAATCCCCATGAAGGAGAAGAATTCGGATATGTCTTAAAGGGCGCCATCGATATTCATATAGGCAATCAGGTGTTTAAGGCAAAAAGGGGGGAATCCTTTTATTTTACACCGGCGTATCAGCATTACATTACATCCGAGACCGGAGGACTTCTTTTGTGGGTGTCCTCACCGCCCAGCTTTTAGTTTCGAATATTTGCGGCGGTGTTTGATTTTGTTTCAGCGAGGAGGCAGATTATGAGTAACGTATTAATTGAATTAAAAGGATTGACAAAGAATTATGAAGACCAGCAGGTGCTGAAAGGAATTGATTTAAATATTCATGAGAATGAATTCCTGACGCTCTTAGGTCCCTCCGGCTGCGGTAAGACAACCACACTGCGGATTCTTGCCGGCTTTGACGAACCCAGCGGTGGAGAAGTGCTATTTGATGGTGTGGATATCTCAAAGGTTCCCCCGTATAAACGGGAAGTAAATACCGTATTCCAAAAGTACGCATTATTTCCTTTTTTGAACGTATATGAGAATGTTGCATTTGGATTAAAGATAAAGAAGATGGACAAAAGCCTGCTGGACCATAAGGTAAAGAAGACTTTGAAGCTGGTAGGCCTAGAAGGCTTTGATAAGAGGGACGTAACTAAGCTTTCCGGCGGACAGCAGCAGCGGGTTGCCATTGCCAGGGCATTGGTAAATGAACCTAAGGTTCTTTTGCTGGATGAACCGCTGGGTGCTTT
Source organism: Clostridium sp. (assembly GCA_023667695.1). Lineage (GTDB taxonomy): Bacteria > Bacillota > Clostridia > Lachnospirales > Lachnospiraceae > CAG-632. Next base: position 80,676 of record JAMOZY010000011.1, on the reverse strand, counting down.
AGATGCCAAGCTGAGAAAAGAGATGCAGGGAGAATTAAAGAAGATACAGAAGGAAGTAGGCATCACCTTTATTTTCGTCACCCACGACCAGGAAGAAGCCTTGTCCATGTCTGATACGGTAGTTGTCATGCATGAGGGTATCATTCAGCAGGTGGGGACGCCGGAGGATATTTACAATGAGCCGGAAAACCGGTTTGTTGCTAATTTCATTGGAGAGTCGAATATTGTAGAAGCCTGTATGCTGGATGACCTGCTAGTATCCTTTGATGGCTTTGAATTCGAATGTGTGGATAAGGGCTTTAAGAAAAATGAGTGCGTAGAGGTAGTCATCCGTCCGGAGGATATTGATATTGTGAAGCCGGAAGAGGCAAAGCTGAATGGTATTGTGAAATCCATCGTATTCAAAGGCGTCCACCATGAAATCGTGGTCGAGACAGAGAAACGGGATTATACGATTCATACCACGGATTATTTCGAGGTAGGGCTTAAGGTAGGCTTACGGTTTGGTCCGGATGACATTCACGTTATGTATCGTATGGACTGGGAATAGGAGGTTCGATATGCGGCATTTTATCCGATTGATTCGACCATATATGGTATGGGCAATCGTTATGATTATCATACCACTGCTTTTGATTGTACTGTATTCCGTTACTACCGGAGGCAATGATTTGGTCAATATCCAGTTTACCCTGGATAACTTTAAGAAAATGACGGAGCCGATTTATGTAGCGGTTTTCATAAAATCCTTTCAACTGGGCTTATTGTCTGTGGGAATCTGCCTGATTATAGGATACATACTTGCTTATCTGATTACGTTTTTTAATGAAAAGATTCAGAATCTGCTGATACTGTTTGTGACGATTCCCATGTGGATTAACACACTGCTCCGAACCTATGCCTGGATTTGTCTGTTATCGGACAATGGTCTTATCAATTCGGTTCTGGGTATATTTGGATTGGAACCGGTATCGATGATGTACACGGATTTTGCGGTAATCATAGGTCTGGTAAGTGACCTGCTTCCGTTTATGGTAATTCCCATTCATACCTCCCTTTGCAAGATTGACCAGTCCTTGCTGGAGGCGTCTATGGATTTAGGGGCCAACCGGTTTCAGACCTTTTGGCGTGTGACCTTCAAGCTGTCCATACCCGGTGTGTTAAATGGTATTATCATGACCTTTTTATTATCCATTTCCACCTTTGTCATACCAAAGCTGCTAGGTGGAGGACAGTATATGCTGATTGGTAATTTAATAGAAAACCAGTTTATTTCCGTAGGGGATTGGAACTTTGGCAGTGCAATCTCTGTCATACTGGCATTTATCATTTTGCTTGCCATCACCTCCATGAAGCAGATGGACAAGGAAGAGACAGAGGAGGAATAAACGATGAAGAAAAAGATAGGCTCCATTCTTTATATTACGGTATGCTTTTTATTTCTCTATCTTCCGATTTTGGTGACGATGATTTATTCCTTTAACTCATCGAAATCTCTGACCAGCTTTGAGAGCTTTTCCCTTCGCTGGTATGAAAATCTGTTCACCAGCGGGGAGATTATGAATGCCGTATATGTATCCATCACCATTGCATTACTGGCAACTGCCATATCAACCGTGCTGGGAACCATAACTGCCATCGGGCTTTCCAAGAGCCGGAGGATATTAAAGGAAGTCATCATTAATGTAAACAACATACCGATTATGAATCCGGATATTGTAACTGCCATCGGATTAATGATTCTGTTCTCGTCCCTGAAGATGGAAAAGGGCTACCTGACCATGCTGCTGGCACATATTGCCTTTTGCACGCCATATGTAATAACCAGCGTATATCCCAAGGTGCGGAATCTGGACCCGAATCTGGCGAATGCTGCAATGGACCTGGGAGCAACTCCCATGCAGGCATTGGTGAAGGTGATTCTGCCCATGCTGAAGGAGGGGATTTATGCAGGTGTTTTACTGGCATTTACCATGTCCTTTGATGATTTTGTCATATCGTATTTCGTTACAGGAAATGGGGTAGCCAATATATCCATAATCGTATATAACATGACGAAGCGGACCAATCCTACGATAAATGCATTATCCACTTTGGTAATATTAGTGATTGTAATCACTCTGGTAATGGTAAATGTGATTCCGCTGATTATTCGCAGAAAGAAGAATTCCGAAGAAGAATTGATAGATGAAAACACAAGTATAAGGGAGGAAGAACCATGAGAAACAAAAATAAATGGAGAAAATGGATTAGCCTGTTCACAGGGCTGACAATGATAACAGGATTATTGACCGGCTGTGGCGGCTCTCAGAAGCCGACCCTGAAGGTGTATAGCTGTGGGGAATATATTGATACCAGCTTGTTGGGTGAGTTTGAGCGGGAATATAACTGCCGGGTGATTTATGAAACCTTTGATTCCAATGAATCCATGTACACCAAGCTGCAAAGCGGAGAGCGGTATGATGTACTGGTTCCTTCCGATTATATGATTGAACGGCTGATAAAGGAGAATCGTCTGCAGCCGGTGGACTGGACACTGCTTACCAATGCAGAGGGTCTGGCTCCGGAGGTATTGGGAAAAGAATTCGACCCGGATAATACCTATTCCGTTCCGTTCTTTTATGGGACCGTCGGTATTCTTTATGATACCACAGTTGTAGATTCAGCAGATTTGGATGACGGCTGGGAGCTGCTGCGCAATACAAAGTATGCCAATGATATTTATATGTATGATTCCGAGCGGGATTCCTTTATGATTGCCTTAAAGGCTCTGGGGTATTCCATGAACACGACGGATACGGATGAAATCGACAAGGCTTATGCGTGGTTGATTGAACAAAGAGATACCATGAATCCGGTATATGCCGGAGATGATGTGATTGATAATATGATTTCCGGCAACAAGGCAATGGCGGTTGTATACTCCGGAGATGCGGCGTACATTATGTCAGAAAATGAAGACCTGGACTACTTTGCGCCGGAGGAGGGTACGAATGTATGGGAGGATGCCATGGTGATTACCAGTGATTGTACGGAAATGGAGCTGGCACATAATTATATTAATTTTATGCTGGATGCAGAGCATGCCTATGCCAATACCATAGAGGTAGGGTATACCTCGCCGGTGGCAGAGGCAAGAAACCGGGCAGCAGAACAGGACTTTGCGGGAAACAGTGCATATCTTCCGGAAACAGCCGGAGAAAACAATGAGGTATTCCGTTACCAGGAGCAGGACATCCGGGAATATTTTGCCGATTTGTGGACAAAGGTAAAGGCATCCAACTAATCCTTGTCCTCGTCATCCTTATGCAGGGCGACTACGATTTCATCAAAGACATCATTAATGGTGTCGATGTGATTGTTGTCGTCCTGTTTTTCACTGTTCTCTGCAACCGTATCCCTTTGAGAATCCGAAGCAGCATCTGCCTGGGAATCCGGCTCGTTTTCCGTCTGAACAGTAGACAGCTTTGAAAGGATATCCGGTATATTCTGATTCCGCATGGCACGCTTTTCCAGCCGCTTTCTGCTGTCCTCACCTAGGAGACGGTACAGGGTTGCCGCAAGGGGAACGCCAATCAGCATACCAAACACACCGTTCAGGCTGGCACCGATGGTAACGGCAGCCAGAACCCAGATGCCCGGAAGTCCTACGGAAGAGCCGACTACCTTAGGATAAATGATATTTCCTTCCAATTGCTGTAATACAACGATAAATACAAGGAACAAAAATGCCTGCAGCAGGCTGCCCTGGGTAAGCACCATAACTGCACCGATAATAGCGCCCAGATAGGCACCGATTACAGGGATTAATGCTGTTGCGCCCACCAGTGTTCCAATCATAACCGCATACGGGAAGCGGAAGATAGACATTCCGATAATACAGAGGATTCCTAAAATAACCGCTTCTGTGCATTGTCCGACAATAAAATTCGAAAAGGTTGCATTGGCAACACCACAGATATGATAAATGCGGTCGGCTGTTTTAGGCTTGAGATATGCATAAACAAGCTGTTTTACCTGGCGGTTCAGCTTTTCCTTGGAGGCCAAAGCGTATATACCGAATATCAGTGCAAAGAAGAACCGAACCATGCTGCTTCCGATGCTGGAGGCAATGCTTACCGTAGAATCCATGATGCTTCCGAACTTGCCGGAACCGTCGGTGCCGAATATCATGGCGACCAGCTTTACGAAGAAATCCTCCCAGTTAATGTCAGCCGGGTGCTTCAGGTCGATTTCAAAGGTAGCGTGTAACCAGCTTTCCAATGGCGGAATCTGACTGATTAATTCAGCGGTCTTGTCCAGAATACTTTCATAGGAATCTGAGATTTCATGGGCAAGCAGAGTGAAGGCGTCGATTAGCTCTGGTATGACCATAATCATAACAAAAGCAATAGCTGCCAGAATGATTAACAGGGAAAGAACTATACACACCGGACGTCTGCTTTTCATCAGGAATTTATTTTTGGCATTTGGAAAATACACTTTTTCCAGCCGGACCAGAATGATATTAATGACAAAGGCAATAGCAAAACCCAGCAGTATCGGTGACATAAATCCGATTAAGGACATTAAGATGCTGATTGCGAAATCAAAATGCAGGATAATCAGCACCGCAATAATCAGATAAATAATCGTTTTTAAAATAATGCGTTCCAGTTCTTTTCGTTCCATATGTAAATCCCTTTCTTAATGCATGTCCGGATTATTTCGTATCGTTAAGTATTTCCAAATTCCGTCATTGTATTCAGAATAGCATAGTGCCATTGTACTTTCAAGTAACTCTGAACAGGGGGCTGTAGCGCATAAGATGTTTGACAAACCTACACCATTAAGAATAGCCTGGAATTATGTGTTTATTCATTTCTTGTATCAAGCGCATATCTGTGGTAGAATCAGTGCAATTCATTATGATTGGAAAGGTAGATGAGAAGCGGCTTATGAAGCATAAACGAATTTGGGTTTGTATTTCCTGCATCCTGTCCCTACTGCTGCTGGGAAGCATTGGATGCAATATATATTTTCTTTTTTTTGAGAAGGTAAGCTACCTGCAGTCTCCGGAAGAAATTTACATCATGGAGGCCGGGATATTAAATAATAATCTGGAGCTTGCCACTGGTGAAGATGTGGAGCTGACCTATGATTTTAACCACGAAGAGTATCCCGTATTAATTGACAAATACCAGATTGACGAAATCGCCGGAACCGGCACGGAGCTTTGTCAGGCCCTGAACCTGATGAATGAATTTGCTCCAAGGCTTCAGCATGACAGCTACTATGATAACCACATCGAGATGAATGCACTGGCTCTTCTGGAATTCAGCCTGGATAAGAAATCTCAGGGAATCAACTGCCGGAGCAAGGCTCAGATTTTGAATGAAATGTGTCTGGCCCTTGGCATTTATTCCAGAAAGGTATGGATTATGCCTAATTCCGGATATGACAATGACTGTCATGTGGTGAATGAAATCTGGGACACCTCTCTGAACAAATGGATTATGCTGGATATCACCAATAATCAATACTGGATTGATGAAGAAGGGACGCCTTTATCGATTCTGGAAATCCGGCAAAAGGGGGCAGCACAGGAATTCTGTACTCCGATAGTACCAGGTGAGAACCAGGATAACCGGAATCATTTAAAAAATACTCACCTTGCGGATTATTTATATATTATGAAGAATCTGACCTATATGGAATATTGCGATTCTTATTCCGTAGGGGAAGCTGAAATATTATATTTGTTGTTTCCTGAGAATCTGAAAACGAACTATGAATATCTGATTTCAGAAGAAGCGGTAAACAGACCGCCAACCGGTTCTGTTGATTAACGACATTAGTAATCGAATAACGAGGATTGAAAAATGCTTGAACAGGATTATATTATGCGGCTGATTCGGGAAATAATCCGAGCCATATTAAAATTATGCTTTCATATTGATACGGAAACCCCTGGCAGGAATCTGCTGGAATCGGAGGCGGAACAGAAGCTGTTAGATGACCTATTTGACAGAATTGATTCCGGCTGTATCAATGAAGCGGAGAATGAATTATTCCAGCTGGCATCCAATGATAAGGAAGATGGGCTGAAACTGGGACTTCTGTTTTATTCTTATCTGAATGATAAAGAGGATGCCTTTCTGGAGGAGCATCATTTCAGCCGGGATGAAATACAGCAGGGCATCCAGGACCTGGCTGTCCTTTCCAATATAACCGGGGTTGTGGAATCGTTTATTTCGGATTTTTGAAATGAAAATGCTCCCGCAAAGTCCTGATTGGTAATGAACATATTTGCCTGGTTTCACTGGTGCCGAACACTGTTAAAAAAGCTTACCAATTGTGCTATGTATTATTCTGTTCCTTTTGCATATTCCTCGGCCCATCCTTTCAAATAATCATAATCGGTCGCATGGGATTTTCGGATATATTCATTCAATAATGGTGATTGTATTTTATGTAACGCATATAACGCCATAATTTTCTGATATTCATCTTCTTCATAAATATTTCTCTCCCAGAACTTCACGGCATATTCTTCCACCCGTTCCGGAAAATGCTCGCATAAAGACTGCAATGCCATACGTTCTGTATATTCCTCTCCGGATTCTATAAACTGAAAAAGCAGATATTTAATATCACTGGTTCCCTGATAGCTGCCTAATTGTTCGGCAAACTGCCATCTGGTATTATAATAATCGGATTTTACACTATGCCTGCACAACACTTCAAACCATTCAGGATACTTTAATGTTTCGACTAAAAGATGGGAACATTCACTGTCTCTTGCAATTACATAAAGCATGTCATGAATCAGGGCTTCTCCAGCATATTCTGCGTCATAGTTTTCTATGATTTTTAAATAAGCGCTGCACATTCGGTCCCATTGGTCAATACCGATTTCCCACTCACCATTATCATGCTCTTCTGTAATATGCGGATAATATCGCTTTTGAAATTTTTGAAATGCCTTTACACATTTACTCAATGTCCGGACATCCTTTTGAAACATCATCTTTTCCATTTTAAATCTCTTCCGTTCCCTCCATTATTATTTTCTTAAATATTTTATTCTTAACACTCATTTTTTTCAATACCGGTTCTCTCTGAAATTCAAATGACTGCAGCCATTCGGCATCTATGCTCAAAGCCCTGTAAATCGATATCTGTATCTCTACAATTCACTTGCATGATTGCAGAAACACCGCTACAATAATATATATCTAATATGTGGAAGAATCGAGGTGTAACATGGAGCAGCGTCTAATTAACATTATCGGTCACAAGAACCCGGATACCGATTCCATTTGTTCGGCAATTGCATATGCATATCTGAAGAACATCGGGCATCCCGGTCATTATGTTGCCCGGCGTGCCGGTAATATCAACAATGAAACAAATTTTGTCTTGGATTATTTCGGCGTCTCTGCACCGGATTATCTGGAGGATGTCAATGTTCAGATGCGGGATATTGACTTTCGGGAGACAAAAGGGGTACCGGATACCATTTCCATTCGAAACGCCTGGCAGCTTATGAAAGAGCAGGATGTCGTTACCCTTCCTATTATTCAGAATGGCAACAAGCTGGAGGGCTTAATTACCATTAATGATATTGCAAAGTCTTACATGGATGTATTTGATAATAATATCCTCGCCCTTGCCCGTACCCCCATCAGCAATCTGATGGAAGTCCTGGAAGGGAATCTGGTCTGCGGCAATCCACATGCCCGTATTGTCAATGGTAAGGTGCTGATTGGCGCTGCCAACATTGACATCATGGACGCCTGTATTGAGGAGGACGACCTGGTGCTGGTGGCAGACCGGGAGGAGACACAGAAGGCAGCCATTGAGCAGGGAGCCTTCTGTATCATCGTCTGCCTGAATGCTAAGATTTCTCCGGAAATCATCCGGCTGGCAGAGGAGCATCAGTGCAATATCATTACCACTTATTATGATACTTATTCCGCCGCCCGGATGATTAATCAATGCATTCCCATCCGCTACTTTATGCGCCGTTCCAATCTGGTCACCTTTCAGTTGGATGACACCTTAGACAGTGTAAAGGAAATCATGTCTAAGCTCCGGCACCGGGACTTCCCGGTTACGGATGCCGTGGGGAACTATTATGGTATGGTTTCCCGCCGGAACCTTCTTGCCATGCGCAGAAAGCAGGTAATCCTGGTAGACCATAATGAACGCTCCCAGGCGGTAACGGGAATTGAGAATGCTGAAATCTTAGAAATCATTGACCACCATAGAATCGGCTCCATGGAAACCATTGATCCGGTTTACTTCCGGAACCAGCCGGTAGGCTGTACTGCTACTATCGTCTATCAGATGTATCTGGAGCAGGGAGTTACGCCCCCGAAGCAGATGGCAGGTCTTTTATGCTCTGCCATCCTCTCGGATACCCTGATGTTCCGCTCCCCTACCTGTACACCTATGGATGAATCTGCGGCCCGGCAGTTATCCAGCCTTGCCGGTATTGATATTGAGACTTATGCCATGGAAATGTTTGCCGCCGGCAGCGACCTGGTCGGAAAGTCACCGGAGGAAATCTTCTATCAGGATTTCAAGACCTTCCAGGTGGGTGACATTACCTTTGGCGCCGGACAAATCAGTTCTCTGAACCAGCAGGAGCTGGAGGAGCTACAGGTAAAAATCCATGCATATTTGGAGGCCTCTTATACTGCTACGAAGTGCGATATGATTTTCTTTGTTATGACAAATATTCTGGATGAAGGTTCTACCATGCTCTTTTACGGAGAGCAGGCAGATGTCCTGGTCAAGGAAGCCTTTCAGACAGAGCTTACAGATAATACCTGTTATCTGCCGGGGGTTGTTTCCAGAAAAAAGCAGATTGTTCCCCTTTTGGTCAGCACCTTACAGCAATGGGATAATTGAAAGATTTTCCATCCCTATCTTAAGGATTTAAACATATTTCTTTAAGATACAAAACACAGATTTATCACAATTCATCTTTATAGTAAAAGGTGTGGAAAGTTTTTTTCACACCTCCCCCAAACATGAAAAGCTCCCGCACATTTGCCATTCGTCAGCGGGAGCTTTTCTTTATTCCTCTTACGGTTATCCCATCAGATTTTTAAGCTGTTCAAATAATTCCAAATCAGACGGACTCACTTTAATATTCGTCTTCATCTGCTGCCCGTCCGGCCGGGTAATCTGAACCTCAATGATACTGTCCTCCCCTATGCCGGAGCTGGCAACTGCCTGCAGGAACTGTGGAAACTTGGGATGATTTTGAACAAACTGCTCCCAAAGACCTTTTAGCTTAAATAACGCTGCCGGATTTTTCATTATCATGCACTCCTTTTCTTCTGTATGATAAGACATTCTTTGACCTATATAGTATAACCAAAACCGGACATATTGTCACTGAAATATGTCCGGTTCATGCAAATTTTAATAACGATTCATCCAAATCCATTCATAAGCGGCCAGAATATATCGTTGCTCATTCTATATGTTTCATTTCTATTATGACTTTAAATACATCTCCATCTACTTCTACATACAATTTTCCATTCATATTCTCTATCAGATTGGAGGCTATGGCCAGACCCAGACCATGCCCCTCTGAGGTTCGGGACTTATCTCCACGGACAAAGCGTTCTAAGATTTCTTCCGGACGAAAATCCATTTCGTAGCCGGCCGTGTTTTTTACCTTCAGCCTTACCAGCTCCCCATCCCCTTCCGTTTCTACAAATACCCGGGTATGGGCTAGGGAATATTTCACCGTATTTTCCAAAATGTTCTGAACGACACGGTACATTTTCATATTATCTCCATAAAATGGCAGGGGACCTTCTGCAAACTGCTTTACATAGGTGAATTCACATTCACTCCATGTATCCTCCATGTCTGTCATGGTCTGCTCCACCAGCTTATTCATATCCAGGGCTTCTATATGCAGCTGCTCTGAATTACTTGCCGCCTTGGAAAGCTCAAAGATATCCTGTATCATGTCCGCCAGCTTTTCCTGCTTTTCCAGGATAATGTCTACATAATCCTTCGCTGCCGGATTCAGTTCTTCCTTTTTTAGCAGCTCGGTATATCCAATCATAGAGGTAAGGGGCGTCTTTAAATCGTGTGACACATTGGTAATCAGTTCTATTTTCATCCGCTCTGCCTGTATCTGTCTTTTTACATTTTCATCTACCAGCTTCTTAATCTGGAGAAGCCCATCGGCGGCTTCATAAAATACCGACTGCTCCGGCAGCTCTGTCAATTCCTGTGCCTCCATGCTTTCACTGAGCTTCTGTATGCCCAGAACCAGTTTGCCTGCATCTGACAGAATACGATTTCTTGCGGCGGCATACGCCAGCAGGATTACCAGCAGTCCAATTGCAATATACCAGCATATCATTCCAACAAGATTTTCATCAAAGCACCAGGTCCCATATAATACAACAACAGACAGTACCAGGTATCCCCTTATCCCAATCCGGTAAACTCTGTGGCGACGAGCGATTGCTTTCTCCAGCGGAGTCCGGTTCTTATACTGCTCGTACTGCTTTACGAAAAAAGAGGTACTTCTTGTCAGCTTCAGAACTTTCTTTCTTGCCAGCAGCACCACAGCGCCATACAGCAGTACAGCGCAAAGGACGCTCCCTGTGAGAGAGACTGTCAGACCCAAGGTAATATCTCTCATATAACGAACCAACGGCAATACCCCCAATATCATACCTGCGATACAGAGGATTCCTGTGATTATGATTTCCAGATACCATCGGTCAATCCTTCGTTCCTGTATCACCATGGTTAATGGATGCCGCTTGAAAAATAAAACGGTGGCAGCCGAAAGAACGAGCAGATAGAGTATTTCTATGATTCCTATCGAAGAAAAACTACTCCAAAACAGATAGTAGACTCCTGTGATTGCAATATAACTGTATTCTGATAGCAGCAGAATTAACAGCGTAAGACCCATTATCCAGCAGACGGACAGACAGAACCATCCATTGCTGTTATTCTCTTTTTCTTTCGTATCGAATTCCTTCTCTGCTTCCATTGCCGGCACCTCCTTTTACATTTTCTCGATTTTGTATCCGATTCCCCACACAACCTTTAAGTACCGGGGATTCTTAGGATTAATCTCTATTTTCTCCCGGATTCTCCGAATATGGACCATAACGGTATTTTCTACGGCATAACCGACTGGATTTTCCCACACCTTGTCATATATTTCCTCTGCCGAGAATACATTCCCTTTATTTAGCAGAAGAAATTCTATGATTTTGTATTCCGTAGCCGTTAGCTTTACCGGCTCGCCATCTACAAATAGTTCCTTTGATTTTCGATTTAAGCGTAGGCCTCCATTCTCCAGCACGTCCTCTTCCCGCCTGTTGACTTCCCTTTCAAATGCGCCTAATGTAAAGTACCGCCGAAGCTGGGATTTAATCCTTGCCATAAGCTCCTCCGGATGATAAGGCTTTGTTACATAATCGTCCGCACCCATGGAAAGCCCTAAGACCTTGTCACTATCCTCCGTTTTTGCAGATAGTATAATTACTGGTATATTTTTCTTCTCCCGAATCTTCATCAAAGCCGCCAGCCCGTTCAGCTTTGGCATCATAACATCCAGAAGAATCAAATGAACCGGATTTCTCTCCATCATATCAACGGCATCCATTCCATCGTAGGCCTTCAGAACCTTATAGCCTTCACATTCCAAAAGCTTACTTAAGGAATCCACAATTCCTCTGTCATCATCTACCACCAAAATATTATACTGCTCCATACCTTTTCCCCAATCTGCTTATTTAAGACAACCTTGATTCTGTCTCCGCCCATAACTTTTCCCAAAGTATGTCTGCCCTGCTGACTATACTTTAGATAATTCTTTCCTGTATCCAGACAACGAAACTAGTATTCATTTTATCCGTTCCTGCTATCATTTACAATATCGCTTTCCTCCTTTATGAAAGAAAGTATAACAGCCTTCTCTTACATTTTTCTTAAATGTATCAAAAAAGAATCCAACAAAAAAGGATGGAAGCCTATGTATACTTCCATCCTCTTTGGATTATAGCATGTTATTTTTGATTTCTGATACAGCAAGGTTATTCAATCGCAATGTAATGATTCTGCGCAACTGCCTTTTCTTCCTTCTTCGGAATCGTCAGCTGGAGAATACCATCTTCAAATCTGGCATGAACCTCCTCCTGCGTAACATCCTCGCCCACATAAAAGCTGCGGCTCATACTGCCCGCATACCGTTCCCGACGAATATACTTACCGGTTTCCTGATCCTTTTCTTCCTTTTCCAGTCCCTTTGCAGCAGAAATGGTAATGTAACCATCCTTCAATTCTGCATTGACCTCTTCCTTCTTAAAGCCCGGCAAATCAATGTCAATCTCATAATGGTCCTCCATATCCCGGACATCGGTTTTCATCATATTCTTAGCATTCTTGCCATACAACTGCTTCTCCACCGGGAAAAATTCCTTTTCCAGCTCTTTCCCAAAATTCCTTCCAAATGGAAAATCCATCCAGTCATCAAATAAATTTTCTCCAAAAATACTAGGTCTTAACATAAGTCATATCTCCTTTCCTAAATGAACTTTTGCTTTATTAGCACTGTCAGAGAAATCTGCGGTGTTAATTATAATATGGAACAAAGGGGCGTTTTGTATACCTTTTCTTTTGTTCTACATGTAATATAACACTTATTGTTAGCACTGTCAATAGGTGAGTGCTAATTTTTTAAACTAACTTTTCTTTCGTCCTTTCCTTCTTCTCGTAGTCAAATGCTTTAACCACACTGCGACTCCCATAACCAGCAAACTATACACCAATGCAATGATAAGCTCTGCCTCCATCACCATTACGCCTTCCCCATCATATTGAATCACCCAGAAATACAACAAGGAATTCAGAAGAATTCCAAGCAGAACAGATGCTAACAGAATTCCATTGTATTTCAGCAGCTTTTTGACATTATCAGAAAATTTCCAGTTCAATATTACCAGAATCGGCAAGGCTGCAATTAAAATCGGAAATATATTGCCTCCAATGGGAAAGCATGCGGCTAATACAAGACCAGGAATACCGTTTAATAATAGTTTTCTCTTTTTTGACATATAATCCTCCTGAAGTTCTCCCTATTTATCAATTGATTCTTTTATCTCTCATACCTTCTATAAATAATACCTTTGATTCAGAAAAATGGTTTCATTTTTTGCTCTCTGTTATCTTATACATTCTATCAGCTATCTGCGGCTTCTACAAGGCGATGCTAATATCTCCGGCAACAACTGCTGTGACTTACCATATAACCGGTAAATGATTACGCATCTGCGAATCAGACAGCAAAAAGCCGGCTGGGATTTCTGCAATCCCAGCCGGCGTCCTGCCTCCTAATACATACCCTTATTCTTCAAACTCTATCTCTTGATGATATTCACACTGCTCCAGCAGCATTTCCCGGAATGCAGCTCCATCATAGGTACCGTCAGAACGAGAATTCCAATACAGCGACCTTAATTCATCCCATGCCTTTCCAGAAACTATAAATGCATCCACATGTGAGATATCATGGTCTGCAATTGCTACTACATTTATGCTTCCGCCATTATTTCCTATATCAAGCATCTCGCCGTTTGCATCCAGCATAATCGGGTCATAGCTTAACTGATTCATTAACAATTCTGTAGGAATCTCCGGATACATCACGATTTCAAACCGGTCCTTTACGATTTTCTCAAAACCAATGCCGGCATCATTTACCCCTCCTTCAATTACCTGAATATCCGAAGTATCTTTCTCTACATTCAGTGCAAAGGTCCAAGGACCGGAAAAGCTTTTGATATTATCAATTCCATTTCCTTCTTCCCACAGGCTGATGGACTGAATACCCAATTCCATGGTGAAACTCTCCGGAATCTCATTTTCTGTAAAATATTTTTCTATCACTTCCGCATCATAATGGTCGAGCCAGCTCTCCCCTGCTGCTATTGCCCGCTCCCGTTCTGCCTCATAAGCCGACGTATCCACCTTTGTCTCTTGCAAATCAAAGCGTGCAATTCCGGCAAGGGTATGGTCGTCTACCCTGCTGGCAGTTCCATCTGTATAGCTTAGCCGGTTTGCCCCTTCATAATGTCCGGGATTCCAGTAACTAAATTCTCCTGTTGCATCGACTGTGAGACAGTTTAATATATCCGTATCCGGAAGAACATCCTCGGATTCCATAGTAAAGGATACATACAGTGCCTGGTCGTTACAATACACTTCTGACAGCTTTACCGTTACACCGCCAATCGTTTCCGAATACATACCGGACACTTCTTCTCCAATCGAATCATAATCTCCGGAAAAGCCCACATCCTCCTGCATACTGGTAAAAATACCTCTCAGGATTGGAACATTTTCCAACAGTCCGGGAGCATTTTCCGCCAGTGCCGGCGTATGCATCCCAAGGAAAATACCTCCGGCAACAACTGCTGCCGATACCCCAATGCCCACAATTCCATTCTGAAATTTTTTATGCCTCTCTTTGGAGTAAACCTGGTGTAAACTCTTTTCCACTACCTGATTCAATTCTTCGGGTACTGGTATATGCTGAAATTCTATCTTCATATAAATATTCCTCCTTCAACAATTTTCTTAACTCTCCTCTGGCCCGGCTCAGATATGCCTTCACCGAACCCTCCGGTATATCCATAACATAGGCGATTTCACTGACCTTCATTTCATCAAAATACTTCAGCACAATCACCGTTTTGTACTTTTCCGGAAGCCGGTCGATAGCCTGATACAAATCCATCTTCTCCTCACTGGATATGGATGCTTCCGGTGCTGCTATGTATAATTCCTCCGTACTTTCCAGCTTCGGATTCTTTCCATAGTAGTCCTGAATGGCATTCAGCAATATCCTGGTAATCCAGGTTTTAAAATATCCCGGATTCTTCAAGGTGTGAATGAAACGGAAGCCACGCAAAATACATTCTCCGACCACATCCAGCGCCTGTTCCTCATCCTTCATGGAAAGCCATGCTGTACGATACAAATACTCTTTATAATATTCAATCAACTGTCCATAGGCCTTGGCATTCCCGCGGGCAGCCTTTACCGTTAATCTTTCGATTTGCTTATCATCCAAACAATCACTTCCTTTCCTGAGTCCTCCGGAGGTCTATCCTTTGCTTTACACTTATTAGACTGTGAAACGGTTAAAATAGTTACAAAGACTTTTTTATTTTCTCATACAAAGCAGGATAAAATCCACCGTTATTTTCAGGAAGAGGAAATCTGTATTCCATTCATTCATCAACCACAATTCTTTTATTCGACAACATCCTTCCTGACAATCATCGGAAGGCTTTGGACATATGCGGTATACCAGGGATAAAGCCGGGCTCCGCTAAACCGGTACAACCGTCTTCGCAGCTCCTTCATCTGATATACCGGCACCTGATTATGTACGGCATTCACAACAAGCTGATTCATATTATTCATGTCGAATTTCCTAACGCCCATATACCGGTATCTTATAGTAAATAATGCTTTTAAAAACCTCTCTTGATGGAACAGCAGATGACAGAAATCCGCTTTACATTTCTCACTATCAAAAACAATATAGCTCTGACTGCGAATACTGTACAGATGCATGATGGAAGCCCCCCTTGTCTGATTCTCCTGTTCACATATCATATACAGAATATCCTGAAAAATATACTTCCATATCTGCTGTTCTACTTCCGCTTCTGTATAAGACCTTCTTTTTCTTTCCGGCAGGATGCGAATCTTATACTGACCTCCGGCAGGCATAATGCTGATATATTGCTTTTCTGCCCCTCGAAATACTTCCTTTGCATATTGTTCCAGTCTGTCCCTTGTAAGCCGCTGTACGGATTCCGCTTCTCCCAGAGGTAGGTGGGAGATAAGCCCGGATTCTCCCACCTGTCTTAACAGAGCCTCCTGCCCCTGCCGACAGCATTGGATTTCCTTTAACACATCCTCCTTGCATTCCTCCAAATGCTTCCAGTCCAATGTCCTCCCCGTGGCAATGGCATACAGTATTTTCTTTACTTCCTGGGGAGAAATCCTACGGCCGTCATATTGAATGACAAATATCATATATTCATAGGATGTATGGGCTGTTACTTCATATATCCTTCTGTCAGCGTCTCTTCGTTCTTTGTCAAAGACCACCAGCATATGCTCTGTCACATGAGCGATTCCTTTTTCCTCTCCGTCCATAAAAGAACCTGCCTTCACATAGAGCAGCATACTGCACCGATATGCTTCTGGAATTTTATTGGTAATGATTTTCATTCTGCTCCTCACTTGTTATCGTGGAATAAAAGTATCCCTTTTTTGCCATAAGCATTTCATAACTGCCAATTTCCAACACTTGCCGGTTTCCCAATACAATAATTTCATCCACCTTCCTGGCAATTTCTTCATTATGGGAAACCATAATGGTGGTATGCTTCGCTGACCTGCCAAACAACAACCGATTTAACCGCTCTGTGGTTTTCTGATCCAGGGAGGCAGAGGGTTCATCCAGAATATAAATCTCTGCATTTCGATACAGCATTCTTGCGATTGCAAGCTTCTGCCATTGTCCCAGAGATAGCTGCACCCCATCCTTTAATTCATTATTCAGCACCGAATCATATCCCGCATCCAGCTCCCGTATGAATTCATCTGCATTCACTTTCCCCGCTGCCTGCTCCAGCTTCTGCATATCCCCATTGTCATAAAGGCCAATATTTTCCCGCACATTCATCGGGTATTTATTAAACTCCTGAAACACTACGCCTACCCGGTCATAGTAACTGTCCTTATCGATATCCTGCAAGTCAATACCGTCAACCAGAATCCTGCCTTCCGTCGGCACATAAAGCCCAAGCAGCAGCTTTAATATTGTCGATTTTCCTGCTCCGTTGACCCCGTAAAGAAGATAGGATTTATTCTTTTTTAAAGTAAAGGATACCTGCTGTAAGGTATCCCGGCTCTGTCCATGGTACCGGAAGGAAACCTGCTCGAACCGGATACTACCAATCTCCTGTCCCAGGGAGAGCGTCCCCGGTTTTATTTCCTCCTTCTCCAGGAAGTTCAACAAGAGGTTGATGTATAGCATATTTTCATTTAACCCGGCTATATTATATACAATCATCTGCAGCGTATCCGCCAGCATATCCAGCGCATTTATGTACATGGTAATGGTTCCGATGGTGTAGGTTCTCATGACGGATACACATATCGTTACCAGCTTCAGTCCATAGCAAACGAGTATAAATACCGTGTTCATAATAATATCCACCTTCAGCTGAACACCCTTGACCTTCCGCTCTTTCTCATAGCTGTTCATCTGTAAGGCAACTACCTTATCCTTAATATAATGAAAGGCTTTGTAGACCTTGATTTCCCTTATGCTCAGGTAATCCGTCAGCATTCCCTTAAACTTGTCTGCATACCGCCTTGGCTCTGTTAATGCATTATTCAACTCGTAGAGCTTCTCCGCCATCTTTACATCTATGATTATCATAGGGATGATAGCGGCAATGGCAATCACTACAAATAAGATGCTGAACTGAGATAAAATCACAATAACACTAATCAGGGAAACTACATTTTGAATGACGGTCTCTCCCTGCTGAAGCAGGGTGGATATACTGGCGATACTCTCATTATTCACCTTCCGAATGGTATCGTAGGTATCCGATTTGTCAAATTCCTCATAAGCAATGTAATAGCTTTTGTCCATGATTTTCTCGCCCAGACGGATATTCAGCTTAGCGGTATAGTTCCACTGTACATGAGCAATACTTCGGGTAAGAACCGTTTCCATGGCTGTATAAATGAAATAGCAGACCAACAGAAGAATCACCTTCCGCAGCTCCTTTGTCTGTAATGCCTCCATAATCACATCAATAATAAGCTTCCATAATACCACTCCCAATGAGGCGTAAACTCCGCTGAACACACTAAGCAGAACCAGAAGGATGGCTTCCCCCCTGGCACAGCTGAAGAGCAGAGAAAAAATATGCTGAAGCTTAGCTAAATTCGATTTCATTATATTCCTCTAACATTTCCGGATGTTCTTCTAACAGCATGTGATATCGCCGTAATGCATTATATAAAACAAACCGGTTATTCTCACATAAGACCTTTTTCCGCTTCCTATCTAATCCGTTTTCATCAAAGCATCTGGAATAACATACGCCGCATAATTGAACGGCCCAGCAATTGCTGCAATTATTTATAGATTTTTCTGCGTAATCATCCACATAATACTTTTTTATTTTTTCCAGGCTGATTCCTTCCTCTACATTTCCAATATCCGGAGAACAGCCAATTCTTTCACATACAGAAAATTTTCCGTCAACTCTGACATACAACCGCCTGGTTCCGGGTACACAGCAGCCATTTAAAATACAATCCTCCAACGGTTCATCCGTTATCGCCCGTTTATGTATATCCATCAATGATTCTTTCAAAAGATTGTCAGAAAACACCCTCGAATCCTGTTTTCTTACCTTATCAAAAAGCCATTCAACAAATGAATCATTTAATACCATTTTATTTTTCATTAACTCTATATTCGCAGATAACCCTGTATCCTCACTCCATTTATCCTTTGCTGCGTAAGAAACCCGGATAATCATATCCTTAGGAAGCCATGACAGACTATGAAAAAAGTCATTTATCCTCTCGAATTTTTCTATAGAAAAAGGATTATCAATTACCGTATTGACCGCAATATGTTCTTTGGCATCCTCTCCATAAGCCTCTACCAGCAGCTTTAAGCCCCGTATCGTATCATCAAAGGAACCGGTTCCGCCACAATACACCCGGTTTTCATTATGGCTCTCCGAATCACCATCCAGGCTGCAGGTCACCATAAATTTATTTTCACTAAAATAATCCGCCATTTCTTTTGTCAGCAAGGTTAAATTACTGGTAAATACCAGTGACAGTTTTTTTCCTTTGTACCTCTCTTTAAAATAATCCGTACATTCTTTCATTAATGAATACTGTATTAACGGTTCTCCGCCATAAAAGGCTAAAGCCATCTCGTCGTCAGCAATACTTAAAGCATAATCCATTGCTTTTTTTGCTGTTTCAAAGGTCATATCTCTTGTATCAAAGGTTCTGAAATTCTTTGTTTCATCACCATAGATGCAATACCGGCATCTCAAATTACATTTTTCTGTTACTTCCAGAATTAATTGCTGACATGCCTTTCCAACCTTGTTTTCCAAATCCGTAGTCTGGGTACAAATAAACCGGTCAAATTTTTGTGCTTTAAAAATGTGTTCTGTTTCAATGGCATCCTTCAGCTCATCAACCGCACACAGGAACTCTTCTTCCTTTAGATTCAGCTGCTCCGGATTTACTGCTCCCTGATTTTCAAATAAATTACATATCAGATGATAGGTTGGTTCTGCGCACTGTAAGACCTTTCCTGTACCGGTATCATAAAAATACTTATAGTTTTCTGTAGCAAAGGGAATCCCGTATCGGTCAATAGAATCTGTTACGATATCCTTAAAATATGCATTAAATTGTTCTATCTGCTTATCCAATTGTATACCTCCATTTTTACCTAATCACCCATAGAAACGAGCTATAACAGCTTTTGCAAACCTTTTATTCTTACCATCTGCCAATCCGACGATACCTGGATTCACCGCCTGTATAAACCGGGCTGCAACAAATGGCTGCAGCCCGGCTCCTGCATGTACAATGTCAGGTTTCGTATATCCTTGTTGGTACAATGCTTCTATCTAAGAAGCAATCTCCATTTATTACGGAGTTGAATATACGTTGGTCTGTACGATAGCAGGGGAGCTGCCACAGGCACAGCTGTTCGTATTGCTGCTGGCAACTGCACCGCCAGAACACTTACATCTCATTCTTAAAGAGTAATCTGCCTGCTGCTCGGTTTCCATATTTCTTCCTGCCGGATTAACAACCTTCATACGTGTCACCTCCTTTGTAGAAATTTAATCTTTTTTGTCAAAGATTATACCCTAACCTTACCAAAAACCAAGAGAGCTACAAGGTGCGGGAATTCATATAAACAGGAACTTTTGTTCCGCATTTTTACTGTCTTTTTATCACGGATACCTTCTTTGACTTCTCGTGCATTCTAAGATAAAATAGCTTGAAACATATGTTTTGATATTATAAGATTATTCGTGGAAGCCCATACACATATAGTCATGCAATATAGGAGAAAATAATCATGCCGGAACCGATTATTTATCACGTAGATGTAAATAGTGCCTTTCTTTCCTGGGAAGCCGCCCACCGTTTACAGGAGGAGCCTGCTGCCCTGGACCTGCGTACCATTCCTTCTGTTGTCGGGGGCAGCGAAGAGAACCGGCATGGCATTGTTCTTGCCAAGTCTACTCCTGCCAAGACTTATCACATTCACACCGGTGAGCCTTTGGTCAGTGCCAGAAAAAAATGTCCGGATTTACTGGTCGTTCCCCCCAGCTATGGCCTGTATGTCCACTACTCCCGAAAACTGATGGAGCTTCTTCGGGAATACGCACCTGTGGTAGAGCAATACAGTATCGACGAAGCCTTCTGTGATATGACCGGCACCACCCGGCTTTATGGCTCGCCAGTTGCATTTGCAGAATACCTAAAGGATAAAATCAACTCCGAGCTTGGATTTACCGTCAATATTGGTGTATCCTCCAACCGCCTGCTGGCAAAGATGGCATCAGACTTTAAAAAGCCGAATCTGGTCCACACCTTGTTCCCGGATGAGATATCGGATAAAATGTGGCCTCTGCCAGTCGAGGACTTGTTTTTCGTAGGCCGCTCTACCAGCCGGAAGCTGCATGGCCTGGGCATTCATACCATTGGCGAGCTTGCCCGGTGTGATGTAAATACCCTGCGGTATCACTTTAAGAAGCATGGGGAAATCATCTGGAATTACGCTAACGGCCGGGATGTGGAGATTGTAACGGACCACAAGGCCGCCAGCAAAAGCTATGGAAATTCTCTCACCATTTCCTATGATGTAACGGATGCGGAAACTGCAAAGACCTTCCTGCTTTCTCTCTGTGAAACAGTAGGTGCCAGAATTCGGGCCGACAAGGCCTTTGTCAGCGTAGTATCCATTTCCATCCTGGATTATAACTTCCAGCATCAGTCCCACCAGACCACGCTATTAACGGCTACCAATGTAACAGAAGTTATTTATGAAACCGCCTGTCAGCTTTTTGACCAAATCTGGAATCAGGAACCCATCCGCCAGCTTGGCGTATCTACCGCTCACGTTACCAATGAGGAATGTCAGCAGTACAACCTGTTCTCCTCTGAGAAAAACGAAAAGCTGTCCAAGCTGAATTCCGCCATTGACAGCATACGCACCCGCTATGGAGAGGACTCCATTATCCGGGCCAGATTCGTTAACACCGGACAGTCTCATATGACGGGCGGACTTTCCAAAGAAAAAAGAACCGGCGTTATTGGAGAACTGCCGCCGGAAGCTTAAAGCATCTCTTTTTTGAATTATGCATCTGCCGGAAACAGACTATAATTGGACGGACGGATGGTTTATAGAGTAGTTAAATGTATAGATTCCAGAAATATCTGCATACTAGAAGCAGAAAGGAAGGTATGATAGTATGTCAGATAAAAATGCAAACAACCTCTATGACGATGGAAATATTCCGGATATCGATTTGCCAAAGCAGAAAACCTCCCAGGGCGATCAAACGGATAAGTCCTCAAACAGCGTAGAACCTTTACCGGAATCTACCCGTCCCCGGAAGGATGGTCCGGGCGGAGCTTAAATGCACGGGAGAGCTAACGTTTGGATGTCATGAATTAGTCATTTATCGTATGATAACAGATAGAAGAAGGCGAAATCATTCTGCTGATTTCGCTTTCTTCCATTTTCTGCTCATGCATGTCCCGCTATTTTTCTATCACTTCATCAATTCATCTGTCAGTCGAATAATCTCCGGCGCCAGCTTTTCACGACGCTTTTTCGTCATATGAGAATAAATAGGATATGCAGCTACTATACCAGCTATGCCAACCATGCCAATGATGATACCGGGAATAAACATGCTTTCTGCCCAAACTATGGTACAGCACATACCCAAACCCATGACAAGCGTACTGATAATTCCAATCAACAGCGCAGTAATCATACCAGGTTTTGTTGCACTTTCATCCAGCCTGCGTAGCTGCTCCATTTTATTTTCTTCTTGGGGAATATACTTCTCCCGGATTTTTTTAATCTCCGCTTGATCATCGGCAGAGTAATTATAGGTAAAGGTTTCCTCCTTTTCTTCCATTTTTACCGACTCCTTTCCAATTTTCTCAATCGTCTTGTCGCATGAATAATCATATAAACGGCCATTGCAAAAACAAATCCACAGATTACTGCACCCGTAGATGCTGTCATAACTTGCCGGAATAACGAATCGTCCTTTGAACCAAACTGATTGAGCATGGCAGTTTCAAGTGCAAGCATGGAAACAAATGCAGATGTCAAATTAACTGCCTTTGCAGCAGAGAGAACCGGACTGCCATGTCTGCGGAACTTGATAACATTAACTACCGCTGTAATCATTGTATAAAAAGCATACATAGCCATGACATATATCAATATACCAGGATAATCATATCCGCCGTCCTGACGAACGATAAAAAGAATCATGCCGGACAATGCCAGGGTCATAAATGCAAGCAACACACCGCAAATACGATATTGCTTAAACTCCGCCGTAATATCAGCCTTGATGCTTTTCTTTCGGGCAAAATAAAGCAACAGAAACCGCATGATGGCAAGTAACATATAATAAACGGCTAGGGTAATAAACCATATCGATTCATATAAAATCCCAGAAACCATTTTCATAATAGCATACAGCATATTAATAACCAGACTTGGATAAAGGGATACCTCCGCCCGAAAAATCACATCCGTTAAATACCGTCCGCCCAAGGGATGCGCCAGCACTTTCTTCATAAGAGGATGCCGATTAATCCCTCTGCGGACAGCTTGTACAATACGAGTAAATCCGGTTATGGTAATAATCATCGCATAAGCAGACAGAGTATAAGAGACATAGGCAATCACACCATCTATTTTCATACCAAGAACACAAAATACCATGGTAAAGGATGGAAAAGCAATCAGTACCGTAGGAAGCGGCGGCAGAAAGAATGCTTTTTTTAGGATATGCTTGAATCGTTCCATCGGTCTTTTCTCCTGATTTTTACAATAAATACGCTGCCCCTGCCTAATTCACTTTCCACCGAAATATTCCCTCCAGTAATATCCATAACCCGTTTTACCAGGGCAAGTCCCAAGCCATTTCCCTTCGTCGCATGAGAGGTATCCCCCTGATAGAATTTTTCAAACATATGCACCCCAGTCTCCTTACTGATTCCGCAGCCAGTATCCGCCACT
The DNA here is from genome assembly GCA_023667695.1 of Clostridium sp. Lineage (GTDB taxonomy): Bacteria > Bacillota > Clostridia > Lachnospirales > Lachnospiraceae > CAG-632. The sequence continues at coordinate 57,266 of JAMOZY010000011.1, read as the reverse complement.
TTAATAATAGCAAAGTCCTTCTCTTTTTTTAAGGATACGGAAATCCTCCCACCGGATTCCGTAAACTTGACAGCATTAGAAAACAGATTGTTCCAAACCAGTGAAAGCATCTCCCCGTCAGCATGAATGGTCACATCTTCCTCAATATCCGTTTCAATCTCCAGACCCTTCTGTTCCCATGCATCTTCAAATAGGAGCAAACATTCACAAAGCTGTTCCCCTAAATTATACTCCGACGCAGTTGGATAAATCTCCTGATTTTCCAGCTTGTTCAGTTTCAAAATATTCGTAATCAAATCCGCAAGATTTCGGGAAGTATCGGTAATGGCTTTTGCATATTCCAGCCTTTTTTCCTCCGGCAGCTCTTTTTGCTGCAGCATTGTCCCATAATTTTGTATAATAGCAAGTGGTGTTTTCAATTCATGAGACACATTGGCAATAAAATCTGTACGTAGGGTTTCTATTCCGTCCAATTCTTCTATCATTTGATTAAAATATTTAATAATGATATTGAAGCCATCCTGACTATCCATGCTTCGAAATGGCTGAATACGCACTGAAAAATCTCCCTCCATTACTTTTTCCGCAGCATTTATGATGTGCCGGACCGGACGATCAATCATAAATTTTCTTCGGATACCGTCTATCAGCGTGCAAATCAGACTAATTAATACTACATTAACAAAAGTAATCTTGGCTGCACTACTAATATTCTCTTCCGTTAAAGCAATACCCATATGTGGAGTCATGACATTCAAAAATAAAAGCATACAGCAGGTGACAACAAAGGATATCAATAAAAAAAAGGTAATGCCTCGCTGGATGACAAACAGCCAATGCGTTATAGTTTTTCTTTTATCCTTATCTCTCATTTTATCACCGCCTTATAACCCAGACCATGGACGGTGACAATTTCAAAGACTTCACAATCTGAAAATTTATTCCGCAGCTTAGTCATATATACATCTACCGTACGCAGCCCTGATGATGTGTCTTCATCCCAGAATTCATCCATTAACTGAGAGCGAGTAAAGGTTTTTTTGGGGTAGGACAACAGCTTATAGATTAGATTAAATTCCCTTACGGTAAGCGGGATTTCTTCCCCCTTCAAATAAGCGGTATGCTCCTCTGCATCCAGCAGCAAATCACCGATTTCCAGCTTACGGCTGCTGATAATCTTTGCCCGTCGGAAAAGTGCGCCAATCCGTAACAACAGTTCATCTAAATCAATCGGCTTTACCATATAGTCATCAATGCCTACCTTAAATCCCCGTTGCTTGGCAGCAAAATCATCCCTTGCCGTCATAAAAAGAATGGGAATATCCTGATTCAGCTCCCGTACTGTTTTTGTAAACTCAAAACCATCCACATCCGGCATCATAATGTCCGAAATAATCATATCAAAAAGCGTTCCGCCATACATAGCATCGTAAGCCTCGTTGGCATTAAGGCAGCCCTCAGCTTCATATCCGTTTTGACTTAAGTACGCACAAACGGTATGATTCAGTTCACGATCATCTTCTACCACTAATATCTTGAACATATTGTCTCCTTACATCATAATTATTAGTTAAATCTATACTTAGCTGCATTCTAACCTCAGGATTTCTCCCTTCTTCACTGAATTTCACTCCGGCAGAGTTCCACTTTACCAGCCATTCTTCAGATTATGCTTCTCCGACTTTCTTTTTAATTATAATATACTACACAAATGTTAAGATTTTGTTTGTGCTTGCAATTTTTTTATGTTTTCTGTTGCTTTATTTTATCCTTTCATTTGGTAAAACGTGCATAAGATTCCCACTCCGTCTGTTCCTGTTCCAGTCGTGCTTTTGCATCCTCCACAGATTCACCTTCATGCGTCAGAAACTGATTCATAAATTTATCACTCATCTTTGTAAAACCGCCAACGACGCTATTTTCAATCTTCTTATAGTCGCTGACAACGCCTTCTGCAATCTTTTTATTTGCTTCTACTAATTTTGATTTTTCCATTCTATATCTCTCAAGGTCTTGTCCATCTGTTATGAATCAGCCTGCCTGCAATTAGGGCAAGCACAGTTACTCCAATAATAGGAATCAGCATTTTCTTCATTGTAATCACCCCTTCTTTCGCATTTTATTCTTATTCGTCCTTTAAGCCCTTACAAAGCGGAATCAGGCAAAGCAGCAATACAATTCCAACAATTCCAACAACAATTCCAGGAATCAATAATCCTTCCCATACCATAGTCATACACATTCCAACGCCAAGTGCCAATGCACCAACAATGCCAAGGATAACCGTACCGATGGTTTTGCCACTGAACTTGACAAAAACAGACTTGCCGCTCATCTTACGTCTTACCATAATCATAATCAGCAATACAATTACGCCAATAACACCTGTCACTATACCAGGCATGAATGCATTCCACTCTGGCAGCATCGCCATGCACATTCCGAGGGCAAACAACAGACCGCCAACCGTACTGAGAATAAGGGTTACAAAATTCTTCTTTTCCATGTTCAATTCCTCCAAATCTTTTTTGATTTTCTCACTTGCTATCTGCATTTTACCGCCGATATATTTTTGAAATGATTCAGAAATGTTTGCAAATTGTTAAAATTGTAACATTCTATTCAATGGAATTCTTTGAGTTGTACCGATTATTCTTTTCCGTGATATCAGCTTATCATTACGGAAAATGTCCATTGCTTGGTATGTATATCTATGCTAATGTATGATTGTGTGATATTCTTAACTGTCTCTATGTGATATATTAAGTATGTTCCGAACAATAACCAGCCGGCAGAATAGACCTCTATATGTCACATACAATAACAGGGAAAGGAAATGTTATCATAAGTGATAGAGAACGATTATATCAATTATTAGACACCATACCAGATACCAAAATAACCTATATTATTGGTTACATTCAAGAGTTAATGCATGACGGTGTAGATATCCCAAATAATGAGACAATAGATGCAATGAAAGAAGCTGATGAAATGATAGCAGCCAAAACAGACCAACATTTTGAATACTCCGCAAAGGCTTTTATAAATACACTTCTGGAAGAATAAAAATATTAAAATATCCGCAACACTTTTAATCTCACAAAATATAGATGTAAAAACCGTATCTCACCGACTTGGACATTCAGAAACTTCTACTACTTTGGATATATATGCCCATGCTCTGGAGAAACAGGATCAGGTTGCAGCGAATGCCTTAAGTAACCTGTTCCGGCAGCAGGCCTAAAATATTTTGTTAGTCAAATGTTAGTCAAATCATAAAAAGACAGCACCCTAACATCAAGGTGCTGTCTTTCATTTTGTCAGTATTTTCAAAGCTTTTCAGCAATCGGAATGACAGGATTCGAACCTGCGACCTCTTCGTCCCGAACGAAGCGCTCTACCAAGCTGAGCCACATTCCGCCATAGGAATTTTCATTATTCCCTTACAACTCTTGCATTATATCACACTTATTTTTAAATTGCACTACTTTTTTAATTGTTTTCCGTAATATATCTCGCATATATCTTTCTATAATTAAAAATGATACTATTTACTGCATCCGTTATTTATACTTCTTTATTATACTCCATAACTCATCACGCAATTTATCCAATGGTTCATTTAGCTTTAAACGGGTCTGAAAATCATCAGCGTGGATATAAAATTCACCCAATCCCACTTTGGGTTGGTATAATATATTGTAGTTTCTAAGAATAAATTCTGTTTTTTCTTCCATTTCTAAATTGGAATTTATACAACTTATAATTTTAGAAATAATTTCAAGTTGAATTTTATAATATTCTTTTTCAAATTTTTGTACCAAATTTCCTATTTGGATTAAAATTTCTTTTATTCTTTTTAATTCTTCTTCTGTTATATTCTCCTCCCGATATTCACTGCTGCACCGGAATAACAATCACGACATATATTCCTGGATTGTCTTTGAGCCTTTGCATATATCATTTATTCTCTTCCAAACGGAATTTACCCCGTCCAGCTTATATGCCTTCATCTCCTCCTCCAGCTCTACCCGCTTGGCGAACAGGGTATCCAGTACCTCTGAAAAATCAATCTCCACTGGTAGATTTGAATAAATATCCTTTTTTATTTCCTGGCTTACAATCAGGGAGAATACCTGATAAATCTGCAGTACATCCCTGCTCTCCGCCATCTCCTTTATGATTTCCTGAACCTCTTCCCGGATTTCCGTATGTCCGTTGACATGTAATGGATAAATGCAGTACAGAAGCACTACATTCATATCTGAAATGTCAGTATAATAAGAGTCCCGCTCTGTCATCCGGTACTGACGTTCCCTTCCGATAAAGCACTGCTTTGCCTGTCCATTCTTCCTTGCTTCCAGATATTTCTCCTGGCATTTTGTAGTAAGCCAGATTTCTCTGTATACATATTCTCTCTTCTTTCTCATCATTCTCCTCCTAGTCTCGTTATGATAAAGGTTCCCGCTGCTTCCGCTTTCCTTCCGTCCGGATACAGGACAATGGGATTCCGGATTTCAAAATACCCCTGCTGCTCCAATGCCAGTAATACATCCGATGCCTGATATTGACTGACATCGATAGCGGGCATGAGCAGCTCGCTTTCGGAGAATGTCAGATTCTCCCCTGCCCAGGTTCTTGTCCCGGGGATATTCAGGGAGGAGGCTCCGGGGGTAGTGCCGTCCACCGTACGGACCAGTCCCAGCTCCTCTGCTGATGCAACAAGCTCTGCATCATAACAGTACTGTACCGCTCCCATTTCATATTTTCCAGGCGTTACTCCTTTTATAGTTTCTATCATGTCCGGTGCTACCAGATTCCCTCCCGCGTCATAAAGCAGACGGTTATCCTCCAGCAGGCTTGTGGTAAAATTCCCCTCCTGACGACCAATTGTATGAAAACTTGTAAAAGCATTTTCTAAATCGTCCTGATTCACGACAGAGGAAGCCCCTCCCGTCAGATAGGGCTGCTTTGTCGCTTCAATAAAGGAATCACTATACAGATAGCTCCGCTCCGTATACATCCGGTAGAACTCAGTCCGGGATTCACAGGCGCCAAGCTCAACGCTCTGCTGTGCATACAGCTCCAGTGTGTTCTTGAAATCCGCTGCTACCGCATCATCTAACCAGTCTTCTCTTATCAGATCAAATTTTATCTCCGCAATCTGCTGTGCTGTCTGTTCCTTTTTCAGCGCACTGGCTGCCACCATAGTATCGATGGTGGAATAGTAACTAAAACCCATATTCACTCCCATACAGCTCACATCATACCCCTCCTGCCATCCGAAGAAAACGGTATCCCGGATTGGATTGACCGCTGTTGTATGGATATCTCCCACACAGCCATAATACAGCTCCAATGCCCCCTCTTCCATATTGCTCATATCAAAGGCAAGGGCAAAGGAGCCAAGTATGGCGGTTTCCATGGAGATTGCTTCCGGTCCTAATGTTCCAAAGGTCAGTACTGTTGCTGCAATCCCCACTGTTGACCAGTTAATAAGATTGAGGCCTTGCTTGATTCTCTGCTCCCGGATTTCATCTGCAATCTCCTCCCAGACCTCTGTATAATGAGCATAGGCAGCCTCGATGGCCTCCTGATTTTCACTCAGGTAGGCAAAACTGTTTCCGGTGTATGTTTGCAGCCGGCTCAGGTCCGTCATGCCGGACAGACTGCCTGGCTCATAGCTGCTGATTTCCACTTCTCCCTGTTCCCGCAGAAACTGTACGGACCGGAGTAGTTCTTCTATGTGTTCCTGTAGTCCTTCTGTTTCCCGGAAGGCGGCATGCTCATATTCTCCTACGCCGTCCCGGAGACTCTGGCTTCTCTGAATTTCTTCCTGAAGTGACTGAAGGTAGGTATCGGAACTTTTCAGTGTACTTTCAACCCCAAGGTCGCAAATGCCATTCATTTCTTCCAGCATCTGCGTCCGAAAATCAATCAACTCATATCCGGTTCTCTGAAGCTGTTCTTCCACCTCCCGCAGGGCATCCTCGTTAAGATTCGCATATTTGCTGCCATCATATTCATAAAGCCCGCTGACAAACAAAGCGAATCTTGCTTTATATTCTGCCAGAAACGTCAGAAGAGACTGACAGAGGGGCAGGTGAATGCCCGTTATGTACTGCTTCATGGCTTCTGCCCCCGCTCCGGTGAAGGCAGGCTCCTCCGCAAAGGACATCAAATCCTGATATACACTGTTATATTCTTCTTCCCAATGGGTAATAGATGCCATAACGGTAGTCTGAAGCGTGCGTATAGAACTGTAATTCAGATTGTAACCCATTTACTCCCCTCCCGTCCAGAACAATTCAGATATATCCTGCTCCGTTTCAATGATGGTTTCTCCCACTTTTTTCATATCCTTTACCATATGCTGTAATGCCCACTTGTAGTTCTTTATAATCATGGATATCTGGCCGTACATGTCATAATATGCCTGCACCGTATCCGATTCATTGGGTTCTATGCTGACTTGCAGAGACGCAGCATCAATGGCTTCTATATCAGTACTTAATATATTCAGCTTTGTCTGATAATCATGTATATAAAAGCTAAAGGTTCCCATTCGTTCTTATCCTCCATTCAATCTGGTTCTGATACCTGGCAGCCTGTCCAGTCCAATAGTATATGCTGTCATTTAATACATCCGCCTCATCCTGCATTTGCCTCATTTTATACTCAATGGCTTCAATGTCCATGCAGACATCATATATAATAGCACCCACTGCCTGACGGTGGCGGTCATGTATTCTATCTTCATATTGCTGCCTTGTATCTCCCGCCCAATCACCAGGTACAAGATTCCGGGTATAAATTTCTGCGGACTCATAGATAGAGAAGTACTCTGTTTCTGCATTCTTTATCTTATCCCGGGCTGTCTGTAGCCGTTCATATACTTCATTTAGCTGACTCAACCGACTTCGTTCGGATATCAGACGGGTTTCTGCCTGCTTTTTTTGCTGCCTCAGTTCATCAATGGTTTCCATATTCCGTTCCACTCCTAATGTTTTATTTTTATCTTATAGTTTTCCTGTGTTACTGCCTTTTCTTTATCTTTATAATTTCTCATATTTATATTTTTTTCAATACTTTTGCAAAAATAGCACCCATATTGCAAAAATAATAACTTTTCGTCTATTTTCGTTGTTTTTTTATGTTTTTTATTGCGGTTGTCAAATTATCCCATGAACTTTGTCACTAGCCAAAAGCAAGTAGCCTGCGTACCCATACCCATCAGCACCTTAAAAAAAGAACCGCTGCCTCCGGTTGAACCGGATGCAACAGCTTCTTTTTAATGCCATTTATTCTCTTTACAGCTTCTCCCCGTTACTCTCAATAACCTCCTTGAACCAGTAGCCGGAATCCTTAATCATCCGTTTCTGGGTCTGATAATCCACATAGATGAAGCCAAACCGCTTATCATAACCACAAGCCCATTCAAAGTTATCCAGCAATGACCAGTACATATATCCCTTTAACGGAATCCCTTCCTCTGCCGCCCGGCGGAATTCCAGCAGGTAGCGATGAAGGAAATCAATCCGCTGTGGGTCATGAACCTTGCCATCCATATGAACCCAGTCCATCCCTGCCATGCCATTTTCCGTAATCATAATCGGCAGTCCGTACCGCTCATAGATGAACTTCGGAGACCAGTACATTACCTCCGGGGATACCACCCATCCCATTTCTGTTCTGGCACGTCCCTGCCACATATTCTCCGGGTAGCCCTCCGTTATGCGGTCTGCTGCAGAATAATACACATTCATTCCATAGAAATCCAAAGGCTGGCTAATCAGCTTCATATCCGCTTCACTATACACCGGCATATCTTCTCCAAATAACTCATAAGCCTCTTCCGGATATTTTCCCAAAATAATCGGGTCGCTCCACCAGCTCAGACTAAAGGCAAAACCCTCCCGGTCCATCTGGAACGTCTTTTTTCTTGCCGCCTCAATGGCTTCCTCCGAATCATTTTCCGGAATATATACCGGAGCAATCGGTGCAAAGGATATTTCCGGCTTTGTTTTCGCATTTGCTCGAATATACTGAACTGCTTTGCCATGCGCTAACAGCACATTATGACTCATGGTTATCAGGTCCTTTATCCCCAGCTTCAAAAATGGCGCGTGAGTGCCAAAGGCATGTCCACATCCGATAAAGCACTGTGGCTCATTTATCGTAAGCCAGCAGGATACCCGGTCAGACAAAGCATCTACCACAACCTTTGTATATTCCAGAAACCATTCCGATGATTCCGGATTCATCCAGCCACCCTTCTGATATAAAGCATATGGATAATCCCAATGGAACAAGGATACCAGCGGTTCAATTCCATTTGCTTTCAATTCATCGACCAAATCAGAATAAAACTGCAGCCCCTTTTCATTAATCCTGCCGATTCCTTCCGGCATGACCCGGCTCCAGCTAATGGAAAACCGATAGCATTTTAATCCCAGCTCCTTCATTAACGCAACATCTTCCTTGTAGCGATGATAATGGTCGCAGGTCACATCACCGGTTTCATTATATTCCACTACATTCCTGCCTCTGCCGCAGACATCCCATACGCTCAAGCCTCTGCCGTCCTCATTCCATGCCCCTTCAATCTGATAGGCGGCTGTAGCGGTTCCCCACATAAAATCCTGATTGAATCCCATATCCATTCTCCTTTCAATTTGTTATATTTCTTCCCTTTGGTTTCCTGTTCCATACGTTCAAGCGTTTATTCCATGGCGTTCCTTCTATGCATTCTACTCACCCCATGCCTTGCAATCCGTCTTACTGTTCTTTCATTTTTCTGATTATAACAAATCCGTTTTCATAAATATAGGGATTCTAATGACAAGATGATAGGTCAATTTTGACCTCTTTTATCCAATTTCCTTTCTAAGCACAAGTCAAATACCCGGTTTTACTCCTGGTCCTTATTCTCTTCCAAAAGCGTAAACCTCTTCTGGGCATACTCCTGCTCTGTTTCCAGTCTGCGCTCCCGTGCTTTTTTAGAGCTTTGAAAGGCAATAAAGTACAATAAAAACGCTGCAACACCAAAGCCCAGACAGGCCAGCCACCATCCCACAGAATCCTTCGCATGCATTTCTTCAAACACGATATGAAATGCCGTACCTCCCAGTATAAGTGCCATGCCTCCGCAGATTGCACCAAGTATCGATAAGAACAAGGACAGCGGTGTTTCTTTCATGATTAAAAAATGAAATGGCATATCTAGTTTCCTCCTATTCGCTTAGTAATAGGAATTATATATAGAAAATGTAAATTATGTAAACTTAGAATTTTGTGTTAATCTGTTTTTGCTGTTTTATGTATTCTTTTATTTTCGTACAACAAAAAAATGCGTTCGACCGCAACCTTTTGCAGCCAAACACACTTTAAAGTGCGCCTCCGGGGGCTCGAACCCCGCACACCCTGATTAAGAGTCAGGTGCTCTACCAAATGAGCTAGAAGCGCTTATCTTAACTTTTTATACACGTCCGTTACAACGCAAAATTGATTATAACCCACGCGTTTTGAAAATGCAAGCCCTTTTTTCAATTTTCTTTCAATTTTGCCAAATTCAGCCCTTCCTCCTGTGGCCTCCCAATATTGGGACAAATTTCTTCCCTATTTTAAGGAAAAGACAACCACTATCTAAGAGTATTTCCGAATTCTAAAATATTATACTTCTTATCTATTATCGGTTTGCTGTCAGACGGCAGATGGGTTTTCCCTCTGCTACAAACTTCATCTCATATTCCGTCATAATATTTCCTTCCAGGTATTCGCTGTGATGCAGGTCATAAGTACAGTCCACCAGCTTCCACCCGGCTTCCGGAATTTGCTCCACAGAGAAATCAAATAATTCCCGGTTGTCTGTTTTGAAGATTACCAAGCCTTCCGATGCCAGAATCTGATGATACCGGGCGAAGAACTCTTTGGAGGTCAGCCGCCGCTTTGCGTGCCGGTCCTTGGGCCACGGGTCTGAGAAATTCAGATAAATCTGTGCCACCTCCTTTTCCCCAAATACATCTGCAATATACTCCGCCTCCATACGGATAAAATAAAGGTTCGGCAGCTGCAGCTCCTCCTGCTTTGCAATTGCCCGAATCAGCACACTGGAATACTTCTCAATCCCTACATAATTAATATGAGGATTCTGCTGTGCCAGGATAGTAATAAACTGCCCCTTTCCCATGCCGATTTCTATATGGATAGGATTGTCATTTCCAAAGACATCCTTCCACTTCCCCTTATACTCCGTTTCATTCTTAATGACAAAATCATTGGCTGCTATTGTCTCTCTTGAGCCTTTTACATTTCTTAATCTCATATTTCCGTTCCTTATGATTCTTTTTCAGGTCAGGGCAGCTCTTCTCCAGATGCCCCATTACAGCTGGATTTATTATAAACTTGGCATCATAGAATGTAAAGCAATAATCACGGCTTGTCCTTACTCATATCTTGTAATTCCTCAGGCAGTTTGTTAAAATCAGTTATAATATATATTACTATTTATTTTGCCAGATGAACACGGCAGAATGGAGATTGATATGAAAAATACCCGTTTCTTTCATTACCTGAATGACTTCAGTGCCATTTATATTTTCATAATGACATTTGCCGTTGCAGTTATTGTAACCTTATCCCAAGACACGGATACAAACTTAGCCGGAGGCATTCTGGTTGGATTTCTTATTGCTTTTGGTGGAAGTATTTTTTGTCTGGCAATCCGATTCTGTATTGCATATCGCTTTCTAAAAGAACAGGCTCAAATAATAAAAAAGATAATCGGTGTCATATATTTCATTCTGGGAAGCATACTTGCTGTCGTTTTCCTAATACAGACTTTATATATAAGTAACTGGTCAATAACTGCACATGAAACTCTATTTCATTATACTAACTATCAGTTATTTATGAGTTTCATTATGATAACCCAATGGATTGGAATAAATCTATTTATCAAATAACATTTCTTTCCCGATTATAATTCCTTTCGAATCCACTCCATGACCAATTTCATCCGTTACTGCAATCGGCACTTCCCTTCCGGCGTACTGCTTTACCAGTTCCATGATGTCCGGCGTACATTTTTTCTCCTGCATCCTTGAAAATGTTCCCAATAAAATACCGCTTATTTTATCAAATACTCTCATTTGTTTTAGCTGGTTCAAATAAGTCACCATCTGCGGCACCTCACCACTCCGGCTTTCCAAAAGTAATATTTTCTCATTCATATCCGGCCAATATTCCGTACCGGCAAGCTTCAGCAGGCACCTTATATTACCACCGACTACAATTCCCTGCATCTGTTCCTGCTGTACAAAATGATATCCAAAGGAATACAAGTCATTTTTATTTTGAAATACAGTATTTAAAAAATTCCTTCTCTGCCGTTCCTCATCTTCATAAATCAAGTTCTTAACCTGATATAATACAGACGCTTTTCCAGTTTTTGTATAAATGGCATTAATGACCGTCGTCAAATCACTATACCCCCAGAATTTCTTATCCGTCTGCGCAATCTGCTCATAATCCAGAAATGGAAGAATTTCATTGGCGATATCTCCTCCGGAAATATCAAAAATCACTTTAATTTCCTCATCCTGATATGCCTTCATCAAAGCTTGCGCCCGGTCTCTGCCGGAACCACTGAACACGGAATCGGTTTCATAGATATGTCTGCTCAATACCGGAGCCAGCCCTAACGCCCGCAAGGTATATTCCAATTTATCAATACTCCCCTTATTGGAAAGGGGCTGCCCGTTAGAACAGCACACAATGGCTGCTTTATTTCCTTTTTCCATATGGTTCCTCCATGTGTTCTTTTTGTGGCCTGAATACCAACTTTTCTTTGTAATCGGGATAACCTTTCCCTCTTGTTATTATCGCATCTGACAAGTGATAAAACAAGGAGAAGCATTTTTAAAATTTCCCATCACTGCAAGTGAAATGCATTCATTCACGGATACTGTTAAATAAGTATTGTAAATATATTTTATTAATAAATATGAATTTATTATAAAATCAAATAAAATATTGACATTTCATATAATTAATAGTATTATCATGTTACAAATAGATTTATCTATCATCTTACCATTGGGGGGCAATGACGTAAGATAACTTGGAGATTCGTTGAGCGGCAGAGAAGGAGAAATATGGAAAATTATGAATTATTAAAAGCAATGGAAGAACTTCTGGACCGCAAACTGGATCAAAAGCTAGACCAGAAGTTAGATGAGAAGTTAAAACCGATTCAACAGAGCATTGATGAATTGAAGGAAGATGTTGGCACGCTAAAAGAAGATGTCACCGAGTTAAAGCAAGACGTCAATACACTAAAAGTCGATGTCGCCGAGTTACGACAAGACGTCGACACGCTAAAAGAGGACGTTGCCGAGTTAAAGCAAGACGTCGATATTCTAAAAGAAGATGTCGCCGAGTTAAAGCAAGACGTCGATATTCTAAAAGAAGATGTCGCCGAGTTAAAGCAAGACGTCAATACGCTAAAAGTCGATGTCGCCGAGTTACGACAAGACGTCGACACGCTAAAAGAGGACATTGCCGAGTTAAAGCAAGACATCAATACGCTAAAAGTCGATGTCGCCGAGTTACGACAAGATGTCGACATTCTAAAAGAAGATGTCGCCGAGTTAAAGCAAGACGTCAATACGCTAAAAGTCAATGTCGCTGAGTTACGACAAGACGTTAACACGCTAAAAGTCGATGTCGCCGAGTTACGACAAGACGTCGACACGCTAAAAGAGGACGTTGCCGAGTTAAAGCAAGATATCAATATATTAAAAGTAGATGTTTGCCTATTGAAGGTAGATATGACAGAAACCAAGACGGATATTAGCAGTTTAAAAGAAAAAGTAATCGTATTGGAGCATACAGACAGCTCAATTTTAGATGAAATCGAGCGAGTACATGAAATTATGCTGCGCAGAACAGAAGAATTGAAAAAGCAGATTGCTGGTTAATAATATTACGCCTTGCTGAAGCATCGGCATCAAGCGGAGTATTGTTCATAAGCGAGAGATAACCTCAAGGCATGAGAATATTACAGATTCCCATACTTTGAGGTTATTTTTATCATAATCTATATTTATTCGCGTCGCAATGCATCAATTGGATTCAGGTTTGCCGCTTTATAGGACGGAATCAGACCAAAGACGATTCCGATTACCATAGAGAAAATCACTGCAATCACTGCTGCCGGAATACTGATTGCCACCTTCGTCACCATCAGCTTGGATATTATCTCTGCCAGAATGATTCCGACTATGACCCCAAACAATCCGCCCATACTGGTCAATACTGCTGCCTCAGTAAGAAATTGTCCCAGAATTTTCCCCTTTCTTGCTCCGATTGCCTTCTTCAAACCAATCTCCTGGGTACGCTCTGTTACTGATACCAACATGATATTCATAACACCAATACCGCCTACCAAAAGAGAAATTCCGGCAATCCAAATCAGCATAGTATTCGTTGACTTACTCAGCTCCTGTATCTCTTTTGCCTGTTCCAGCAGGTTTACCGCTTTATACTTTATCGTATCATCCTCTACAAAAAGTCCGGCATTTAAAATATCCGCTGCCTCCTTCCCGGCCGCCGTCATATTATCTGCATTATCCAGCTTCAATACCAGATTTTGCGGCTCATCATAGGAATAAATAACCGGCCATGTAACATCTGGTACATAAACGGAACCACTGCTGTCATCTGCATACATATAATAATCCTCTATTGTATTAATAACCGGCTCGAACTGAGAGGATTTCTCCACCACGCCAATTACTACATAAGGCTCCTGGCGAATCTCAATGGTCTTTCCCACCGGGTCCTCTCCGGAAAACAGGGTTTCCGCTGAATCATCATCCAAAATCACTACCTTACGGAAATTGTTAAAATCTGACTCTGCAAAATTTCTTCCGCTTTTTATTACATAGTTACAGGTAGAAAGATAGTTGGCATCTACACCATAGATTTTTCCTCCGGATAATCCGGTATTTTGATGATATACCGCGTCATAGCCGTCCCGGCTGGTATATAACGAAGCGTTTTCCACATGAGCCAGATTCAGAATCTCCTGTCTCACTTCCTCTGAAATGACCGGAACCCCATCGGGAATCCCATTCCATTCCATTTCATATGAATAGTCACCCTGATTCAATTGTATCGTTACTGTATTTTCACCGGAGCCAACCAGATTTTCCTTAATCTGTTCATTGGTTCCCTGAATCGTAGACACAATTGCAATAATTGCAGCAATACCGATGATGATTCCCAGCATGGTAAGAAAGGAACGCATCTTATGTGACCAGATTCCCTGAAAGGACAGTCGTATATTCTCTAACATAATGTTTCCTCCTTATCAATAATAAATGTCATCTCCAGATGCTTCCTGTACCTTTGCACCTTCCCTGGCGTCCTTACCATACGGAAATGCAATTCGGTCCTCCAGGGTAAGTCCGGATACCACTTCTAAGGCCTGACCCCAAAGCGTTTTTCCTGTCACGATATACTGTTTTACAAGCCGGTTATTTTCATCTGCCTTTAATACATAATATCTTCCGTTTTCTTCCCGGATATATGCTTTTTGCAGATAAATACTATTGGAATGGTCTTCATTACTTGTCATGGTAAGGTCTACATATTCCCCATTTCGCAAGCCCGCCGTGTCCTCAATATATGCCGTGTAGGGATAATAGGATACATTGGGATTTCCTTCTCCCCAAAAGGAATTATTCTCCTGGGGATAAGTAGAAATCTCAGTAATTGTAGCTTCAAAGTACATACCGCTTTCCCAGGAATTCGCATATACTGTCTGCCCGACTTCTACCTTTCCAAGCATCAATTCACTTAAAGAACCGCTCACGTAAAGTCCTTCTGAACCACTGACAGTGAGAAATGGACTTCCATCCGTAGGCGGATTTTCCATATCTCCTACCTTTTTAACGATTCCATTTACTGTAGCAGTCACCACACCATTTTCCGCAACCTTTTTCATTTGCTCTAATTCCAATTCCGCTTTCCGTTTGTCCAGATTAAGTTCCCGTATTTCTCTCTCCTTTTCCGAAATCAACCGTTCCAGTTCTCTTGCCGTATAGCCTGTCGGTACCGGCGGCTCCTCCTCCGTTGTATCCGGAATCTCATTCCCTGCGGATTCCAAAACCTCTGACCGCGTACTTACTGCCCATTTAGATGTTTCCTCCATCTGCGGCAATCCACTGTTTCCACTCACATTCCATGCCGTCAGCAGTTCTCCCTCAAATGTATTATCCTTATGAATCTCAAATATTACAAATACAGGATTCGAAGCATCTGCGGACAGACGATTCAAATATTCCCCAAAAATATAGCATTCCGGTGTACATAAAAATACATAAGGGTCATCTATGGTTCCGGTTCCCTTATTCGGTACGGCAGTGGAAGAAATGTAATTATATGCTTCCCCCGTTTTCTCTGCCAATACTGGCTGCTCCGGCTCTGTTGGAACTATTGGGTCAACCGGCGCATCCGGAATCGGAGTTGTATTTCTTAACCGCTCCAGCTCCTTTTGTGCTGCCACAAGCTTATTACTATAAGTATCAATATCCAGCTCTTTCATCTCCAACTGAAGATTTGACATGGTCATGTCATAGGAAATCAACGGATCCCCTACCGCTACTGTATCACCTTCTGATACAAATATTTCTTCTATGGTCTGGCTTTCCAGATAATATACATCCTGAGACATATCATTTGTTACCATTCCATAGCTGCTCATCTCATCTCCGCTGTAGCCCCAGTTCAGATTGGAAACCGGCACAACCTCTACCATGGTATTTTCGGAACGGTACCAGCGATATGTAAAGATTCCGCCAGTCACTAAAGCGGCGACTACAACAAGGGATATAACGATTATTATTATTTTTTTCCTACTCATCCGTTTCCTCCTTACTGCCTTCTTCCGTAATCACACCATCAATAATATGTATCACGCGCTTTGCATTCGAGGCTATTTTCCTGTCATGGGTAATCATTACGATTGTAACCCCTTCTTCGTTCAGGCTGTCAAAAAGCTCCATAATCTGCTGCCCGGACTTAGAATCCAACGCACCGGTTGGCTCATCTGCAAGAAGAATCTTCGGACTGTTCACCATAGCCCTCGCAATAGCGACCCGCTGCTTCTGACCACCGGAAAGCTGTGTCGGTCTAAAATTTACACGTTCTCCCAGTCCTACCCGTTCCAATGCTGCTGCTGCCCGCTCTTTCCGTTCCTTTTTCTTGATTCCGGCATAGCTTAAAGGCAGTGCTACGTTTTCCAGTGCAGACTGCCTTGGCAGCAGATGAAAGCTCTGAAATACGAATCCAATCCTTCTGAGACGCAAATCCGACATCTCTTTATCCTTATACTTCAATACATCCTCTCCTGCCAGCTCATAGGTTCCGGATGTAGGCTTATCCAGGCATCCGATAATATTCATCAGCGTTGTTTTACCGGAACCGGATGGCCCCATAATTGCCACATATTCTCCTTCCTCTACCTGAAGAGACACGTCCTTTAGTACCGGAACTACAAGCTTATCCTGTTGGTAATCCTTAAAAATATTTTGTAGGTTCAATATCATTGTACTCATTCCTCCGGTTCTTCTGTTGGTTCCTGGGCATCAGCCCCACTATTATCCATATCCTCCGGCTCTCCTTCCTGTTCCGGTATATCGCCACCGTCCTCCAGTATCATTTCATTCCCTTCCAGTGTACCATCCTCCAGCATTATTTCATCCTCTTCCATCATATCCCCTTCCTGATTATACAATGGAGACGAATAATCCACTTCCTCTGCATTCGTCACGGTAGTGACACCTTCATATAAGCCCGGCATCGGGTATGCTATATAGTCCTCTTCGGAAAGCCCGGATACAATCTCATATTCACCCAGATTCTCATCATATCCGCCCAGCTCTATCTTGCGCTTTTCTAATTTATTTCTCTTATCCGCCACCCATACATAAGGTGCTTCTTCATCCATTCCAATATATCCTTCAAATAGCCAGATTCCTTCTTTTTTCTCCATCTGGCCCTCATCCATTTCTATATAGACATGCTGGCCCAGAATCAGTCCGTTAGTAGAATCCAAATCAATATAAAACGGATACTTACTGGCTGATTGGCTGGAATCTGAGCTTGCATAGTTTTGATTATTACTGCTCTCCTGGTTTTCCGTATCTATCTTAGTAATCGTTCCATTCCAGGTCTGTTCCTCATCAACCCGGGAACGGATAATTACCGTCTGCCCCTCCATAATGGACCATACACTCTGTTCGCTTACCAGCCCCTTCACCCGGTAATCGCCGGTAGCCAGAATCGTTATGTATGCCGCACTGTTTCCCATTTCATCCATACCGGACTCATTAATGGTCTTTACGACACCTGCCATTTCACTTGTAACGGTAGCGTTATCGATGGCCTCTTGTTTTTTTTGCATTTCAATCTTTTTGCTTTCTATATTATACTCTGTCTGCTTGATACTGTTTTGAATGCTCTGAATCTGAACCGTATAATTAAACTTCTCTTCCTCCGGCGCTGCATTTTTTTCTTCATTTAACTGCCGAATCTGTTCCTGGTAATTTGCAATTTCATTCCGCATCCCTTCCAATTCCAGCTCTGCCTGCGCCAATTCTCCCTTCATGGCATCTGTATCATATTCAAATAATGGGGTGCCTTCCTCGACTTCATCCCCTTCTGCTACAAAGACCTCCTTGACGGTCTTTTCTACATTCCGGTTCACTTCCCAGATTTCCTGTGGCTCTACTACTCCGGAATAACGATTCTGGACTCCGGAATTCGCCGAATTCAGAGAAGCAACTGATTCTACATATACCTTGTCTGCACTACTTTCACCGCTACAGCCGCCCAGCGCAGTTGCCGCTGCGGCAATGATTGCAATTATAATTCCTACTTTCTTTTTATTCATCGTTCTCCTCCTGTTATTTATAATATAATTTTCATGACGATTCCAAAAGGAAGCCATATAAAACAAACGGTTTCATCAATATTGTAGAATAGCTTTTACCAGACAGAATATCCATAGCTTATTTCATAGTAATACTATCATAGAATTTTTAAAACATCTATGCAACTTTCTTAATATTTCCTTACTTATTCGCCCTTCACTGAATAGTTCTTCCCCACACCTGCCCTGTGCAAAGGGTTTTCATTGACTAATTTACCCATCTATAATAGAATGTTTTATAGGTATGACTTTACATTTGGGAGGCAGATTTTGGATAAATTTACTTATAAAATACTCGCCGTCATCATAAGTATTATGATGACCCTTTCTTACATAACAGCTGCAGGTACATCGTTTACAACGGTTTCTGCCGAGATACCGAACCGTACTTCCACTCCGGTTTATTTCACTGACACTGCATCGGACTTATCCTCTACAGAGGACGGAGCATCTGCCACAGATACTCCCTCTGAAGCCCCTGCTTCCATCAGCGATCCCAATGCACCTGCAATTGTAGCGAATTCTGCAATCGTTATGGATGCAAAGACCGGAGAAATCCTATATGCAAAAAATGAACATGACCGCTGCTACCCTGCCAGCATTACCAAAGTGCTGACTTGTCTGGTTGCATTGGAGCATGTAAATATGAACGATACCATTACCTTTTCCAACGAGGCTATCTGGGGCATTGAACGCGACAGCAATCATATTGCTTTGGATGTGGGAGAACAAATTACAGCAGAGCAATGCTTTCATGCCATATTGTTGCAATCTGCCAACGAGGCCTCCTGGGGTATGGCAGAGCATGTAGCCGGTTCTCTGGAAGGCTTTGCAGACATGATGAATGCCAAAGCGGCGGAGCTGGGCTGCCTGGATTCCCATTTCGTAAATTCCCACGGCCTTCATGATGACAATCACTATACAACTGCATATGATATGGCGCTGATTATGCGGGCAGCCATGCAGAATCCGATGTTCCGTACCATTGATGAAACCATTTATTATCAGATACCGCCTACGAATCTCTGCGAGGAGCCTCGGGATTTATGGCATCAACTGAGAATGATTTTACCAACTAGTCCTTATTATTATGAACCTACCGAAGGCGGAAAAACCGGCTTTACCGACGAGGCTAGAAATACCATCGTTACCTATGCTAAGAAAAATGACATGGAACTGATTTGCGTTCTTATGAATTGTGAAGGTGGTGCCAATACCTTTACGGATTCCGCTGCCTTGTATGATTATTACTTTAATAATTATACGTATGCCTATCCACTGCAGACCTTTAATCCGAATACTGCCAATCATTCCGACTACATATTGAACAATTATTACCGCGGCTTGGACCATGATACCCTGAACCTGTCGGTTGACAATGACTATACTATTATTGTTCCACGTAATATGGACGCTGCCGCTCTTACCACAGAAACCACCTATTACGATACCTTTGAAAATAATATCGTTGGGAAGGTTGCTGTATTATATAACGGAGAAGTAATCGGAGAATCCGATATTATCTACAAGGATATGATAATCGATGGTGAGGTTCTGCGCTGGGGTATTTCACCGGAAGAGCATAAAAAGCGGGTAAATACGACCTTAATCATCGCCATATCCAGCATTACCCTGGTGACAATGGCGCTGCTTATTACATCCCGGATAAAGAACCGGCGTTACCGCTACTTAAAGCGCAGGAGCCAGGTAAGTAAGCTGCATTTTTAACTGATTGCGAAAGAAACAACCGGCTGAATGCCCACAGAATATAAAGGAGGGAGACCCATGGAACATCCGCAGTTCAACATCATAGAAGAATTAGATGCCATTGCTGAGGCCGAGCATGCATCCGATGCCCAGGCAGAAACAGCCGCACCTTCCATCGATGATAATTTGAATACCCTCCGCTCCACGAACTGGGATATTCTGAATTATTTTCGTTCTGCATATATCACACATTCTGAGCAGGTTCAGAGTTTGAAATCCGAACTATTCGAATTGGACGTAAAGATTGAAGAATTGCAAAAAACCAGAGACATCTATGCTTTTCAGTCTGATACCAGAAAAAATATCTTTTCACCTCTGCCTGCCGCTCCGGCCACCCGGGGAAAAAGTCAGTTGATTCAGACACAGCTGGATGAGCTGCAAGAGGTGCGGACCTCTCTGACCGAGCGGATTAAAACATTGGATATTGATTTGACCTCTATCCGCAATCATATACATGCTCTGGAGAATTCCAACCAATGCCTTACTGCACTCTATCAGAATCTTCCCCAGCCGGAAGAACCAACACCGGAAGAAGAAACCGCGGTTCTCCCACCGGCTCCGGAAGATGTGGAGGAGGATACTACGGCTCATGCCTGCCAGCTTTTAATGCTGACTCAGTACGATAAGTCCCAGACTGCAGAGCGAATCCGTACCTCCATTCGCCAAAGCATTGAGAATAACCAGAATAAGCTTGAAGTATTAAAATGGCTGATTCAATCTGACCCTACCCGGGCCCGATTGACCCTGCAGGAGCTGCAGGATGCAAATGTCCGTCTCCTTGGCTCTGCAGATTCCATCATACAGGAGCTGGATAACAGCTTAAATACCCAGTGTCCGCTTTGGATGGCAATTGATGATTGTATCCAGCATTACCGGACCCTGCATCCGGAATGTACCATTGATGCTTCCATCGACTGTACGGATTATGATTTGAAGGTACTGCCTATTATTACCATAACCCTGATTCAACTGCTGCAGGAAATATTGAATAATATCTTCTACTATTCCAATGCCAATAAAGTACTGGCGAAGGTCTATATTAACAGCCGGATGATTGATGTTTACATCAATGATAACGGGGTAGGCATCAGCTCGGATTATCTGAAGGAAAGCCCATGGCACAGCGGCCTCCACCGGCTTCACGAGATTGTTTATTTATTCGGCGGCAAGGTGCAGATTGACGGTGACATTATAAGCGGCACCAACGTCCGCTTTTCTTTTCCGATGTGCCTGGAGCCGGAAACCTGATTGCTTCCGGTATTCCTTCCGCATTTGGAAGCAAAGCAATACATTTATTTTAGTACAGGAAAGGATTTTTGACCTATGAAAGAACAATTAGCAGAAATCATTGCAAAACATGTGGAAGGATTATCATCGGATGATATCCTTTCTTTATTGGAGGTTCCGCCGAAGCCGGAGCTTGGAGATTATGCATTTCCCTGCTTCCGTCTGGCGAAAACCATGCATAAAGCACCCAATCTTATTGCAGAAGACCTAAAGACCGCCATTACCGGTTCCCTTGATTTTATAGAGGAAATCAAAGTACAGGGGGCTTACTGTAACTTCTATATTAAAAAAGAGCTATTTGTCAGGACGATGCTGACAGCAGCCTGTGGAGAAAACTTTGGCGGCTCTGATATTGGAGCCGGACAGGCCATCTGCATTGATTATTCCTCTCCAAATGTAGCAAAGAACTTTCACGTAGGACATCTTCGGACTACTATCATCGGGAATTCCTTATATAAGATTTACAGTAAATTAGGCTATACCGTTCATCGGATTAATCACTTAGGCGACTGGGGAACTCAGTTTGGAAAGCTGATTGTTGCCTATAAGAACTGGGGTTCAAGGGAAGCTGTAGAGGAGCGTGGAATCGCAGAGCTAATGGAGCTGTATGTAAGATTCCATACAGAAGCGGAACAGGATGAAACCCTGATTGAACAGGCAAGAGCGTGGTTTGTTAAAATGGAGCAAGGGGATGAAGAAGCCTTATCCATCTGGCAGTGGTTTAAAGATATCAGCATGATAGAATATCATCGTGCCTATCAGCTTCTAGGCGTGGAATTTGACTCCTACAACGGAGAAAGCTTTTATCGGGACAAGACCCCTGCCGTTATCCAACGGTTAGAGGACGCTCATTTGTTAAAGGAAAGCGAAGGTGCTTATATCGTAGACCTGGAAGAATATGATATGGCGCCATGTATTATAAAAAAAGCAGACGGCGGTTCCATCTATGCGACCCGCGACCTGGCTGCCATCTTCTATCGGAAAGAAACCTATGATTTTGTTAAATGTCTGTATGTAACCGGACAAGAGCAAAAGCTGCATTTTGCCCAGGTATTCAAGGTAATCGAACTGCTGGGTAACGACTGGGCTGCCAGCCAGCTCATACACATTCCTTATGGACTGGTCAGCTTAGAAGGCGCCAAGCTTTCCACCCGGAGCGGCAATATCATTTACGCAGAAGATATTCTTTTAGAAGCGATTTCCAAGGTGAAGGAAGTTATTGAAGAAAAGAATCCGGAGCTGGAAAACAAAGATGAAATAGCAAAAATGGTAGGTGTTGGCGCCATCATTTTTAATGACCTTTATAACCAGCGAATCAAAGATGTTTCCTTTAAATGGGAAAAAATCCTGAACTTTGAAGGAGAAACCGGACCCTATGTACAGTATACCTATGCACGATGCTCCAGCCTTCTTCGTGCGGTTCCGGACTTTGATGAAGCTGCTGATATTGACTACTCCCGCATTACGGATTTAGAGGCTATGGAATTATTAAAGGCAATCAATAAATTTCCAAAGGCAGTTGCCGATGCCGCCGAAAAATACGAGCCATTTTTAATTTCCCGGTTTGCCATAGAAGTAGCACAGGCATTTAACCGCTTCTATAACAGCAGCCGTATCAACGTTCCGGAAACCGATATACGAAATGCCCGTCTAAAGCTGACGGCGGTAACCCGAAAGACCCTGCGGGATGCTCTTGCCCTGTTGGGAATTAACTGTCCGGAGCAGATGTAAATTACTGAAAACTGCCGGCATACGCAATCCAACCGTATGCCGGCAGTTTTCATTCATCTCTTATGAGTTGCAATTCTCGGTATATCTGCATTGCGGAAATCCGCTACATCCCCAGAACAGACCATAGCGGCCATTTCTTTTTTGTAACAATTCACCACACACCGGACATAGCTTTCCCGACTGCTTCTCAAATGCTTCCCGCATCCGTTCAAAGCATTGCTGATTCATCATACAGTCATTCAATGCCCGATGGGCTCCGGCAGTACTGATTTTGTAATAGGCTGCAATATCCACCAGCTTATGATGGGAAAGCTGTGGGAGACATTGCTTCGCCATGGGAAGGGTATCAATGTAATCATTGGTCACCATTTTGCCAAATAATGCTTCTGACGCATTTCGGATAAACTTCATATCAAAGGTATGTATATTATGACCCACCAGAACCGCATCTTCAACAAATGCAAAAAACTCCGGCAAAACCTCTTTCAACTCCGGTTCTCCAGCTACCATCTCATCTGTAATGCCATTAACTGCAGTAGCATAATAAGGAATCGGCCGCTTCGGGTTCACCAGCCGGCTGAAGGTGTCCGTAACCTGCCGGTTTAACACCTTCACTGCAGAAATTTCTATTATTACATCCCGGTTTGGATTGGTTCCTGTGGTTTCCAAATCAAATACTACATAATCCGATACATACTGATTCAATTTCTTTCCTTGTTTCTCGCCTAACATAATCTCCTCTTTCGCTGCTTCATAATCGTTTTCAATGACCATGGGGCGTCTTTTCAATATCATTATGTTCCTTTTTCAAGTCTGCATACAGCAGGTCAATAAATACAATGCCTAAAGGAACCAACGCTGCCCAAATAGCCTTTCCCGCTAACAGACCGCATAATACGGTTGACAAAATTGCACCCGCCACAAATACCCCAATCATCCCCACATGCTCAGCAATCCGCTTTATATGTGCCGGTTCTCCTCGTGTCTGCAACGCTTTTACAATAAAAACCCCAGTCTGACGGAGATGATTGGTACAAAAGGTAGTTGCCATAGGAATCCCCTGCGCCTGACGAAAGGTATTATACTGCATGGAACAGATGAAATTAATGGTTACCTGAGACACCTGAAAGGGTACACTTTCAGGCAAAAATCCTAACGCAAGGACTACCAGGATTTCAATCAGAATCAAAAGTGTGTCCCAGCGAATCAAGCGCTTTTTCTTAATCGGCTTTGGTACTGCCTCTGACACAATCGCACCAAGCAGATAGGCACCCATGGGAATCAGATAATACAACGCCTGCTGCCATCTTCCTTGCCCTGCTGCCATTGCAAACAGTACAAAATTCGCCGTCTGTGCGTTACAGAATACGCCACCCCGGATAGAATAGGTATACGCTCCATAAAATCCGCCTACCATCATAAGCAATGCAAAAATCCACCACTTCTCACATTCCAGATAATGCTCTTTCTGTTCTGTCTCCGGCCGTAAACTGCGTTCCCCTTCCAACTATGACCACCTCCTATCTTTCATATTTTAGCGGACCATATTCCAAAATACAACTTATATCTTGCTTTTTCGTGAAAGACCAATTTGCTTTTTTGTCCAAGAGCTGTTATACTACCAGCGTTATACTTATATATAAGAGAGGAAATGAAGAGAATGAGAGGAAAAAATGTTTCGTTTAGTCTTATGATTTTTTCATTTATATTTGGCGCCGTATTTGTTTACATGAGTCTGGGCGATGGTATCCGCAGTAATAAAACCCCTGTGGATTTCAATACCCTGACGCCAGAAAGTCTGGAAAGCGGTCTAATTGTAGAAGGCGAGCTTCCTTGTAATTATGGTGCTTTTATGGAAGAATACACCACAAACTACGGAATTAAAACAGGCAGTTCTACATACACATATTTGATTCCGATTGGAGATTCCCAGTTTATGGCAGTCAAGCCTCACGGGGATGAATTAGGAACCAGTCTTGAGCAACAGGCAGAAGCCACCCTTACTTATCTGTTAAATGGGTCTTCTGCACAGCCAAATTCCGTTCATATCAAGGGACAGATTAAGGCACTGAATAATGAATCCTTAGGATATATGCGCGACTATCTGGTTTCCATGGGTTATTCCCAGTCTCAGGCTTCCGCTTACTCCTGTGCCTATTATATTAATTGCGAAAGCTATGACCGTTGGTGGATTGGTCTAATAATTGGCCTTGCATTTATTGCACTTAGTATTGGATTGCTTCTCCGTACGCTAAAGCTGAAAAAGACATCTGTTACCGCCGGACCGGTTCCTCAGATGTCGCAAAATTCTTCCTATACAAACTTTACTCCTTACAATGGAACCTCCACCAGTTCAGATGACCTTGAGACACCGGAAGATTCTTACACCCAGCCATCAACATCTGCTTCTGTTGATTCTCAGGAAGATACCGGAGATAAGCCAAAGTCAGGCTTTAGCTTAAAGCTGGGTGAATAGTATTATGACTTTTTCTTATACTCTGCTATAACATCCGAAATCGTATTATAGTCCCGTTGGAACAATTCTTCACATAGCTGAAGCTGTAGTTGTTCCAGCGGGACTTTTTCTAATATCTTATCTGCTACGAAATCCTTGCTCTTCTTCCGGTACCGTGCCATACCGTTCAGCTCCTGGATATGCGCCAGCTCCGGCCGCCAAAGCAGGCTAAGCTTTTTCTTCCACTTCACCTTAGGATTGGGCCTTGGCTTTCGTAAGACATAAAAATCCGGTATCCCCGCTTCTAATTCCACTGTAATGATTCCCCACCATTCCGGTACATGCTCTTCAATATGCATGGCATGACTGGTACCAGCCACTACATAGTTATAATCAAAGAATTGGTCATAGTCCCGAACCTGTCGCTTTAGTCGGGTATAGGTATCGGCATCACTCTTTATTTCAATTCCATACAAGGCGGAGGGGGTTACCATAACAACATCTGCCCTGGAACGTCCCATTTGTTTTTCTTCTATAATTCTGTTTTTCCCATAGGAATTTTCCAGAAAATCAAACAAATATTCCCGGATATCCTTATCATACAGCATATGCCTCACTCCTCATACCATAAGCGATTCAATTCCGGATTCTTCTCCTAATGCCTTCTCATAGCACCACCAATCCTCACCATATAAATCACACTCTCCCAAAATCTGAAATCCCATTCCTCCATAAGCGCGGATGGCTCTTTCATTGGTTTTGCTGACCAGGAAATGAACGCCTTTGTATCCCCGACGGACCAGCTCCCCCATTGCCCCCTTTAACAACAAGCCTGCAATCCCCCTGTTCTGATACTGCTTTTTCACCCCAAGCCGCGCCAGCTCTGCTGCCGGGGATAACGTTTTCGTCCAGCACTCCAGCCTTCCTACCGCTTCGTCCACATCAATGGATATTGTTCCAAGTATTTCACCCTTTTGATTCTTCATACAGAAAATATCCCCCCGCTCCAAATCAGCCGCCAGTGTATCTTCATTGGGATACTCCATAGACCAGGTACAGCCCTCTATCCCAATGACAGAACGATACAGACTGAGAATTTCTTCCTGATTCGCTTCTGTCGCCAACGCAAAAATCAAATCCTCTCTCTCACCGATTTCCCATATCTGGGAAATCGGGAGCTGCGTCTTTGCTGCAATCTCCTCTGGTGACATCCCCATATTCCAGAATCTACGGGCTACATATTCCATAGCTTCACCGATTTCAATCATATGCTTGTCTGGATCATAAATCCGTATTACCCGCTGTCCCCAGTCATACTCTATTAGTTGGTTTACATAATCCATTTCCCAGTGGCTGGATTTCAGCTTCCTTAAAAAACCGTCCATATCATTCTCTTCAAAATATAACTCCGCATCATTTCCGCCCGAAGCTGCCTTCCTTTTTATAGAGGATTCCCATATTGCACGCTCCTGAAGGACCAGTCCTTCCGTCAAAATCACATTACCGCCAAAATCCCGAATAACCTCCAGCCCAAATAAATCCTTATAAAATGCTATCGATTTCTCAATATCGTCAACTACCAGTAATACATTTTTTAATTTCATGGCTTGTACGTTCCCTCCGTCTTTTGGTTCTTTCTACCCCAAATGTCTATAATCCCAGTCGTTCCAAACCTTTTACCACATCAATATATAATTCCGTTATATCAGAGACATCCGGTCCGGTTTTTCGGGTCAGAGGACGCCGTCGCATATCAATTTCATCACAATGTGATATCCCGCGTCCGGAATTCCCCCGATAAATCCCTTTGAAATTCGTCCATCTGGTCGCCCTGGGTGCCAGCAATCCATCATTCTCTCCTTCAAAATAATAAACGACCGGATACGTCCAGCACAAAAAAATATCACTGAATGCATGCTTCATCACAAACCCATAGCTTTGATAATATATACCCTCCACATCTGGATTTTCTTCATTAAACCGTTCTGCCTCTGTGGTTCGAAAGGACTGAATCGCCGAATAGGTATCCGGCTGTTTATCTCCCAAAATCCGCATCCAGATATCCGTACACCAGGAACCAAAACGAATCAAAACATCCGGCACCTTCAAAAGAGCATCTACCGTCAGGGAGCCGTGATGGGGCGTATTTATTGTAGTTAACGACGCAATCCGCTCTCCGATTCCCAGGGTAGAAATCGCATACCGAATATCCAGTCCTCCCTTTGAGTGAGCAATAACATTCAGCTTTTCCACTCCGTTCTCCCGAATAATTTCTTCTATCCGGTTCTTCAACACTTCCCCATTGGTTTTAATCGATGCATTACTGTCCTGACCGCCATAGTATATCCTGCATCCCAGCTTCTCCAACACCTTGGGAATCCGTCCCCAGTAGTTAATATGTTTTCGATCCCGAAATCCCATGCCGTGAACCATCAAAACAGGATATTTCAAATTAATTCTTTCCTGTTTCATCCGCATCCGCTCCATTATTATCCTGCGTTTCCATATCGGCATCATTCTTATTCGCATTATTCTTATTGATAATCGTTAATATAATCCGAAATAATAAACCCAATAAAAAGGTCAAGCCGCCACATCGTATCAGAACCTTTCCGACTCCCAGGTTAATTGCGTATTCGATTTGCATTTCCACGGTAGGGTCCTGATAGGGCAGTCCTGCCTCCAATACAGCATAATAACAGCCGATTAGAAATATAATAATACCGGCAAATAGAATTCCCCAAACCAGAGAATTTACTTTTCCTTTCATGTACATTTATCCTTTCTTTCCTGTATGATTATCTTCTTATTTATCTTTCAATTATATACTCGTTAGCATCCCCGAACGACATCATAAGAAACGGTCCGGGAAAACACTTTCTGTTTAATCAGTAATTTCATTTTCCCACTCCTTCCAATCGAATGAATTCCAGGTTACAATATACCGAAATATCCTTTTATACCGAAGATGCTCCCATCGGCAAATCAACAATGATTGGCTCATGGTGGACTGCCGGCAGGAATTTTTCCAGTACATCCTTGGTTTTCATCTTCAGGCTGGAGGTACTGACACAAGGATGACAGCCCAGCTCTTCGCTTTCCACAATGTCCCGGTCCATTAACAGCTGTACCCTGTTTTCCCTGTCATTCATCAGTCCCATAATAGAAACTGCTCCCGGCTTAATGTGCAAAAACTCCTCCATAAATTCCGGTTTTCCAAATGACAGTCTGGCACTATTAATCTGTGCAGACAGGTCCTTCGTTTTAAATGGCTTTTCTCCCGGCATCATAAGCAGATAAAAGCTGGTTTCCTGCCGATTGCATAGGAACAGGTTTTTACATATGATGGTCCCTAATATCTGGTCAATCTCATTACATGCTTCCATGGTATTCGCTGCTTCATGATCGGTTCTTTCATAGTCAATGCCTAATTCATCTAACAAATCATATACCTTAATTTCCCGTTCCTGCCTTCCGGATACATCTACCGGCCTTCCTTTTTGCAATTCCATGATGCTTCTCCTTTTCTTTCTTCCGTATTTTTCATGCCTTTTATTTTCTTTTTTCCGATTTCTCTTTCTATCTGATATTTTCCAAAGTAGGACCTATAATTTTAACAGATATAAATAGGAATCCCGGTCGGGGTAATCATATTCAAATGGCTGTTCCCTTTTTTGGATTCGGACATAACCTTCCCTTTCAAAAAATCTGTGACAATTCACGGCCACAGATGGAGTATCAAACATCAACTGTTTTATATTATTTTTCTTCGCATAATCAAGCAATACTCCATATAACTCTGTTAAAACTCCTTGTTTTCTGTATGCTTTATTTACAAATCCTTTTTTCAAAACCCCGTTTCCATTTCCCTTATTCATTAAAGCAAGTGTCCCTATTACTCTGTCGCCCTCTAATGCAAGCCAGAATTCTCCGCCGTCTTTTTCATAACAATTCGGTATATCCAGTAAATCCGGTTGTTCCTCTAAAGACAAATTGATTTTTGCTTCGTCGTTTTGGATATGCAGGATTAAATCAATAATCTGTTGTTTATATTTTTCTTGATACGTTATTATTTTCATATCCTTGGTTTCTCTCCATGATTCATTTTATTCTTCCTGTTGTTCTTATCTATCATAAACATTACTGCAAATTTTTCTCCATATGAATATGTTCACAATGTTCGTCATAATAGATATCCCCTATTTTCAGATATCCCTGTTTTTCATAAAAACCTTCTGCTTGAACCTGAGCCGAAAGCGATACTCTCCTCCCACCGGCATCTTTTACTGCTTTCTCCACAAGCTCCAACATCTGCTCTCCCAAATGTCTGCCCCGATATTCTTTTCGTACTGCCAGTCTGCCAACCACATATTCTCCCGCTTCATTCCCTTCGAAATATCTACAACATGCTATAGGAATCTGAGTTTCATATAAGACCACACAGCTTGCTGTTTCGTCTATATTATCAAATTCGACCTTGAAACCTTGTTCTTTCACAAATACTTCTTCCCGAATAAGCCTTGCTGCTTCCGATAAATAATCCGTTATTTCTATCCTTATCATTTATCATTCCTCTTTCTCATCCTAGATAGTTCGTCTCTTTACGTTTAATCGCACCCTTTTCATTTTATCACATCATAGATTTTCTTACTATATCTCTCTATTTCTTTTAACCAATTATTTCCCAATGGCTTTTACAGAAAAAGGCCGCCCAAATCCGGCAACCCTCTCATTTATACTTTAATATTTGCAATCATTTATATGATGCTAACCCGTAAAACTTTTCTTCTTTTATATTAAGTAAGTATATCACTTCTTTTTATAAATTCAAGTTTCTTTTATTGTTCTTAAAATGTTTCACGTGAAACATTTTTGCTTCCGTTATAAAATTTCGTACTTAATTTATATTCTATTCGTGCAAGTAATTCTATCGATACCGTTAAAAAGTTTTTGTAATTCACTTTTTTCAAAAAAATGTTTCACGTGAAACATTTTCTAGTAGATTGCTGAGCGTAATAATGTTATACTATCCTATGACAAACAAAGAATAAAAAAGAGAACAAAACGCAGGAGGCGTCAACATGGGAAGAATTATAGCAATTGCCAACCAAAAAGGCGGTGTGGGCAAGACAACAACCGCTATTAACCTGGCATCTTGTATTGCTGAAAAGGGGTTAAAGGTTCTGGCTGTTGATATGGACCCACAGGGGAATATGACTACTGGTCTTGGTGTAGACAAAAATGAATTACAATACACCATCTATGATGTTATGTGTGATGAATGTAATATTGGGGAATGTATGTTGATTAATGTAATCCCCGATTTGAATTTGATACCATCCAATCGGCTGCTTGCCGGTGCCGAGGTGGAATTCGTAGGTGTTCCGGATATGCAGTATATCCTAAAGCAAAATCTGGATAAGCTTCGGGATAAATTTGATTTTATCATCATTGATTGTCCGCCAGCCTTAGGCCTGTTAACCGTCAACTCTATGACTGCCGCCGATACCGTATTAGTTCCTATTCAATGTGAATTTTTTGCATTAGATGGTCTATCTCAATTGATATATACGATTGAATTAATTCAAAAGAAGTTGAATACACATCTTATAATTGAAGGCGTAGTCTTTACCATGTATGACTCGCGAACCAATCTTTCTTTACAGGTTGTGGAAAATGTTAAAGACACCTTAAAACAAAATATATATAAGACCATCATTCCAAGAAATGTTCGTCTTGCAGAAGCACCAAGTCATGGACTGCCAATTAATCTATATGACCCCCGCTCCGCTGGAGCAGACAGCTATCGTTTATTGGCAGATGAAGTGATTACCAATATAGGAGGTTAAAGGAATGGCACAGAAAAGAGGACTGGGAAGAGGGCTTGCCTCGCTGATTCCAACAGAGGTACAGGAAAACGGTACTGATTATCCGGGAAGTAATACATCCAAATCAAAAAAACAATCTGGTAAGGGTAATGCTTCAGAATCGGTAAAAGAAGTAATAAAAGAAGTTGAAAAAACATTAAAAATAACAGATTTAGAACCAAATTCAAATCAGCCGCGAAAGTTTTTTGAGGAGGACCCTCTTCAGGAGCTTTCGGATTCCATCAAAGAATTTGGTGTCATTCAGCCAATTGTCGTCACACCGAAAGATGGTTATTATGAAATCATTGCCGGAGAACGCCGATGGCGGGCTGCCCGTATGGCAGGTCTAAAAGAAGTACCGGTTATCATACGGGATTATACGGAACAGGAAATTGTAGAAATCTCACTGATTGAAAATATTCAGCGGGAAAACCTGAATCCGATTGAAGAGGCCCTTGCCTATCAACGATTAATTCAGGAATTTTCACTAAAGCAGGATGAGGTAGCGGATAGGGTTTCGAAAAGCCGGACCGCCATTACCAATTCCATGCGGCTGCTAAAGCTTTGCGAACCGGTACAGCAGATGGTCATAGAGGATAAATTAAGCAGCGGACATGCCAGAGCCTTAATTGCCATTGAAGATTCTGAGCTGCAATACGAAACTGCTTGTAAGGTATTTGACGAAAGTCTCAGTGTACGTCAAACGGAAGCATTAGTCAAAAAGCTAAATGCCTCTCCGAAACCCAAGAAGGAAGCAGCAGAAATTGACTATAAATATTTATATACCGATACAGAAGAGCGATTAAAGGAAATCCTTGGAAGCAAAGTCACAATCAAAGCAAAAAGTAATGAAAAAGGAAAAATTGAAATCGAATATTATTCCAGCGAAGAACTGGAAGGACTTGTTGACAAATTAAAAGAAGTACAGAAATAACCTATGCAGGAGGCCACAAATGAATTCAATTTTTAGCAATCTTGGAATTGATATCGGATATATAATTATCGGACTTGCTGTGTTAGTCCTTATACTACTGATTGTAGTTATCGTTCTAATCGCACAGGTTCGAAAGCTGAATACCCGTTATACGAATTTTATGAAAGGAAAAAACGGTGCCGAACTGGAGCAGGTCATATATGAACGCTTTGGTGAATTGGACATCATGCAGAAAATAGAAACACAGCACGCAACGGAAATCAAGAATCTGAAGCGTCAATTTCGCTCTTCCTTCAGCAAGGTCGGAATGGTCAAATATGATGCTTTTAAGGAAATGGGCGGTACCTTAAGCTTTGCCCTCGCATTATTAACCGATCGGAATCGTGGATTCATCATTAACTGTATGCACAGCAGAGAAGGCTGTTATACCTATATTAAAGAAATCATTAATGGTGAATCATACATTGCCTTATCGGAAGAAGAAAAGGAAGCATTGAAAAATGCAATTAACATGAAAGACCCTCTGGCAGATTAGGAGGTAATCATATGCACCGCTACTTACGAGCAATCGGCTTTAGCAAGCTGCGTAATTTGAAAGAAATTAATATACTGCTGGATGATATTATTGCACATCCTACCAGCCGTTCCATTACGACCATTGGTGCAGGAATTAATCTGGTACAGTTGACAAAGGAATACGGGGATTCCTATGGCATCAGCATGATTGGCGAGTACGACGAAAATAATCAATTTATCCTTGAGCATTATTTTCCATATATAAATGGTACTACTACAAAATGGGAAGACAGCATCACCATTGAACACCACACAGACAAGGAAGCCTATGCCGGTGTCAGTGAAAATACAAATATTGGAATTCCTCTTATCTTCTTTCTGCAAAATATAACAGATTATGTGCGAACGAAATGGTCCAATGAATATAACCGTCCGTTAAATCAGGTTACCTACAGCGCCCTTTCTTCCAATGGAAGAATTATCCTGGGTATTGATAAAGATGAGGAACAGTTACGGCAGGAGGAAAAGGGACAGAAAAACCGCAATCGTCTCATTGCCGCTGCCAGAGAAGGAGATGCCGATGCCATTGAAAGCCTTACACTTGAAGATATCGACCTTTATTCCTCTCTTGCAAAAAGAGCTAGAAACGAGGATTTATATACCATTGTGGATTCCTGTTTTATTCCTTATGGAATTAGTAGTGAACAGTATTCCATTATAGGAACCATCCTTGATATTCATATTCTTCAGAATCCCATAACTGGTGAAACGCTATATCAGTTATTAGTGGAGGCAAATGAAATACCCATGGATATTTTAATCAATGCCATTGATTTGCTGGGCGAACCAGTCATAGGCAGGCGGTTCAAGGGAAGTATCTGGGCCCAGGGCTATGTATATCTTCCGTAATATACCGTCGGAGCATACAAGAATAATGTAATCCTCCGGCATGTAGAATTGCCAGAAAGGTAATCGCAATTTATTGCAAGTATTCCTTGACGATTGCAATATTTTTTCATAAAATATAGGAAGGCTTGTTTCTGTAGCTCAGCAGGATAGAGCGTCCGCCTCCTAAGCGGAAGGCCGGCGGTTCGAATCCGCCCAGGAACATGAATCATTATCTGGCCGGAGGCAGCTCCGGCTTTTCTATTCCTTGTATTTATCCCCAAACTGTGATATTCTATATTATAGTTGATACATACATCAAACAACTTGTAGATTATTATAATTGAAATTTTACTGAGGTGAGGAATTATGAAGCAGAAAATTAAAACCAATTTATTAATCAGCTCTGTTGCAATGATGGCAGCATTAATGACCATGATTTATTTAGTAGCAACCATGCCAAACCGTATTGAATTAATCATCGCTTTTGGCTTAATTGTCGTTACGGATACCTACTTTTTAGTGGACAGTATCATTCGGAAGATAGATGAAATCACCAATCGCTCGTTAGACAAGCAAAATGAATTAACGAAAGTGGAGAAAGGTATTTACTCGGTTGCAAAACGCGAAGAGCTTTCTATGAATCAGAAGCTGGAAGAATTAATCAATGCCGTTGCGGAATTGCAGACAGATAATATCCGATTGAACAACGAATTAATTGAGCAGCAGAAGCTTTGCACCAAGCTCATTATGAAAAAGAATCAGGAGAACATGGTACGGGTAGTGAATAGTAATGACCGCATCACAAAACAGGTGGTTCAGTTATCCGGTGATAACAAAATCGCTGTTGCAGAGGCCAACGAGACATTACATAACATTCACCAGTCCTTAGAAGGCGAAATCAGTCATTCGAAAATTACTCGGATGCCTTCCTAGCCGAATAGCCATGGATACGCAGTATGGATTATATCATCTTTGACTTGGAATGGAATCAATGTCCACGAGGACCGGAATTCGAAAATCCAAGAATCCCTTTTGAAATTATTGAGATTGGGGCAATCAAATTAAATAATGCGTTTGAAATTGTTGATGAATACAGCAGCATTGTAAAACCCAGGATTTACAAGCATCTCCATCATCATGTCCGGCAAATGTTAAACTATGATGAAACACTGTTAAAAACAGGCCGGCCCTTTGATATGGTATGCCGTGAGTTTATGAAATGGTGTGGTTCGGATTACATTTTTGGCACCTGGGGAACCAGCGACCTGGTTCAGCTCCAGAAAAACATGGACTACTATTACATGAACAAATTTGTAGAACCTTTTAAGTATTACGATATACAATCCATTTTTGCGGAATACTACAAGGATTTGGGAACCTGTAAGCTGGAAAAAGCCGTAACTGCCATGAGCCTGCCGACAGAAGACGCTTTCCATACTGCAATTAATGATGCGCGCTATACGGCACAGGTTTTCCAGCATCTGTCCAAAAAGAATCTTCAGGATCAGTATTGTTATGACTGTTATCATGAACCAAAGGATAAAGACAGTGAGATTCATTCCTTTCATCGCACTTACTCCGAGCATATTACCAGAGGCTTTGATCAGCGTATGGAAATTATGGAGGATAAAGAGATTAACACCTTCCGCTGCTATAAGTGCAGACGCAAGATTTCCAAGAAGGTCAAATGGTTTTCATACAATCAGAATTCCTTTGTCAGTGTTGGTCACTGTTGGTATCATGGTTACCAAAAAGGAATCATAAAGATTAAAAATTCAAGTACAGGCAAAATATTCGCAATTAAAAAAATTATACCGATTACCAAACCAGAAGTTGAAGAAATTCGTATCCGGCAAACAGAATTGCGGGAAAAAAGAAAAGAGAAACGAAAAAACCACTAACGGTGGTTTTTTTTGTTTGCAACAAATTATATAATCGGCTGCTTCGCTGCCGTTCCTGCTTTTCTTGGATATGCCTTCGGCGTGCTTTTTATTTTTCGTATGCATACAAATTGTCGAATAATGTCGGATTCTGGTAAGGTTACCGACTGTACCGACTCTAGTTTTCCCCCAAGGACACTTACTGCGCGCTCTGCCTGCTCCAGCTCCGCCTGAATCTGAGATGATTTGTAGGATACAAAATACCCTGATTGCTTTACAAATGGCAGACAGTATTCGCTTAAGGTGGAAAGATTCGCAACGGCCCGGGACACACACAAATCAAAGGCTTCCCGATAAAGTGGATTTCTTGCTCCATCCTCCGCTCTGGAATGAATTGCGTTAATATCCGTCAACTCTAACCCATGAATTACCTCATTTAAGAAATTCACCCGCTTATTCAAAGAATCCAACAGCGTAATCCTCAGATGTGGATAGACAATTTTCAACGGAATCCCCGGAAAACCAGCACCAGTCCCTACATCAATGACAGAAGAATTCCATTTTAATTCCATGACAGTTCCCAATAATATACTATCTATAAAATGCTTATCCAGAACCTCTTCAAATTCCGTAATGGCAGTCAGATTCATAACCTTATTCTTCTCTACCAGCATTTCATAATACATCCGAAACTGCTCCAATTGATTATCATCCAATCGGATATTCAATTGCTCTGCTTTCTGCCGTAATCGTTCCATATAGTACCTCTATTCCTTTCTTTCCCATTCAATCCCATCCGGTCTATCGACTGGAAAGATAAATCAGAAGCACGGAAATATCTGCCGGTGAAACACCGGAAATCCGGGAAGCCTGTCCTACAGAAGCAGGACGGATATCCTTTAGCTTCTGTCTTGCTTCCTTTCTCAGATTATCAATATCATCATAATCAATATCATCCGGAATCCGTCGCTTTTCCAGCTTCTTAAAATGCTCTACCTGCTGCTGCTGTCTTTTAATATAGCCTTCATATTTTAAGTTGATATTAATCTGCTCCACTACATCTGCCGGAAGAGGCTTTCTCTCTTTATCAATGGGAGCAATTTTTTCATAGCTTAATTCCGGCCGTCGAATCAGTTCCGCTAATGTAGCTGCCGTTTTCAACGGTGTACTTCCCGCCTGTTCCAGAAATTCCTGTATCTGTTTATTTGCGCCTACTACTACAGCCTCCAGCCGCTTAAGCTCCCCCTGAATGGCATCCCGTTTCTGCCGGAATACTGCATACCGTTCTTCATCAATCAATCCAATCTCATAACCAATATCTGTTAATCGCAGGTCTGCATTATCCTGACGCAGCAACAGCCGGTATTCTGCCCGGGAAGTCATCATCCGGTAGGGTTCCTGAGTCACCTTTGTCACCAAATCATCAATCAATACGCCAATATATGCCTGAGACCGGTCCAGAATCACAGGCTCCTTTCCCTGAATGAATCTTGCCGCATTCACGCCTGCCATAAATCCCTGTGCCGCCGCTTCCTCATAGCCGGAGCTTCCATTAAACTGCCCGCCTGCATAAAGCCCCTGAAATTCCTTGAATTCCAGGGAAGGCTTTAATTGTGTAGCATCAATGCAATCATACTCAATTGCATATGCATTCCGAACGATTTTTGCATTCTCTAAGCCCGGTACACTACGATACATGGCATACTGCACATCCTCTGGCAAAGAACTGGACATGCCGCCTACATACATTTCATTGGTATACTCTCCCTCCGGTTCAATAAATACCTGATGCCGGTCTTTCTCCGGAAACTTCATGACCTTATCCTCAATGGATGGACAATAACGGGGACCGGTCCCCTCAATAGCACCGGAAAATAACGGAGAACGGTCGATATTCCTTCGAATAATATCATGGGTATTTTCATTCGTATAGGTCAGCCAGCAGGATACCTGCTCCCGCTTGATATCCTCTTCTGAGTTTGTAAAAGAAAAGGGAACAATATGCTCATCACCCTTTTGTTCTGTCATCTTACTGAAATCAATACTTCTTTTATCAATCCGGGCAGGCGTACCGGTCTTAAACCGCCGCACCGGAATTCCCAGCTTCACCAAAGATTCCGTTAAATGATTGGCTGCCTGAAGTCCATTGGGTCCGGTAGCATAACTGACCTCTCCAAAAATACACCGGGCCTTCAGATATACACCGGTACATAAAATAACTGTCTTTGCATGATAAATACCACCAGAACAGGTCTTTACACCTGTTACTGCCTTCTCCTCTGCCAGAACCTCGGAAACCTCCGCCTGACGAAGGGTTAAATGCTCGGTCCGCTCCAACACCATTCGCATGGACCTGGAATACTCAGCCTTATCTGCCTGAGCGCGAAGAGAATGAACGGCAGGCCCCTTCGACTCATTCAGCATTTTAGACTGAATAAAGGTCTTATCAATATTTTTTCCCATTTCTCCTCCCAATGCATCCAGCTCCCGGACCAAATGGCCCTTCGAGCTTCCGCCTACATTGGGATTGCATGGCATCATTGCTACACTATCCATGCTAACGGTAAATATAATTGTCTCCATTCCCATTCTTGCCGCTGCCAAAGCCGCCTCACAGCCTGCATGCCCGGCTCCCACAACGACCACATCATAGGTTTCCTCGATTTGTGGCATCTATTCTCTCATCCTTTCTACTTTCCCATGCAGAATTTACTAAATATCTCATCCGCAAGATCATCCTCTAATGCTTCCCCTAATATATAGCCAAGCTGCTCATAGGCAGCCATCAAATCAATGGACAAAAAATCCTCCGGCATCTGCTGTTCAATACTGTTCAGAACCTGCTGCAGACTGTTCCTGGTTTCCATTAAGGCCTGCTTGTGTCGGACATTTGTAATATAAACCTCGTCATTCATGGACAATTTACCATGAAAAAACATGGTCTTTAAACAATCATATAACTGATTCATACCATCACCCGTTTTTGCAGAGATTTCCACAATGGGTGCATCGACTTTTGAGGTTATCCACTGTTTATCCACAATTTGTTCCACATCCGTCTTATTCACGGTAATGATAACCCTCTGATTTTCCAAAAGCCCCATAATCTGGGCATCATCCTCATCTAATTCTCTGGTTCCGTCTACGACATAAAGAATAAGGTCTGCATTTTCGACACTTTTTCTTGCTTTATCCACACCCATTTTTTCCACAATATCCACCGTTTGTCGAATTCCGGCGGTATCGATGATTTTCAACGGTATTCCCTGTATAACTGCATCTTCCTCCAGGGTATCTCTGGTCGTACCGGCAACATCTGTTACGATTGCCCGCTCTTCCCCCAGCAGGCAATTCAATAAAGAAGATTTCCCAGCATTGGGTTTTCCCAATATTACGGTACGAATTCCCTCCTTAATCATCTTTCCTTCCTCTGCCGTGGATAATAATTCTCCAACCTGACGGATGGTTTCCTGAACCTGAACCTTTAGGCTTTCACTATATCCCTCCAGACTGTAATTCTCCGGGTCATCCAGAGCAGATTCAATATATGCAATATGATTCAATATCATTTCCCTAAGCTCTCGTATTTTTGCAGAAAGCTTTCCCTGGAGCTGAACCACAGAGGATTGGGCCGCCAGCTTATTTTTCGCATGAATCATATCCATGACAGACTCTGCCTGTGTAATATCAATCCGCCCGCCTAAAAAGGCACGTTTGGTAAACTCTCCCGGCTCTGCAGCCCTGGCTCCGGAACGAATCAAAAGCTCCAATATACTCTGAAGGATAATCGCTCCTCCGTGACACTGGATTTCTACCACATCCTCTGTCGTATAGGAATTCGGTTTTCGCATTACCAGACAAATCACCTCATCCAACACGCAGTCACCATCACAGATATTACCAAATAATGCGGAATAGCCCGGTGTATTTTTTAAAGTCTTATCCGGATTTCTAGCACAAAAAACAGAGTCCGCAATATCAATTGCCTCTGTTCCGCTGATTCTGATAATTCCAATACCTGCATTGGTCATTCCTGTTGCAATTGCGGCAATGGTGTCTTTTTGAAACATCCTATTTCATCCTCCAATAAAAGTAAAAAAGGGCTTTGCAAAATAAGCACTGCTTTCTTATTCTGCATACGCCCTTTCTCAGATATATTCCTGCTTATTTTGACCGATTATAGCATACTACCACTCTTCTGAAAGGTTCTTCCCCTTCGCTTCTGGTGCTTACATACTTGTCATTCTGAAGTGCAGAATGAATGATACGTCTTTCATATGGATTCATTGGCTCCAATACAACAGATTTTCTTGTTCTCTTAACCTTATATGCAATATTCTTAGCAAGGTTTTCCAGGGTATCTCTTCTTCTTGCACGATAATTTTCCGTATCCAGCTTCACCCGGATGAATTCCTCACTATGCTTATTTACAACTGATTGGCTAATCTTCTGCAATGCATCCAGAGTCTGTCCCCGCTTACCAATTAATACACCCATTTCCGGTCCGGTCAGATTCACATCCATGACATGTTCTTCTTCATTATAAGAAATATCTACTACCGTTTCAACACCCATTACACGGAATAGATTCTCCAGGAATTCCAGTACGATATCTTCCAGCGTATCCTTTTTCTTTGCCCGGATAATTGCAGGCTTTGTATTGATAAATC
The DNA here is from genome assembly GCA_023667695.1 of Clostridium sp. Classification (GTDB taxonomy): domain Bacteria; phylum Bacillota; class Clostridia; order Lachnospirales; family Lachnospiraceae; genus CAG-632. The sequence goes on along the minus strand of JAMOZY010000011.1, from coordinate 17,270 downwards.
CCAGGATACCGGTACTTCCTTTATCAACAATTTCATAAATCAGTTCATCACTGGTAATCCCAAACTGAATGGTTGCTTCCGTTATGGCATCATCCACTGTTTTTCCTTTAAATTCAATAAATTCCATCTCTATTCCTCCTTGCTCTTTTGATTATTATACTGCTGCATAATATTGGCCTTCGAAGCAATACTACCCTTCCGATAGGTGGCGGAACCATTACTGTTATTGTTTGAAGAAGTATTGTTATAGCTCTTTAAATTGGTACCTGCAACACTGTTAGAAGATGTATTCGCAGCCTCTGCGCCTCCGGCAGCCTCCATCATCCGTTCCATAAATGATTTCTTATTCTTTCGTTTCTTCTTCTTTGCCTTCTCCATCTGCTTTTCCAGAATCTTATCCATATCGGCAAGCTTATCATAATAAACATTAATTGCCAATTGGATTAATAAGCTGATTAATGCACTGATGGACCAGTACAGACCAATTCCGGCCGGTAAAGAAATACAGATAAACAATGACATAATCGGCATAGTAAATGTCATGGTTTTCATCATTGCTGCCGACTGTGCCGCTGCCTGGTCACCACCCATATCCGGTTGTGCCGTCTGCATGGTTTTGGTACTCAAAAACTGAAATAATGCAGCGGTAATCGGAATAATCAATGCCCAGCTTAATTTCCAGCCGGGAGCCTCGGAAATATTAATTCCTAAAATAAATTGATTCAAGTCATTAATCTTTGGAACATTAACAGCAATTGCCTGAATCAAATCCTTATTCTCAGAAAATAATTCTCCAAAGGATTCCCACTGGGTCATACTAAATTGAGAAATAATATCAATGATATGGTTATCTGTTATACTGTTTCCTGCATCCAACTGTTTTGTTAATGTTGTAACTGCCCTGGATGCTGTAGATATCTTATTATCCGTAACAAAGGTTGAAATCGTTCCTGCATAATCCTTAATTTTCAGAACCTGCTGTGCAATTGGAGTATATAAGTCCTTAATTGCAGGCACATATGCCGGTATATTATAGATTACCCGATACAATGCGTAGATAATCGGCAGCTGTATAAAAGATAACAAGCAGCCGTTTGTCATACTTGTACCATATTTCCGGTATACCTCCTGAATTTCCTGTTGCTGCTTCAGCATGGATTCCTGATCGGTTCTGTTTTTATACTTTTTCTGAACCTTCTGGATTTCCGGCTGTATAAACTGATTGATTTTAGAACCTCTTTGCTGCCGGATGGTAAAAGGCAGCAGAATCAGTTTAACCACGACCGTAAATATAATGATGCATAATGCCAGATTATTGATTCCGACCGCAGATAAGCCTTCATAAATCAAATCCAGAATCTTTCCTAACAACCAACAAAAGGGGCCTAAAAAACCTCCTTGTGCAGTTAAAAAAATCATATTAACCTCCTTGTGTCATGTGCTATGCACATTCCCTGTCCTTCGCAAAATCCTATGAATCTTGCTGCATTATGGAACCGGATCATATCCACCCTTGGAGAACGGGTTGCACCGAAGTATTCGCCAGGCTGCTAACAGGATGCCTTTTCCAACGCCATATTTTTGAATTGCTTCTATCGCATACTGGGAACAGGTCGGATAAAATTTACAAGTTCCATGACCCTTTAAGGGTGACAAATAAATCTGATAAAAACGAATCAGCTTCAAACAAACTTTTTTCATAATCAATCATCTTCTTTTTGATAAATAAAGTGAAGTCTGGACAAATGCAAAAAAGCACTTTCCACTTCCCAATAGTTACAATTTTTCACATTGACACGGGCAATTACAACAATATCATACCCGCTTTTTAGCTCTGTCTGATGCAAACGATAGGCTTCCCGAATCAATCGTGTAACACGATGCCGGACCACACTGTTACCAACCTTTTTACTAACAGAAATACCCAGCCGATTCTCTTTATCTTCTTTCTCCAAAATGTACATCACCAAATACTTATTGGCAAATGATTTGCCGCACTGATATACATGTCCAAATTCTTTGCTGTTTTTCAATGAAATATAATTTTTCATATCATTACCTGTTATTTTCGTGCTTGCTGCATCTCACAGCTTCGCTGTTCGATTCCGCGGCGTTCGCCAAATGAAAATGCGTGCATTTTCATTTCCGCAAGAATTCTTCCATTTTGACAAGCAAGCTTGTCAAATGTCCGCTTTCTTGCTTAATCGAAAATACAAAGTATTTTCAATTGGCTCACTTTAACACGAAAAAAGGTCACATGACTGCGACCTATGCTGATAAACGTTTTCTACCTTTTGCTCTTCTTGCAGCTATTACTTTTCTGCCATTTGCAGTACTCATTCTTTTTCTGAATCCATGCACTCTTGCATGAGATTTCTTCTTTGGCTGAAATGTCATCTTCATTTCTACACACCTCCTTCGAATTTAGTTAAATCTATATTTAACTATTTGATTTTTTATATGGCTTTTGAAAAAACACCTAGTTTATTATATGGAAAACCGATTCAACAGTCAAGAATTAATTTGAATATAGAAGGATTTTTTCGTAAATTTTATTTTTCAATTAACATAATGTTATACACAATTTGTGCATAACCTGTGGAAAACTCATGTTTAACTTGTGAATTTGCCCTTCGATTTTTCATTTTTTGTAGGAAAAACCATCATAAAAAATGTGAATTACATAATTTTACATAATTTTTATCAACATATTATGTTAAACAATTTCGGTTTTTCTGGGATTCCTAATACTTCAACCGAACATCATTTTTCTTGCGAAAATGAATTATTTGTTATATATTATATATGGGTCTTTTTGCCCCATTTACTTTATTAAATATATGGAAAGGTCGTTTCCCATTATGAAAGAGAAAATAGAAGAGAACTGGGAAAAAATTTTATACTCCATTCAGTTAGAACATGGTGTTGCTCCCATTACCATTAATACGTGGATTCGTCCTTTAAAAGTATATGATGTGAAGGATCATACGATTTACCTGTTAGCAGATGACACATTAGGGCAAAGAGGCATTGAATTTCTGAAAACAAAGATGTATGACATTTTTATAAAAGCATCCATCCAGATTGTAATGAATGAGGATTACGATATCTGCTTTATTTCTTCTCCAGAGGACATAACTTCAAAAGCAGTTCCTTCTCTTCCTTCCGATAATTATATGGAATATAATATGGAAGAAAGTAATCTGAATCCAAGATATACCTTTGATACCTTTGTCGTAGGTGATAACAATCGTCATGCGCATGCTGCCTGTGTAGCAGTTGCAGAAGCACCGGCTCAGGCATTCAATCCACTGTTTCTCTATGGAGGAGTGGGACTTGGTAAAACACACCTTATGCATTCGGTCGGTCATTATGTATTGCAGCATAATAAAAATGCAAGGGTTCTGTACGTTACCAGTGAAACCTTTACCAATGAGCTGATTGAAGCATTAAAAAAGAATAAAACAGAGGAATTCCGCAATAAATACCGCAATATTGATTTATTATTGCTGGATGATATCCAATTTATAATAGGAAAGGAATCTACACAACAGGAATTTTTTCATACCTTTAATGTCCTGCATGAAGCAGGAAAACAGATTGTTATTTCTTCTGATAAAGCGCCAAAAGAAATTGAAAACCTGGAGGACCGTATTAAATCCCGTTTGGAATGGGGACTTCCTGTAGACATTCAATCTCCGGATTATGAAACCAGAATGGCAATTCTGCGAAAGCGTGCAGAACAGGACCAAATCAATATACCGGATGATGTTATACAATATATTGCAACACATATTGTTTCCAATATTCGTGAATTAGAGGGCGCTTTGAATAAAATCAGCGTATTTTCCAAGCTGGATAATACACCGATTACCGTTGAATTTGCAGAAGAAACCCTAAAGGATTTGATTTCAAAAAATATCAGCCGTGAGGTTACGCCTTCTCTTATTATAGACATTGTAAGCGAGCATCTTGGAATTTCAAAAGCAGATATCCTTTCTTCCAAGCGAAGTGCTGATATCGCCCAGGCAAGGCAGATTTCCATGTACCTGTGCCGAATCATGACTGAAAAATCATTAGAAGCCATTGGTTCTTTCTTTGGCGGAAAGGATCATACAACAGTAATGCACGCAATTGAAAAGACAAAAGCAAAAATGCAGACAAATGAAAGCTTTCTTAATACAATAGAAACCATAAAAAAGAAGATTATCCCTTCTTAAGAATTCTTCACATTTTATTGTGAGGTTCTGGTGAATGGATTGTGGATAACTATTTATATAATATTTTATGCCAGCTGATATAAAATATCATTGTTCATAACTTTTGATTTTTAACAATTTGTAAGACAGGAATTAACAGAGTTATTCTTTTCTATTTTTCACTGTTTTCAAAGGTTCAAAGCGGTTATTAACATATTCACAGCCCCTACGGATAATACGACGAAATAGATTTAAATATTATTTAATTAAGCTACCCCAGCCGGGGTGAAAGGAGTTTTTCACATTATGAAAATCGCATGTTCAAAATCTGTTTTACTTTCTTCTGTGAACACAGTTATGAAAGCAGTATCAAATAAAACAACTCTTCCAATTCTGGAATGTATCCTGATTGAATCAGATGATAGAATTAAATTAACCGCTACGGATATGGAATTGGGAATTGAAACCTATGTAGATGGAACGATATTACAAAGCGGTAAAATAGCAATTGATGCCAAGCTATTTTTTGAAATCATCCGTAAACTGCCAGATAGTGAAATTACAATTGAAACCAATGAAAATAATCAGGCAGTCATTCGTTGTGAAAAATCTAAATTCACAATATCCGGTAAATCAGGAGATGATTTTTCATTGCTTCCAGAGGTGGAACGCAGCAAAGGAATTAGTTTGTCACAATTTACAGTAAAAGAAATTATCCGCCAGACTATATTTTCAACAGTAGAAAATGAAAGTACCAAGCTCATGAGCGGTGAATTATTTGAAATCGAAGGAAATAACCTGAAGGTAGTCTCTTTGGATGGACACAGAATATCTATTCGTAATGTAGAATTAAAAGAAAATCATGAATTAATAAAGGTTGTTGTTCCGGGAAAAACCTTGAATGATGTAAGTAAAATATTAGATGGAGGAACAGACAGCTTTGTAGATATCTATTTTACAGATAAGCATATTTTATTTGAATTTGATGAAACGAAGGTTGTTTCCCGTTTATTAGAGGGTGAATATTATAAAATAAGCCAGATGCTCACCAATGATTATGAGACAAAAATCAATATTAATAAAAAAGAGTTTTTAGACTGTATTGACCGGGCTTCCCTTTTGATTAAAGAATCGGATAAGAAGCCGATTATCATCAATATTGATAATAATAACATTTATCTGAAAATCGATTCTTCCATCGGTTCTATGAATGAAGAACTGGATATTAAAAAAGAAGGAAAGGATTTGATTATCGGATTTAATCCAAAGCTCTTAATGGATGCACTTCGTGTTATCGATGATGAAGAAGTAAGCATTTATTTCATTAATCAAAAAGCTCCTTGTTATATAAAGGATGAAAAGGAAAGCTATCGTTATGTTGTGCTTCCTGTTAATATCAGTACTGCGAATGTATAAGGAGAAAAAATGGAAGTAATTAAGTTAAGGGATGAATTTATAAAGCTAGGTCAGGCATTGAAAGCGGCAGGTCTGGTTGATTCCGGAGTAACGGCAAAGGAAGTTATTCAAGATGGAGAAGTAAAAGTAAATGGTGAAACAGATACCAGAAGAGGCCGTAAATTATATGATGGCGACGTTGTTGAATTTATGAATCAAACAATTAAAATCGAGCAGTAGTGGGATGGAAATATGCATATTCATTCTTTAGAATTAAAAAACTATCGCAATTATGAATATTTGAATATGAATTTTGATTCCGGTACTACAATTCTTTATGGAAATAATGCACAGGGAAAAACAAATATCCTGGAAGCAATTTACATATCAGCGGCAACAAAATCCCATAGAGGAAGCAAGGATAAGGAAGTTATCCGATTTGAGCAGGAAGAGTCTCATATCCGGACCCAGATTATGAAGCAGGATGTTATTCATCGGATTGACATGCATTTACGAAAAAATAAAACAAAAGGAATTGCGATTGATGGGATTCCCATTCGGAAAAGCGGTGAGTTGTTCGGAGTAGTAAATGTTATATTTTTTTCACCGGAGGATTTAAGCATCATAAAAAACGGACCGGCAGAACGGAGACGTTTTCTTGATTTAGAGCTTTGTCAGCTAGACAAATTATATTTGTATAATTATACCAACTATAATAAAGTCTTAAATCAGCGAAATAACTTGTTAAAACAGATTTCTTTTCAATCTCAATTGGCAGATACCCTGGATGTTTGGAATCAGCAATTAGTTCAATACGGCTCAGAAATCATTCAGTCCAGAAGGACATTTATTGAGCAGTTAAATGAAATATTAAAAGAAATTCATTCGAATCTGACCGGCGGAAAAGAGAAGCTGCAGATTCGGTATGAAGAGAATGTAAAAGAAGAGGAATATGCCGGATTGTTAGAGCAAAAGCAGGAATTGGATTTAAAATATCAGTCCACGCAATATGGACCTCATAGAGATGATATGGTATTTTATATCAATGATATGGAAGTCCGGCGGTTTGGTTCCCAGGGACAACAGCGTACTGCTGCATTATCCCTGAAGCTGGCGGAAATAGAAATCGTAAAAAAGAGAATTCATGATACTCCGGTATTACTACTGGATGATGTAATGTCGGAATTAGATGAAAATCGCAGAGATTATTTATTACACTCTATTGATAAATTACAGACAATCATTACCTGCACAGGATATGATGATTTCATCAAAGAGAGAATGAATATAAATAAAGTATATAAGGTTGTAAAAGGACATGTTTATCCGGAAGGAAAAATAGAAAATCTGGGGTAGCATGGCATGACTGTAGGAGGTTTAAAAAATGGCAAATGATTATGGAGCTGAACAGATTCAGATTCTGGAAGGGTTGGAAGCAGTTCGAAAAAGACCCGGAATGTATATCGGAAGTACATCCGAACGAGGATTGCATCACCTGGTCTACGAAATCGTAGATAATGCGGTAGATGAAGCACTTGCCGGATTCTGTTCCGTGATCGATGTAACAATTAATGAGGATAATTCTATAACAGTTGTTGATAATGGACGTGGTATTCCGGTGGGAATGCATGCAAAAGCTGGAATTCCGGCAGTAGAAGTAGTATTTACCATCCTTCATGCTGGTGGTAAGTTCGGCGGTGGAGGATATAAGGTATCCGGTGGACTTCATGGCGTAGGCGCTTCTGTAGTGAATGCATTATCCGAATGGCTGGAGGTAGAAATCAGCCGGGATGGTAAAGTTTACCGGCAGCGGTATGAGCGTGGACATGTAATTTACAAATTAAAAGAGGTTGGAATCTCTAACCACACGGGAACCAAGGTTACCTTTAAGCCGGATGCAGAGATTTTTGATACAACCGTCTATAATTTCGATACATTAAAGGTTCGTTTGCGGGAAACTGCATTTCTGACAAAGGCATTGAAGATTAATTTGAATGATAAAAGAGAGGACCCGGTAAAGGAACGTACCTTCCACTATGAGGGCGGTATTAAAGAATTTGTAGAATACATAAACCGGCACAAAGACCCGTTATATAATAAGGTCATTTACTGTGAGGGAACCAAGGATAATATCCTGGTTGAGGTTGCCCTGCAGCATAATGATTCCTTTAATGAGTCAACCTATAGCTTTGTTAATAATATCAATACCCCGGAGGGTGGTATGCATTTGACTGGATTCCGAAGTGCGATTACCAAGGTATTCAATGATTATGCGAGAAATAATAAGCTATTAAAAGAAAAAGAAGATAATTTATCCGGTGATGATTTAAGAGAAGGTTTGACCGCAATCATCAGTATTAAGATTGAGGACCCACAGTTTGAAGGACAGACCAAGCAGAAGCTGGGAAATTCCGAAGCAAGAAGTGCGGTGGAAAGCATTGCAACAGAGCAGTTGACTTATTTCTTAGAGCAGAATCCTTCTATTGCAAAGATTATTATTAATAAAGCGGTACTGGCACAGCGGGCGAGAATTGCTGCAAGAAAGGCAAGGGATGTTGCGAGAAAGAGTAACCTGGCAGATAATATGTCACTTCCGGGTAAACTGGCAGACTGTTCCGATAAGGACCCTGAGAAATGTGAGATTTATATCGTGGAGGGAGATTCCGCCGGCGGCTCTGCAAAGACGGCAAGAGACAGAGGGACTCAGGCAATTCTTCCTCTTCGTGGTAAAATATTAAATGTTGAAAAGGCAAGAATTGATAAGATTCTGGTCAATGAAGAAATCAAGGCAATGATTACAGCCTTTGGTACCGGTATTCATGATAATTTTGATATATCCAAGCTTCGGTATGGAAAGATTATTATCATGACCGATGCCGATGTAGACGGCGCGCATATTGCAACTCTGCTGCTGACCTTCTTCTATCGCTTTATGCCGGAGCTGATTCGACAGGGACATGTATATCTGGCACAGCCGCCATTATTTAAGTTGGAGAAAAATCGTAAGGTATGGTATGCCTACAGTGATGATGAGCTTGATAATATACTAAAAGAGGTTGGAAGAGATTCCAACAATAAGATTCAGCGTTATAAGGGACTTGGGGAAATGGACCCGGAGCAGCTTTGGGAAACTACCATGGACCCGGAGCAGAGAATCCTGCTTCGGGTAGCCATTGATGAAGAAAATGAATCCGAGATTGACCTGACCTTTAATACCTTAATGGGTGATAAGGTAGAACCACGCCGGGAATTCATTGAAGCAAATGCAAAGTTCGTTAAGAATCTGGATATTTAGGAGGAAATAACATGGATGACAGTACAATCTTTGATAAAGTACATGAAATAGATTTGCAAAAAACCATGGAACGTAATTATATTGATTATGCCATGAGTGTTATTGCTGCCAGAGCCTTACCGGATGTGCGGGATGGATTGAAGCCGGTACAGAGAAGAATCCTGTACTCTATGATAGAGCTGAATAACGGACCGGACAAGCCCCATCGTAAATGCGCCCGTATCGTCGGTGATACCATGGGTAAATATCATCCCCATGGAGACAGCTCCATTTATGAGGCATTGGTAAAGCTGGCACAGGAATGGAACACCCGTTATATGCTGGTAGATGGACATGGTAACTTTGGTTCGGTCGATGGTGACGGCGCTGCGGCAATGCGTTATACCGAGGCAAGGCTTTCCAAGATTTCCATGGAAATGCTGGCAGATATCAATAAAGATACCGTTGATTTTACACCGAACTTTGACGAAACGGAAAAGGAACCTACCGTTCTTCCAAGCCGTTATCCGAATCTGTTGGTAAATGGTACCTCTGGTATTGCTGTTGGTATGGCTACCAATATACCGCCTCATAATCTTCGGGAAACCATAGATGCAGTAGTTAAGATTATTGATAATCGTATCATGGAAGACCGGGAAACGGATTTGGAAGAAATCCTGACTATAGTAAAGGGACCGGATTTTCCAACGGGGGCCCAGATTCTGGGTACTGGTGAAATCGATGCTGCATATCGTACCGGACGTGGAAAGATTAAGGTTCGTGCCGTTTCGAATATCGAGCTGATGTCCAATGGTAAGCAGAGAATCGTAGTCACCGAGCTGCCATACATGGTAAACAAGGCACGATTGATTCAGAAAATCGCAGAGCTGGTAAAGGATAAGAAGGTAGAAGGAATCACAGACCTTCGGGATGAATCCTCCAGAGAGGGTATGCGGGTTGTTATCGAACTGAGAAAGGACGCAAATGCTAATATCATTTTAAATAAGCTGTATAAGCATACCCAGCTCCAGGATACCTTTGGTGTTATCATGCTGGCATTGGTAAATAACGAACCAAAGATTCTGAATCTGCTGGAAATGCTGACCTACTACCTGAAGCATCAGGAGGACGTGGTTATCAGAAGAACCAAGTATGAGTTAAATAAAGCAGAAGAACGCGCTCATATTTTACAGGGGTTGTTAATCGCCTTAGATAATATTGAACGTGTAATCCAGATTATCCGTGGTTCCAAAAATGTAGCGGAAGCAAAAGAAAAATTAATGGAAGAATTCGGTTTATCCGATGTACAATCCCAGGCAATCGTCGATATGCGTCTGCGGGCGTTAACCGGTCTGGAACGGGATAAAATCGAGAATGAATATCGGGAATTGATTGAGCGGATTGCAGAATTAAAAGCAATCTTAGCAGATGAAAAAAAGCTGTTGGGAGTCATCCGGGAAGAATTATTAATTATTTCTACCAAGTATGGTGATGACCGCAGAACTGCAATCGGACCAGATGAGGATGAAATTACCGATGAAGATTTGATTAAACGGGAAAATGCGGTTATTGCAATGACCAAGCTGGGTTATATTAAACGTATGACAGTGGATAATTTCCGTTCTCAGAATCGTGGCGGTAAGGGCATCAAGGGTATGCAGACCATAGAGGATGATTTTATCGAAGAACTGATTATGACTACCACCCATCATTTCATTATGTTCTTTACAAATATGGGACGGGTTTACCGGTTAAAGGCATATGAGATTCCGGAGTCCGGACGGACGGCAAGAGGTACGGCAATCGTGAATCTTTTGCAGATGCTTCCGGAAGAGAAGATTACGGCAGTCATACCAATCCGGGAATTCAAGCCAGGCAGATATTTATTCATGGCGACCAAGAAGGGTATGGTAAAGAAAACCCCGATTACGGATTTTCAGAATATTCGTAAAAATGGTCTGGCTGCTATCACACTTCGGGATGAGGATGAATTGATTGAAGTAAAATCAACCAATAATAAGAAGGAAATACTTCTGGTCAGCAAGCTTGGTATGTGTATTCGTTTCCAGGAAACAGATGCCAGAAGTACTGGACGTACATCCATGGGAGTAAAGGGTATGAATCTGGGCGCCGGAGATGAGGTAATCGGTATGCAGTTAGATACCCAGGGAGATGACCTGTTGATTGTTTCCGAGAATGGCATGGGTAAACGTACCTCCATGGATGAGTTTACACCACAGAACCGTGGCGGTAAGGGTGTAAAATGTTATAAGATTAACGAAAAGACCGGTAATGTTGTTGGTGTAAAGGCAGTAAATGAGAATAATGAAATCATGTTGATTTCTACAGAGGGTATTGTGATTCGGCTGCAATGTAAGGATATTTCCCAGCTTAGCCGGGTTACCTCTGGTGTGAAGCTAATCAACATGGATACCGAACATAATATAACAGTTGCCAGTGTTGCAAAGGTTCGCGATAGCGACCCGGAGGAGGATATCCGTAATCTGGAATCGCAATTGCAGGAAGAACAGGATACCGGAGCGGTAGAAGAGGTTATGGAAGACGGACTATCGGAAGATTCAGAAGATAGTACAACGGAATCATAAGAAGCGGAAGGGGAACGATGGAACAGGTCGCTCCCCTTTTTAGACCAAACGAAGGACAGGATAGAATGAAACTAATTGTAACGGATATGGACGGAACCTTTCTGAACCAGAATCAGGAGATAACAGAATATAACCGGTCTGCCATTGAATATGCCCAGTCCAAAGGGGTGGAATTCATGATTGCAACCGGAAGGAATTATATCACAATCCAGCCAATGCTGGAGCGTTATCATATCAGATGCTCCTGTATGCTGTTAAACGGAGCAGAGTTTCGGGACAAAGAGGGCAGGGTAGTAAAGAAAACTCCCATTTCCTATGAAAAGGGAGCAGAATTAATCCGATTACTGGAGTCTCAGGGCTTTTATCCGGAAATTATGAGCGGAGACGGATTTTACAGCATTTACTCAAAGGAACAGATAAAGCCGGGGATGCTTGGACGGATGCGCTGCCTTCATCCCTATGCTTCCGAAGCGGAGCTGGAGGAATTGATGCTGGATTCCATATTCTATCAAGAGCTTCAATATGCAGATTCGCTGAATGCCCTGGAGCAGCAGGGAGTTGAATTATTAAAGCTGATTGTTTTCCACCAGGACCGGAAGCTGATTGAAGAGACAAAGGAAAGGATACATCAGCTTGGTAATCTGACTGCCAGCTCTTCATTTCCCAATAATATTGAAATCAATGACATACATGCACAAAAGGGAATTGCATTGACGGAGTATGTGCAGGAACAGGGAATCGAAAAAGAAGAGGTCATGGTTTTTGGGGATGGGTTAAATGATTATTCCCTGTTTACGGAATTCCCCCATTCTTTTGCACCGGTAAATGCGATGAAGGAAATCAGGGAAATCGCAGGAACCATAATTGAAAGCAATAACGAGGATGGCGTGGGAAAAACCATTTTCCGGTGTTTAAAATGACACAATTATTTCTGAGTCAACAACCCCGCCGCAAGCAGCGGGGCATCAAATTTGAAACGCCCCAAAGGGCGGGGTATGTTGACCCTTGCGGCAGTCGCCAAATGTCTGCAAGCAGCCACTTGGCCCGTTGCTCGCAGAAATAAAGAGAAAATAGTCATAATTGTGAAAAATGCAGGGGATAATTGTGAATAAAATCAATTGTAGAAGCAGAATTGACATGATATACTAAAAAATGTAGAAAAATTGGCAAAGGGGGATTGTATGGACTTTAAGGAATTAATGCATTTAACAGATGGAGCAGATACACTGAATGGTATCATGCTGTATGTACTTGCCGGAATCGGTGCATTATTGGCGATATTGCTGATTGTATGGCTGTTGTTTAAGCTATCTGCACTCATAAGCCGGAAAAAGAATCATACAATCCAAAAGGACGAGCCGACAGATGAAGAGCAATTATTTGGTGATTGATAAAGGAGCTTTTTACATATATGAGAACCATACAGACAGATACCATTATTGAGAATATAAAGGAAATGTGTATCGAGGCAAATCTATATTTATCCGCAGATATGAAGCAGGCGGTGTTACAATCCGGACAGAGCGAGGATAGTGAACTGGGCCGGCAGATTCTTGGACAATTAAAGGAGAATATGGAAATTGCCGCAGAGGACCAGATTCCAATCTGCCAGGATACAGGAATGGCGATTGTATTTGTAAGGCTGGGACAGGATGTTCATATAGAAGGAATGAATCTGTCGGATGCCATCCACGAAGGTGTTCGTCAGGGTTATCGGGAAGGGTATCTTCGGAAATCCGTCGTGAAGGACCCCTTGATACGGGAAAATACAAAGGATAATACACCGGCAATCATTCATTATGATATTGTTCCTGGTGACCAGATAGAGCTTCTTGTAGTACCGAAGGGGTTTGGAAGCGAGAATATGAGCCGGGTGTTTATGCTGAAGCCGGCAGACGGAGTAGAAGGTGTAAAGGAATCGGTTCTTCAGGCAGTAAAGGATGCAGGTCCCAATGCCTGCCCGCCTATGGTAGTAGGCGTAGGGCTGGGAGGAGATTTTGAGAAATGTGCTATTTTGGCGAAAACAGCGTTAACCAGAACTATAGAGGAAGGCTCTAAGCTGCCTCATATCCGTAAACTGGAAGAGGAATTACTGGAAGAGATAAACCAGCTTGGAATCGGACCGGGAGGTCTGGGTGGCAGGACTACCGCATTAACAGTCAATATTGAAACCTATCCTACCCATATTGCCGGCATGCCGCTGGCAGTAAACATTTGTTGTCACGTAAACCGCCATGTAAAGCGTCTGCTATAGGAACGGCATTTGCATGGAAAAATGAAAGTATTTAGACAGGTATGAGGTGGGAAATGGAAAAGCATATAAAAACACCCATGACAAAGGAAATAGCAGAAACTCTTCAGGCTGGAGATTATGTCTATATAACAGGAACCATTTATACCGCCAGAGATGCGGCTCATAAAAGAATGTATGAGTCTATGCTGGAGGGGAAGGAACCGCCCTTTGACTTGCGGAACAATATCATATATTATCTGGGACCTACACCGGCAAGAGAAGGTCAGGTAATTGGTTCTGCCGGACCCACCACCAGTTCCCGGATGGATAAATATGCCCCTTTATTAATGGAGCATGGCTTATCCGGAATGATTGGAAAAGGAAAGCGTTCACTGGAGGTATTGAAGGCAATTCGGGAATGCACCAGCGTATATTTTGCCGCGGTAGGCGGAGCAGGAGCCTTGCTTTCCAAGCGTATTACAAGCGCAGAGGTAATCGCTTATGAGGACCTGGGAACGGAAGCGATACGAAGGCTGGAGGTTGTTGATTTTCCAGTTATTGTAGTTGCAGATTCTGAAGGAAATAATCTGTATGAGACAGCAGTCGATGACTATAAAAGAGAGCATATTAAAATAAGTAACCGGCAGGAAGGGGGTTATGGCAAATGAATATGACAAATTGGGAAACCGAAAGCTTTTATCAGGCGATGTGTAACAGTATAGATGGTTATGTATTTGTCTGTAATCATCCAACCCGCAATTACGAAGTAATGCTGCCAGATGATTTTATTGAGGAATTTGGTCTGCCACAGGACTATGCCAGGAATTATTTTGACGCATGGCTGGAGCGGATTCATATTGAAGACCGGGCAAAGTATAAAAATGGTCTGTTAAGCATGTTTGAAAATAAAACCCAGGTATTTTGTCTACAGTACCGCGCCCTGAACCGGAATCTGAAGTGGGTCTGGATGGAAAGCCGCGCCTATCTCAGCTTTGACGAGGAAGGAACTCCGGTTATGCTGGCAGGCATTATCCGGAATCTGGGCAGACAGAATCAACTGGACCATATTACGGGTCTTTTGAATAAATATGCTTTTCGTGAGACAACAAAGCAGAAAATTAAGGATAATATGCCTTTTGGTATTTTATTAGTGAATATTGATAATTTTCATCATATTAATGAGCTATATGACCAGTCCTTTGGAGACAGTGTATTACGGGCAATCGGAACTTACATTCAAAGCCGTTTGGACAGCAATGCTTCCGTATACCGTCTGGACGGAGATGAATTCGGTGTTTTGATTACAAGTCCCCAGGCAGGAGAAGCAGAAGGATTATTTGAACGGATTTCCAACCATTATAAGACCCAGAAGGACTTACAGGGGAAGCGTTACTATTGTACCTTTTCCGGTATTTACCATGAATATGAAACCGGAATGACCTATGAAAATATGGTAAAGGCATTAAAGGTCGGAATCAATGTTGTAAAGCGTCAGGGTAAAAATCATCTGATTAACTTCGAGCCGGAATTCCTTCAGTATAAGGAACGGGAATTAGAGTTAATTGAGCTTTTGCGGAATTCTATTGAGAATGATTTTGAAAACTTCGAATTGAACTTCCAGCCACAGGTCTATGCCGATTCCAAGGTTCTGAAGGGTGCAGAGGCGTTATTGCGTTGGAAGTGTGAGAAATACGGCAAGGTATCGCCGGTGGAATTTATTCCGCTGCTGGAAAAGACGGAGATGATTCAGCCGGTTGGAAAGTGGGTATTTCAACAGGCAGTGGAGATGTGCCGCCGCTGGGTCTGCATTTATCCACAGTTCAGCATGAGCATCAATGTATCGTATCTACAGTTATTTGATGCCCAGTTTGTTGACTTTATGCACTCTTGTATTGAAGATGCGGGAATCAGTTATCAAAATATTATTGTGGAGATTACGGAAAGTAAGTTTATATCCGATAAAGAGCTGTTAAAGAGAGTGTTTGATTCTGTGCGTTCCATGGGCATGAAGATTGCGATGGATGATTTTGGAACCGGGTATTCCTCCCTTGGATTGCTGAAGGAAGCACCGGCAGATATCGTAAAGATTGACAAGATTTTTGTCCGGAACATTAAAGAAAACAGCTTTGACTCTTCCTTTATACGCGTTGTTGTGGAATTGTGTCATAAGGCAGGGATTAAGGTTTGCCTGGAAGGGGTAGAGGAAGATGAGGAAATGAATGTGGTTTCCGAGATGGATTTGGACTTTATCCAGGGATATCTCTATGGAAAGCCGGAGGATTCTGAGAAATTTTATCAGTTATACTTAAATAATGGTAGTGTATAACGAAGGACTTTAATATCGGTATCGTTCGTTTTACAGGATTTAAAATAAAACGCTGGTGTTATATGATTTTCATGTAGCATCAGCGTTATTTTATAGCTGTACTAAGTCAATAACCCTGTTGGCTGTGGCAGGGTTATTGACCCCTCGCAATATTGCTTTATATGCTTAAATCTATATGGCTGGTGTTGTAGTCCTGGGCTAAAATGCAAAAAGCATATGATTATTTTGCAGATAAATTGCAGAAGAAACCAGTCTGAACGGTGGATAGAATAAGTTAAATATACCATTTTCTTTACAAAACAACACGGATGTAACATAATTGAGATGTGACATTCGTGTTGTTTTTAGTAAGGAGAAAACGATGAAGGATTTTATTTTAAGAAAATGGGAAAAGGAAGATGCAGCAGAAATTGTAGCCGCTGCGGACAATCCGAAAATTGCAGCGAACTTGAGAAATACATTTCCGTATCCATATTTACAAAAGGATGCAGAATGGTATGTAAATGACTGTATTTTAAAAGAAGGGAAGAATCAGCTTACCCGCGCTATTGTGGCAGATGGAATGGTAATTGGCAGTATCGGAATATTTGTGAAAGAGGATGTATACGAGAAAACAGCAGAGCTGGGATATTGGCTTTCAGAGGAATACTGGGGTCAGGGAATCATGTCCCGGTCCGTGCAGATAATTTGCAAAGAGGCATTTGCTGCATTTGATATTGTCCGTATATTTGCGGAACCCTTTGAGTATAATATCGGTTCCAGAAAAGTTTTGGAAAAATCGGGCTTTCTGTGTGAGGGAATCATGCGGAATGGAGTTTATAAGAATGGAAAGGTTTTTTCTTATTGCATGTATTCCATTTTGCGGGAAGAAGTGACTGTAATGTAAAATATCGGAAGAATCAAAAAATGGTTGACAAATCATAGTGATTTTGGTATTCTAATTAGGCGTCACAAGTGAATATCGTTATTGTAATTCAGACATGGAGAAGTACTCAAGAGGCTGAAGAGGCGCCCCTGCTAAGGGTGTAGGTCGTTTACGCGGCGCGAGGGTTCAAATCCCTCCTTCTCCGTATTATTTTTCGCCCTTTTTCAAAAGCGGGAAAAATATTCGAAAAATAATGAAAATTGTGTTGACAAGGCGATTTGGTTGTGATAAATTAGTATCGTTGTCGCATTATAGACAACAATAACCGAACCATGACAACAAAACAATAAGACAACCCTGAAAATTCAAGAG
>JAMOZY010000010.1 GCA_023667695.1 Clostridium sp. | reverse complement strand
ACTGTGGACACACCTGCATAGCAGGTGGTTTATTAAAAGATGCTACACAAAAAAATTCCCAAAACATTTTCGTTCTGGGAATTCTTATTCAATAAAACTCTATATTAGATATTTGCCTTTGCAACATCCACTAATTTTGCAAAACCATCTGCATCACTGATTGCCATTTCAGAAAGCATCTTCCGGTTGATATCAACTCCGGCCGTCTTTAAGCCATGCATCAGCTTGCTATAGGAGATACCATTCATTCTTGCTGCTGCATTGATACGGGCAATCCATAACTGTCTGAATTGTCTCTTTCTCTGCTTACGTCCGGCATATGAGGAGGTCAAGCCTCTCATGACAGACTGCTTCGCTACTCTATATTGCTTGGACCTGGCTCCTCGATAGCCCTTTGCCAGCTTTAATACCCGATTATGCTTTTTCTTAGCGTTCATACCGCCTTTTACTCTTGCCATTCCCGCTTCCTCCTATCTTAGATATATGGTAAAATCTTCTTCATTGTCTTAACATTGGTTGCATCCGTCATGGTTGCTTTTCTAAGATTTCTCTTTCTCTTAGTCGTCTTTTTTGTTAAGATATGGCTCTTATATGCCTTCATTCTCTTAAGCTTACCAGTTCCTGTTTTCTTGAAGCGCTTTGCTGCTGCTTTCTTTGTCTTTAATTTTGGCATGTTACTTCCTCCTTCATATATCGTCTATTTGAATTTAACGTTTTTCAGCTAAAAACATTACCATGCTTCTTCCTTCTACCTTTGCCGGCTTTTCCACTACTGCCACATCTTCTAACTTTGCTGCAAAGTTATTCAGGATATCAACACCAATTTCCGTATGTGCCAATTCTCTTCCCCGGAACCGAATGGAAACCTTCACCTTGTCTCCCTTGGTCAAAAACTTCCGTGCCTGATTGATTTTCGTATTCAAATCATTGGTATCAATATTGGGAGAAAAACGGATTTCCTTGATGTCAATGGTCTTTTGCTTTTTCTTTGCTTCCTTTTCCTTTCGTACCTGCTCATAACGGTACTTACCATAATCCACAATCTTGCATACTGGCGGCTTCGCTGTCGGTGCAATTTTAATTAAATCCAACTCCGCTTCCCTGGCAAGCTTTAATGCATCCTTCGATGACATAATCCCAAGCTGTTCACCATCTTCACCAATTACACGTACTTCTTTGTCCCTGATTTGTTCGTTAATCATTAAATCGCTAATAGTAGTACACCTCCAATAATATTTCAACATACAAAAAAAGTGGATTGCATCGCTATCCACCACATAAAAAGCCCATGTTCCCTGCTTTTTCTTATGAACCCGAGTCGCCCTTGCGCTAAGGTGAGAGTGGATACCCTGCTTTCTTTTTACAAACAACTATTAGAGTATAACGTAATCTCTGTGCAAAGTCAACTTATTTTTTTATGCAATTATAAATTATAAATCCGACTGTTTTTTTACGGTCAGCTCTTCAAAGAAGGGACGCAGCTTCTCAAATCCAAAATCACCATCCTCCATGGTTTCTGCTTCCAGCTCGAATAGTATTCCTTCTGGCAGATATACTCCCGCATAGATACGCTGATAGGTATACAGCGCATCCCCGTATTTTCTTGTATAAGACACTGTAATATAGTTTACTGTATAATCCCCTATTATTTCTTCTATGGGTGCCGAAGAAATCTCGCTGTTATCCGGAAACATCGTTCGGCAATCTGAATACCGGCTCAGCAGGTACTGCTCCATAGTATCATAGCAGGTCCATACCCAGGCAGTATAGGTTTCTGTTTCATCTTCATTATAATAAATTATATAATCATCACCGCTGCCGGAAGCGTACAGCCCTTCCGGAATCTGATAATCGACTTCATACTCATAAGGATTTTTATCTCCGGTGCTTTCTTCGTATAGGCCTGGCTCCGGCACTTCTGTTTGCTTCATACACCCACCTAAAAGCCAGACAAAAATAATACTGGTTCCGATTGCCATACATGTTCTGATTTTATTCATCTGCCTCTCCGTCCTCCGTATTCGCTTCCATTTCCTTCTGCCCCTCTTTTCTGCTTTTCCATACCAGCCACCCAAAAATGCCGGAACAAACCAGTGCAATACCAAGTCCTACTGCTAATCCAACACAGGCAGAAGAATGATATGGATAGCTTATATACCCTGGATTTTTAGGATTTACATAACCATAAATATAATCTCCGGTGTGTACCCCATCTAAATCAAGCCATAATCTCCTGGTCACAAATCCTGCTTCCTCTGTATAAGAAGTCACATCTGCCAGGGTCAGCTGTGTATAGATTTCTCCGACAACTGCCAGTTTACGCTCGGTATCTCCTTTACTTCCTATGGTATCAACTATTACAATCTGACAGGTGAACACCGCCATAATAATCGTGACACATATACTGAGCCATAATAACCCCTTCCAGATTTTTCTTTGAGAAGCTTTTTCCGTCAACCGTCCCCGTTCTTTCCGGTTCCTGCCTTCCTCTTCCGTTAACGCAGTTTTCTCCGGTTCCACATCGGATGGAACGGCTGCAGCTTCTCCTCGTAGCAGATAATCCGTACTGATATCAAATACATCACACAAACGTATCACCTTTTCCACATTTGGCACAGCCTTGTCCAGCTCCCATTTTGATACTGACTGCTTACTGACTTCTACACATTCCGCCAGCTCCTCCTGGGACATATGCTCTGCCTTCCTCAGCTTCAGAATTCTTTCTCCTAATGTCATCCTGCTCCTCCAGTATTATCTTTCCTGTAATAGTATCATAAACATTTGCTTTCCTCTTTGCAAGATTTTGCAGATATTTACATATGATTACTTCGTTTTTCCAAATTGTCTCTATCACTTTGCTATATTTGCGCGAAAATAGCAACCAACCATGGTTGTTCTTTGGTAAACCACCAGTTGACAAAGCAAAAAAACAGACAGAGAAACAGATGCTTTTGCAGCTGCTTCCCTGTCTGTCCCTGTTCCAAATCATCCCGATTACTACCACCAGCCGAACATTCCGCCGGACCAATAAATCAAGCCCAGTACAAAGCTGGTAAAGATTCCATACAGGATAACCGGACCGGCAATGGTAAATACCTTTACACCGATGCCAAATACCTGTCCTTCCTTCTGATATTCGATACATGGCGCTGCCACAGAATTGGCAAATCCGGTAATCGGAACCAATGCACCGGCGCCGCCGAACTTGGCAATGGAACCATACAGGTTAAAACCAGTAAAAATAACACTAAGCGCAACCAAAAGCATCGATACATAGCTTCCTGCATCATCCTTTCCCAGGCTGAACTGATTCTGCAGCAACTGACTGATTCCTTCGCCTATGGTACAGATGATACCGCCTACCAGAAACGCCTTCAGACAATTTAATGCACAATTATGCTTTGGCGTTACCTGTTTTACATATTCATTATATTCCTGATTGCTGGGTTCCTGCTGCATATATTCTTCACCTCCTTATCTATGTTTCCAGTTTCCGGATATCAGCCTCTGCGCTCCGGTCATTGCGGAGTCTGAAAACAGAAAAACTGAATCCAGCTTCCTACTGCTTTTCCAATCCCCACTGCTGCGATAATATAAGGCAGTCCCTTCCGCAGCCCGATTCTGCGGCACAAAATCGGAAACAGCTTTACCACATCTGCAAGAGCGGCAGCCAGACAGCCGGTAAAAATACCAAAAAACAAACCGCAGACAGCCAGTCCCACCTGCCCGATATGCAAAGGGATTTCATACAGTGTAATCAGATTTCCAAGGGTCGTTCCAAGTAAGATTAAGGTTTCCGTCCGTAAGGTCCGTTTTCCATAATTCGCCCACCCCTCCAGTCTGGTATAGACTCCAAGAGAAGCAATAAATGCCACATATGCGCCTGCTATGGCACCCCCTGCTGCCAGTCCGATAACTGCCATCCCTATATATCTAATCCACATCCTTACTCTCCTGATTCCGCTCGGCATCCAGGATAAATGCCTGATTTACATCCTGCTCATACTGGCGCATCTGTACCTGCAGGGGTGATGGGTCGTTGGTCAGCTTATATCTGGCTCCATGATTAAAAAACAAAATGACGCCGAAAAACAATCCTATGGAATAGGTGATTTGCAGAATGCCCGGTCCCTCTGCCGGAGTTCCGGTAAATAATTCATACAACTGGTCAAACAATTCCGGCGTTGTCACATCCGTATTAAATGTCATAATGGAAAAGGCGGCGCCGAAAAATGCCAGAAGGCAGACGATACTTCCCTTCAGCCAGTCCTTCCAGACAGACTGCTTCCCTACTGGCTTGTAATATACAATAAAATCCGTTTCCCCAATACTGACAATCTGGCAGTTCGGTACGGCAGCCGTAATCATCTGAATCAACAGACAGGTAGAAAATACCTGCTTGAATTCCTTATCCGACTTGAATTCCGTTATAACAATCTTCTGTACCTGATTTTTAACGCTTTTATTTTCACAGAACACCTCTGCCACATCATCAATCCGTACCACCGGACGCTGTATGGCAGAGCTTTGCTGTACATTTAGATAAATGGTTTCTGACATGGATGCAGGTCCCCCTCACTGTAAAATGGAGGTCTGGTGATTGTTGTTAAATGACAATAATTACGATTGCCCATTAAAAAAGTATCTGCCGGATTCCATACCAGAGTACCATCTATATGCTCTTCCGCCTGATTTTGAACAACTGCATACCAGATGATTCCTGCCAATACGGCTGCCGCTAAAATCCACCACAGCCACCGATAGCGTTTTCCTTCCATAACCTTCACTCCTTCTTCTCTTTGCTTCCATACATACGATACAACCTTAGAAGCTGCTTTCTCTGGTAGTATTTCCAGCAGAAAGAATTCTATGAAGAACTTTCATTAGCAACTTTTTCCATGATACATCTGTTCCCGCATTTTCAAAAGCACCTTTTTTTCAATACGGGATACCTGAACCTGGGAAATATTCATTACTCTTGCGATTTCCGTCTGTGTCTTGTCCTCAAAATACCGCATGGTAATAATATTCCGTTCCTTTTCATCCAGCCCGGACATCAATTCCTCCAGTGCCAGTTGGTTCACAGCCTTCTGGCTTTCATCCTCTGCACTGACTAATTTATCAATCAGATAAATAGAATTTCCATCATTTTGGTAGATGGTTTTATATATGGACTCCACCTCCGAGCTTGCTTCTAAGGCTACAACAATATCCTCCTTATCAATATCCAGACAACTGGCAAGCTCCTCCAGGGTAGGCTCCATTCCCTTTTCGTTTACCATCCGTTCCCGGGTCACATATACCTTATATGCTGTTTCTTTTAAAGAACGGCTGACCTTTACCATACCATCATCCCGAAGAAACCGCTTGATTTCCCCCATAATCATCGGGACGGCATAGGTGGAAAACTTCACATCATAGGATAATTCAAACTTATCGATGCATTTTAAAAGTCCGATGCAGCCTATCTGATATAAATCCTCTAAATCATGTCCCCGCCCTGTAAAGCGGCGTACCACACTCCATACCAGACCCAGATTTTCAGATGCCACCTGATTTCGGGCGTCCTGGTCTCCCTCCTTGGCACGCTTGATTAACTCAATTGTCCTGTCCATCCTGCACTCCCATCGCCTTTACCATTGTGACCGTTGTTCCTTCCCCCAGCCCGGATTCCACCTGCAGCTTATCCGTGAATGCTTCCATAAACGAAAAGCCCATACCGGAGCGTTCCTCCTCCGGCTTTGTGGTAAATAACGGCTCCATTGCCTTGTCGATATCTGCAATTCCCTTTCCAAAGTCTGTGACCTTTATCGTCAATACCGTTCCTTCTAGGCGGGCCATAATCCGGATTTTCCCTGTTGTCCCCTCGTATCCATGAATAATTGCATTGGTTACCGCCTCCGATACAGCCACCTTAATATCCCCCAGCTCCTCAAGGGTCGGATTTAAACGTGTAACAAAGGCCGCGATTACCACTCTGGCAAAGCCTTCATTTTCTCCGACTGCATCAAATTCAACTAACATTTCACTGGTGTTACTCATCATATCCTCCTTATTATCCGCACTTCTGCCTTCTTTTATTTCTATTGTCTGTTATTTCTGCTCCGGAACCATAGCCTGTTCCCAAGGTGTTACAATCCGATACAGCCCGGAAAGAGTCAGTACCTTTTTCATTCGTTCATTCACGTTGCTGACATAAACCTGTCCGCCCCGGATTGCCAGCTCCCGATATCGTCCGGCAATCAGTCCGATACCAGAGCTGTCCATCAGACTGGTTTTTCCAAAATCAAAAACCACATATTTTATATATCCCTCCTGCATTTTTTCTTTTACTGCCTGTCGAATCTGTTCTGCCTGAAAATGGTCGATTTCCACCGGTAGACCAATCCATAACCAGTCCTGTTCCAATTTCAAATCATATTCCATACAAACCTCCTGTCTCACTCAGCCCGCAGCCGCCAATGGTCCATGCTGGCATGTCCACTTGGCTCGTTGCTATACACAGGCGGACAGCTTCTCTGTCCGCTGATGTTGCAGTCGCCAATTGTCCATGCAAGCATGTCCACTTGGCTCGTTGCTATACACAAAAAGAGAAACCCTTACGAGTTTCTCTTTTGTGTATGGTTTTCTGTATTTATTTACCAGCTCTTATTCTGGTATGTATCCATCTACTGGTATGATGTTGTTACATATGGTGAATCCGGAAACCGGCTGTTAATATCCTGATACAAGTTATGTGCTGCTTCTACATTTCCCGTACCTTCATAGGACTTTGCCAGATTATATCTTGCCTCTGCATCCTCCGGCTTTAGATTACAGAATACCTGAAGCTGCTTTATGGCCTCATCATAGTTCTCTGCTCCATATGCAGTCATCCCTGCACTTCTGCAGCTATTCAACTCTTCCGTACTGTCATTCACGATTGCCTGTATGCAGTTCCGGGTGGCTTCTGATAATTCACTGCTATTCAGGTCAATATTTCCCAGGGCGGTAATCGCCTCCTGCTTATTTCCGCTCATATATGCCTGAACGCCTGTCATAATCGTATCATTCACATTGCCTGCGCTACTCTCTACTGCCAATTCCTCCATCTGCCGGGTCAGTGCATCTATATTCGTCTGAAGCTTTTCATTATTATCCTGTAGATTGGCAATGGTAACATTCTTTCCGGCCAGCTCCGCACTATAGGATGCCTTTAAGCTTAGATTCTCACTGCTGATACTTTTTATACGTGCCGGCATTACCAGGAAAAACATTGCGACAATACCGATTACCAGCCCGGCAGTCAGATACAGTACATTATGCTTTCCATATTTGATTTCCTGGTAGCTTCCGACCTCCAGATTCTGATCTGGATTAATATCATCCGCTGCTGCTCCCCGTTCGATAATCTCCCGTATTTTCCGTCTTGCAGTTTCTTCTCCGTCCAGCTCTTCCTCTTCTTCCTCCGGCTCCTCTGCATCTTCCAAAAGAAAGCTTTCTTCTCCATAATCCGTATCCTGGGAATCCCCGGTAGAATAGTGCTTTTCATGTTTTTCCATTTCCGCCATGTAATGCTGCGCCATCGGATTATACCTGTCAATCCGCAGAACACGCTGCAACGCTTTTCTGGCCTTATCCAGATTACCATCCTGAATATAAATCAATGCCAGAATCAGATAGGCTTTCACAAAATGGGGATTGGCGCTTAATACCCGCTTCAACTGAATCAATGCCAGGTCATGATCCTTTTGCCGTACATAATGCAAGGTAAGATTGTATTTCTTTGCTGCCTGGTCAAAGCTGCTCAGTTTATTCTGATTTCCCTGTACCAGCTTCAGATACCGGATTGCCGGATTCTCCTCTGATTGATAATTGGAGCTGATGACCCATTCCTCCAGGGCCTCTACAACCTGTCCGGTTTCATAATAAACCAGCCCCAGAAGATTCCTTGCATCAATGTTCGCTTTATAATAACGTAAAGCCAGCTTTAAAGCCTCCTCTGCTCCGGTCAGATTCCGAATCTTGGCATCCTCCAGCCCTACATTATAATAATACAGGGAGGTATTCCATGCCTTTACTAAATATTCCTGCTTTAATCCACACTCGCTGCACACATCATTGATGAGTACCGGTGCTCCACAATGTAAACAATTCATATTCCTTCACACCCATCTATTCATTATACTGTGGCGGCTGCTGTGCCTGCTGCATCACTTCAATCAACACATCTGCAACATCATTAAAATCATTTCTATATATATTATCTTCCAGCTGGCTCATCTCCGCTGCCGGCTGAAACTTCTTAATTTCTTCATCAAAATTAATCACGGTTCTTCCTCCTTCTTCGCCTCCAAGGCTCCCACCAGATACAGGGAACCGACACAAAACACCCGATTGTCCGGTCTCAAACATGTGTGTACCAGCTCCCATGCCTGAGAAATCTCCGATGCGGTCACAATCGGACAAGCCGTATATTGCCGAAACAATTCCCGTACCGGTTCCACTGGCGTTGTCCTTACGCCATCAATCGCAGTAATGATAACCTTCTCATAGGAAACCGCTTCACACAATATCTGTATCATCTCATTATACCGCTTATCACTGGCTACTGCAAATAGTAAAATGATTTTCTTATCCAGGTATATTCTGGTAATGGTATCACAGAAGGCACGAATGGCCGGCGCATTATGGGCTCCATCTACATAAATGCCCGGTTCCAGCTCTTCCATCCGTCCCCGCCATTTCATCTGCGCGATTCCCCTGCGAACTACCTGCTGCCGGTCCAGGGCTTCCCTATCCGCCCATCGGGTGCCGGGGATGGATAACAGATAATAGCCTGCTTCCATGGCAATTGCAGCATTTTCCACCTGATACAGAGCCGTCTTGCTGATTCGATATGTAACGGACTGCTTCCTGGAGCTGTCGTTACTATCATACCGATTTACATAAGAAAAATCAATTGTCTGTTCCCGGATTTCGTCTATTGTAATCTTATCTTTTTCGACGGGAATCATACCGCTTCCCAATTCTTCTCCCCTATGCCGGATGACTGCTTCCGTCACATCCTTTTGCGATAAATAAATGCAAGGCGTACCTGCTTTTAAAATCCCTGCCTTTTCCCCTGCAATCTCCTCCAGCGTATTCCCCAGATACTGCATATGGTCCATCCCGATGGAAGTCAGAATCGTCAGACAGGGCTTCAGCACGTTGGTGGCATCCAGCCTTCCTCCAAGACCGGTTTCATAAATCACATAATCCGGCTTTTGCTCTTCATACCAGCAAGCTGCCATCAAAAATAAAAATTCAAAAAAATTCGGATGTACCAGTCCGGCTGAAAGCCCTGCGTCCACTGCATTCTTTACCTTTTCAAACAGAATCCGAAACCCTTCATTAGAAATCATGATTCCATTTATCTGGAAGCGTTCGTTTATCCACACCAGATGCGGCGAAGTAAATACTCCCACCTGATATCCCGCTTCCTGCAGGATGGACGACAAGAAGGCACAAGTGGAGCCTTTTCCATTTGTGCCGGCAATATGTATGGCTGGTATGCGATTCTGGGGATTTCCTAAAAGCCTTAAAAATCCCCTAAGATTCTCATGGGTACTCTTACTTGCAAATCTGGGGATATCCAACAGATAAGCAACTGCCTCTTCGTAATTCATTCGACTATCTCCGATTCTGCCGTCAGGCTTTTCCAGCCTCACACTTTCTTGTCATCCTTACCGATTGTCTACCTTTTCCGGGTATAAATCATGCTGCTCCAGGCGGTTTTGTGCCACAGCCTCCCAACGGGTTCCCGGCTTTCCATAGTTGCAATACGGATCAATGGAAATACCGCCCCTTGGCGTAAACTTTCCCCAGACCTCGATATACTTCGGTTCCATCAGCCGAATCAAGTCCTTCATGATAATGTTTACACAAT
Source organism: Clostridium sp. (assembly GCA_023667695.1). Classification (GTDB taxonomy): domain Bacteria; phylum Bacillota; class Clostridia; order Lachnospirales; family Lachnospiraceae; genus CAG-632. The sequence continues at coordinate 90,400 of JAMOZY010000010.1, read as the reverse complement.
CCTCATGAAAATCGCCATGATTTCGAAAACTGAACAGGTATAGCTTTAATGACTTGCTTTCCACCATCTTCTGTTCCGGCACATAGGAAATTGTAATCGCAGCAAAATCCGGCTGTCCGGTAATCGGACAAAGACTGGTAAACTCCGGACAGTTGAACTTTACAAAATAATCATGCTCCGGGTGTTTATTGAGAAAGGTTTCCAATAGCTCCGGTGCATAATCCGTCGGATAGGTTACACCCTGATTTCCTAAAAGGGAAATATCTCCCATTTCTTCCTGTTGTCTGCTCATGCTTCCATACTCCTTATCTGACTACATTTTATACACGAATCAAATATCCATGCAGGCATGGCTATTTTCCTCATTGCCCGCGGGAATAAAATCTGATTTCAAATATCTCATAACAACACAAAAACAAGTATATATCCTGTATCTTCCTGCTGTCAATAGACTGTCGGCGTTCAGACCCTGACCGGAATTACTTCTTCCAGTGAAAAGGAATAAATATAGGTCTCCTTTACAGGCTTTCCAGTCAACTGCTCCAGGGTCTGCTTATAATATGCAAGCTGTGCATGATATTTCTGTATTAATTCTTCCCCGCCCCCTTCTTCCGACACCCGGTCGGTTTTATAATCCATTAACACCAGCTCTCCCTCTTCTTCAAAATACGCATCAATGATTCCCTGAACCAGCTCCAAATCCTCTTCCTCTGAATCCGGATAAATCCGGTTCATCGGGATGCCGATAACAAACTGCTGCTCCCGGTAAAGCCTGCCTTCCTGCTCCGCCCAGCGCATCCGGATGCCAAGCTCGGAATTCATCATATGATAAATCTTGTTTACCGGTATCATTAAAAACTCTTCCTCCGTCAGAATCTGATTGTCCTTTAGCTCCTGTATGCCCTGCTGTACCAGCTCGTAGCTCTCCTTGTGAAGGAAGGACAGCTTTTCCATGACCAGATGAATCAAGGTACCATAAGAAGCACCGGTCATTTCCCTGCCAGCGGCATGGGATGCCCTGCTATCTGACTGCTCCTGGGAGCCGGATTCTTCCCATTCCGTTATGATTTCCAAATCCTCCGGTTCATCGATTCGTTGGCTCATTTTTTTGATTTCCGATACGGACAGCTTTCCTTTCCGTGTCGCTGCCATAGGATGGGAGTATCTCCATTGAAACCGCTGGCTGATTTCCTCTGCCGTTTCCTTCCTTCCGGGAAAAGCGGTCCGTTCCTCCCATAAGGCTTCGAAGTCCCGTAGCTTTATCAGCTCTTTTATGACCGGAGCATCCAGCTCCTCCGGCGTTACAATCCGGTAAGTCAGATAATCCGGTGTAAGGTTTTGCTTCTGTATGCCAGCCATACATTGTACCATCCAGGATAAATAAGAATCCGCCTTGGCAATCTGATATTTTCCCAGCCCCTGCAGTGTATCCGTCTCAGATGTATCCCGTTCCTCTTCCTCTGATTGTTCTCCCTGATACCGGTCATACAGCCGCTGATAGGCTTCCTCCTTCTTTGCCATTCCCGGATTAACGGAACCTGTTAAAATCAGCTTTTCCTGGGCCCTCGTCATGGCAACATAGAGAATCCGAAGCTCTTCTGCCAGATTTTCCTCTTTCATATGTCTTGCCATCCAGTTTCGTTTCTCTGTTTTTTCATAATAATGGGCTTCCAGATGCTTGTCATTTACCGCCAGATAGCAATCGGCATCTACTAATACCGTTTCCTCTGCATCCCGCTGGTTAAACCGCTTTCCACAGCCGCATAAAAACACCACCGGAAATTCCAGTCCCTTACTTTTATGTACGGTCATGACCCGTACCAGATTATCATTGCCCCCCAATACGACTGCCTCACCAAAGTCCTGTTCCGTTATTTTCATGCGTTCGATATAACGTAAGAAATCAAACAATCCTCGATAACTGGTACTTTCATATGCACTTGCCTTTTCAATGAGCTTTAACAGGTTCCCCTGTCTCCGGACTCCATTGGGCATAGCGCCAACATAGATATAATATCCCGTTGTGTTTAATATATTCCAGATTAATTCCCGAATCGTACTATAGGTTTTCTGTTCCTTCCATATCCGAAGTCTGGTGAAGAATGTCTCCAGCTTTTCCCTCAGCGGGGCATCCAAATCCTTCATACCCATACAGGTATGCAGAACCTCCCACAAATCTCCCCGCCTGCAGCAGCTCCGCATATAGGCCATCTCTTCATCTGTAACGGATACCAGTGGGCTGAGCAATACGCCTGCCAAAGCAATATCATCTCTGGCATTATCAATCACCGCCAGCATACATAACAGATTTCGGACCTCTACCGAATCAAAATATCCCTTTCCACTTTCCGCATACACCGGAATCTCTGCATCCGTCAATACCCGGCTGAATACCTCAGACCATCCCTTAATCGTACGCAGGAGGATTACAATATCCCGGTACATACACGGACGGTATGCCTGCAGCTCCTCATCCCAGACTGGTAATGGGTCTGCAGAATCACATAATTCATGAATCCGTTCTGCAGCCAGACGTGCTTCTAATTCAATGGCATCCAGCTCTGCCTGCTCCGATTCCTGTGCCTCATCCTTTTTCTCTTCGGATATACGGTTCGAAGAGATTGACCCAATATTTTCCTCTGGACTGCTTTCCTGTAAGGCCTCCTGTCGGAGCGTTTCCGAAACAGCATCCAGGAATAGCACTTCTGTCCGATAATCTGCAGATTTTTCATTTTCCTGAAATTCCCGTCCCGGCACTAATGCCGTCTGGCTGGTATATGCAATCCCCCCCAATGCCTTTGTCATAATCTGATAAAAGAACGCATTCACGGCTTCCAGCACAGCAGACCGGCTTCGAAAGTTCTGCTTTAATTCTATTTTCTTTGTTATGGTATCCTTCTCCCAGTCTGCGGAAAAGGCGTCGTATTTTTCCTGGAACAATCTGGGTCTTGCCATACGAAACTTATAAATGCTCTGTTTCATATCTCCTACCATGAACAGATTGCTGTACTCCGTCCCTTCTCTTCTGGCAATGCTGGTCAAAATAGCCTCCTGTAAATCATTGGAATCCTGATACTCATCAATCAAAATCTCTACATAGGCTTCCCGTAATTGCTCCGCCGTTTCCGTAGGAACCGGACTTCCATCCTCCATTCCCTTTGCCAGCACAGCAAGGGCATAATGCTCCACATCACTAAAATCCATACAGTTTTTTGCCTGCTTTTCCTTCTGATATTCTTTCATAAAGGCTTCTGTCAGGTCTAACACTGTAAGCAGAACCCGGCTGACATCCTTTTGCTGCTGTCCAATCTCGGACAAGGTCTGACGAACATAACCGGCAGCATCCTTCTTCACCTTACTATAGGTTTCCCACTGTTCCGTTAAATAATGAGATTCCGGCACGCCGGAATTCTTCCAGACAAACCGCTTATAGGTACGCCTGGCAGTATCAAAGGCCTCCTGCAGCTCTGAATAAGCCTCTGCCTGTTCTATGATATCCAGCATCTGGCATTCTTCCTGAAAATAAGCACAATATTTCTCATATGCCTTGGGACGCCAGGCAGCCTCCAAACACACATACTCTGCCAAAATCTGTCTGGGTATATGCTGTACCTCTGCCATCATGGACTGAATATCTGCAACCAGCATCTGCATCCATGGCTGCTGTTCCAACTCCTTCTCCTCCCACACCATAGTCTCTTTTCGTGCTTCCGCCAGCCACTGAAGGGGATAAGGAAAGCTGTCTGCCTGACGCTGGATTCTCCGAAGAAGTGTTCGAATATTTGCATCGGAACGTATGGCATTCATATACTGATGAAGCTCCAGCATTTCTTCCTCCTGCTTCTCATATGCCTGCTCCAACACCTGCTCCAGCACATCCTCCTGCATCAGTGTTCCTTCGGTTTCATCCATAATACGCATGGCGGGGTCGATTTCCAATTCCTGAAAATGTTCACTGACCAGTTCCTTACAAAAGCTGTCTATGGTAGTAATATTGGCCCGGTGGATTAGAGACAGCTGCTTCACCACATGCTGATTCTCCGGATGCCGCTCCTGCAGGTCCTCCAGCGCCTTTCGTATTTTATTCCGCATTTGTGCTGCTGCTGCCCTTGTAAAGGTCACGACCAGAAATTCATCAATATCCTTTCCTTCCTCCAGGACCCATTCCAGGATTCTCTGTACCAGAACCGCAGTTTTCCCAGACCCGGCAGCGGCAGAAACCAGTAATGTTCCGTTTCGATTCTCAATGACTGCTCTTTGAGCTGCTGTCCATTCCATGACTGTTTTCTCCTTTCCGTAATTCCCTTAACTGCTTTACTGTACAAATCTGATTCCCTCCATCTCCACAGTCCAGCTTACATATATCCTGATAGTCACAGTAATCACAAGGCAGGCTTCTTCCAGTCCTGACTGGCCGGATGGGAATCTGTCCCTCCAGCATAGCCGAGCCAATCAAAGCCGCTGTATCCCTTGCCTGAGCCAGAAGGGTCTGATATTGCTCTAAGCTTAACACATGTTCACTATCCATTACGGTAGATACGCCATCCATCTCTTTGAGCCTTATCGGTAAAATCCCTTCATCTCCTAGCAGGGAAATACACGGCTCCTCTTTATTTATGATTCCGGTCAGAGCGGTTTCCTTGCTGATTTTTCGGCTTAATGCCTCCGTTATCTTTTTACTGGTTTTTTCCACCATTGGAATATGAAATCCATAATACAGGGAGCCTGCCGGTATAATCTCCTTCTCCGGAAACTTCTTTTGCAGCACCTCTAAGACCACATTGGTATATACCAGCAGCTGGAGCTGCAGGCCTGCGTTGACATAATCAGCGTCAATATCCTTGCTGCTGCTTTTATAATCCAGTACCTTTACATATACATGTTCCTCATCCTGGCAGATATCAATCCGGTCGATGATGCCACTCATCCGCATAAGAGCTTCCTGCCCCAGGGATAACTCCGCCGCCTCTAAATGCTGGCAGTCCGAATCCGATGCGTTCCGGTTAAAGGTCATTTCAAACCGGTAAGGAATCATAGTTCCCCGCAGAAGCTGCTGCCTTAAGTCTACTGCTGCATAGGCCGCCGTCTGCTGAATCCGGTTTAACAGCTGCCGGTTGGCATGAGAATACAGATAAACACTATTCTCCTCCTGCCCGACTGCTTCCTGAATCTCTTCCTCTACCATCCTCACCAGCTCATCATCCGTAATCGTGTCCCATATGGTTTCTCCTGTCTCGGATAACAAAATCGCTTCTGCTTCCCGGTTCTCTACCCGCTTAAAAATCTGCTCCACCACATGATGCAGAAGGCTTCCCATGTCTCCCAGAGTCACTTCATTTTTCTCCCTCTTTTTCAGTCCTAAGCCGTATTCCAGATAAAACTGATAGGGACAACGGCTATAGGTTTCCAGCCGGGATACACTGGTATTTAGTATGGTTCCATATAATCGGGCCGCCGTTTTCGGATGGATATAATGCTCCACATTATTATACCGCATTCCCTGCCGTATTCGAAGCAGTATCTGTGGCTCATTTGCCTGATAATACGCATACAGACCTTTCCATAAATCCGCTTCCAGCTCTGTCATATGCTCTTCCTGCTGAAATACAGCCGAAATCATATCCGTACTGTCTTCCCATGTTTCCAGACAGCTCCAGTGGAATTCCTCTTTCACAAGCAGCTCCTGCTTTAATGCCGGAAACAGCTTCTGAATCCGTCCGATTAAATATGCCGGAAGCACTTCATTTCCATCGCCGTCCTGGACATGATACGTCAGGTAAAGCGCTTTGGAGGGCTTTGTTACATTCTGATATAAATAAAACTGCTCCCGAAAGACCCGGCTTCTGGCATCCGGCGCCAGCTCCAAATCCTGACTGAGAAGGCTCCGGTCTGCTTCGGAAAGAATTCCTCCGCCTTTGGTCACTCTGGGAATAATTCCATCATTGATACCAAGTACAAACAGTACCTTCACATGATTCAGCCGGGTACGTTCAATGTCGCCAATGGTCACCTGGTCCAGACTGGGCGGAATGACACCCAGGGCAATATCATCCAGACCAATTTCCAACACGGACCGGAACTCCTCCGGCTTCATCCCCTCCTTTCCCAGAATCGCATCCATCTTTTCCCAGATTTCGGATATCTTCCCATAAATCTGCCGATATGCCTTTGCCTGTATCAAATTGCCGTCGGCTTCAAAGGTATCAGCAGCAGTCTCTAACTGCTCCCGCATATTCAGCGTTTCTAATAAGTCCTGTAAAATCCGTATATAATCCGATACCGTTTCTGCCTGACGGAGCGCCTGGGTTACCGGCGCCAGCCGTGCCAGAACGGCTGCACCACAACGCAGAACAGGAAGCATAGCGGCTTCCTCTGCATCGGTCTGAAACACGGTCTGCCACCAGGAATATCCCTGGATTCCCCGGCGAATCACATAATTTTCTAATTGCTCCAACAAATCCGGTTCGATTCCGGTTACTCCGGTTTTTAAAAATCGAAATACGCTTTCATAGGAATAATCCTTTTCCACAATATCCAGCACTGCCCGAATACACTCCAGACATGGATTCATATAGATGCTCCGGTTGGTATCCATAAAATAGGGGATTCCAAACCGCGGCAGCAATTCCTCTGCCAGAGGCTCCAGCTCTTCCAGCTTCCCATGAATCACCGCGATATCCTGATAACGATACTGTCCGTTCCGCACCATAGCATGAATCTGCCTTGCCACCTTCCGCAGCTCCTCTCTGGGATTCCCCATAACCTGTATGTGGATATCCTGGACCGGCTCCTTCCATACTGCATAAGGATAACGAAACAAATTCTCCTCCAAATGCCTTAGGCCTTCTGCTCCGGTAAACCGTGGACACCTTCCCTCCAAAAAAGTCTCTTCCACATAAATTCCAAGCCGGTCCCCAAGCTGTCGAATCCGGCATATGGTATCCTTGCTCAGATAAAACAATGCATGCTCTGCGCAAGTCTCCTGTTCTGCACTCGCCTTATCAATCGTAACGGTAATATGCAATGCCTCACTGACCTGTGCCAGTTCTTCCAGTAATTCATACTGAACCGGTGTAAAACCAGTATAGCCATCCAGATACAGAATACTCCCCTGTAGCAGCTTAGAAGCCGGAACATGCTTTGCCAGCATTTCCAATACATGCTCTGCAATAATATACCGGCCCTGTATTTCCTGTTGGAAGGTATCATACACAAACAGCAAATCATGAAGCTTACGCTTCAGCATTTCCTGTCCGGGCAGCCTTTCATATACCTCCTTCATGGTCTCTCTTCCAATCCGATACTGAAACAATTCTGTAAACAGAGATTTCAATTCATCGATAAATCCGGCTTTGTTCAGACAGGCCCCAAATACCGGCAATTCCTTTCGGTTTTCAATCAAAATCCGCTGCAGCAGCATGCTTTTTCCAAAGTCCTCCAGCACCTGGTCGCACCGGATATTCAATTCCTCAAATACACGGTAAGCCAGACGGTTAAAGCTGACAATATCAATATTCATGGTGCCATGCTTCGGATGCAGGGTTACGATATCCCGCTGAGCCTGCATGGTAAACTGCTCCGGTACGATTAAAAAGAACCTTTTTTCCGGAAATTCGATTGACAGCTGTATGATTTCCTTATAGACCAAATGGCTTTTCCCGGAACCGCTGGGACCTTCCACAATCTGAATCATAGCCCTGACTCCTTTCATCTTTCTGTCCCGTTTCTGTCATAATTTTCCCTGGACCGAATATATATAACTATAGAAAACGAGAGGTGACAGTTATGGCTTCGAATACAAAAATCCTAATATTCAAAGCAAAAGAACTCATTTATACCATTATTTTTGTGGTGCTGGGGATTCTTCTGCTCTTACTTCTCCTGTTCATGTTCCTGCCGGGTGATTCCAATACTCCCGGGCCGGAAATCACAGAAACATCAGCCTATATCCCCGGTGTATACGCTTCCACCGTGCAATTAGGCGAATCCACCTTAGATGTACAGGTAACCGTTGACAGCAGCCGGATTTGCGATGTATCCATCGTAAATCTAAATGAAACCGTTACGACCATGTATCCGCTGTTAACGCCTGCACTGGAAGAAATCAACCGTCAGCTGCCAGATATCGAATCGGTAGAAGAGCTGACCTGCTCTGCGGATAGTCAGTATACCTCTGTGATTCTGATTCAGGCGATTAAAAATGCGCTGGATGCAGCCACACCAGAAGCTACATATGAATAAAGAAGGCTCCTCATGTTTCCATTCTGCCGCTTTTTGCTTTTGCCGGAACACCATCCGGTGAACACGCCTACCTATCAGCCGGAGCATGAGGAGTTTTTTATACCCGCTTTTCTGCCAGCTCTCCCTGCTTTTTATATATGGTTCCCTCCGGTACGACTCCCCGTACCATGGATACCGGATAAACATTGCTGTTCCTTCCTACTATCGTTCCCGGATTCAGAACCGTATTACAGCCGATTTCTACATAATCCCCCAGAATTGCTCCGAACTTCTTCAAACCGGTGGGAAGCGTCCCTTCCTCTCCCTTCACTTCAACCAGCGTCTTATCCGCCTTCACATTACTGGTAATGCTTCCCGCCCCCATATGGGACTTATATCCCAGAATGGAATCTCCCACATAGTTATAATGAGGTACCTGAACGGAATTAAATAAAATGACATTTTTAAGCTCCGTAGAATTACCGATTACACAGCCGCTTCCCACCAGCGCATTTCCACGGATAAAGGCACCGGGACGAACCTCCGTATCCGGTCCGATAATCGTCGGTCCGGCAATATAAGCCGTCGGATATATCTTAGCAGTTCTGGCAATCCACACCTGCTCCTCTCTCTCCTCATATAATTCCTTCGGCAATGTAGGACCCAGCTGTAAAATGAAATCGTGGATATAGGGCAGAGCCTCCCATGGGAATTCACACTGCTCCAGCAAGGTTCCTGCCATCGTTTCCTCTAGCCGCTGAAATAATTGTTTCACCTGACATACCGCTTTTAATTCTTCCTGATTCATATCATTTTCCTTTCTTATAATAGCCTGCTGCCTTATCAAACAACGGTGTAAAGGCATTCTGATTCTGTAAGCCCTTTACCAGCTCTGTCTTTTTCACTACAAAATCCTCTAATATTTTCATATAATGCTCTTCTGTAATTTCTCCCCGTTCCACCTGTCCCAGTCCCTTTTCCCAGCTTGCAGTCAGTTTGGGCTGAAGCAGGGCATTAATGGAATAATAGACAATATCGTAAATCATTTCTCCTTTTAAGGTAGGACTCACCACCTGGGTCTTTTTATTCAATGCCATATACTGGATATGAATCAGCTTCTTAATAATCTCTGCCCGGGTAGCGCTGGTGCCGATTCCACTCCCCTTCATATAATCCCGCAGTTCTTCGTCTTCAATATCCGAGCCTGCCTTTTCCATGGCAATGACCAGTGTACCGGAGGTATACCGGCTGGGCGGCTTCGTCTCTCCTTCCTTGATAACGAATTCCTTTGCTTCCACTTCACTTCCCTTTTTCAGAGATGCAATATAGCGGATTAATTCCGGCCGAAAGCGTTCTTCTTCCTCTTCTTCACTTTTTTTCTTAGAAAATGACATTCCTGCCACCTCTAAAAATCCCTGCTTATATAACACCTTAAAGCTTGCAAAAAAACGTTCGCCCTTTCGCTCCATGGTCAATGCCGCCTTCTGGTACTCCGCAGCCGGATAGAAGATGGATAAAAACCGCCGGGCAATCATCTCATATACTCCCTTTGCAGTTCCGGATAATGCCTGTAACGCGTTAAGCCCCTGCCCGGTAGGTATAATGGCATAATGGTCCGTAATCTGCTTATCATTCACATATTTTGTCTTACGGATGCCCTTATAAGACCCACTGGCTAATACCTGCTCTGCATAACCGGCAAGGGTGGAATATCCCTTTAGTCCGCCGATATTTTTATGAATTTCTTTACTGACCGCTGTGGATAACACCCTGGCATCGGTTCTTGGATAGGTAACCAGCTTCTTTTCATATAGCTCCTGTACCAGCCGCAAGGTTTCATCCGGACTAATCTTAAACAGCCGGGAGCAGTCATTCTGTAAATCCGCCAGATTATACAGCATCGGCGGATTCTTCTTTTCCACCTTCTTTTCCACCTTCTCTACCTGCATGATAAAGGGCTGGGACTGACGCATTTCCTGAATCAATTCCTCTGCATCTTCCTGCTTTAAGAATCCATTTTCTTTATATAGCTTGGGGGAATTAAAATACCGGCTTCCTTCTACAGCCCTCCATTCCGCCTCAAAGCGCTCCTCTGCTGCTCCTATCGCAGCAATCACCCGGTAAAAGGGGGTTTTAACAAATTCCCGGATGCTCCGCTCCCGCTGTACCACCATCCCCAGCACGCAGGTCATGACCCTGCCGACGGAAATAGCGCCGGGACGGCTTTCGTTCAGATAATTGCGTACCGCATAACCGTATTTTAAAGTCAGCGCCCGGGAAAAATTAATCCCCATAAGGTAATCTTCCTTTGCCCTGGAATATGCGGCGGCTCCCAGATTGTCATACTCCGAAAGTGTCTTTGCCTCCTTCACCCCCCGAAGAATCTCCTCCTCCGTCTGAGAGTCAATCCAGACCCGGCGCCTTTCCTTCTTCTTATCTACCCCTGCCATCTGGTCCACCAGACGGTAGATGTATTCTCCTTCCCGTCCGGAATCGGTACAGACATAGATGCAACCTACATCTTCCCGGTTCAACAGCTTCTTTACAATCTGAAACTGCTTCGATGCACTTCCAATGACTTCATAGCGAAAGTCCTCCGGTATGAATGGAATCGTCTCCATACTCCACTTTGCCAGAGCCGGGTCATATGCCTCCGGATAACTCATAGTCACTAAATGTCCCACGCACCAGGTCACAATACTGGACGCATCCTCAATATAACCGTCATGGTTACCCGCCTTTACCTGTAATGCCTTGGCAAATTCTCTTGCCACACTGGGTTTCTCTGCAATGTATAAATTCTTCAAATCATTTCCTGCCTTCCTTATGTTCAACGCATTTCATTATACACTAAAACATACGAACTTTCACGCATATTTTGTCAGTCCCCTCCGTATCACGCTTATCCGGTCTGCGCCATCCGGTACAGGGGCATCTAAAATCTTTTGGCAACCGTCTTTATCTATGCTATACTATACAAAACAATCAAAGGAAAGAGGAACGATTATGTTTCGTGTTTGGGGAAGAATCATCAAGGATAATCATTTGGTACGGGACCATGTTGCCTGCATCGAAGCTGCCGGTCTGCGCCGTACCCAGAAGGTTTATGCTGCTCTGGATGAATTTTGCTATGAATTTGACCTTTCAAAGCCGGTGTGGCTGAAATCCAATCAGGAAGAATTTATCTGCCATGCCAGAACCAGATTTACCAAGGATAATTTTATTGATTCCATTGATTTTGATTATCTGGACTTCTATGTAATCGAAGAAGATGATTTCTAGCTTTTCTTCTATTTTTCTACAGTAGCCGATATCCGGTCCCTTGCATAAAATATCTTATCACAAAATTGCGGAGGTATTCTTATGCAGCCAATATTGGAGCTTTACAATGTCGGTTACACGTATCACACCACCGCTGGAGAAACAGTCGCCTTGAAAGACATATCCTTTTTTGTCAATCCGGGAGAATTCATATCAATTGTTGGCCCTAGCGGTTGTGGCAAATCCACACTTTTAAATATAATTGCCGGACTGCTCCCGCTTTCCCATGGGGAGCTTCTGATAAATGGCATGCCAAGAGGAGACTATAAGGAACCAGTCGGATACATGCTTCAAAAGGACCACCTCTTAGAGTGGCGGACCATATACCGTAATATCACTTTAGGATTAGAAATACAAAAGCGGTTAACACCCGAAGCGAAGGAATCCATCTATACCATGCTGAAAACCTACGGGCTGTATGACTTTAAGGACTCCTATCCCCGGGCGCTTTCCGGTGGAATGCGTCAGCGGGCCGCCTTAATCCGTACACTTGCCCTGTCACCAAAGCTGCTGCTGTTAGACGAACCCTTTAGCGCACTGGATTATCAGACCCGTCTGAATGTTGCCAATGATATTGGTAATATCATAAAGCAACAGAGAATCACCACCATTCTGGTTACCCATGATCTTTCGGAAGCAATCAGTATGGCAGACCGGGTGCTGGTGCTGTCCCATCGTCCCGGCACCTTGAAGGCGGAATACCCCATTGAGCTGAGTATCGAACCGCGAACCCCGCGCACTTCTCGAAACGCACCGGAATTTCGGGATTATTTTAATGCAATCTGGAAGGAGGTAGACAATGGAAGTATCGAAGGAGCAGGCGGAATTCCTGCAAAAGCAAAAAAGAAATAATATTCAGATACGCGGAATCCAGTGGCTGATTTTTGTTGGCTTTCTGGTCGTATGGGAAGTTACTGCGGATTTAGGTCTTATTAATTCCTTTATTTTCTGTAGTCCTTCCATTCTTGCAGCATGCTTTTGGGAGATGCTTTGGGAAGGCTCGCTTTTCATGCATATCGGTATCACCTTATTAGAAACCATTGCCAGCTTTGGCATCGTTATTCTAAGCAGTATTGCCATTGCCATATTGCTTTGGTGGAATCCCAAGCTGTCCAAAATCCTCGAACCATATATGGTAATTTTGAACAGTCTGCCCAAATCAGCCCTTGCCCCCATTCTGATTGTCTGGCTGGGTGCAAATTATAAAACCATTATTGTATGCGCTATTTCCGTAGCCGTATTCGGCAGCATCCTGAATATCTATACGGGCTTTGTTACCGTAGAACCGGATAAGCTGAAGCTCATCCAGACCTTGGGCGGCAGCCGTCTGGACTGCCTGCGTCTGGTAGTCATTCCTGCCAGTCTGGAAAATATTTTGAGTGTTATGAAGGTCAATATCGGTCTGTGTTTGGTTGGCGTTATCATCGGTGAATTCCTGGCTGCCAGAGCCGGACTGGGGTATTTGATTATTTACGGAAGCCAGGTATTTACCTGTGTGTGTATTGGATAGAATCAGGTATCCTTGATTTCCCAGATACCATTGCCACCGGCTCCAGTATACCGCACCTTCCCCATCTCTTTCAAGTGGTTTACCCTGCTTAATACTGCCCGATAAGGAAGCTTTAGCTCTGCTGCAAGCTCCTTTACCGTCGTGCCGGGACGGTCCTTCCATATGGAAAGGATTTTCTGCTCCGTCTCTTCCCTGCCTCTTTGGGTGGTCCATGCAAAGGGATATACGGTCCGGATATGGACGGACTCCTGCTTCTCCACATCCATATTCCGGAAGCTCCCGGGTAGCAGTTCCAGGTCCAGATAATCGGGATATACGGTAAGCCTCCGGATATCGGCTATCATGTCCATGGTACTGGCTTTTTCCAGACCACCGGCTTCCATCCAGCTCCGGATTCGCTGTAACCGCTGCTCCAGTTGAGCCGTTGCAAGCCGGTCCGCCTTCTGCCGCTCCTGCTCTTCCTGAATCCTGGCAATGGCCAAATCCAACTCTGTCTTTTTCCCTTTGAATTCTTCATCGGTAATGACTTCATTTAATAATTTGTCCAGCAGGACATCCTTCTGATGCTCCAGCTTTCGTTTCTGCCGCTCCAGGGATGGAGCCTTATCCTGGTTCCGGCTGCTTAATGTCTGTTCCAGAAGCTGCATCATGGATTCTATGATGGCCGGATTCCCTTCCCCGGGCGAATAGTATTCTGTCCGGATATCCTCTAACAGCTTCATAAGCACTGCTTCTTCCAAATGTATATTATCACAGCCCATATCCGGAGGCTGTGCTACCTTTCTGTTTCTATGGGGTGTTGTCCTGCCATACTTTAAGTAGGAGGAGCATTTCCACTCCCGGACCAGTCCGGCTTTCCGCTTCCGGGTAGTCCGGTAATAGGATTCTCCGCACAGACCACAGAATATTTTATGGGTCAGTATGTGATTCTGCCTGCGGCTGCAGGTTCGGAAGCTGCCCTCTTGTTGTAACCGTTCATCCATAGCAGCATTGGCTTTCTGCCACTTTTCCGGTGATACGATTGCCGGCACAATATGTTCATGATAAATCCATTCCTCCGGGGGATTCTGAATCAACTGCTTAGTCTCAAAATCAAAGTGCCGCTTGTTCATAACCGCAGTACCCATATAGAGGGGATTTCGAAGAATCCTCCGTATCCTTGCCTCCGGATAGGGCTTTCCCTGCCGGTCCGTATAGCCTTCCTGATATAACTGCTTGGATATCAGGGTCGCTCCATAGCCTTCGATGGACAGGTCATACATACGGTTGATGGCTTCCGCTTCCGCTTCATGAATGATGGGAGCCTGTCTGCCGGTTTTAATAAATCCATAGGCATTGGAATTTATGACAACGGAAGACCCTTTTTCCTGTCTTCCCTTATGTGCATTGTTAATCTTCCTACTCAACGTTCTGGAATACTCTTCTGCCATAATGGCCCGGATTCCTGTAATCAGGGCATCATCCGGTGTATAATACTTATGCTCCAGATACATATATAACCGTTTGCCGTTTAGCAGCATCCGGTCTAAAAATAAATACCAGTCCTTTGTGTTCCGCATCAGGCGGTCCTGGTCCTTAATGACGATAATATCGAATTTGTCCTCCAGCATATCTTCAAATAGTCTTTGATATTCTGTCCGTCCCTTAATCTGAGTACCGGATTTTGCCTCCACGTACTCATCCACCTGTATCCATCCCATTCTCTGAATCCACTCTCTGGATTCCATGGTCTGTATCTTCAAGGCATCCCGCTGGCTTTCTTCTTCCGTGGAACACCTGCAGTAATTAACAGCCCGCTCCATGTCCAGCTTCCTCCTTTTCTTTACTCACCGGATACCTGCGCTTCAATCATCTGTTCCGTCTTTCGCTGCTCTTCCTCACTGATTAAGGCTTCTTCCCGTAACAATCGGGTCAGATTGAGCATGATATCTGCCTGTTTTCTTCCCATACCTGTTTCCTCCTGACTGAATTCTTTCATATGGCAAGCCTCAATCGCATTTACTTATATATACGTGATTTCAGCTTGTCTCAATACACGTTAAAATCGGATAATTTTTTACTAACCATTTATCACTATTGGTTTGACAGATTCGGATTTTATAATCTTTCTGATGGACAAGTCAACATCTTTGCAAGATAACCGGCATGGGGTTCGTAGATTACGCTGCTCCTTCCCGGCAGGTCCTGTCAACGGCCTGAAGACTGTTTTGGTAACGGTATGAGTGCTAAATACCGTCAGCCGCCCATATGGGCCTTGCAGCTGCCACATCTAAGGATGTGTTTCTTCTGTTATTCAATTGAAACGCCTGTGTATGGATTCGAACCATACCACCGCTCTTTCAGTATCCGGTGTCACCAGACAGGCGGGGCAAAGGTCAAGCTACATGACCATTTCCATCTCCGGCTCCATAGCTTCCGCCTGTGCCTCTAACCGCATTTGTTCCTCCAAACGCATTTCTTCGCCTACTTGTTCAAAGCGTTCTTCATCATTTAAATCTTCCCATTCATTTCGGGATTCATAGTTCCCTACCTCCGGCTGTGCCTCTGATACAGCCTCCGGCGGAATCTCTGTCTGCCCCTTCAGGCTCTCTATACTTTGCTCTGCCTGCACGATATCCGGTACGGCTGCATCTACTGCTGCTTCTTTGGGCTGTGGTTCTATTTGCTGTACCTCTTGGCTCATCTCTACGACATCTTCTGTCATTTCCCTGGTCTGTACCTCTGTCTGCTCCACAGCTTCTGCCGGAAGCTCTGCCCCGGCAGTCTGGATAACGGCTTCTGCAGACGCTGCAATAATCTGCTGCTGATGCTCCGGATTCTGAATGTTCTCCGGCTGTATCAGTTCATCCAGTGCCTGCCGAATCCGGTCATTCATCTGCTCTGACAGCTTACTATCCTCCAGAATCCCTTCCGGCGCCAGCTCCTGAGAAACCAGAAGCTCCTTGATATCCTGTACCGTCTCCTGAATCCGGTCATCCAGAGTTACCTCCGGGATTGCCTGATTCCGGAATGGTCCCTGTACCAGCTCCTTGCTGGAAAGTAATTCAACCGTTTTATCCATGCCCTGTGCCACCTTATCCAGAACCGCTCCCCGAATCTGACTCAAGGAACTGTGCCGGAAGAATTCCTTCCAGGATTCGAACAATTCTTTTACTTTCTCCTTAATCCGTTCAAATATCTGACTGCACCGCATGGAATACATCTGCCGGTCCGTAAAATGAGGATTCCGATAAGCAGTAATATCCAGTCCGTTCCGGAGGCCAAGACGGAGCTGCTTCATCTGCTCTGCACTGTATGCCCGAAAACCATACTGCTGCACATCCAGCCCCTGCTCCAGTCCCAGGCGTATCTCCCGAAGCTGTCCCGGCGCCATATGCCGCCAGTCGTATTGATTCATGTTGTAGCCTGCCTTATGGCCAAGCCGCAGCTCCTCCAGAACCTCCGGCGGAACAGACGGGTGATTGTAACCCAGACCTGCAATGTCTACGGCATTCTCCTGCATCAGCCGGAGTTGCTTCATCTGGTCGGCAGATAAATGAGGATTCCAATACCGGGAAATATCCAGGTGATGCTTCTGTCCCAGCTTCAACTGCCGGAATTGCTCCTTGGAAAACTTCGGTGTCTGCAACGGCTGCTGTGACTGAGCATTTACCTGGCTTTGCTTTCCGGTCTGTTGTGGATTACTGTTTTGCTGAGTGTTGGCATTCTGTGGGGTGGATTGTGCTGCAGCATTGGTCTTTACCCGCTGCTCTCGCTCCCGGATTTTCTGTTTCACCAGCGGATCATAATTCTCATCATATTTATAAAACTCGCTTAAAGTCTCGCCCCGCATCCAGGTCCCCGGCTTTGTAGGGTCTTCAGGACCAACCGTATAGCTTTGATGCTTATCCACCTGGGCAAGAATACAATACTCATCCTCGGCAAGGATGCATTCCGGCTTTAAGTACAGATACTGATTCCTGCCGGGAATGCGGGATACCAGAGTCCCATCTTCCTCGATACGTGCCACAATGTTTTTGGAAATGATAATCTTCTTCATGGTATCGGGTTCTGTAGCGGATGAAGATGGCTGACTGGTTGATTGAGCCGGCTCCGGTTGATTGGATTCCACAGCTGGCTGGGGTGCTACAGGCTGGGGTGCTGTGTTTGGAACCGGTTGAACCGGAACGGTCTGGGTTGCGGGGTTGTCTGAATTTGTTGTTGGCATGTGGGAGTCCTCCTTATTTCTTTTTCTCATTACTATCCTTTTTTGTCATTTCCTCACCAATACAACATCCATATATCACATATGATAAAGCTTCTCTTGATTTATCATTTAGATATGGAATCATCATTTGGATATTGGTTAATGGATCATCTGTAAGTTTAATATTCTTAATATCTGCCATTTTAACCACTCCCGTCTGATTTTATTGATTGTATGATAATTATACATCATTAGATAATTCTATTCAATATATTTTTTGACTGAGTGATTTTTGTGTGATAATATAATCATCACAAGGAGGTGTAGCAATGGATAGCATAGGTGCTAGAATCAAACGAATTAGAAAAAACGCCAATCTAACCCAACAAAAGTTTGCTGATAAACTTGGTCTAAAACAAAATACGGTTGCCAGTTATGAAATAGATAGAATTGTCCCCAGTGAAATGGTAAAAATATCCATATGCCGGGAATTTAGTATAAATTTGGCATGGTTACAAGATGGCAAAGGGAAAATGTATATTGAAGATTCACTTGAAGAACGTTATAGTATCAATATTGCAAAATTGCAACGAACTGATGATGAGACTCTAATTCGCTGGGTCAATGCCATTGCTGAAACAAATCCTGAAGCTTTAAAAGAAATTGAATCCTTTATGAAGAAACTTCTTGAAATAGATGAATAAAAGTCGGACTATTCCGGCTTTTTCCTATATTTTCTTTTATTCATATTTACGATTTGTGTCTATTTATATAAAAAATCACAAATTGTTTTCTTTCATTTTTCAATCTTTGGACTATGCTATACTAACAATTAGCAATAAATCATCATGATTTAATCTATATTAAACTATCTGTGATTTTCTAACCATGCATAGAAAATCCTAGATTGAAGATATAATATCATTATCTAATATACAGGAGAAAAACATGGAACCAATAAATTGGGATATGAAGAAAACTATGATTCTTATTAACGGAAAAGACAAAACGGAAGAAATTGAATCCATTGAGGAACTCTCAACTCTTTTTAAATATAAGATTTATTATAAAACAGGTAGATATGCCATTTTAGATTTTGATGATGTAAATATACTCCGCAATCCTAATGAAATTAAGCTAAACAACAAAATTGTATATAAAAATGGAATAGCACTCCACCAACCTAAATATGCTTTAGACTTTGGCTTACGAATCAGAATATGTTCTAGCAAAGGAAACTATTATACGAATTATCCCAAGACAATAAATATTGTTGAAAATCAATTTTCAAAAGATTGCATTCAGCAAGTTCTTAATTATTTGAAAGAAATTGCAAACTTTTTCAATTCTAAAAGTAAAACGGATGACTTCCTTAAATCTGCATTAAACAAACTTTCCTTCATTCATCCAGATAGTGTATTAAATTCCTATTTATCCGATTGTAACATCGAAAAACGGAATCTTGAAATGAACTATACTATTTTCCCTTTCCAATTTAATCTCAGCCAGAAAGCTGCTCTTGAAAACGCATTAAGCCATTCTATTTCGATTATTGAGGGGCCACCTGGAACCGGAAAAACACAGACGATTTTAAATATACTTTCGAACCTTATCACTATCCAAGGGAAAAGTGTGGCCGTTGTATCCAATAACAACCCTGCAATCAAAAACGTAAAGGATAAATTAGAGAAACATGGATATGGATTTTTAACTGCTCTTCTTGGAAATAAGGAAAACAAAGATGCCTTTTTTAATGATATGCCACTACCACAGGTTGACAGCTGGAGCTATAATGACAATCCAGCCTATCTGCTTCAAAATATTATGCAGTTACATACACAATTAAGTATCATGATGGGGAAGGAACGTAAAAAGGCTCAATTGACACAAGAATTACGAGAATGGCAGTTAGAGCAGAAACACTTTGAATCCTACTATTCAAAGCAGGATTTAGATTCCATTCACCGACTCCCCCGCTTTTATAATAATCCGGATAAAATTCTATCATTTCTTGCTGAAACCTCTATAGCAAGAAAATACGAGCAGACCAATAAAATAATCTATAAACTAAAACTATTTTTTAAGTATGGTATATTTGATTTTAAAAAACTGAATCAAGAAGAAACAGCGTTATTACTAAATTTACAGAAAAATTTCTATAAAATCCAGATTGAGAATTTTGAAAACCAAATAAACATTTTAACCAGCGAATTACAGAATTTTTCTTATGATGCACTTCTCAAAGAATTACAACAGCTTTCAGAAAAAGTATTTCAAATATATTTGTACCAAAGTCATAAAGATATGCCAAAACCAATATTTTCACAAGAAAATTATAAAAGGTATTTTAAGGATTTTATCAAAGAATATCCTATTATTTTAAGCACTACTTATACACTACTTTATTCTATTCCTGAAAATTATTTATTGGATTATGTTATTATTGATGAAGCATCTCAGGTGGACTTAATCACTGGTATTCTGACATTATCCTGTTGCCGGAATGTTATCATTGTCGGTGATACCAAGCAGCTTTCAAATATTGTTGATAAATCAATTGAATCAAAAATCCAAACCGTACCTCAACATCAAGGTTATGATTATTTTAATCACAATTTGATTTCTTCCGTTATCCAGTTATACGGTTCCAGAATTCCATGTGTAACTCTCCGGGAACATTACCGATGCCATCCTGATATAATTGAATTCTGTAATCAAAAATATTATAACGGTGACTTAATTCCATATACAGAGGCTGATTCTTCTAATATCTTGCCTCTCACCGTATACCGTACCGCAGAGGGTAATCATATGCGAAAAGTAACTCGTGGTCCTCAAATTGGTACTTATAATCAACGGGAACTAGATGTTATCAAAGAAATACTTCGGAATCCAAATTATACTCCTGTGAATGAAACTCTAGGTATTATTACCCCCTATCGAAAACAAGCAGATAAGGCACAGGAATTAGTCGGGGATACTTATGAATGTGATACAATACATAAATACCAGGGCAGGGAAATGGATACTATTATCATGTCTACCGTTCTAGACAGTTCATATACCGCTAAACGAGGAATCAACTTTGTCAACAACCCTAATATGATTAATGTTGCCGTTTCGCGAGCAATCAAACACTTTGTTCTGGTAACAGACCATGAGTTGTTTTTTCAAGAAAAGGGGGAGATTCCAGACTTAATTCGCTATATACAATATAGAAGCTTAGACAAAGCGATTATTGACAGTCCGATTGTATCAGTTTTTGACTTACTATATACCCAATATTCTTCTAAACTATTACCATTAAAAGCTAAAATGGATTCAAAAGCCCGGTGGCAATCAGAAGAAGGAATAAGAGTTTTGTTGGAAGAAATCATTTCAAAAGAACCATATAACTTGTTTAATTATAAACAGCAAATATTAATCCGCAATTTATTAATAGATAATTCCAAACTTACAGAAGAAGAAGCCTTATATGTCAATAACCGAGCTTCATTGGACTTTGTTATATTTCGAAAATTAGATAAAGCCTGTGTATTTGTTATAGAAGTAGATGGCTTTGAATTTCATGAAAACAATCCAAAGCAACAATATAAGGATTCATTAAAGAATAGCATATTGCAAAAAATGGATATACCTTTACTACGACTTGCAACAAACGGAAGCGGTAATAAAGAAAAAATTATACATTATTTGAATTCATGTGGTTACAGAAACCATACACACTTATAAAACTGCAAACTGTTTCGAAATTGATATAACAGCTAATTCATTAAAATTGTCAAAAGGTCGGATTACTCCGACTTTTTCTCTTTTAAGTATTCCTGAATGGATATGTAGATTCTCCTTAAAAATCTTTCATCACTAATCTGTTCCAGCATTTCCATAATCATTTTCTTATAATCCATGAATATCCTCCTGTCTTACACCCCACCTTGGGGTTCTGATTTTATTATCTTCCATCTTCATTTACACAGTTCTTTCCCCTGATTCATAACGCATTCACATATTGTGAATTTGTAACGCCGAGCAACACATTTTATACTCTTCCATTTTTTGTCGTTTTCTGTATGATATACTTAGGATTAACTAGGAGGATGCTATGATTGGAGATGAAATAAGACTTCTACGGATCAGGCGGAACATTACCCAGAAAGAACTGGCAAAGCAGATTAATGTAGCTACTAGCACTGTCAGCATGTATGAACGAAATCGGCGGATGCCGGATATTGAAACCATAAAGCGTATTGCAGCTTATTTTAATGTTCATATAGAAGTTCTGCTGGATGCTGCAGTCCCTGCTGAGGAAGTTGTTGCGACGTCGCAACAGGAAGATGATGCTTTCTTATCTGGTACTGCTCTTTCCGATGCAGAGCATATGCTGCTGGATACGTTTCGTAGTCTGCCAAAGGAAGAACAATATATTCTAATCGGGAAAGCCTTTGAATTGAAGCGAAGTTCAGAGAATAAGGTACCGAAAAGAAATGATTTGTGATTTGATTAAGCGATTTCCATTTGATATGGATTAGCTTATATTTTTTATCACTTGTCTCTATTTGTGTTGAATTATGTCGAATCGAAAAATACTATATTTTTAAGCTAACATAGGAGGATATAGTTTTGGATAACCAAATTTTATGTATAGGTGAAAATAACCATAACCCAGGTTACCCAATCCTGTCACCAATATATCAATAACTGGAATTCTTTTGTATGATATATTACAAATCATGCTTCGGTATCTAAATATGATAAAAATTGGGTTATTATTCAAATCAAATCCGAAAAGCCAATGAAATATGTTGAGCAGAAACTAAAAGAATATGATTCAGAGATATGAAAGCATAAGAAAATGAAAGGTTAATTATGAAAGATAAACATTACTTTTTTGACCCATTTAATTTATTAATTGAAATTAGCTGTTTTTCTAATATTGTTTTTTGTATTTTAGTTACTAATCAAGTATTAAATAATTATATTTCTATTTATGCAAATATCCTATCAATTATAGGAAACACAATTATAATTTTTATTTTCAAACAATTTTTTAATATTAATTCTCCTAAATCCAATGAAAATTTTCACGAAAAATATACCGAATTAGAGGTTACCAGAATAGATTGGCTTAAGAATGTAAAGTCTCATAAAGGAATCTTTTTATTGTATGGAGAAAGCGGAGTTGGCAAAACATACTTACTAAACCAATTTATTGACTCCTTAGAAAAAGAGGAAGAATCTTATTCTTATATTGAAAATAACTATTTTTCTTCAATAGAATCTTTTGAAGAGGCATTGCTTACTTCGAATTATATAATTTTTGATCAATTTGAAAAAGCTTTACAAGATAAAAATATCTATAATCTGATAAAACATATCAAAAATAAGAAAAATGATAAGCACATTATTATTTCATTTAGAAAAGAATATTTAGAAGACATTTTTCATTTATTTTTAGATGATAATCTTAATCTAATACGTTTATATATTAATAAAACTGAATTAAACTTAATAAAAAATAATTTGCAATCAATTGCAGGTTGTTCACCTTATGAGTTAAGTAATATTAATCTATATTCTAGATTATTAAATGATATAGAATCTGAAGAAATTTCCTTTATTCAATTAGCCTATATCTGCAAAGAAATTCAATACAAAAACGAAATATATGTGCAAGAAAAACTAAATATTCTGGATGATAACTATAATTTAGTAATTGAGGATTATTTAAAAGATGAATTAAATAATTATAAATATTCTCAATTTGCATACCAGATATTATATCTTTTATGTTTAGACCCAAAAGGAATTCTTATTCATGATGTGATTGACTTTCAAAACATTTGTATACAACCTTTAGAAACCATAAAAAAAATTGTAGACTTTTTATTTGAACAAAAATGGATAAGAAGAGTTAAAAATTCAAATAATATACGTTCTTTTTCAACTGAACAGTATGAAATTTCACATGATTTCTTTATAGATCGTTTCTCAAATATATGCAGAGAGCAATTAAATGAAGAAATCAAAAGCAACATTGAATATTATAACATTACATTTCAAGCACACAGAAACATTAAAGTTGACAAAAAGGAAAAAGTAAATGAATTAAAACAGATGATTTCAAAAAAATGTGAAGATTTTATAAATTCAAAATTAAAAACTATTATTAATGTCTGTCTATGTGTTATCCTCCTGTGGGTAGTTTTAGCCAATATAATAACACTTAGCTCCAAGGAATCTATAACGATGGAGGAATGTTTAACTCAAATTTTATTAAATCTTATTGTTAACATGTCAATATATTATATATATAACTACGCATTACATTTTTTAAGATTTTTTAAAACTTATTGTAGTATTGTGATTATAGTCGGACTTATTTTTTGTATTGCACCGTTTTGGTTAAAAAAATATTGGGCACTTCCAATGGGATTTGCAATTTTAATAACTGGAATTATCATGGCATGTATTAGCACAAAAATTATTTCAAAAGAAAAAACTTTTTTTGTAAAAAGAGCATGGATTTTCTCCGCTATTGGTATAATTGTCATGATATTAAGTTACTATTTTTATATATATACTGAGGGAAAATTCTTTAGAGCATTACCTTTGTATCTTCTAACCATAGTTTATATGGGGTTAACTATTTGGGGACATATTGATAAAACTTATCTCCATGGAATACTGGGAAAAGTATTATATGGACAGAAATATGAAAAAACAACTAATCAATATAATGTAACTGAATCATAAAAGTATCTTATTCAGTCAAAAGTAACCGCATATGTGCCTATAAAAGCCATAAATGTCTCTTTCAAATATACTATTTTCTTTTCGGTATCTTATTGTATAGACTGGGTGACAAAATCGACACTATGAAAGAAAATGTCTTATCCAATCCCGGAATCTTACTATTCTTTCCTTCAGGAACCGAAGTATCCTGCCATTCTGAAACTCAGGTTCCTTTTGCCGGCATTCCGACTGCATAATCCGGAATACCTCACTTTTCACCATTGCATCCACCTGCTTTGCCCTTCTTTCTTCCAATAACTCCCCCTGTCCCTTCTTCTCTTCCTGCTGGAAGCTGCAGCTTGAAAAAGGCATCAGCTTTACCACAAATCTTCCCTTGTTGTTCTTCAGCAACAGGCATCCTTTTATCCGCAGTTCCAGGATAATCTTCCATAGCAACCGCCTTGAGATATGGAGATTTCTGCTGGCAGCTTTTATACTGCCATATGTAATCCCCTTCTGATTGGCTTTGTGTACCAAATAAATCAAGACCAGACATTCTTTATTGGAAAGTCCGGTCCCAGCAATGCTTTTGATATATTCTATTTTATGGAAAGGTATTTCTTTCTGATTATCCAGAATTGATTCTTTGAAAGAAATTCCAGCCGGATAACTGCTTTTATTTTCTCTTTTTAGCTGTGGCTCTTGGGTATCCATGACATCCAGGACAAATTCATACTGATTTGTCAGCTGCTCCTGACGGTAGAACCGGGCTTTCCTTACCAGATAACCATACTCCTCCAGCTCCCGCATATGACGCTGCACTGTCCGCTCTGACATCCGGATTGCTTTTGCTATGGCCGCTACGCTTGGATGGCAGCTCCGCTCATCTGACTTTGCCACCAGATACTGCATCAGTGCTTTGGTCGTCCGCTTTAATCGTGTGTCTTCATATACCCGGTTAAGTAAATCATATTTTGTTTCAAATCGTTCCATATTATCTTATATCCTTTCTGCCCTGTCCACTCTTTTCCTGGATAAGGATACCGAAAAAAAATGCTTGACACATGTTTTTCTTCGATATAAGATAAAAGAGTAGTAAGAGTTATTTTTTGACCTTAAAACAACCTGTCCAGTTAGTTTGCAGCTTGGGACAGGTTGTTTTATTTCTTTATTACTTCAATATATTGTTTTAGCAATGCGCATATTGAATCTTTATTTCGCATATGTTATAATGCCAGTAGGCAAAAGATGCTAGCATACAAGGTATGTACAATCGAAACCCCAGTAGGTGCAACTACTGGGGTTTCTTCTCTTTTTACGGCAGAGCAGACCGAGGTTAGTCGTTGTCGTTATTTCCATCTAACCATTTGCATATGTAGTAGGCAGCTACACTTGCCAATATGGAAATAATAAAAGAAGCTAGCAAAGTATGTACTCCCCCTTTCTGTTGCCAGTATAGGGGCGACAACACATACAGTTTAGCATATTACACAATTCGTTACAACTGGGGTATTCTTAACCTTGCTTACATTCGTATTTACGTTTTGTAAGTAATCATACATAGAAAAGCCACCCCAAAACTTTGGCCAAGCGACGGGGTGGATTTTCTACTTCTCATACGGTCAAACCACCTTGTGGGCGGTTGTTCCTTTTCATATAGTCTAACACTTGAATTTGTGAATGTAAAGTGTTTATAACAGATTCGTGATAAAATAATCATTGACAGTATCCCTATTTTCCCTCCTCAACCACCCCGGAAGGCAGAGCCATCTCTCCCTCCTCCTCCAGTTCCAAATCCTCTGTCCTCTGTTCAGTGGAAGCATATTCATCCGTTTCTTCTGTAACCGATAGCTCCATATCCGTTTGTCCTGCCGGAACATTTTCCGGTGTATCCCTTATCATATAAAAAACGGATACTGCCATGCAAACCAGGAACAATATCCCCCAGAAGAACAATTCAATCAGCTTCTTTCTGTCCCTTTTCATTCCGAACCTCCTTCTTCCAAACCAAGCACCCACAGACAGCCGCCACCATCTGTTTTTAAGTTCTGGGCAATGGTATTGATTCCCCATTCCTTCTCATTATTTGCTGCGTTCCAGCAATCTGCCAGCAGAACCATTCCATCCTCTGTCACACCCCGTATCACTAAAAAGTGGCCGCCGTCACAGAATATCCCAGGTCCCATCAGGGAAACCACCAGGCAGTCTTCCGATAGATAACTTAAGGCTGTTTCCAGGTCTTCACCGGAATAATAGCAGGTAAGTCCCAGCTGCTCCGCTCCGGATGTAAATAGAGAGCGATAGCTGCCCTGGGGTGCGGCACAGTATCCATGCTCCATGGCAAAGTCTGCCATGTCTGCCGGCGTCATGACCTCCTGTGTCAGACTACTGTAGACAATGGCAAGGGATGTCGGCCCACAGCCTCCGCTCCGGATGGTCTGCTTCTTCACTCTTCTGGTATCATAATACGAACTTCCCCATGCCGGGTCTGCCTGATTAAAATAGACCACCGGTATTTCTCCCGGAAGGACTTCCATTTCCTCCCAGTCATAATACCCATACTGCCGGCTGACCGCTTCATATCTGCCCTTAAAGTCCGTCACTGCCTGAGTCCATCCTTCCTTACTGCCACCATCTGCTACAAGCCTTGAGAGAGGAGTCATCAGAAAATAGGCAATGGCAAGCAGCAGAAAACCAAAGATGCCTACGCCAATCCATATATGCTTCATCACCTGCCACCTGCCGTTCCGAAGTATTGAAATTTATAATCCGGGATATCGAATTTCACCTTCATCCGTCTGGCTCCCAGCATGAGGATTGCCTGCCCTCTGCGCTTTGCCTCCAGCATGGTAATTTCCTGCTCCGTCAGCCGGTACAGCTCCACCAGCTTCTCCAGATTGGCACCATCCGCTCCCATCAGCACCTTATAGGTGGGATTATCCAACAGCTCCTGTCCATAGGTCTTAACCGTTTCCCCTAGGAAATCCACTATGTTCTGTGTAATCACCCAGATAGCCGCCTCATACTTTCTGGCCCGTTTCATGGCATTCCGAAGAAAAATTAATGACTGTGGAATCTCCGGGTCCACCAGCAGATAGGCTTCATCACACACCAGTATGACCCGCTCCTGCCGGTTCCGGCTAATCTCATTCCATGCCCAGGTCAAGATATTGAAATACTGAGTCCGCTTAATCCGGTCCGAAGAATCCGTCAGTCCGGAGGTGGAAATACAGATATACTGACTATCTGTATGAATACTGGTATATCCGTTAAACAAAAAGGAATCCGCCCCAAAGGCTGCATCCCAAAGCAGAATGGCAAGCTTGTCATAATAATTTGTCCCGACACTGCCTGCTTCCGTAAATTCCTTTGCCCGCTCCTGTGCCAGACCGACCAGTTCTTCCATGACCGGATAATCCTCATTCCTCAAGGTGCTTACATCCGTCTGAAAGGTAATCCCATGGGACTGATATAAATCAATCAGCAGCATTTTCAGATGAGATAACAGGTAATCATCCATGCTTGGCAGATACAGGGAGAAAAAGGTTTCCAGATGCTTTAAGTATAAGGCAAGGGCGCCCATACCATTTCCTTCATCCCTGTAATACTCATCCCCTTCTTCCTGGGGTATGGTCTGAACCTGCAATGGATTAATCCTGCACTTTGCTCCTCCGGCTGCATTCAGCCAGTTCCCGGAGAAAATACTGCATTGCTCCTTATATTCATCCTCCGGATCAATCACAATAATCCTGCTTCCCATCATGTATTCATCGGTCAGCAAATCCTTCATCTTGGTGGACTTTCCCACGCCGGAGCCGCCCAGGAATGCCATGTTGGAATTCGTCCGGTCCCCATACCGCTTCCAGGGATTCATGGTAATAATGCCGCCGGCATCATCCTTAGCCAGATAATAACCTTCCCCGTCATTTAAGCCGGACTTGGAAAATGGAAAGCCTCCCAGCAGGGTGGATAACGGCGTCACCCTTCCCACGATATCCCGGATACGCTCAGAAGGTACATAGGCCGGTGATATCTGCTGATAAACCTCCTTCTGCATGTTGGTCATGCAGCGCAGCCTGCAGGCCGCCTTCTTGGCCGTACTCCTCGCCTTCCGCTCTGCCTTTTCAAATGCATCCTCACCAGACAGTGGCATGATTACCGTAGACATCAGTCCAATGGATTCATTCTTATCATCAATTTCATCCAGCAGCTTGACACTGTGCCGGATGGCTTTCTCTGCCCTGGTCTCTTCGGATGCCTTCTTTGCATCCATGATACGCTTCTTGGCCGCACTGATATTGCTGTCCATAATCCCAATCATTTCTTCCGCATCCAGAGGATCATAGGTAATGGACACAATGGAGCTGGGCAGGTTGGTCAGCTTTGACAACCAGCCATAGGGATTATCTGATGCATATCGTATGATTCCATAGCCCTTCGCCTTATTCTCGCCAATCTGCATGGATGTATGCTGATAGTCCAGATTCATGGGCGATATGATATTTAATAATGCAGCGTTTGGCTGCAGCTTGTCCTTTTTCATGCTGTTCCTCCTTCCAGTCTGGGCAGCCCGGTCTGAATCTCTTCCCCTTCATATAAGACTGCCGATGGATTATGTACCAGGTTGCAGAGGCGGATCACTTCCTCCCGGTTTACAATCTCACAGGAATATCCGCTGATATCAAAGCACTTGGCAAACTGATTCAGCTTCTCCATCAGTTCCTTCTCCGCCCCGTCCTTCTGATATTCCCAAAGCTTTAAGTAAAACTGCCGCTCCATGTTCTCTCCGGATAACAGCAGTCCATTCTGATACCGGATGGCTTCCCGCAGCAGCTTCTTCCGGATGGGATTGGTGGTATCCATCATTTCCTGATACTGGCCAATCAGCGCTGAATTATCCTCCGGCTGGGATACGGCAAGAATCTGCCAGGCAGAGGATATCGTCGCTGCCTCTGCTGTCATCTGCTGGGTCAGCGCTGCCTTTTCCCGTCCGCTCAGCAAATCCGTCTTTCTGCCGGAAATCTGCAAGAATCCAATCAGATAATTATCCTTTGTATAAATAAATGAATTCTCAATATCCACTACATTCATGAATTCCTGAACATTCTTCCGGCTACTCCCATCCTTTGTTTTTTTGCCCCGGTACGTGCTGTACAGGTAAAACCCTGCAGCCACCAGTGCCATGACCAATAAAAACACTATCTTCATATGACTCCTTTCTCTGCCGGGAACGCTCAACCATCCCCGGCAGCTGTCTGTTATTTACCGGATTTCTCCGGTTCTTTTCCCATTAATTAAAGGGCAGCTCCTCCTCATCCGGTATAGACATGAAACCGTCACTGGATGCCTGCTCCGGCGCTGACCTTCCCCCTGTCTGAGGTGCCGCCGTACCGACACTGGATGCAGAAGCACTTTTGCTTTCTGCAAACTCGATTTCATCTAACAGAACCTGTACGGAATAAACCTTCTGTCCTTCCCGGTTAGTGTAATTGTCATTCTGAATCCGTCCGACAACGATAACCTTTGTCCCCTGGTTCAGATACTTCTCCGCAAAATCCGCCAGCCTTCCAAATGCGGTACAGTTAAAGAAATCCGCATCCGGCTCTCCTTCCCGCTTCCACCGGCGGTCTACCGCAAGGGAAAACCTTGCGATTGCGGTCTGACTCTCGCCCTGGGAATACCGGACCTCCGGGGGACGGGTCAGCCGTCCCATTAAAATAACCTTGTTCATAAATGATCCCTCCTTCTGATCTTTAAACTGAAAAATGAGCCGGTATATGGCTCATTTTCATTTCTTTTATTTGCTTGTTTTCTTATATACCAGTTAATTGTGACAGCAACCTGTCTGTGATATAATTACAGTGTTGTCACTACCCAATCCGGCAACGGAATACTGCATTGATTTTCTATTACCGCTCTAAATCATCAATATCCCGCTGCATTTCCGGATTCCATTCTGATTCTTGCCACCGCATATTTTCTTTCCGTAACCGTTCCACTTCCTTCCTTAATCCTTCGTTTTCATTCTGAAGAAAACGATTATCGTTTGTAAGCTTCTGAATCTGCTGATTATACCCTGCGTTTATCTCATACAAAGTCTGAATGCCTCCAAGAAAATAATCCGGATTGCTCACACTGGCGGATACCCTGCTCTTCATCTCTTTTTCCACCAGATATCCTTCCAGCAGTTTGCCAACGCTTTCTTCAATCCTGCCCACATGATTCATCTGTGGCAGAATCGTCCGGACAATATCATGACTAATCTGTTTGGAAAGCTCTTCGATATTGCTGACTTTGGGCTTTATCTCCGATGTATCTGACTTTACATCTGCTGTCGTCTTATTTACACCGTCAATACGCTGACCATCCTTCTTAAACTGAATAATCTGCATCCATATCCCGCTGGCAACCGCAATTAGTGCAACTGTAATGGAAATCCAACCTGCTGTACCCATATCTTGTTCTCCTCCTGATAGTAATAGTAATTCAGCACATATAAAGCCGATTGCTATTATTATAGAGGGCATGTATGATATTTTCAATGGGATTTTCTCCTCCTTTCCTCCAAACGTGTCCAAACAAACGCGATACCGGATAGGATTCCTGCCAGCAGTGCCAGCCATGGAACGGAGCCATCCCCGGTCTTTGGCGTCCTGTCATTGGTAATCTCCAGCATCTGCTCCGGCGAATCCGCTGTAAACACCTGCTTTGATGCATCAATGATATACCCATCTGCCGTCTTGATTTCCTTGAAGTAATAGGAACCGTATGGCAGTCCGTCCACAAGAATCTGTCCCTGTTCATCCGTCACATACCGGCCCATAAGCTCGTCCTTTTCATTGTAAAGCTCAAACTCCACGCCGCTGAGTAAAATGCCCCTGTCGGCGCGGTCACTCTTCACAATCCGCAGCTTCGTCTTATATAGCTGATTTACATCCGGATTCTCCTTGTTTACCTCCATGGTATTCAGAGTCTCATTTCCTAATGTCAGGGTAAATTCCTTCCGGCTGTCATCCAGGATATAGCCCTCCAGGGTCTTTACCTCCCGGTAATAATAACTGCCTTCCACCAGAGCATCCTTTAAGGCCGCCTTGCCGTCTGCCCCGGTGCGGATGAAGCCAATGCACCCATTCTTTGGAATCACCACGTTGCCGATATAGTCCAGGATATCTTCTCCGGCATAGACACCAAAAATGACACCCTCCAGTGGCTTGGTGCCAAAGGAATAGGTGCCATCCTCGATATTCAGAATCTCGCCCCGCTTATATACATTAATCTCGGTATCCCCGACTGCATTCTCCACGCTTACTTCCGCTGTATAGACCGCTTCCTGGAAATCCTCCGGACATTCCAGCTTCACCGGAAGCTTCTCCCCGGTATTCACCAGCCCAGCCCGGGTTTCTAACTCAACGATATAATAATCGCCCCATGGAAGGCTGCCCGATTCTGCCAGTCCGTCCGCATCAGTAGCCACTTTTTCCACCAGAGTCCCGTCTGCCCGGTAAATGCCGAATACCACACCGGACAGCGGCCGCTGTCCAAAGGTCAGCCGCTGGAATATCCCGTAAATGGAAGTATATTCCTGTGCCGACAGAACCTGAGCCCCGGTCTTTTTAATGAGAATCCTGCCCTGTATCATCCGGTTTTCCATGACTACCCGCACCGTCTGTGGCTGGTTCGTTACCGAAAAAGAAACATCCGCTGCCAGAACCCATCCGGCTGGCGCTTTTGCTTCATGCAGTACATAGGTTCCATGTGCCAGACCTTCCAGTACATGGGCGTTCTTTCTGGATATCCAGCGGTCCACTAACCGGCCGGCTGCATCATAGACCTCCAGCGTAGCACCGGACAATGGATTCCCTGCCTCGTCAGTCTTTAGCAGCTCTACCCTGGTCTTAGCATCCTTCATGACTACGGTCTGAACGGTTCCGGCATCGGCATCATAGGCAAAGGTAATGCTCTGTGCCAATGCGTAATCCTCCGGTGCAATCACTTCTGTCAGCCGATAGGTGCCGGAAGCAAGCCCATGGATCATATGGGGTGTCTGACCGGATACCCAGGTATCATACACCACGCTTCCATCTGTGGAGGACACCTGAAGGGTGGCTCCAGGCAGCTCCGCCGAAGTGGTGATGTCCTGCTTGCTAATCTGTAAGGCAGACTCCGTATATACCTTGAAAAATGCCTGTATCGGGTCCGGATGAGAACTGGTACAGAGAATCAAATCCTGTGCATCCGTCAGGTTCCGGACATAGGTAATGTTGCCAGTCTGTGCTTCACACTGATTGGTGGTAACCAGAGGCATGCCACTGGTAATGGTATTGGCAGAAGCTACCTTCAGATAGGTGCCGGCTGCATCCTCTACACCGGAAGCATTGCACCGGGTAAAGGCAAGTCCGGCTCCGGACCAGGTGAATTTCCCAATGGTGCATACTGCATTGGTATCCTGAAGCAAGGCTTCATACTGCCCGGTTGCTGCATTATAGTTCAGCCTGTAGGAAGGAGCTGCTGCATCCCGCTTACTGGTAAAGCTGGGAACTGTAAACAGGTTGTCCACAATACCCTTAATCCGTTCACACTCTGCCAGATCACCCCAGCCTGCATTACAGGTCTGGACCACGCCATCCCAGCCAATGCCTTCATTCATGCCCGGCTCATAATACTGGTCAATGTAATACCAAATCATCAACTGGGTGGAATTATATAACCGCCAATTCTCCCAGGTCACTTCTCCGCCATATTCATTAAAGGAACCGTTATTCCGTGGTGCCTGCACCCGCTGGGCGCAGCCTAAGACATAACCGATTGCATGTTTTTGCTCCCGTGTCAAATTGCTATAATCACTATCTGTGGCATAATTATCTCCTGTTTTTGCTGCCTTTCCATAGTCGATACAGAACAAGCTGTAGCTGTCACCGCCAATCCAGGCATACATAATCTGCGGTGCCTGGACGCTGGTGGATGCATTCTTCCAGACGGTCATGCTGCCGCTTCCATGGCTGCCATCCGCATTCCAGATATTCATGGCATGAAGCATATCATCTCCCACTGCAGCAGCCATCGGCATATCCTCTTCTCCTATTTCCATATTTGTCTTTTCTTCCGGATATTCTGCTTCTGTCGAAACCGCAGCATCCATAATGGTTTCTTCCTCTGCATCATTCTCCTGCAACGGTTCCGGATGCTCTTCTAAATCTGCTTCCCGTTGCGACGTCGCAACTCCCTCTTCTGCCTCCGGCAGAATCTCCTCTGTGATGCATCCTGCCATGTCTGTTGTCATTTCCTGCGCCTGTACAGCCATCTGCGGTACAAACAGGAATACCATCATACATGCCATGGCATATATGATCTGTTTCCATTGTTTCATTTCTAAAGTCACTCTCCTTAAATTTTGTA
This sequence comes from Clostridium sp., assembly GCA_023667695.1. Lineage (GTDB taxonomy): Bacteria > Bacillota > Clostridia > Lachnospirales > Lachnospiraceae > CAG-632. Next base: position 57,035 of record JAMOZY010000010.1, on the reverse strand, counting down.
TATCTATCATAAAAGGGGACACCCCTATGGGTATTCCCTGAATTTTCCCGCCTATAGAACCTGCTACCGGCAGCTTCTTACGGATGCGTGGCAACGAAAAAAGGAAGCCGGTCTGACTTCCTTTTCTCATACTTTATTCTATTGTGCTATTTCCTAATGGTAAGTCGTAACGGATATGGTTCTGCTCCCATCGGGATTAACTGTAATACTATTTACAAACATTCCCATTGAACCGGAATAAGTAGAATCTACATCCGTTAAATGACCTTTTATATATAAATACATATTATCAATCATGGATTCGTTTGTCCATCTCATACCTTCTATCCCATCAACTTCAGGTCCACTACCATGCCACGTACTAGCCCCAATCGTACAGTTTGGATAATCTGCCTGCAACCTTGCATTGACCTGATCCTGAATGTAATACCAGTCCAGGTAATAATCTGCCGGATTGAACGCCGGAGCTTCTGTTGCCGTTGGAGCTGGCTCTGCCGGGGTTGTACCGCCTGCTGCAGAGACCACTGTATTGTCTGCTCCACTGCCTGCTGTTGTATTAACAGTTCCATTATTTCCTGTAGTGCCGGAGGTCTGCGCACTGGCAACCGTACCGGACGGGGTACTGCCTTCAGCCGGAGCAGCTGTCTGCTCTGCTGTTGCTTCCTCCAGAGGTTCCCCTGCTTCCAGCTCCGAAGTCCTTACAATGACATTGGCAGTCCTCTTTGCATTCCCGGCAATAACCGTCATCGTAACAGTTCCATCTGCAAGAGCAGTAACCATTCCGTCCGCATCCACTGCTGCAATGGCTGCATCACTGCTTAAATACTCCAGACTTCCCTTGTAATCGGTATCCACATCCAGCTGCCTGCTCTCTCCCGGTTCCATCTGAAATGCCAGGTGGAAGCTTTCTGTCTCTATGGCAAGCCGAGTGATTTCTTCTGCTTCCGTCTCAATCTCTGTCGGTGTCAGAACAGAAGCATCCTCTGCTGGTTCTGGTTTTGCATTGCAGCCACACATGGAAACCAGCATAAATCCTGTTAACATATATGCAGATAATCTTCGTTTCATTGTCCTCATAGCATTTCCCTCCTGTTTTCTTTTATCCTATCACGGGCTACTGCCAAAGGATGGCAGATGCCGGATTATTTTTGATTGAATTCTCATGAAGCATGTGGTAATATAACCTTACAAGGTGGTACTAGGTTGCACCCCTTGCAAATAGCGTTTATTTAGAAAATAATCCGCCTTTGGCAGAGGGGCGGATTATTTTTTGTCCTTTTTATCGGATTTTATCTTGTAAACAAGACCTACTAAAGCTACCAGGAATAATCCAATCTGGATTAATTCATCATATGTAACATACATAGGCATCTCCCCCTTTCTCAAGGGGTCAACCGTTCCCATGGTTATATTATAGCAGATTCAATAAATGCTGAGAACGGGAAAACTCAATTTTTTTTGTGGATATCTTTGGTTCAAAAATGCTGATTTCACCTTAGGTTGTGGATAACATTTTCAAATCAATTGAAAATAATTATCTCCTTTAATATAAAAACCAAATACTTTGTTGATTTTATACAATTACGTATTTTAAATCTGAAAAGCATACCAATACTTCTAATAATACATCTTTTAGATTTACTTATCACTTTTCCAATTTTTAATAAAAAGTAATTTATCCTTTAAAAGATACAATACCTTATTCATTAATGCTTTGATACTTTAGGTGTCTTTTATAATCCGTTATATCATAATAAACTTAATAAAGAACGAGAAAATTCAATTCTTTTTGTGGATATCTTTCCCAATAATAATTCAGTACGATATTTCGGTTGCAGATAAGATTTGCCCTATAATAATAAATTTTTATAAAATCTTATGCTTAATTGAAGCATCTGGGTTTAATAACTGTCCTCTTTTTTCATGCATTTTTTTCAATTTCACAACAAGCAACTCAAAATCAAGATATAGTTCTGGTGCTTTTACCCTTTTTCTTCGATTATGTATATAATCTTGTAACTGATCTGCTAACCGAACTGTAACATCGCCATATAGTCTATCAAACACATCAATATTATAAATACCTGTATTTATACCGGCTGCCATTAACTCCATTATATTAAGATATCTTTTTATCATTGCAAGCATCTCTTCATTATTCTCAATATCTTCATAATTTACTATATTTCTTTTAAAACGTTTATATATTTCTTGATTAGTTATATACAATTCTTCTTTAATTTCAATATAAAGATCCATTGTTGCCTGCTTTTGTGTTCTTTCACAATCTGCAAGTGTCGATTTCTTAAGTAAATGAAATTCAAATAATGCAATTATAATACCAACACAAGTAAAAATATCCACTATCAGTTGTGCAATAACCATATATTTCTCCTTAAATTCAAACTAAAAGTATACTATAACTCAACTATTTTTCTTTCAACTCTCTAATTGCGTTTAACAAATCATCATATCCAGTATCTTTTGACAAATCTATACAATATCGAGACTTCAAAAAATTCGGAGGTGGTAATTCGCCATTCTCATTATAATCAATCACAACTGGAATGTATTTTCTTTGTAATGGCTTACTCTTAATCTCTGTTAAAATCAACTCTGATTCATAACCTACCCCACCACTACGATTATTGGCTTTCTCAGCATAATCTCTATTACAAATAATAATTACTGCATCTATTTCATCTGATACAAGTACACTTTCCATAAAATAATTCATATCTTGTCCAGGATATAAATCTTTCCTATCATATATAACATTTATTTCATCTTGCTCTAACCTTTTTATTAATTCAAAAACATTTTGTTGATTAGACGGTGGATTCCAACTATAAGAGACAAATACTTTAGGCCTATTTATACATTTATTCTTAAAATATGGTTTTAAATCATCTATATTAGTCTTTTTTATCGTCCAATGAGTTCTATTCCATTCCCATGTACCCATATCAAGAAAACCGGATAATTGAATAAAATTGTCAAAGGCAATGCTCTCTCCACCTATTTCATAGTCAATACGAACATTGGTTTGCTGTACTTCAATATTTTTGATACATCCAATCACAGCATCTTTCTTTTTTTGCCTTTCATATGCGAATATACAAGGCAGTTGTTTTAAAAATTCAATAGATTCCATTGAAAAATCTGAGTATTTTTCTTTATATTCTGGAAGAATATATTCCGTAAGACAGCGCTCCTGATTAATAAAAGCAGGAGATTGATCCCATGTATTATCAGCATACACCATTATTAAATTAATCATCATATCCACCTCTTCTATTATTGCTAATATAATTATTAATCATATTTGTCGAAATAACAATTATTACATTTCGACAAATAGCAACAAAATATACTGCTATTTAGCATTTTCTATCTCTCATAAGGAATCAATTATATATATCCTACTGCTGCACAAACTCCAGCCCCACATCCTCCCCATTCACCTGCACCACCTGGCACAGGAAGCTGCACTGTGTATCCAACATGGCCGTTCCGGAGCTGACTGCCGATGCAGTCGCTAAGCCCCCTCCTCCAACGGAATAGTTATACCATCCATCCGATGAGCGGGTAATCAAATGCATAGCCACCGGCTGTCCTGCAAATTTATTCATGATGGATACCACCTGGCTTCCGGTATATATCTGCCCCTGGTATCCCTTTAGGGAAGGCGTTAGCGGCACGCTTACCTCCTGCCTGGGTGCTTCCGTAGCAGGAGCTTCTGCCCCCGTCGGCATCTGTGCCAATGACTGAGTATTCTGCTGATTTCCCGATTGCGGAATCCCTGTAGCATCCGAACCTTTCGCACCTTCTGCTAAAGCTTCTGTCATACCTTCCGATTCCGGTACTTCTGTTACCGCTTCCTCTGTTGCCTGCCATTCTCCTTCTTCCGCCTGTTGTTCCAGATTCGCTTCCGCAGTCTGCTCTGCCTGCTCTTCCGCCAGCATCAGCCGGATGCGGGTAATAGCAGTGAAATCCATTCTTGGAATCGATTCTACCGCTACCTGTGTCATCTGCTGCTCCTTACGGGCATCCAAAAAGGCAGAGAAGGCAAATATCCGCTCCGCCAGTCCAAAGCCGCTCCACAATGCCAGCAGAATGATTCCTCCGACCAGTATCTGATTCTTCTTTCCGGCCAGCTTCGGCATCCGGAAGGAAATAACCTTCTTGGGCTTTTGTTCTTCCGGCACTGGCTTCACATATCCCTGTACCAGCTCCCCATAGTCATCCGAGGTAAGGAATAAATCCGGTTCCATCGGTACGAACCAGACCCGTACCTGCTGGAAAGCATATTTCTTTCTTAATGCCGGCTTTTCCGCTTCCGGAACAAAGGTAAATGCCAGGATAACCTCTCCTGAATATTTCTGAAGCTCCTTTAGACGCTCTTCCAGTTCTGAAATCCGATAGGGCTTCCCATCCGCCACCAGTATCTTAACCTGGCACTGCTTCCAGACCTCATGACTGCCGGATGCCATGACACCCAGGTCAAATATGGTAAATGGACTTTCTTCATCAATCTGATTATGGTTATAAACGATTCCACCCCACTGATAGCTGTCCGGTGCAGTTTCCTCCCAGCTATAGGCTTCTGCCAACTGACGGAATACATTTGCCCGTTCCGTAACAGATACCTCCTGTCCTTGCTTCTGAATGTAAGCTGCCAGATGCAGAGCAAGAGCGGTGGTGCCACAACCAGGTGTCAGCCCGGCTATGGCAATCCATATATGGTTCAATGCTTTGATTTCCCGGGACAGACAGTGAGCTATCCAGTCACGGACTAACTCCCGGACATCCTTATGCGCCCGATTCAGGATATCATAATGCTCCTTCCGGATAAAGGTATCTGCCAGCTCTGCATCCTCTGTCAGCAGCAATAACGGTGTCTTTCTGGTAATCTGAAGCGCCTCCGCTGCTGGCTCCCAGGTATCCATCCGGACTGCCCCGGCTTCCACAATGATATGGGATACGGACCCCATATGCTGGAGCTGCTGGCGGATTACCGTCTGCATGTCCAGATTCTTCCCCTGCATTTCATGAACCTCTTCCGGTTCCAATCCGGCCAGCCATCTCCTGTGTGCTTCATCTGACATATATAAGATCATTTCCCATTCCTCCTCGTATAATATGTATTGCCCCCTCGTTTCACTCAGCGGCATATCGTCGGAACCCATTTATAGTTATGAACTTCGTTCATAAGGGTTCCTCCTCCCGCATCTGCTTATATGAATAATGCTGCTGTTCCTTCCAGTACCGGATGACTGCCTGAAGCTGACTGAATACTGATAGATTCGTCACCGGTGACCGGGTCACCATAGCCATTACCCCAGTCTCGCCAAACAGCAGCATAATGACTACATATAGTGTCTGTCCGGTCAATCCATAAGCCAGGACCGCCAATACCACGACTCCAATGGAACCATAGACCGCCTGCATCAGTTCCTTTCTTCCAAATCCTTCATACCATTCCCGCTCCGGCTTTAAGCCCTGGGGAATAAATAACCTGTTTTCTTTTTCTTCCATAGCCTATCCTTTCTTACCGTCCGGTAACACCCATGTAACGCTCCAGCAGCTTCGGTATATCATAGATACAGAGAATCACAAGAAAAGCGATTAATGCGGTACGCTTCTGCTTCTTATACATCTGTGGCTGGTCCTCCTGGTCCGTTTCCTTGATACAGCAGATGATGAACCGGAGAACCAGTGCGGATTGTGTAATGATAATCAGGGCATCCACCAGGTCCTTTAACGTATCCATCTACATCACACCCCTTAACAGGAAGGAACCCATATAGACCGCCTGCATGACCTTACCGCCACCGCCCTGCTTTGGTACCAAGAATTCACTAAGCAGCTTCGGTGTGGCAAATGCCACTACGACTGTCATAATTGCATATGCTCCCAGCAGGACAGAATTTGCCAAATCATCCAACCGGATAAATGTCATCAGGTAAAGTGCCAGATTCATTAGGAACACCTGTATAACAATGGTCAGCACCGCCTTGAACAGGGAGCGCATATACTGCTTATAAACACCCTGGTCCGCATCCAGAAGCCCACAGCAGGCAAGGGGTACACCAAGCCGGAGTATCCATAGCTCCAAAGCATTTTTTAGCTGACACAAAAGAAGAATATTGTTCAGTCCCACAAAAATCGGAATGATTATAAATAGTGGTGTATCCGGCGAAGCTTCCCCGATTGCCTTTATATCATTCATCAAAGTAGTACCGCCTCCCAGATTCATGGTATTTATCAAATCCATACTAAAATCAATCACGATTTCCAGCAGCCAGTTCCATATGGTTGTAAAGGACATAGCAATCACCATAGCCTTACAGAAATTTGCAATTACGACAAACACATCCGTCCCAGCATCTCCGTCCGTCTGAAGGGCATAGATATCCAATACCTTTTTCACAAACTTTAAGATGATCAGATAAAAGGAATAAATGTATATGGTATTACAGACTGCCTTCATGCTGATTCCAACATTATCAAAAAAAAGCTGAATATCCAGAGCGAAAAACAAGGTTCTCAAATTATTGTATTGATAAAACCAGTTCAGTCCCTGATCTCCAAAGACCAGATTCCATAAAAAGTCCTGCACTATCTGCCACATATCCCATCACCCCTTACCAAAGTAGGACAGCACCATGTTAAACAAATCCTGGGCTAATGCAATCAATACAAGGATTACCACCAGTGCAATCTGCCACTTGGTATACCGCTTCCGTTCCTGCTCCTCTTCCGCTGACTTTTTTATACTGATGACAATAAATACGACGATAACGATTAAGCCGCCGAGTACCTGCCCGGCTCCGATTCCATCCTGAAACAGATTCTGCAGTCCCTGTCCAAATACAGAATCCAGTATCTTATTCCCGGTCAACATTACATTTGCCAATAACATAAAAGGTATTACATTCATTCTTCCATTCCTCCTAATCCTGCTTCTATTTGCTTTTTCAGTTCATTTTGTGCTTTCCTCTGGTAGTTCTTCCAGATACCCCACAAAGCCACATGCTCCACCGGATGAACCGGCCGCTGTTCATGCCGCTGTTGCCGCAGCCTTGCATTATGTTCCTTATCCCCCATGCCAAACCGTTCATTGAAGGACCACTGACTTAAGTCCGGCGCATACAGAATGGCCGGATAAGCCGATGACATGATAAGGGAATAGGGCCGTTGAATCCTTCCTACCTCATCTCCGGTCAGCAGCTCCCTGCCTACCAGATTGGTATTGGAGGATGAATTCTCTGCCCGATGCCTGTTGTAGCTTAAGGAATATCCCTTTGTGGTGTATTTCCCCAGGTCCTTTGAAATAATATCCCTGGTATCCGGGTCAGCCGACCGCAGATATACCTTAATCTCACAGTTGCCCCGGATGGTTTTTGCGGCCTCCCTGCCATAGACATCATCCAACTGGGCATAGTCCTGAAGGAACAGATGCCACCGAATCTGTTTGCCGCCAGCAACCGTCAGCATCTGGATAAAGTTCGGTATCTTAGCAAAGTTACCGAATTCATCACAGATGAAATTCACGGGAACCGGCAGGACACCACCCTCCTCCTTTGCCAGACGGGACAGCCGGCTGTATATCTGTGTTACGAACAGGGTCGCCACTGCATGATAGGTCTGCCGGTCCTCCGGCAGGATAATGAATAATGCCGTCTTCTGCCTTCCAAAGTCCGCCAGTTCATATCCGGATTCCCTTGTGATACTGTAAAGATAAGGATTGGAAAACAACCGAAGGGTCAGCAGTGCTGAGGTATAAAAAGAGCCTCTGGTCCGGCTGGGTGCAATATTGGCCACTGCCAGCACTGCCTTACAGGGATGCTGATCCGGCAGACCTGCCCGGTAATAATTAAGGGGCAGAAGCTTGCCAACGGGTGTACACATTTCCACCAGAAAATGATATACATTGGTCATATTCCGGTATTTATGCCGGTCCGGCATCCGGTTATCATAGCAGACCGCCATGATTGCTCCGGCAATAGCCGAGCATTCACCATCATTCCAGATACGCTCTCCCTTCGCCTCCCCGACCAACTGAGACACGATATCCCAGCAGGCATCTATGGCAGCCGGAACATCCTCTGCATCAATCCGGTCAATCACCGGCTGCAACGGATTATTGGCATCGGAACGCACGGGTTCATCATAATCCATGACATAAACCCCATACCCCTGCTCCCGTAAAAAAGGAGCCGTATAATCATATAGCTCACCCTTGATATCCGTAATCACCATGCTCTCGCCTGCCAGCCCGCATAACCCGATAGTTTCCAGTACCTCATGCCGGGTCTTGCCAGAACGGGTGGAGCCAACGGTCAGGGAATGGATAAAGTCTTTGATGTAATAGACCTTCTCGCCTCCGTTTTTCAAATCCTTCTTGCCGATGACCAGACCACCCTGGTCAATTTCCGTTGTATCTCCATCAATGACACAGGAAGAAAATACCCGGTCATATTCCTTCTCCTTCAGCCATCTGGCGGTCCCATGCTGTCCCTGCCCTGCCGGTGCCGGAGTTTTAATATCCGGTGTGATTGGAATCATGTCTGCCTTATACTGCTTATCATCCATCATCAGATACCAGATACCCATGACCTCCAGTACCAGCATACAGCATCCCACCTTTAGATAACTGCCTTCCCGGATGGGAAGCTTATGCAGCAGGATTGTATTCAGTACCACACAGACAAGCAATAATGCAATCCATGTAAGCACTTTGGTTTTCTTATCTTTCATATCCTCTTCCTTTCTTCTGTTCTGCCACGAATTCCTCCATGGCTGCCTTGGTAGCTGTCCGGCTGAAGGCATCATGATTCTGCAGCGGATAGGGCTGTTCTGCCGCCTGTATCAGATTCTTTGCTACGAATAATGCGCTGCGGATTCCCTGGTATGCTTCCAGGCCCTCCATCCGGTCTGCCGCTGCTTCTGCCCGCTCGATTTCTAATACCTGCCGATTCAGTTCAAATTGTTTTAGCAGCGCCTCCTTGGTAAATGCCTCTACTGGTTCCAGCCGGTGATGTCTTACCCGGTGTCCCTGTCTGTCATGGAATACAATGTATTTGTGTTCGTCCTTCCAGGTCACCCCAAAGCCAAGCTCCTTCATCTGCCGGATGAAATCCGCTTTACTAACTGCCGACTGGGCGCATATGGTGGCAGCAATCCGGATTTCCTCCTTCCAGCTCCCACCCTGCTTTATGACCTCCGATTCATTCTTTCCCCGGTGGGGAGCCGTATAATTCTCCCTCTTCTGACAAATGGATAACTGGTATTCCCGACAGAGCTGGTCCGAATAATCTTTAATTTCCTGCAGGTCCTCCTTACTGAAATGCCACTGTTCCCCGGTTTCCTTATTACAGGCATCAATGACAAAATGAGTATGGATATGATCCGTGTCCAGATGCGTGGCATAAACCGCCTGAAAGCCATGGAAGAATTTATGCTCCAAAAGCTTACCTGCAATCTCCGATGCCATCTCCGGTGTTATATCTTCCTCCGGGGGAAAGCTCTGAATGAAATGAATCACCATCCGTCGGTCATTATTTTCTGTCTTGTTCCAGATTGTCTTATTCAAAAGAAACTCATCATATGCATTCTGAGGTGAACAATGCAGTCCTTTCATTAAATCCACCCTGGTCTTTTCCAGATTGGTGATATAGTCAATTAACCGCTGCATGGAAGCATGGGTCTTATAACCATGATATTTCCCCTGCTTGGAGTATGCTTCTCCATTTGCAAATTCTACGATTGCCATATGCTCCACCTCATTTCAGTGACCGGGTCAGCTGCCGTAACAGTTTTTTCAAGGTACGGTTGGTCGGCTCCAGCTCCGGACAGGTAATCTTCCCCTGGTGTGCCAGAAGCGTCAACTGGTTCAGATTGGTACCAAGCTTGGATAACTGATGGAGGATTTCTTTGCCCTCTACAACAACGACGACGGAATCCTCCAATACTGTCCGGAGCAGATATTCGCCCACCGATAACCGGCACAGCCTGGCTTTCTCTTCGATTGCTTTCTTATCCTTTTTCGATAGCCGGAAGGTAATGGACTGATCCTTTCGCCCGGTACGTTCCCTTGGCTCCTTTATCCGGTCTGTTTCCTGCGTCACCGGCTTCACATATCCGGCAGACGCTGCCAGCACCCGTTCACAGTATCCGGTCAGGGATTCTCCTGCCTCGCTGGCTGCTGCCTCAATCTGTGATTTCAGCTCCGGTCTTACCCGGAAATGAATGTCTTCCGTCTTTGCGATAGAACCGCCTCCCTTCCGTAATTTCTACTACTTACCTACTTACTTGCAAGAGGGTCTTAGGGATACTTCCCTAACAAGCTGATTGTGTCACGAATGTGATACAATCGGGAAGCTTGCCCCTACTTCGTAGGGTAATGCCGAAAAGAAATCCGCTAAGATGTCCCTGTGGCAGCCATCAGCCCCTGCTCTTCCAAAAACCGCTGGAATTCCTTACGCACCAGGTAATCATTGAAATCCTTATAGGGCTTTGGTGACTGCCGCCGGACCTCATACTCCCCGGCATACACTTTATAAATCTGCCGGAAGGCTTCCTCTCCGGCTTCGTCCTGATCTGTACAAACCACCAGCTTCCGGATATCCGGATAATCCACCAGATACCGCTCCAGAGCCGCTATGGATATGCCTGCCAGGGTAATATAATGGTCCATGATTTCCATGCCGGATTGCTTTAATAAGGTCTGATAGGACAACAGGTCAATGGCAGCTTCAAATATGTACACCGTATCCGTACTGCCCGGACAGGAAAAGGCATACCGTTTATCCGAACCGGCTGCATCCCCCTTATATGGCCGCTTTGTTTTCGTTCCCCGCATGGATGCAAACCGGGCAGTTCCTTCTTTATCAAGACCTACAAAAACACAGTTCTCATTTACATCCTCATACAGCTTCTTATCCTTTACTAACTGCTGCACCAGACCTTGGTCTAACTTCCGGGATTTGATTAAATAAGCGAATATATGCTCAAATGTGGTATTCTTGGCCGGAAGCCGGAATATTGATTTATCCTTTGATTTATTGTGCGCCAGCACCGGAGCTTCTCCTGGGTGGTACAGGAAATCAGGATTTGATTCCTTCAATAATTCTCTTACCGCCTCTGCCCAGGACAGCTTCTGTAGCAGCATAACAAACTGAATCGGCCCGCCGCCCCGATGCTCTGCCTCCCAGTACCATTTATCCGGCTCAATCAGCAAGCCCCCATAGCCCGGTATCTTCCAGTAGCCCCGGTGGTATTCTTTGACCGGATAGCCCTGACGCCTGGCATATTCTACGATATTGACATGATTCGCATAATTAATCTGTTCTTCTGTAAAATACTGATAGCCCATCTGCTCACCTCACTTCCAATATTCTGTTTTAATCAACGAATATTTTTTGAAAATCCTTTGTTACATTTCTAATATCATCCCCTGCTCAGCTTGAGCTTCTAATAGCATAAGCTGTAGTTGTTCCTCATCCAGTGCCGGCAACAAATCGGTTGCTAATTGCTCAAAGGATTCCCGCATATAGTTTATCTCCTCATAACGTACCGGAAGCTTTAATTCCTGACATTTCAGAATATCTTTTTCAATCCAACGTTCCAGATGCTCCCTTCCGCTTCCCGGCTGCTTTGCCTCATGCTTCACCGCCATCCTGACAACAGCCTCCTGCTGTTTACTCAATAATTGCTCCTGCTTTGCTTCCAGTTTCTGCTCTCTTAGCAATTCATATCGTTCCTCCAGATAATCACTCGCTTTCTGTGCATCCGCAATGGCCCGGAACAATTCATTCGGATCTTTTTCCAATGCTCCGATCCAGGATTCTAAATACTGTGTGTGACTATTAAAATGCTGTGCATCAAAATGCAGATTCAAATCATTTTGAATAAAAAAAGAACCAAGCTCTGCTCTCAGTTCTTCCATTGCATATTCCGGACTTCCAAACAAACCTGTTAATGGACGATTTAACCGGTCTGGATGTCCGGTCGAATGTACCATCTCATGTAACTGGGTTGCCAGAAAGGATTGGGTATCTAAAAATGCATTCCGATTTGGCAGCACAATTTCATCCTTTCCTGGTGAATAGTAGGCCTTTCCTTCATTGGTTTCTCTGATTGGACAACTGCTGGATTCCTGAAATAATTCAGCCATATCAAGTATTTCATCTGGCTTTAATGGCTCTAATATTTCATTCACACGCTCCGGAATTCCTTCAATCTGCCGGGCATTGAATACCACAAAGGTATTTACCATTGGTTTTGATAAAGGAACCGTCTTCTTTTCCAGCTCTCCAGTATCCGGATTCTCTTCTTCTATTTGCCTTGTGAAAATGTATTTTTCACATCGAACACCTTGCTCTCCTTTTCGCACCTGCCAGCCCTCTGACTGTGCCTGCTTATATGTCATCCAGCGTCCATCTGTATAACCTTTCTCCAAGCCCGTGATATAAAGCCGGATGAGATTCGAGCCATGATATCTTGCTCCAGATACCGGATTACAGATTCTGGTATCCGGAAATGCTGCCTGATTCCAATCCGGCTTTGGCAGCACATAACCCAGCTTCATATTTTCAATAATCTTTTCCACCAGCTTCTTACGTTCTTCCATCACTTTATCATAACTGCCGGACATCTTCGTATTCCCCCTCTGCATCATCTTCCTCAACCACCGGCTCTTCATATCGGATAATTCCCAATGCTCTGCACCATTCGTCCATGTTTCTATTTTCCTGTACTATCGCCATATCCATAATCTTTCCTCCATTAAAAAATGTGGAGAAAATTCTCCACACTGGTTAACACATATTTCTATTTTATTATCGTTCCATTGCCATGCCTTGGTCTGCCTGGGCTTCCAACAGCATTGCCTCTTCTTCACTCATTTCTTCTGCTAACTCCATATCGGATTCTGCAGCCGGAAGATATTCCTGTTCTTTTTTAACGTTCCTCGTCATTTCCTCTGTCATCTGCCAAATTATTTCTTCAGCCAATTCATGATTATCTTCAGCAACAGGAATGTTTTTTGTTTGGCTCTCTTCACTAAAAAAATATTTCTCTATAGACTGCTGAATTCTTTCTTCTAACTGTTTTTTCGCAGTCTGTAGGTTTTCTCTTTCTTCCGGCCGGATTTGCAAATCCATTAGCTGGCGCAACAACCTTTGTTCCTTACCATTAACAACATATCCAAATTGCTCTTTCATATCTCGTACAAACATATCTGCATTTTCAGCATATGTTTTCCATTCATCTGCCACGATGTAAAATTCACTTTCTGTTCCATTGTTAAGCAGATTATCCAAAACCATATGTTGCAATTCTTTCGTTGTTTCATAAAAATGATAGCAATCTGCATAACAGGCAAACTCATCTGCCATCTCCTCCAGATTTTCAATCTGAAATGCAATCTCTTCTTTTGACATCTGTATTTCATTCATGTTCGGTTCATCCTTTAGCATCTGATTCAGAATGGCCTCTCTTTCATCCTGAATCAAGGATACCCTCGCACACAAATCCTCCGGATTATTACAATATCCTGCCGGATTTGCATACAGAAAATTTCTCCATGCCAGTGTTACTGCTGATAATCGTCTCATAATATTCCTCCCTATCGTTCCATTACCATGCCCTGTTCTGCCTGAGCTTCCAACAGCATCAGCTCTTCTTCACTTATCAGCTCCTCTTCCTGAAAAAAAGAAGGGGACTGCCCTTTTGTCAGTGTTCCCTCCTGCTTTTGTTCCTGTATAGATTCCGCTTCTTTTGCCTCTGCTCCCCTCATGAATTTCTGTACTTCATCATTCCAGCCTTTCATATCACCTTCCATTTTCGGATAATTGCCGTAACGGGCTACTGCTTCCTGCTCCGGATTCAGAAGGCATCCATATCCACTGCCAAAGTGATTCCAGGTATATCCCTCCAGGCTTGGATGGGCTGCCGGAACACCCTTTCTCTCCCAGAATTTCATATTCCACAAATCATGCTTCATTAAATCCTGCTGACAGTAGCGGTGTATTATCTCCTCCTCCGTTTCCCCGGGAACCAGCTCGTAACTGCTTCCATTTGCGGATTGACAGGTCAGTCTCAGATGCTCCGGCACCTGACAGTCTGTTTCAAACTGTCCCAGCACCTGCGTCATCTTTTCCGTATCCGGATGAATAAAATGGCTTTGCTGTAGGTTCTGGATTCCGCTTGTCGGCTCATATCCTTCCGGAAGCTTTACCTGGCCTGCTTCAATGCCTACGGTAATACTGTCACCCGTCTGGTCCTTTAACTGAAACATCCGGTCGCTGGCAACTTCAATTTCGATTGCATCTTTATAGTAATGCTCAGAAATAAATTCCCGAAGCAGGCTGTAATCATGCTCCTGCCGGATACGATTCAAGGTATGAATGCTGTTGTCCACGATTTTTCCAACGGTCCGGTGTTCATAGGTGCCATAGTAAATCTGATGTTCATCCAGCATGTCTCTAATCTGGGCATCCTTTTCCATGCTTTCTTCTAAATCATGTATCCGTCCTTCCTCCTGGAAATGTCCGGCATCCCGGTTTACCACAAAGACAAAATTATTGTACTGCTCATGCAGACGCAGCAGCATCTGCTCATATTCCGGAGTTAGCTGTTGGTTATAAATCCCGTTCAAAAGTACCGGTGAATCCGTAACCACAAAATCTACCTTGCCCATGTAACGGTCTACCCGTTTTAGCTGCTCCTGAAGCATTTCATACTGATGCTCCGGTGTTCCGTCCAGCATGTCGTAGTTTTCATCATAGACATAATCCTTTGCTACCTCAGAAACATACTCTGCATTGTAGCCCCGCTTCTTTAACTGCTGGCAGATATCCATACAGGCAACCGTCTTGCCGGAACCGGGACCACCATAAGCACTGATTACCAGGGTCTGTCTGTCATGCTCTACCTGAGGCTGATATACAGAATCCATATGTTCAAAGACATATTCATTCATATCCTGATGCAGTTCCTCCATGCTTAACGTATCCGACTCTGTTATGCTTCCATCGCTGTCAATAGAAAAATACCGATTTTCTCCGGCTTGCTCCGTCACCTTAACCACATCATTTCCTATCATCTTTGTTTCAATACTGCCTTGCATAAAGTTGTCACTCAGATGCTGTAGTATTTTTTCCTGTCGGTCCGTAATTCTATATTTCTCCATCTGCTTACCTCCAATTCCTGTAATTGCAATTAACGAAATTTCATCACTCCCTATAAGCGGTCCAGAGGACAATCGCTACAGATTTCTTCAAAAACTTCCTCCCATTCTTCTGATGTATACTGTGACGGATATTTACAATACCGGTCACACATCTGTCCTTTTACTTCCTCGATGATTTCCGTTACGGATTTTTCTTCTGTCATCCAGTCACTCCTCCCTTCTGATACTGCTTCAGGAAATCAATAAGAGCAGAACGGTTTGTCACTGATTCAAAAAATGTCTTATGGGGATTCCTCTTAAATTCATATCCTTTTTTACCATACTTTATCTCTACCCCCAGCAGGTAGTATTCATAACCAGCGTACTCCGTTTCTGTTGTGGAACGCTTTCTCTTGTCGCTTATCCACAAGTGTCGTTGATTTCCTTTTACCACGATTGCGATATCTTTATCCATTTGGTAACGCCAATATCGCTCACCAGTCTCCTTGCATTCAATCCAGACCGGCCATTCCTCAAATCCTCCAATAAATGCTCCACGCTTCTCATTATTCCGTAATACCGGAAGCTCTGGCTGCTTTGAAGGAAGTTCATTCACTTCCGGCTTGATTGGGCTTTGAGCCAACTCCTTCGTCTCATATAATATCCTACGTGCCTGGTACAGATAAAAGTCTGCTGAACCGTAATCATTTAGGTTATAATATCTGACTGCAGTCTGAATCATCTGCTTTATTTCAGCAGTCGTATCCTGTAAGCTGTCAACAAGCAGACTGTAAGCTGCTACATCAATTGCCTGATGCCTGTGTGCCTCCGGATTCATACCTGGCCTTTGTCTGCATTCCTGCAGCCTCTGATTTGCTTTATCCAGAAAAACCTGCACATCCCTCAGATTAAAATATTCCGGATCGTCTTCATGAATCGCATCCTGTCCTTCCGGTTCTGACATCTGTTGCGACGTCGCAACGGAATTTTCTTCCTCTGCTCTATCTTCATCCTCCGACATAAAGCATTTATGTTCCCCGATTTCCGGATGGCATTCCAGAATACCGCCATCTGGATTATTATTTAACATACAGTCGGAACACTCGAACGGTTCTGCAAGTTGATAATAATCATCTAATGGATTATTTATCTCATTATCCTTTACACAATCGCATACATATTCGCATTTCTCTTTCTTCAGACAAAACCGGCAGCACCCGACACATCCTTCTGTATTTCCTTTCACCAGAAAATGTTCTTCTATCACTTTTACAATGCCGCAAACATAATCTGGATTCTCCTTACATTTCAGTAATTCCTTTTCTTTCGGAAATGGACAGCCAACATCTTTATAGTAAAAACAATCTGAACATGTGCCATTAATCGCTTTCGCATCACACTTTTTCTCTTTCTTCGGCTTCATTGCCCGGATTTCCTTTACCGTGGTCTCTACCGTAACCTGTTCCATCTGACCGTCAGTTAAGGTCAGCATCTCGCTCAACTGACTGCTGGAGAATTTCTCGTACTGTTCTAACAGTTCCGGACTGTTCCCTCCAATGCTAAAGTGGTCATTGATATTCATAAACCGGCTGGCACTGCTTTTACTGATTCCAAACTGCACCTGTGCGAATTCCCAGATATCCTTATACCCGGTCTGTAAATACAACTCTCTGTCCCGTACCTGTTTCAGAAAATAACCGATTGCCACAAAGCTGGCACAGGTTGCACTGATTTCATTCTGAATGGAGATGCAGATATCTTCTAATTCCATTTCCTCATACCATTTTTCCATACCAGTCACCTACCTTTAAAATACGCTTCCAGTGCTGCCTCAATGGTTTCCTCAATCTCTTTCTGCTTTGTGCCTGCCTCAAAATACCGGTTTATGATATTCGGATTAATCCTGACCGCCTTTGGCCGTCCCGGCTTTTTCATCTTTTTTCCGGCCAGGATTTCTTTCATGCTGTCCTCCTGCAGCTTTCCCTGCATTTCCAATGTCCGTAAGCCCTTTGCCTTCTGGATATCCAGCTTATAAGCATCCAACAGGGTAGCCAGCAGGTCCTGATGCTCCGGAGTCAGATAAGATATTTCAACACCTGCATATAAGGCAATCTCATCCAAATCCATCCGGTCCTTTAATTCACTGGTCAGAGTATGGATTCTTAAGTACCTTGCCACTGTATTTTTTGACAGCTCATATGCCTCTCCGGATTCTCTTACATTACCTTTTGTCCCTATTAGGGACAAACCCTCTTCCGCCATTGAATTTACTGGCTTTGCAATGCTTTTAATTTCTGCATTAATTTCCTCTAAAAAGCCGGTTCGGACACCCTGCTGGTTTACTGCATGATAATGGGCATATAGTACCTCTGCTCGCTCGCTGTGGCTCATATCTTCCCAGGAACGCTGCAGCAGATTGGTTTCCGTCTCGATTAAATCCGCCTCGGTTTCTGAAAGCCCCCTCTTAATCACTACAGGAATTTCCGTCAGTCCCGCCTCCTTTGCCATAGCGGTTCTACGGTGACCGGCAAGAATCTCATAGGCATCCGTCTCTACCGGATGCTCCATGGGACGGACAATGACCGGCTCCAGAACACCGAAGTCCCGGATAGACTGCAAGAGGTCATCATTCTTCTTCCCCAGGTTGACCTGGAACTTATGGTTCTTTTTGGGATAAAGCTTGGTTATGGCAAGGGACATGGGTGCAGCCGCCTTTCCCGGTTTCCCACCTTCCGGTATGCCAGCTGCTCCCAAGGTGCTATCCTCGCCTGTATTTCCAAACATATCATCCAGACTGATTAACTTCCGGTTTGTTCTCAGACTACTCATGCCGCTCCACCTCCTCTGCCAATGCCTTATATGCCAAAGACACTTTATTATGCTTTGCATACTGGAGAATCGACTTGCTCTGGAGATTAGATTCTCCTACCTTAATGGAACATGGAATCTTAGTTTCATAAATTGGAACTGCTTCTCCATAGGTATGATAGATAATGTCCTCTACGGTCTGGGTGAGACGCATCCGTTCCCGGAACATGGTGAACAGAATGCCTTCGATTTCCAGCTCCGGATTGATTTTCTTCTTGACCCGAAGTATATTCTTCAACAGGATTTCCAGGCCTTTGGCGGATAAATACTCCGGTGTCACCGGAATAATGACTGCCTGTGCTGCTACCAGTGCATTAATGGTAAGCATTCCAAGAGATGGGGAACAGTCGATGATAATATAATCATACGCATCTGCCAGACCACTCAGGATTCCCTTTAAGATACTTTCCCGGCAGACAGCATTTACCAGACTGACATCCACTGCTGACAGCTCCATGCTGCAGGGAATAAAGTCCAGTGCGATTCCTGGACTGGATAAGGAATGATAGATATAGGAATCATCCTCCGGCAAATCCATGTCCTCCATGACTCGCTGCATCAGCGTGGCTATGGTGCATGGCAGAATGTCCGTATCGTCATAGCCCATACATACCGTTAAAGAGCTTTGGGGGTCAAAGTCAATCAACAATACCTTCTTTCCCGCTTCTTCCAGGGCATAGCCCAGGTTCAGGGTGGTAGTGGTCTTTCCCACACCGCCCTTCTGATTCACAACTGCAATGATTTTTCCCATGTTTTGTACCTCTTTTCTTTTTATTTTAAATATAAAAACAGGCCTGCAATTTTATTTTGCATAGCCTGCTTCACTCTCTTATTTGATTTTCCTTTTCGCATTTATGAGATTTCTAATTCTTCAAATTCACTTAATTCCGTAAAGTCTTCACGGGAATTCCTATAGGTCCGTCTTAAATAATCATTTCCACCATCAACACTACAAGTACCACATGTACAGGTAACAAAATCGTGTCTGGACGCAGAAACAATAATATCGCCACATAAATTACATTTGACCGAATTTTTAATAATCCGCTCCATATTTTATCCTTCCTGCAATCAATTACTCTGAACTATATTTCCAATGGCTTCCTCTACTGCTGAATTCAGGCTTTTCCCATGCTGAATTGCATAAACTGCTATTCTTCTATGCAGCTCCGGACTAATCCGGACATTGAAAGAACCTTTATATGGCTGCTCTGGTTCTACACCCCGCTCCTGGCAATCTTCCAGATATTCATCTATTGCTGTTTCAAATGCTCTTTTTAACTCCTGTACAGAAGCACCTTCGTATGAAATCAAGGATTTCAGTCCTACAACCTTTCCAAACAAGCATTCATCCTCTTCCGAATACTCCACACTTCCATTGTAATTCTTATACGATAATAAATTACTCACAGTAATCCCTCCTTTTTCAGCTTTTCAATTACCTGCTGTAATATGTATTTCTTTAATATACCGCTGGGATGTGGTTTATGGAAATTAATCACTTCATTGGAACCTTCTTTTATGAATTTAATTCCGGAACCACTTCCACCCTGTTTCAGATCATATCCAAAATAAGCCAGCAGAGATACCATTTCATCAAAGGTAAAATCCTTTGGCATGGCTAATAATCGTTTAATTAGTTTTTCCTTTTTACTCATCTCTTATTGCTCCTCGTCTGTATTTTATCATTTCCCGCGTTTGCTTGCAACTATATTTAGTTGCATTTTGCATAAATTTTCTATCACTCCCCTAAAACGGACCGGCATGTGGGAAGCACACCGGTCCTAAGAAAAGAGTCCCCGTATTGCCGATAGGACAGCAATAACACATCCTATCACCATACAGACACAGGTATTTAAGATGGACTGGGTTTTACTGGGTATTATTCTACTCTGCATTATCGCAATGGTGCTGTATGCCATTTTGCAGAAATTGGAGAAATATTCTTGCTCATTTTCAGCATACTAGTCAATAACCCCGCTGCAGACAGCTACTTGGCTCGCTGATTGTGGGAATAAAAATCACAAAGCACTGGAGGTTTTTATGAAAATAACAGATAAGAAGAAGCCGATTCCTACCATGCCGAAGGGTCTGTGGGAAAGCAGTGTTCCCAGAAAGAATAAAGAAACGGCAGAGGAACCATTTACAAACACAACAGATTTACAGGGAAACGGTTATCCGGCAAATCAACAGAAGCACTAAACAAACAACAATGGGTATTCATCCAAATCATGTAACGGATGGATACCCATTGTTTCTCTAATTATTTGCTAATCCCTGTTCGCATCCGCCTCTATTTCATAGAACCACTGGGCATAGCGATGATTGGGTTCATAAACCACTGTCTCTGCATATCCCTCTTCTAATAAAATGGCATTGAACATATACTGCTCTACATCCTTTTTCGAATCCAGGGAAACTTCATCCTCCAGCCATACATATGCCAGCAGACGGTCATACTGGTCATAT
This sequence comes from Clostridium sp., assembly GCA_023667695.1. Lineage (GTDB taxonomy): Bacteria > Bacillota > Clostridia > Lachnospirales > Lachnospiraceae > CAG-632. The sequence goes on along the minus strand of JAMOZY010000010.1, from coordinate 36,520 downwards.
AATGCCTCATCAAACTGCAGATACAATACCGGATAATCCGCCAGGTACTCCTTGGTAAATGCACTTGCTGCCTCTCCTTCTGCGTTATTCCGGTTCGCATCCGGATGTACAGATTCTTCACAATTCACTGTCAGCAGCCGGACTCTTACTTCTTCATCCTTATACTGAACAATGAGGGTATCCCCGTCTACTACCCGGACCAGCTCTACCGCCTCCAGCTTCGGATTCGCTGAATACGGTCCGAGCCGCATCCGGTATTGCATCCATAGGAACAGACACAGTATCAGAAGCATTCCCCCGCCTGCTGCCACAATCATTTTTCTGCTTTTCTTTGGAATTTTCTTATCCCCCGGCTCCGTTGCTCCGGCTCGTTGCAGCCTTCGGATTTCTCCCTGCAGCTTTCGCATCTGTTGTATATCTGCTTCGAACGCCGAACGGTCATTCGTTCTTTTTGATTCCTTCATTTTCTCAAACCCTATACTTCATCCTTACCCTTCCGGATTCCAGCTCAATCCCATTCCTTCCGGACATCCAAGGGATTGTGGGCAAATCATCATACAGCGCTATACTGATAAAACGCCTTTGCCAGCTCCACCAGGCCCTTATAATCCTCCCAGGCTGCCAGTTCTCTTGCGGAATGCATGGCAAGCATCGGTATCCCCACATCTGCACCCAGCATCGGAAGATAGGAGGATAAAATTGGTCCCAGAGTCTGTCCGCCCGGCATACCGGAACGGTTCACCTGCTGCTGCCACGGCACACCAGCATACTGACACAAGGCTTTTATAATAGCGGAAGCCTGGCTGTCCGACAGATACCGCTGGCTGGCACTGGTCTTAATCACCGGTCCCCGTCCCAGATAAACCGGATTGGTAGGGTCGCTTTTATCCGGATAGTTGGGATGATGTCCCTGCGCCCCATCCATGGACAATAAAAAGCCCTTCGCCACCATATCATTCCATAGCGAATCTTCTACATCCAACGCACTCCCCAGCTTCTGCAATATCTGCTGCAAAAGCATGGAATCTGCCCCCTGCTTCGAACGGCTTCCAATTTCCTCGTTATCAAACATTGCTGCTACTGCAATATTGGCATGGGCGTGGGAATTCATACTCTGCATTGCTTCCAGAAGGGCAGCCACCGATGCCAGATTATCAATTCTCGGTGCGTTGACCAATTCCCTGTTGATACCCAATGCCTCCGGCTGTTCCGGATTATAAAGATATAAATCATAATCCAGAACTTCCTCCTTTTTCATTTCCCAGCCCTGCTCCAGATAACTTAATAAAAAATCCCCCGAAGCCTCTGCTTTTCCCTTTTCCTCCAAACCATATAAACCCACAAGGGGAATGAGTTCCTGCTGTACATTCATTTCCTTTTTATCCATTCCCTTCGCCAGATGAGGTGCCAGAGAAGGAATCAGACAAAGGGCCTGCCCGGACTTGATATAGCGTATCTGTGGATGGAATGCATCTCTGCCTTTTAAAACCACCTTGCCTGCAATTCCCAAAGGGCGGTCAAACCAGGTGTCCTTCAACAGGCCGCCATAGGGTTCTACATTCATACGAATATAGTAATTCCCCGGCAATTCCGGATTTGACTTTATCTTCAGGCATGGAGAATCCGTATGGGCGACTGCCAGCCGTAAAGCAGTATCATTTTTTAACTCTCCTACACTGATTGCAATCAGCATCGATGGATAGGGCATAATCACATACTGCTTCCCCGGTTCCACCTGCCATGCCTCCCCATAGGTTAATTCCTGAAATCCACACTCCAATAATTCCTTCTTCACATAAGCAGCCACATGAAAGGCGGTTACTCCTTCCTGTATTACTCTTGTTAACGCTTCCATTTTTTCACCTTCTTCTCAATATCTGCAAGCTCCAGCATCAGCCGCTTACAGTCAAAATCGGAAATCCCGTTTCTGCTATAGCAGGCAGTCTCCAGTAATTCTGCCATCTGCTCCGCATTCCAATTCCATTCCTCACATCGTCCAGCAATATATTGCAGCTGCTTCTGGTAGGTCGGACATTGTGCATAACGAGAATCCCTTTTTCTCAGTCTTTCACTGATTAAATGATAATATGCAATCACATTTTCATTGGAATCCTCTGTATGCCAGGAACGATAATCCTTCCAGCTATGATATCCCCTCTTTCCCCCATATAGCAGAAGCAGTAGTACCAATACGATAATCAAGCCAATCCAGATGCCCTGAATATCATCCAGATTCAAATCCATGGTTTCCAATTCAAAGCCGTTGTTATTCAGTAAATCGCCATCCTCACTCTCATCTCCAAATACATCCCAGAAGCTCTCCAGCTCTTCCTCCGGCGCAATCGCCGCAGTCGTCACTTCCTCCGGCTTCCAGCCAAATGCCGGGTCAAATACCTCCACCCATGCATGGGCTCTGGCATCCGTAACCTCTACATCAACCACACCGGTGACACCCAGCAGGGAATCTCCGGAATAAAAGCTTTCATATGAATAATCTTCATTTAAATCGCTGTTCATAATGTCTTCATAAGTAATGACATAGCCCTCAATGTATCGTGCCGGGATTCCATTATAGCGGTAAATCATAGCAGCGGCTGTAGCAAAATGCGCACAATAGCCCCGCTTCTCATCCAAAAAATGGGTAATAAAATCCGCACCATTCGGCGTTCTTCCCGGACGGGTGGTATACAAAAATTCCGCTTCAAAGTAATCCTTTACCTTCTGTATGATTTCTTCCCGGCTGTCTCCTTCCATAATTCCGGCTGCCTCGCTAGCTGCGGCAACTGCATCCCGGCATTCCTCCGGCACAGTCAGATACAATGCTTCTGCCTGTACAACAACATCCGCCTCATTTACCAGCTCTATCGTTGCTGCTGCAAGCTGCTCCTCCGATACCATCGAATAGGATGCCTCCCCCTGCATTTCATTTGTCGGTTCCATATGCTCCAGTATTGCTTCTTCCTCTAGCAATGGAAAATATTCATAAACTGCCATCTGATTTCTTCCGATATATCCGGAAACGATATCTTTTTCATCCACAGCAAGGGTCTGGTTATTCCACCTGGTAGTTGCCTGGGTCCACTTTGTGAAGCTTCCCGGTATTGTATAATACGGAATATATGGATAATCAACCGCTCCATCTACATTTTGAATCCGCATGACTCCTCTTCCCAAGACCGCCTCATCGATTTCAAAATCCGCCTTAAACTCCGGATATATATCGTTACGCCATGCATATCCATCATATTTGATGTTCCATAGGTATTTCAGAAAATCCCCTTCATATCCGGTCTTATCCGATGCATAGTCCTCATTTGTGACCATCCTATTAATCCACTTGGATTCCTGGGAAATATAATCAATTCCGGTAAATGCCTTTAGATAAACCGGTTCATAGCTATATGGAGCAAAGGTAACAATCAAATCCGTCTGATAATCCGGACGGACGGAGCCAACACCCCCGAGCTGTCCGCCACTGATGCCGCCGGTTGATGCATATCGGTCAAAAAAAGACCAGCCCCTGGTAGAAAGCTCCTGAACAAAATCCTCCGACTCTTCCTTATATGGATTCTGTGTATATCGGATATTGAAGGTATCTTTTCCCCCAAGCATGGCGGTCATACCGTATACCAGAAGAACTGCAAGGATAAAAGCAGCCATGCCCTGCAGCATAGTAGCCGCATCCTGCACATACCAGATACGAAGCTTCTTTCCCTTTTTATCCTTCCATTTATAGTCCTTGTGCTTTCGGTCCATGCCATAGGCGCCACTGCTTCGAATAGACCAGACCGCAATATATCCGGTCACCAGAAGAATCACATAAAAGGCATCCGGTTCCAAACGAAAATACATCGGAAGAATCCATAAAAATCCTGTCATTGCCAGCAGAAACCATACATTCATGGTTCTGGAAATAATCACGTTACCCACAATCATCATGACGGTTCCTATAAAAACCGTAATAACAGAAACTGCCAATAATTCATTACTGGCGGAAATCTCATAATACTGCATACCTGGCAAATCAAAATATGCCTCTACTGTTTCAAATATACGGTTGATAATCAGATAATATCCGCTGTTAATATATATCTGAAATCCCCGTACCAGAAAAATAAACAAGACAAAAAATATAATATAGGCGGCATCCATAATCCACCCGCGGTAATAAATCGTGGTAAACAGCAGTGCCATAGCAAATAAAATCACTGCGGAAGGAAGTATATAATACTCTAAATCAAAGCTGCTCAAAAAGCAGCCGATACTTCCAAACACCACACTGAATACCAGAAGGCTCTTTACCATACAGTTCTGAAGCCAGCTGCTAGTCTCCATCTGCAAGGGCTGTTTCATCACAATACCATCAGATAAGCAGATATCCGTATTCACTTTTTTCTTACGAAAGAACCCCATAGAATACTCCTACACCTGTTCCATAGTCCATCAGAGAATCCCCTACACCAAAATTCCGGTTTCCAACCCAAAGGAATTGGGTATCGCTTCCCCGAAGCATTTGGAACATCTCTTTTCCTAACGTTTGTTCATCGTATAATTGATCATAGTACATCATCCGAAAGCCTTCCTCTAGCTGCGCTTCATAATCAACCTTCCAAAACATAAGCTCCTGTGTGGCTGCACTCCACCAGACTAAAGACAAGGGAAGCTGATTTTTCAGCATCAGCAAGGCAATTCCATAGGTACAATCCAGAATTTCCTCTAATAAATGTTCCTCATTATCATGAAGCTCCAATACTAAAAACAATTGTCTGGAGGACATGCTGACCCGTTCCTTCACCATCAAAATATCCTTCTTTACGGAAAGCTTCCAATGGATATTCTGCATTCTGTCTCCCGGCTGATATTCCCGTACATCCTGAACCTCCGAGAAATCAGAACCCTTTTTCGTGCTTTCCTCTACCTCTTCCATGCCCAGCGTATATCCATCCAGATTCGTTTCTACTTCCGCTTCCTTGTTGGGAAGAACCGCTGCAATATATGGTGTTGGAAAGTCCCGGTGAAAGGTGGTAAATCCAAGAAAATCCTCTAATTGCAGCGACTGGAGCCGAAATTCAATATATCCACACTGAGAAACCACAACCGGATAGGTAATGGTCTGTCCCTTCCTTGCCCGGATGGGAACCCTTATCCCATGCTCCCGGCTGCTGCCATAGAACAAATTCGAAACGGTTATCCTTAGATTTGCATTCATAATCCCCAGCCAGGTTGGATTCTGTATCCGGCAATACACCAGAAATTCCTCTCCTTTATTCATGCTCTCATAGGGTCCTTCCCATTGAATATCCAAACGGCCGGAAACCCACTTTGTTCCAAGGATACTGAGAACCGGAAGGAATACCATCACCGCCATTATGGCCAGATTCAGAAAGCCATGAAAAAACCATAACAGTCCTGCATTGGCGGCAAATAATACTATATATCCAATTATTCGAAGGATTCTCTTTATCATCCCGTTTCCCTTCCTGTCATTTCCATAGCATCTTTATTGGTCTGCTCTCTTTTGGGTATTCAGCGGCCCTGTGCCGGTACAGTATTGTTTCAATCATTCGAATATATCCGGATGCTGCGTTAAGTCCTTGGTGCTTCCACGCTGTTAAAGATTTTCCTCAAAACAGCCTTCGTATCCAGGCCTGCCGCCTTCGCCTTTGTATTAATCTTCACCCGATGCCCCAGGGTATCCGTGAACACAGCCTCCACATCCTCCGGAGATACAAAGTCACTGTCCCGCATGAACGCAACTGCCTTTGCCATACGAAGCAGAGCGATACTGCCCCGGGGACTGGCGCCAAGACTTACAAATTCACTCTCCCTGGTTTTCTCCACCAACGTTGTAATATAGCCGTATATCATTTCATGAACAAATAAATCATTTACCTGCTTCTGCAGCCCGGCAAATTCTTCTCTGGAAATCACCGCCTTCACATGAGATAAGGGCTTGGATGCATTTCCTTTCAAAATCTCTACCGCATCTTCATGGGATGGATAGCCCATGGAAAGACAGACCATAAAGCGGTCCAGCTGGGATTCCGGCAGCATCTGGGTGCCGGCAGACCCGATAGGATTCTCCGTCGCAATGACGGTAAAGGGTTCCGGCAATTGCCTGGTCACACCATCAACGGTAACATTGCCTTCCTCCATGACCTCCAGCAAGGCTGACTGCGTCTTTGGCGAAGTCCGATTAATCTCATCTGCCAGAAATAAATTGCAAAAAATGGAACCCTGCTTATACTCAAACTCTTTGGTCTGGCTGTTATACATGGAAAATCCTAAAATATCACTGGGCAGAACATCCGGTGTAAACTGCGTCCGCTTATAGTCCATAGACATCGACTTAGCAATGGTCATGGCTAAGGTTGTCTTTCCCACTCCCGGTATGTCCTCCAGCAGAATATGTCCCTCTGCCAGCATGGCAGCCAGTACCTTACGAACGACTTCTTCTTTCCCTTTTACCACCTGATTAATTTCCGCCTGTATTTCATCCATCTTACCCAACTGTCATTCCTCCCTGTTTTCTTATTTCTCTGAACAAATCTATTCCTCTGTAAATACACTGATTTTCAAGATGATTTTAACAGTTAAACCATACTCTAAGTCAATATATTTCTGATTTCTTTATTCATTATAGAATTTTTTCTTCAAATATGCTACCATAATTCTATCATAAAATGTGTAACACTTCACCTATATAATCGATTTTGTAAGGAGACCTTATATGCTATCAGCTTCTACCCCTGACACCAGACAATTTATGAATCAGCTTCTTACCGGAAGGGTCTTTGATACCTTTCTTCTCTGCGAAGCCTCCATTATGACCGGCTCTACCTATATGATAGATGGACATATCAATAAAGACTTTTATGATACGGATGATGAACACCGGACCTCCGGCCGTATCTATCAATACTGGTCGGAATGCAGACCGGTCGCCTTTCAAATCATCAAAGGCTCCCGTACTCCTCTTGCTATGAAAATCGTGCTGATGCTTGGACGAGAACAGACCAAAGACTTTATACAGAACAATAACATTTCCCTGCTGCCGGAACAGATTGCCGGACTTTACCTGAATATCCGCTATGAGCATAACGTACTTACCCTGTCCTCCGGAACTGCCTTAACCGTATTCTCCCTGGATAAGACAGTGGAACATATGTGGGACGAAATGCTGTCCCAATTCCTTCGGGAACAGGGTATTACGCTGATTATAGAATAAGTGTGCTTTTATTGGGCACATCCGACAGAATCCTTCCATCCTGAATGGATATAATCCGCTCACACATCTTTGCCAAATCCATGTCATGGGTTACCATGACCAGTGTCTGCTGATATTTCTTTACGGAATGAATCAGAATTTCCATGATTTCCATTGCCTGCTCATGATCCAGATTACCGGTTGGCTCATCCGCAAGAATCAGCCGGGGCCGGTTTGCCAGCGCCCGTCCGATTGCCACCCGCTGCTGCTGCCCGCCGGACAACTGATTGGGCAGATGGGTACGCCACTTCTCCAGATTCAGCATCTCCAGCAATTCATCAATATACGCCGGGTCCGGCTTTTTTTTATCCAGCAGAATCGGACTGATTATATTCTCCTCCGCAGTCAAAATGGGAATCAGATTATAGCTTTGAAATACAAACCCAATCTTTCTTCTTCGGATGGAGGACCGTCCGTCATCATTGAGCGCATATATATCCTCACCATCAATGATTACTTCCCCGGAGGTAGGCAGTCCCACACCTCCCAGCAGATGAAGCAGGGTGGATTTGCCGGAACCGGAGGTACCGGTAACCGCCACAATTTCCCGTTTATCAATCCGCAAATCCATATGATTGACCGCATGAATCTCCAAATCACCTTTTCCATAGGTTTTTGTCAGGTTTTTTACTGTAATGATATCCATGATTTTCTTCCTCCTTATTCCTCCCAGGTCATCAAATCCTTTCTTGCTATTAGCAGTGAAATGCCCGTAATCCCTATTGCTAGGGCTACTGCCAGAATAATGCCGGCCCAGGGTATCCGGTACTGTATGCTTGGTGAAATTTCCCGTCCGAACATGGTCAGCCAGTAGCCGGTAACTGCGCCAAGAATAATCCCCAGGAAGCTGCCCAGGATGGCAGATAATCCGCCCTCCAGACTGAGCATTTTCAAAATCTGCTTCCGGCTCATTCCAATTGCACTCATAATCCGGAATTCCTGCTTCCGAAGTGCAATATTTGAGCTTAGGGTATTAAAAATGTTCAAGGCACCGATTCCGATGATAATAACTGCAACAAGCAGAATTAACTGCTGACATCCCTTTGTTTGTTCCTCCAGCTCATGCATTCCAGAATCCGAAAAATAATACCCCTTGTGGGTTTTCTGGAATTCATATATTTCCTCTACATCATAACGTTCACTGCACAGGACGCCTACATAGTTTAATCCGCCAGCCCCTCTATAAGAGGGAACCAGATGCTCCTGATAAAATTCCTTTGCAAAAATCACATCTGCACGACCGGATACCGGATATGGATTGTAATCCACCACGGCAATCACTCTGCATGCCATCATTTTAGACATATCCAGGGTACCATCATCCAGATAAACCCCATATAATTCATTACTCATAATGCTTTCTGCATCCTTCGGAATCCAGAGCATATCCCCTACCTGCAAATCCGTTTCCTGGGGCTTACTCTCAACCCATTCATCCACCAGATAGGTATATTTCAGGTTATGTCTGCAAACAATGACTCCATTGCTTTGCAATGCTGCATAATCCAAAGACCCTTCCAGCAGATACGGCTCTAGCTCTGCAATCTGTTCTTCCGTCCAGCCGTTTGCATAATAATCGATATAATCCGGCTTTTCCCCGTTGCGATTGGTCAGCAGGCCATATCGCTTACCGTCCGTAGGCATATACATTGCATAAAAAGACCGCACGGCTTCCACACTCTCTAATGCCAGTAAATCCGCCTCCAATTGCTGCACATCTGCATCCGTTTTCCGTCTGTCATTCAAAAAACTTGCATCCGCATCAAATATCTGCCCTGGTTCATCATCTGAAAATTCGGAATTTATAATATGAATCAAAGCAAAGCTAAGCATCAGTCCAATCACACTAATGACAATTCCTACCACAGAGGCCACGAATTTTCCTTTATTCCGAAGGAGATTCTTATATGCGTATTCCCCCTCCACACCGAAGAGCCAGCGAATCCATGTTCCTTTTCTCCGTTTCAATCGTTCTTTTTTAATGGTGGCACGCCCAATCATAGCGTCTACCGGTGCCATAGCCCCAATCTGCCTTGCCGGTTCCAGCAAAGAAAATAATACGGCGCAAAAGGTAAATGCAACGCTGCCTGCCACCATCCAGAAGGAAATGTGAACATGAAAATATTCAAAAATCCCCAGCATTTTTAGTAACAACCGAAATCCGCTAAAATATTTTCCAAATTCGATTCCCAGAATGGTAATCCCCATCCCCAGGACACAGCCAATGGCAGCCATGGCAAAGCCCTCCTTCCGGAGCAGCCCCCGCAGACGGTACTGACTGATTCCCATACAGCGTAAAATACCATAATCCCGGCTACGCTCTGCCATAGTCATAACGAATACATTCCGGATGATTAATACCGCAATCCAGAATAAAATGGCAAATGCAATCACAAATAATATGTATTCTAACAAGGGGTCCACATTTTTACTACTATAGCCCTTCTCATAGGCAGTCACGATGCTGTTTTCCTCTAAAAAGATACCTTCCTCCTCCTGCAATTCCGGTAAATGATTCTTATGATTCTGAAAGCGGACATACACATCCAGACGATTATAATGCTTCTCCCGATTCATCAGGCTCAGTGCATGCATCTGGTCCAGATCAAAGGCATATAAATCCGAACTATCATCCATATAGATACCGACCACCTGATAGTTGTCCGTCTGGGTCCGGATTTCCAAATCCTCTCTGGTGATGCCTTCTTCCATTCGATTTCCATCTTCATCCCACTCCCGATGGGAATAAATAAACTCCAACGCGTCCGAGTTATCGCCAATCAATTCCCCTTCATACCAATAGGCATCAACCGAAACCGACAGAACATCTCCGGTCTCCACCCCAAAATAATCTGCCTGATACTGCTCCAGCATAAGCTCGCAATCATTTTCCGGATACCGTCCCTCCAGCAGATTATACGAAAAAATCGTCTGGTCAAAGGTTTCCAAATACCGCAGGGTCAAATCAATTCTGGAATCATCCTCCAATGAAACATAGCACCAGGAATCTGCATCGGTCAGCAGAAGCTCATCAATATAATCCAGCTTTTTCAGCCTTTGGTATTCCTCTCCACTTACCGTACCCCTTGCATCAAAATCCCCATACTCCTGTTTGCTCATTTCGTAAAATGCATGATTTATAGAAGTATAAATCGTACCTGCTCCAAAAAATAAAATAACGGACATGGTAATGCCAAGAATCGTGAAAACCGTCCGCTTCTTATATGCCAGCATATATTTCCAGAACAAATCATCAAAATGCTTAAATCCCGTCATTTTTCCTCCTCCCGATTCCGCTCTTATGCATATAATTTTAGCATATATACACAAAAACCTCATCTATTTTCTAATTCTTCTTTTCCAGTACCAGACTCTGCTTTCCCGGCATACCTTCCATCACCTCCTGCCTGTTCTACATTATAAAAGTAATATCTGACATTTTTCTGAAATTCGCCTTACATTTCACTAAATATTCCTCTGCAATGAAGGTTCTCAACCCTGAAGTACATAAGACTTAGACATAAAAAATCCCCCTTGGGTAGATTTTGGTTCTTTACCTTGTCTACTGAAGGGGAATCTTTCTTTTCGTTCCGCTATTCCTTTGCCAATATACTCAGAATTTCATTGCTGCGGTTAATAAACTTGGTCATGGCCTCCGGCTCCAATGGCTTATGGGCAAGCAGCGCCAGGTCATATAATTGCTGGCAAATCGTCTTGGTATGCTCGCCTTCCTCATGCTCCAGTACATACTGAACCAGAGTATTGCCGGAATTCAGCACCAGAGTTATGCCGCCTGCTCCGCCAAACATGGACGGGTCAAAGCCACCCATACTGTACATCCGCATCATATCCTGCATCCTGCGGCTTTCCTCCGACTCCGTAATCATGGAGGATACATTGGCATTTTTCAGCTTCTGTACCTTGACCTCCAGCTTATCATTGCCCAACGCCTTGCGGAAGATTTCCGTTAACTTATCTGCATTTGCCTTTACGGTCTCCTCATTCTCTTCCGTCTCCTCCACAAAGTTGCTGGACAAATCCGAATCAATTCTTAAGAAATGCACATTCTGATTCTTCTGCTCTAAATGGGTAATAAACGGAGTATCAATATTCGTCGTCAGCAGAATCGCATCCATGCCCTCTTCCTGGAACAGATTGACATACTGAGACTGCTCCTTCCGGTCCGTCACATAAAATACCTGGTTTTCATGCTTTTCCTTACCAGCTTCCAAGTATTCCGGCAGGGTTACATACTTATCCTCCAGATTCTTAAAGATGATATAATCGGTCATCTTCTCATTAAACTTATCATCCCGCAGACATCCATACTTAATAAACGGACTGATATCATCCCAGTACTTTTCATAGTTTTCTTTATCCGTCTTGCACATGCCGGACAGCTTATCTGCTACCTTTTTGGTAATGTAATCCGATATTTTCTTGACAAATCCGTCATTCTGCAACGCACTTCGGGATACATTCAACGGCAGGTCCGGACAATCAATCACACCCTTTAAGAGCAGCAGAAATTCCGGAATTACTTCTTTAATGTTATCCGCAACAAATACCTGATTGTTATACAGCTTGATTTTTCCCTCTGCATTCTCTACTTCCAGATTAATCTTCGGGAAATACAGGATTCCCTTTAAGTTAAACGGATAATCCATGTTCAAATGAATCCAGAATAACGGCTCCCGGTAGTCCATAAATACCTTCCGGTAAAATTCCTTGTATTCCTCTTCCGTACAGTCATTGGGATGCTTCGTCCAAAGCGGCGTGGTGTCATTCAATGGCTGGGGTTTTTTCGTTTCCTTTTTCTCTGCCTGGGCTTCGTCTTTCGATTCTTCCTCGTCCTCGGAGCCATCTTCGGATTCTGCATCCGCTTCCTCTGCTTCTTCCGCACCCTCCTGCTCCACTACATTGCCATCCGCATCCAATACCTCTGGTGCTTCCTCTTCCTGGATTTCCTCCTCGGGGGCATCTGCATTGGTAAAATATATCTCAATCGGCATAAAGGAACAATACTTCTGAATCACTTCCTTTGCCCGGTACTCATTGGCAAACTCATAGCTGTCTTCATTCAGATATAAGGTAATTACCGTTCCCCGCTGGGTCCGGTCACCCTTGCCAATGGTATATTCCGTACCATTATCACATTCCCAGTATACCGGTTCTGCACCTTCCTGATAGGATAAGGTTTCAATGGTCACCTTATCTGCCACCATAAATGCAGAGTAAAAGCCCAGACCAAAATGCCCGATAATCTGGTCGTCATTGGCCTTATCCTTATACTTTTCCAGAAAATCAGCCGCACCGGAAAAAGCAATCTGGCAGATATATTCATTTACCTCATCCTCTGTCATACCAAGTCCGTTATCAATAAACTGAATGGTCTTATTCTCCGGACTGACAATGATATCCACACGATACTGATTCTCCTCCGGCTCTTCAAATTCCCCTACCATAGATAGCTTCTTCAGCTTCGTGATTGCATCGCATCCGTTCGATATCAGTTCCCGGAAAAAAATATCGTGGTCAGAATATAGCCATTTCTTAATAATTGGGAAAATATTCTCACTGTTAATCGTTAAACTTCCTTGCTTTGCTGCCATTTTCACTACATCTCCTTACTTCGATTCGTTCTTTTCTATTCTTTTTCTGAGAATTCATTTCTCTGAATCCGCCCTGTATCTAATAATAATCTTCCTTTTCTCTCTTGTCAACAGAAAATTAGCACTCATTTCAAATGAGTGCTAATAATATGTCGATTCCTGTCGAATCCTTTTATTTTTCAGACGATTTCTTAATTATTTCCGGCATCTGAAACTTCTCCATTCGTTCCTCCCATTGCCGTTCCTGCTCCTCCCGCTTTCTTCTCCGCTGTTCCTCCCTGGCAGCCTTTGCCGTCTGCTTCTCCTGCTTTTTCCGTTCCTCCACTACCTTGAAATCCGATAGCTGCAGCCATTCCAGCATCTGCTGCCACTGACTGCTGTATTCATTACTGATAATCAGCTCTACCTGCCTATCCTCGGTCAGGATTCGGGTAAACCGAAAGGTTTTTTGTAAATATAATACATCCTTATGTACATTCAGCTCGGAAAGCGGCAGCTCCCATGGCTTTCGAAAGGCTTTCATCCGAACCAGATACGGCACCTGATCCTTCAGAATCAGCCAGACCAGTTCCCGCTTTCTTATTTTTCCGGCCTGATTCATGGAAAACGCCGGTACCGCCAATTCCACAGAAGGATACCGCTTATGTCCCTTCCTTGGAAACTTCCGATGCACAAACGGTACCATATCATTCTTATGCCATAAGCGATTCCACAATGGCTTTACATAAATATACATATAGTAGGTTGACAGCACAGACATTTTACGGAACAATAAAACCCCCACCAGCATTACCAGAATACTGACGACCACACTCAGTATCGGACTGAATATCTGCAACAAAAGCAGTACCATATGCAGAACCCCTTTTAATATCTCAATCACTACATTCATTCCTTTAATGGGAATCACCGCTCCCAGCAGCTCCACCCCATCCATACACCCGTAGATGCAGATATAAACCACCGCATTGAACACAGCGGACAGGATAGCCAGAATCAGGGTAACCCCATAGGTTCCGGGCGATACATAATTCACTTCCGTACTCTGTGCCGCTACTACCTGTGTCGTTGCCAGCGGCAGTAAGGACAGGGCAACCGTAACAATCATGCCGCCCCACTGCTCTATATTATCAATCGTCGCCTTTGAGAACATCTTAGATGCCGAGGTGGAATGAATCACATACATGGTAATCGCAACAATCGTTAGAAGTATGGCAGCAACGGGATTGGCAATGGGCAGGTCTGAAATCGTTCGGACAAACGGAATTCCACTTAAAAAATTGCCGGATTGAACCAGCCAGTCCACCTCTGGAAAATACCGGTCTGCATTCTCCACCATGCCCAGAATTGACAGGGCCGCCAGCGTTGCGGTTGGATTAACGGATGCGGTAACCGCGGTAGAAAATATCCCTGCATAGGCTTCCAGGTTCTCCCCCAGCGTCGTATTTACTGCCTGCTCCGCTCTGGAGGCATGTACCAAAGTACTGCTGCTGGATACAACTGCAACGGATATCATAACCGTTAAAATCGTAATGAAAATCCGAACCTGCTTTCGATTCCATTTATATAATTCCTTCCATTCACCCATGAACGCTTCTCCTTTATGTATATTGGTACTGTCTAATTCAAGTTATAGCATGATTCCTCTGGCAAATGCAAGTATTATAGGCCGGCATTGCAGCCAGAAACCTTTTTATTGCATTTTGGGGTTATTTCTTGTAAGATAATTATATGTTCGATAATAATAGGGAGGATTAGACATGAATACAGAAGTAAAACAGATTAGTCGTTCTTTATTAACCGCCACCGGCGTTGCGCAGGGAGTCATTTTATTAGCATATCTTATAGAAGTAATCAAGGGGGAACGAGGTCTTTTTTATTATATTCTGCTGGCTTCCATTATCCTTATTCCCTATGTCATTTCCTGGTTATTATACAAAAGCAGACCGGAGCAGAGCATCTGCCGTTATATTAATATGATTGGCTACCTTGCCATGTATACCATGGTTTTGATTACCGGTGATACACCGATGACCTTTGTTTATGTTTTGGTACCACTTTCCTTTTTAATTGTTTGTGCAGATACCCGGTTATTGACTTTAACCCTCGCATGGGCGGTTGCTGCCAACCTGGTTTCCATTCTGTATCATATTATTATCTTAAAAGAAACCACTGCGGACAATATCGCAGATTATGAAATTCAATTTTTAGCTACCTTATTATGTATGATTTTTACCTTTCTTTCTACCAAGCTGCAGTATAAGATTAATCAAAATAAAATCAATACCGTTTTAGAGCAGGAACAGCAGACGGAACACACCTTAAATGAAATCCTGCAGGTAGCGGATACGGTATCAGAGGAAACCTCTTCTGTTCTTGCTATGGTGGAGCAGGTAGCAGAAGCCTCTACCGTTACGACCCGTTCCATGGATGAAATCTCTTCCGGAACCGCACAGACGGCGGAATCCATACAGGCACAGTTAACGCAGACGGAGCATATCCAAAAGATTATTGAAGATGTAAATTCGATTTCTGAATATATGCAGAATATCCTTGCTGACAGCCAGGAAAATATTGAGAGCGGCATGAAGAACATGGATGCCCTTACCGATAGTGCAGAGCATGTACAGCAAATTAATTCCAACTTAAATTCCGAAATGAATACCCTGGTGGAACGGTCAAATCAGGCATTGGAAATCATTCAGATGATTCAGGACATTGCTACTCAGACCAATCTGCTGGCATTAAACGCTTCCATTGAAGCCGCCCGGGCAGGTGAAGCCGGACGGGGCTTTGCCGTAGTTGCTACTGAAATCACCAATCTTGCCCAGCAAAGCTCGGATGCTGCAACCAATATCAAGGAATTACTGGATTCTCTGCAGTCCGAAGCCGCCACCGCAAATCGGGCGGTTAATACCGTCGTTACTGCCGGTTCCAGCCAGAATGATTTGATTTTGAATACCAAGTCTACCTTTGAAAAAATCCGTCAGGCAATTTCTTCTGTTTCTGACAATGCACAGACAGAAGCCGCATCCATCAGCCAGCTTCTAACGGTAAATACCGACCTCATTTCCAGCGTAGAAATCATGTCTGCCATTAGTGAGGAGGTATCTGCTACAACCCAGCAAACCTATGAAACAGCTCAGAATAACCTCCAGCTTTCCGAACAGATGAAAGAACATATAGATACGCTTTCCGCTTCCGTTAACCGCTTAAAGGCTTAAAGGTATTTTTACGCTGCTCATACTGCTGATAGAAATCCCAATCTCTGTGATAGGGTGCCAGAAAAAATACATTTAATATTTGAAGATTCAATTCTCTTAGGCATTCTCCCTGTAGAATGCCTTGTTTTATTGGAAGCTGATACTGCTTCAGAAAATAATGCCAATCTGTAATAAATGCCGCATACTGCCGATAATCGGACAGTCCCAGCCATTGCCGGATTCTTACCTTTGTCCGGTTTTTTGCCTTGCATTCATGAATTTGTAGAAAATACTGAAAGGATTGCGCCTCATAAAGCCGTCCCAGCGGGAACAGCCGGCAGATACCGGGACGATATGTATGGATATTACAGCGTCCTTCCTGATTTAGAAAATAACAGGCGCCAGTACCTTCCTGCATTTTCAAATTCGGCAGAATCAATCCGTCAACAACATTTAATTCCAAAGCATTTACCAGTAATTCCTCCACTGTCATATGCAATCCATCCGTCATCATCCAGATATCATAAGGGTCCAGTACAATGGATTGTCCCATAGCATGACAACAGGCAGAGCAGCCTTTACAATCTCGGCATCCCACCTTTACCAAATCATCCGCGCCATACAATTTTCCATCTGTTCGTTCATTCAAATCCCATTCCCGTTCTATTTTTCTTCCCCGCTCCAAATCTCAATCACATAATTCAAACCTACGAAAGTGCCTGTTCCGCAGCCTCTAAGCCTTCATATCCATAAAGAAGCGTCGTATTTTTCAATATCATTTCCGCCAGATTTTTTCCATCCTTCATCAACTGAGCAACAAATCTCCCATACATTACCAGCATGGTATCGGTATAGGTCAACAGTTCACCGCGCAAATAGGTTTCATAGGAAGTTGTCCATGGTGTATCCTCACTGGTATGAATCACACGCGCGTTCGCAGTCAGCTTTGGATACCGGTTCTGGAACGCCTCCATCCATGCAACCTGAATTTTTACAATCTCCTCTACAATACTCCGTTTTTCCTGCGATACTGGTGGTAAATCCGGTTCCAGCTCCCCATAGGCGTCCGGTGCGGTAGATTCCATCATTCGTCCGTATTTTTCCGTAATCATATTCCAGCCATCTGCATATGCCCCCTGGAAGTCCATCCCATATTGCAGAAGCATCTCCTTTGTCCATGTGAGATATTGGCTGACCCGCATAATCCGAAAGGTATGCCAGTCATCCTGACAATCTGCCCTTCCCCCTTCGTTTTTTACATTGTCAAAGGCCTCAAATTCCATCTTAGCAATCCGTTCCGCTAATTCCTCTACCGTTAACCTCACCCATTCCGCTTTTTGAGCCAATGCATTTCCATATGTCTCCAAATACAGGACATCTCCCTTTTTTCTTGGATAAACCATCCCTTGCTGCACCATTCCTTCTAATAGCAGTGCTGCAATCCGCTCCATGTAAGCACAGGTTTCATTTATATTCCGGATATCCGTAAAAATCATCTGCTCACATAGCGTTCCAACACCTTCACAAAATTCAAATCCTTCAATTCCCCTTTGTAACCACTTATCATGAGGGCAAAAATGCCGATTTATGAGGTACACGGAATGCAAAGCATATTCTACCGCCTTTTCCCGCATCATGGCAGCTGCTGTCCAAGCCTGTCTTTTCGCCATTCTTTGATAATTATACTGCCCATATTGTCCAAAGAGAGAGGTATACTGCGCCACTTTTAATAACCATATATCCATAGGATAATACCGTTTTATTTGATTTCTAATTCGTGAAAATTCCCCAAAATCATCCCGAAATACCATTCCATTTGTAGCAGCCGCCAATCGTTCTTCCCCTGCTTCCATCCATTCCTCCCTGGTTACCGGTCCCTCCGGATATCCGGTCAATTGTTCATAGAAGTCATGCATCCTACGCACACCAAACCGTCCCTGGGAATGGATGGTCCATATCATATGCTGCTGTTCCTTGTCATGCTTTTTTACCAGCTCCTCATATGCCTGCTGCAGTTCCTTTCCAATGGCTTCATAATCTTCATCACTCACCCACATAGAAAAACCGACGCCAAAATCATGGTCCTCTGACCATATGTCATCAAAGCCAAACCGGTCTGAGCCTTCTCCTGCAAATCCAACTGCAATGCGTGCTTCGTAATCAGCAAATTGCTGATGAATCATATCCGCACCGTATTCCTTATAGAATTGAAGGCTCAACTCCAGACCGGAACGGCGGTCTGCTGCTGCCGTTTTTCCTTCTGCTTCCATTCTTCGCTGCTGCCTTACCGCTTCCAGGCTTGCTTTTACTCTTTTATAGGCATCTGTCCGCCCGATATACGCTTCAATCATTTCCAGTGCCTGCTGATAATACATCTCTGCCTGGGAGAATTCTTTCTGCCGAAAGCAGGCCTCTCCCATCGCAGACAGTGCCGCCGCCATATGGGTATCCGATACCTGCATG
Source organism: Clostridium sp. (assembly GCA_023667695.1). Lineage (GTDB taxonomy): Bacteria > Bacillota > Clostridia > Lachnospirales > Lachnospiraceae > CAG-632. The sequence goes on along the minus strand of JAMOZY010000010.1, from coordinate 17,975 downwards.
GATTTGAATAATGTGATGGCATGGCTCAAATGGGAAATGGCCGCTTCTATTTTTCCCTCCTGTAATTGACTACTGCCTAAATTCGTCAGAGTGACTGCCAGCTGGAATTCTTTTCCCGGCTGCTCCTGTACAATCGCTAATGCATGCAACAGACATTGAGAAGCCATGTCATATCGTCCCAGCTCCTGATAGAGCAGACTTACATTATTATATAGTTCTGCATACCGGAAATCCATCTGTGGCACTTGCCCTTCGAATAATGCAAATACACGATTATAATATTCCATAGCCTGTTCCAGTTCTCCGGCTGCCCGGAGCGCATTGGCGGAATTCAATAGGGTCGTTGCATGGGGCAGGGAATCCGTCAATCCTGCCTGTTCAATCAATTCCATGACCTGCTGGATACACTGCTTTGCATTTTCATATTGACTGGTTTCCCGATAGAAGCCCATCCGTTCATTCAGAATCGTAATTTGCGCCCCAAGGTCGCCTTCTTGCTCTGCCTGTCTCTGCTGCTCTTGAAAATAAGGCTCTACCGCCTCCATATCCCCCTTGGAAAACAGGTCGTCTAAGCCGCTAAAAAATTTATCCACATTCATATTTTTTCCTCCACCATTGATTCCACTGAGATGATTTGTTATGTTTCGTCATATTCTCCGTAGCATAGTTACATATGATTTCTGACTGCATTATACACTCTTCTGCAGTCCGACTCAAGGTCTCCTCCCAGCTTTCTCATCCTTAATTTCCTTTCCTTCGCTCCGGGTACTGCTTATTGATATCGGTCAGACAACCCTCTTAGGGTTCACTCTGGCATGAGGAAAACAGTTACTGAGAATCCCCAAATCCGTTCTAAATAAAATAAGAAGGCACGTTCCTACATTTATAAAAACGTACCTTCTTTGTTCATCCTGAAATTATAATCACTTTCCCGCTGAATTCTATAAACCAAAGCTTTTTATAATGCTGCGGAATTCCGGGCAACCGGCAAAGCTCTTCAAAACAGTTTCCCGGCTTTCCCCACGGTCCAAGCGTGCCAGCCAATAGTCCAATCCGCTTTGGTCTGCCTCCCGTCCCATAAAGGTTCGATATAAGACCTTTATATATTCCGTATTATTTAAATGCTTATTCCGAAACTCTTCGGAATTGATAAAATATTCCGCTACCCGGATTGGGCTGTTTCCTGCCTGAATGCTCCGACACCAGTAATTCAAGCCATCTGCTTCTCCGGTACGCCCCATGGCCTCAACATAAATCCGATTAACAAAAGCAGTCAGATTCGGATTCTTGTCCCGTGGCTGTGAAAGTGTCACCGTTCCCCGCGTAATCCCATATGAACTACAGATTGAAGTGTACTCTTGGGAATGTGCGAAGCCTGCAAATACATATTCCCTTGACAAGCCCTGCTGTAACAGATTAAGCCAATACGATTTGCCACCGGCATCCGATGGACGGTCCATAAAGACCAGATACAACATTTCTATAAAATCAGAATCTGTTGTATGCTTATTTTTATATTCATCACTGAATACAAATCCATATCCAACTGCTGTGCCGCTCTGACGTTTTGAAGTCAATTCTTCCGTCCAGTAATTCAGACCGTCCACCTCGGAATCCCGACCCAGACAGGTCTCGTATAACCGTTCCACAAACAATCTTGTTTCATTGGCGTCCGAATTACAATCGCCGATAAATTTTAATTCCGTATACGGACTGGCCTTTAGCTTTGCAGTAATCGTAAAGCTTCCATAGGCTCCTAGTGTCACTACGCCATTTTCATTTACCGTAAAGCCAGCCTGATTCGAACTCCATTGAAAGGCGGATGGAAGTAATTGACAGGAAGCATAATCCCAACCCAGATTGGTAACATATGGAATCAAGGTTAATTTTTCACCCTTCCCATAAGAATATGCCGATGGACGCAGACGAAAGTCTGCCCCCTCCAACAGCTCGGAGGACACCCGGATGGTCTCTGTTACTGCCCGATTCCCCGGTCTGACTGCAGGTGTTGCCGTGCCTCTTCCAAAGACCTGTACCCAGTATGGCATACCATTCTGAATAAAGCAGCCAATTCCAATGCTGGTATAATCACTTCCCAGAATATTCGCCCGGTGACCGGAAGAATTCATCCAAAGCTCCATAACCCCGCTGGCCGTTCCGGAACCGGCTGCTACATTTTCTCCGGACATTTTTGCGGAGGCAGTAAAACAACTCGTACCATCCGGCCGGGTATGGCCAAAATACAAACCATTCTCTGCAGCCCGAAGCATGGCAGCATTTAATAAATCCTGGTCCATAGCCAAAGGTGAAAGACCCTCCGTCTGCCGTTCCTGATTCACCAGAGCAAGCACCTCATATGCCATATCATAATCATAGGTTCCGGAAATACTTAAATTCATTACGGAACTACTTTCACTGGCTGCATTTTCCTGTACAGCTTCTCCCGTATCCAGCACTGCATCCGAAGAAACCGTATCCGCCTGCATCGTGCCAGGCTCTGCTGCCATAGCATTGACTATGAGCAGATTCATACTAAGCAGTAATACCATGACTGCTTTTATCCATTTCATTCGTTTCATCCAACATTTCCCCTTTCGTGATAAGGTCCAATCGTCAATCTGTATTATTTACTAATCTTAATAATAAATCAGTTTGCCGATAATAGCAACGGATTTGTGATGGAAATACTATCCTCAGACCACATCCCTAAGTTCTTATTGACTTCCAAAGAGATACCTTGCTATAATTACCTTGCGTGAAATCTCACGTAACAATTCTTAGGTATTTACCTATCTCAATTGTTAGTAAAGGGAAGAATACAGTCACAGGAACAGCGAGGTGCGCCAACACCGCTTGAGCTTACGAGTGACTGTATTCTTTTTGATATTTACGGAAAAAATCCATATTGACAAACATATGTTCGGGTATTATAATCAGTCTCAGTTAGCAATCCAGCCTTCATTTTGGCGAATGAAAGCCCGGAGCCTTTACTAACCAAGCTTCAAACAATATTTCACACACAATGTTTTACACGCAAACCATACGGAAGCCTGTGGAACCGTCACCAAACGCAGGAGTTCATATGAAAGGAGGAGGAACGATTTGATAACAACATTCATACCAACTACCAAAGACCCTTACCGGTATCAGCCGGACCCGCGGGAATTTGCAGGAGAACTTACAATTCATGATTTCAGCACCTGCTATCCCAACACGCAGAAAAAATACGCTTATACCAATAAGGAGCTGGAAATACGGGACGCTTACTACAAAAATCATCTTGCCGTCAAGCCATGGCAGCAATGAAATACCGGAACGCAAACCGACACATACCGAAGGAAGGTGAAAAACATTTCATCTACACAATACACACTTATCAAGCTTCCCTTACAGGAACTGATTACTCAGCGCTTTGATGTCCATATGGACCGGGCAGCAGAGCTGGAGCAGGAATACCGCATCACACAGGAAAACTCTTTACTATTGGACCAGATTGAACGGCTTCGGGGCAGAACCGTCTCACACATAGAAGAAGTGATTCTGGTGGTGGCAAAGAAAAATCCAAAGCAGGAAACAGCCTTACGCAATGTATTAAAAAATGGCTTTTATTATAACGGAATCCACTATGCCCGATTTGGCAAATCCGCCTCCCAGGGCAAGGATGGTATTACTGCATTTGTCTGTGACAGTATCTATGATGAGTTATACCGCATTACACAAATGGATATTCCGGTGGAGGAATGCATCATTTCCAAATACGAAGCCCAGCGCTGTCTGATTTTCAGTTCCTGTACCCTGATTCATGACTATATGCCCAATATCATTATTATCGGGGAATATGAAAAGCAAATAGAACACCAATTTGTCAAATATGTTGTCGAGCAGGAAAAGGAGTTCACAGACCCGGAAACCGGGGAACCAAAGACCTATAAGGCAAGAATCATCGAAGAAGGATGGCGGGATGTGAAAATCTCTCCCTTTGACGGCTGTGGCTGCCACGAGTGGGAATTCATGGAACAGGTCAGCGCCCAGCTTGGTCTGGACTATAATGCAATCGGAACGCAGATTCGGCTTCCTTTTATGAAAGGCTTCTCTGTCTATGTTCCCTTTCGGAGACTTTTGAAGGAATGGGGGTATGAAACCATTACGGATATCTATGGAGAGGTTCATCCGATAGATACCGTTGACTGTATCTGGAATACATCCATGTTCAAGGGACATTCGTTATTTGTAAAGCAATACGGAGCAGAGGCATGGAAGGAATACATGCATACCATCCGCAAATACCAATTTAAACTGGGCATCAGCAAATACAGCCATCACATAAAGAATCTGAACCGATACACCCGTATGAACTTTCAGTATCTGCAGTGTCTGGACCTATGGAATCCCGGATATGTGGAGTGCTTTGAACAGAACCGATTGGAGGATTACGATATTCTGAATCCGGAAAATGATGGAAAAATCATCAAGCTGGCAAGGTATACCACTACCCTGTTTGAAAAAATAATCAAGGGAGAACTGTTTTATACCTATAAGTTTCTGGGAATGACCAATTCGGAGGATACGGAACCGGCGAGCCGGTATCTGGAAGCGGCACTGATTCATGATGCCGTGTGGAAGGACCCGGCTGTAAAGCAGTACCTATACCGGAAGCTGAAAAAGTCCATTGACGAAGCCAAGGTAGGGAAAATCTACTGCTCCGGGTTTTATCATACCGGTGTGGGCGATATGATTGGATATCTGCAATACGCAGCAGGCGAAGCACCAACCGGATGTCTGAAGGAACGGGAAATCTATAGCGGGAATTTTGATTGCGGGGATATCCTTTCCTTTCGTTCCCCGCTGGTTGACCCTTCGGAGGTCAATTCCCTTCGGATTGCCGGCAATCCAGTGATTGACCAATGGTTCGGATACTTCCGGGGACAGGATGTGGTGATGTTCAATCTGTATGATATCTCGGCACCCCAGCAGGGTGGTGCCGACTTCGACGGCGACATCTTCTTCCTATGCAATGACCCGATTCTGATTCACTCGAAAATCCATAAGCCTGTTATCCTGGACTTCGAGGACAAGGCAGCTGCTCTGCCCAAGCCCTATACCCGGGACAACATCATTGAATATGAAATCATGACCCGGGATAACCGGATTGGAGAGATTACCAATGCGGCAACCAGTATTGAAAACAGATATACTACAAAGGAAGAAATCCGGCAGTTATATTCCGATTCTGCCTCTTTGCTCCGTGTCTTTCAGGGCAAGGAAATTGATTTCTTAAAAACCGGAGTCCGATGGCATATGAATGCAGGCTTGCGGAAGCGGTCAAAGCAATTGCCTTATTTCCTGCTTTACAATTATCCGGATAAAATGAAAACCTATCAAAGCCTGAAGGAAAAGAAAAAACGGCAGAAGGAAGAGGAAGCTCCGGTCAACCTGAATGCTTACTACTCTCCTTCGCCTATGAATGAATTGTGCAGCTATATCTGCACCTGGGAAAAGAAGTGTATCCTGTGGAATCATGACACCATAGACCTACAGGAATCCCGCAGGCTCTTTTTGAACCATGCACTGGATGTATCTGACAAAGAAATCATAAAGCTAATCCGGCGGTATATTAACGCATATGCGGATGAGCTGCGCCGACACATGGAGCTTCACAAGGCTTCGTCAAAGGAATACAGCTCCGGCTTTCATATAGCGGAGATTACAGACCAGTTCAAAAGCAGACTGGCGGAAACCCTTCCTCTGAATGAGGAAGAAATTGCCAACTATGTGATTCAGGTATCCTATTCCAGTCTTTCCATCAGCAAGTCCCTGGCATGGGGCGGCTATGGAGACTATATCATCCGGAACCTGAAGTCCAACTCCGATTGCAGGAAAACCATTTCCATTCGGGAGGCAGCCGAACCGACAGAGCAGACCTATGAATATCTGGGAAAATACTATACTTATACGGAGGTGACAAAAGATGGCTGATTACTTATACGAACAAATCGAAGATTATAAGGATGCAGAATCCAAAGAGGAACAAGCGGCCGTATTTCAGGACTTCTGCTCTTCTCTCTGGTCCAGCCGGAACCAACGAAGGGTTTATACCAAAGTGATTCGTTATTCTGTAGAAGAACCCTTCATACAAACCAGAACCGGACAGATATTTGATGCCTGGTCCCGGCTGGAATACAAGGGATATCAATCCAGTTCAAAGGAAACCGATTGGTGCAGTCTGATACGACAAAAAATCAACAATCTGTATACCAGATACTTTGATAAGGAAGTCGTTTTACAGAAAGACTATCTGGAGCTGCTGCATACGCCAAAGGAATTATACTATCAGTGGCGAAGCGGCCGGGAATGGAAGGCCGGAGAACTGGATACTGCCATTCAGGATGCTATGAGCCGGGCGGAACAGCTAAAGGCGGCCTATCAAAATCAAAAAATGGTGCTGTCCTGGCAGGAATATACACAACTGATGGAGGGATTTTTGCAGAATCACTTTCGTACCTGTAAGCGGCTGGAGGAATACGAAACACCGGGGCAATTCCAACGCATCTATGATTTTATGAATGAGGATAATTTCTACATACGATACTTCTGCCAAAGTCTGGAGGGTGACCTTCGGAAGTGGCAGAAGCAGTATTACGGTGTCCGGGAGCATCAGCGATACCGTAGATGTATAGACTGTGGCTGTCTGTTCGAGCTTCACAGCTATAATCAGAAGCGGTGTCCAGGCTGTCAGGCCAGCTTTAACCGCAGGAATAAAACGGAAAAGCAGCGAAGCTACCGTGTGGAAAAGCTGAAATCCTGAGTTTTTACCGTATTTATCTGCAAAAGCAGGCATATTCCCTTCGTATATATACAGTAGTGGATAACTCCAACAGGACTGCTTATTCCTGGCATATATGCTTGCTTCTCTTACCGGCAGCCGGCGGTTCATCTTCCATGAGCATCCGGCTGCCCTTCTTATGCAAAGGTGGTGAACAATCTGGAAGAAATCATAAACGACGAGCTTCAAATCTATCGGGGAAAGGACTTCTTCGTAAAAGAAGGAATTGTCATTCACCAGCCTACCCTGGATGAAATATGTAATTATGGCGAACGACAATACTGGTCTATGGTCTATACCCTTACTTCCGTAGGGGCGGATATGAAGTTCCAGCTCTTTGATATGGGGATTGATTACACCACCATATCGGACTTTCAGTTATTCTACGGACTCTTAAGCCGAAGCTTTTCAAAGGAACAGACAGCGATTCTGCTGGGGAATCTGGATTTTCCCAAATTTCAGATATTTCAAAAAAAGGATTCCGAAGATATCGTCATGTACGATAGGGAAACCAACATTGAAATCGATGAATATACCTATCTGGTTATCGCTGATGTGCTTCGAAGCATCCATGGCCTGAAGCGAAACAATCAATTGCCTGCAAACGAAGCTACCAAGCAGATTCTGATTGAGGATGCCCGGGAGGACTATCTTCGAAATAAAAACCGGGAATATCATTCACAATTAAAAAACATGGTATCCGCCATGATTAATTGTGATGGTTTCAAATATAACCACGATGAGGTTTGGAATATGAAAATCCATGCATTTATTGATTCTGTCAGACGAATCAGCAAGATGAAACATGCAGATTTATTATTGCAAAGTGGTTACTCCGGCTTCGGAGTGAACCTCAAGGAAATATCAACCAAACAGTTAGACTGGCTGGGAGAACTGGACTAATCGGTTCTTTCCCTGTCTGACCAGATTATGAAGGAGGAATACATTATGGCATTTAATCCAAATGAATTAGTACTTGAAAAAATCAGAGCGGTAGAGGAATACGACCCGGCTACAAATGAGCTAATCGGCCGTTATACCCAGATTGAGGAACCAAGCTTAAAGACTTCAGCAGAAGGAACCCAGGTAACAGACGCCATGGGTGCGGAGATTGTAACCTTCTACAATGCCCAGACCGGTACCTTCAGCTTTAGCAACAGCCTGTTCTCTCTTGACCTTGCTGCATCTCAGTTTGGCTCTAAAAAGGACGTTGCCAGTGATGACAATAAGATTATCAAGCCGGTATCTGAAACCATTACCATCGGTGCCGAGGGAAAGGTTGTATTAAAGTATACTCCGGTCGGTGCTGCCGGCGCAGAAGTAAAATATGTAAAGGTTATCAATGAAAACAATACCTTTGGAGATACCTATGAGCTTGCTCCGACTGCCGGAGAAGGCAAGTTCACCTTAGATGCAGCAGCAAAGACCATTACGCTTCCGGAAGGTGTAACCGGCCGTGTATTCGTAAGATACGATGCAGAGACTGCAAGTGCGGTAAAGGTAACGAAGAAAACAGATGGCATACCAGAGGTGAAATCTCTGCTGATTCATGCAATCTTCCATGACCCTTGCAATACCAATCTGGTATATGCCGGTGTCATCTCTGTTCCGAGAGCCAAGATTAATCCGGAATCTGTAGAGATTAATCTGACGCCAGATGGAAAGCATGGCGCTGAGTATAAGCTGCAGAAGTCTTACTGCGATGAAACAGCCCGTCTGTTTGATATCATCATTTCCGAGGACTAATGGCAGACTAATCCGCCTCTCCTGGCGTGGAACAGCCATACCAACGGCACAGAACCTGTGCGGTATCACAGAAAATGATAATGAATCGTGATTGCTAACACAATACAAATCGGGATATATACCGTTCATTATGAATGCGTATATATCCCTTTTTTCACACGGCTGCAGAAGATTACTACTACTCTTCTGCAGCAATGAAAAGGAGCTGAAAATATGGAGCTAATCTTAAATTATATCAAGCCAGAGCTGGTGGTTCTGGCAATTGCATTATACTTTCTGGGCAGAATGCTCAAGAATGCAGAAACCATAGCCGATAAATTCATCCCTGCCCTCCTGGGACTGACAGGAATTATCCTTTCTCTGATTTATGTACTGGCAAACAGCGATATCAGCACGGCACAGAATATCCTGAGGGGAATCTTCACGGGAATTGTCCAGGGAATTCTGGCTGCCAGTCTCAGCACCTATGTGAATCAGATGATTAAACAATCAGGAAAGGATGAATAGCTATGAACGTATCGATTACACAAATGTTATGCCCGCCGGAAAAATATCCCGTGAAATGTCCGTATGTCATGAAGGCAGATTATATTACCATCCACAACACTGCCAATGATGCATCTGCCATGGCAGAGGTCGCTTACATGATAAACAATAATAACCAGGTTTCCTATCATTTTGCAGTCGATGATACCGGTGCAGTCCAAGGTATTCCTCTTGAACGAAATACCTGGAATGCAGGGGACGGAAACGGAAAAGGAAACCGTGCCTCCATTTCCATTGAAATCTGCTACTCCAAATCCGGCGGAGAACGCTTCTTAAAAGCGGAGCAAAACGCTGCTTATCTTACTGCCAAACTCTTACGGGAACGGGGATGGGATATCAATCGGGTAAAGAAGCATCAGGACTGGTCCGGTAAATACTGTCCCCATCGAACCCTGGAGCTGGGATGGCAGCGGTTTCTGGATATGGTACAGGCTTATCTGCAGGATAACCATGAAAGTGCCAAAAAGGAAAACGCAGCTACCACATCCCTGAAAGCCGATTCGGATGCAGCCTCCGTAACGGAGTCTGTTCCTGTATCACAGAAAAAGCTGGTTATGGATTCCGCCCAAATATCGGTCAATGTGGAATATGCGGTTATGCTGGAGGGTGGCAGAATACTGCCTCCGGTTACCAATCTGTCAGACTATGCCGGTCTGGAAAATCGCAAAATTATCGGTTTTATGGCAAAGGCAGACCAGGGATACTTAAAGTATCAGGTCCATGTTTTAGGCGGTGGCTGGCTGCCTTATGTAGACGGTTACAACTGGAAGGATGCTCAAAACGGCTACGCTGGAAACGGTAAGGTCATTGATGCTCTTCGCATGTATTATGATACTCCTTCGGAGCAAATCCAGTCCGGTGGTTACCGCAAGGTAAAATACCGGGTTTCCCCCATTGGCAGTACATCTTACTATGCCTGGCAGCTGGATGATGAAGTACAGAAGCCTTCCATGGACGGTTATGCCGGTGTCTTTGGAACTGCCATCGATAAAATACAGGTTGTTATTGAATAAAGGATGGAGGTAGGACTATGAATGAAATAACTGCCTTCCTGAACCTGGACCTTCCTTCCATTATCCTGGGGATTTTCATAATTCTGAGTGCCATACGGTTTGCCGCCTCCATTCTGGAATGGCTGTGCAGCAAGCTTGGAATCGAATGGAGATGGATGCGGAATAACCGGGAAATCAGAAGCAGCCTGGAGGGTCTGTCGGATTCCATTCACAAAATCGGCATACAAATCGACGGGCTGTGTATCAAAAATGAATTGGCAGAGGCTGCTTCCAGAGAGGCCTTAGGGGACCGCATTAACCAACGATATAAATACTATCTGCAATTAAACGGCATCCCAGAGGATGAAGTGGATGAATTTGAACAGCTCCACGCTGCCTATAAGGGCGTCGGTGGCAATCATTCCGGTGACGCCAAGTATGAATATTGTATGCAGCATTTACCAATCATCCCGGTAGAAACCAAGCTATACTATGGAAAAACCAGTCATACGCCAGAAGGAAAGAGAAGTATTTAATAAGGGATTATCCCCTGAGGCACTTGTAGGCTTGTATGAAATTATGGAAGAATAAAGGAGAAGGAACATGAAGAAACTAAAAGCTTATTTTGCACAAAAGAAACAGATGCGGGAACTGACCTTAGATTCCCTACAGAAAATCAATCAAATCATTACTACCATCTCGGACTTAGCAGAAACCATTGCCGCCGCTGCGAATGCCTTCGACACCGAGGAAGTAAAAAGTCTGCTGGAAGGAATCCATCCGTCAGAGTAATGCCATGCTTTGGCAGATATCCATGATATGATTCCTACAGAATTCCGGTTGGCAATGGAATTCAGGAAATTCACTTTACTAACATATCCGGTGCATGATTTCCCATACAGACCGGTCATTCCGACTGGTTACTACGGATGGGATGCAATGCCAGAGATAGGTTCATGAGAGGGCGGTTTACTGCCCTCTCTTTCACAACTGCTGCAAAATACGAATTATCATAGACAGAATTGGTTATCACTCATTTTATCAATAAGGAGTAATTGCTGGAACTGCCACTCAGGAATCCTTCTGTGTATCCTTTGCAGTATTTCATATGATTGCTGCTCTGCTAGAAAATTCATCGGCAGGTTCCTTGCCGTACCAGTCACAAGCCATTGTGTTGCTAAGCAATCCTTACACTTAGATTGTCTGGATGGAACAGAAGTGTATATAAAATCAAAAAACACTCTATGAACTACACTAATTCTGTGTACTGCATAGAGTGCTTTTGAGTCATAATTATATCATTGAAGGATATGATAAATATTTGTAACTTCTTATTACCACCTATATCCACAGTTTTTACATCGGAAAGTAGCAGTATTCGTTCCATGACTTATATCAAAATATGTTTCAAAAAAGCCGACCCTTTCTAAAAAAATGGAACCGCAGGTTGGACATTTGGGCATTCTGGCTCTCGCTTTGGCAGCTTCAGCCATATCCCTTTCATAGTCTTCTGGCGGATAAATTTCATATGCTATTTCCATCGCCATTTCTTTATCACAACCGGTTACTTCCATAATATAATTGGCTGATTTTTCATAATTTCCACCTTCCATTATAATAGGGTCTACTGATTTACAATCAACATCAACAGCAATCAATATATCTTGAACTTCCTTTTTGGTCATATTCTCGCACCTCAAATTTTATTTTTATTAAATAATAACAGAAGCTATTATAAATGGCAATTATAATATTTCCACATATAAGCAATTAAAGAATCTAGGCAATCTTCCAAATGCAATCAGAACAATAACGAATATCTTTGATAGTGTAGGAGTAGTTACCCGAAGCAATCTTACTAATACCACTAACCTGTTAAAAGTCGGATTAAAAGATTATTCCTTAAAATGTATCACTGCAGCAGCAAATCAAATGAATCTAACACAAATGCAGGCAAAAGCTATATTCCAAGCCAAAGGACTAACAGGTGAAAAACTAAATCAGGCAATAGCCACTGCTACTCTCGCCTCATCCCAAACCAAGGCTGCCCGTATCACACAGAATCTTGGCACAGCATTTCAGGGACTAAAGTTAAAAATTAAGGATACTGTTACTTCTATCTGGGCATTTATAACTGCCAGCCCGGCAGGCGGAATCATCGGCATTGCATCTGCTGTTGTAGCAGTTACTGCCACCGTTGTTACCATCAACAAAAAGATTGAGGAACACCGGCAGAAGTTAAAGGAAGCCGGTGCTGCTGCCAGAGAGGAAATCAAATCCTTACAAAATGATTTGGATTCCTTCTCTTCTTCTACGAACAATGCCTTGGATAACTTGATGATAAAGAATACCGGAATGAAATCAAAGCACTGTCTAAGTTATATTAATCTAATATAACTTAAAGAGTGTTTTTATACATTCAATTATCCGCTTCCATTTATCTGAAAGGATGTGATAACAAAAATATAATTATAAACCAAGCGATAACACTTGGATATAGCCAGATAAAACATATTTTACAAGGAGGTTGAAAAATCTATGACAGAACAAAACAAAGTGTTATTGGAGGGTTCCCTGGATGAAACCAAAACCAGAGCCAATCTGAACAAACAGCTGTCTACTCTCACGAAAGAGCTGCAGAAAAACCATAAGATTAAATTGGATGTGGAGCTGGATAATAAGACTGCCCAGAAGTCTGCAAAACAGCAGACTAAAGCTCTCGGTGTTTCAGAATTGATAAAACTAAAGAATACCATCGATGAAGGAGAAAATTTAGTAAATAGCTTTAAAAAGAACTTAGATCACCAAAAGGTGCTTAAAACTGCCTAGATTTTAAGTTGGTCTAACATAGATAAGGAACTGATAAAAGGGTTCATAGTACAAGTCTATGCGTTTGGGAGTTCGAAAAGAAACCAACGAGGAGTAATTGCTGGAACTGACACTCAGGAATATTCGACGAAAGCGGAACCGGTGACGGTAAACGTAAGCGTGCGAAAGGCAGAAAAAACAGAATATTCGGCATAAGGTAACCTGCGTGCAAACGCAGGGTATGCCTAAGTGCCATTCACAAGGTGAAAATCAGCAGCACACATTCTCAGGATAACCATCTAACCGTATAACCCCTATAGACGGGACTAAACCGATGCATGAGAATGGATGTTCAACGACTACCGATCCTCAGAGTATCTTCCGCCTTATGGAATATGCTTTTAAGGTATAGTGATATATGGAAGTTCATGAATCCTTCTGTATATCCTTTGCAGCATTTCATATGATTGCTGCTCTGCTAGAAAATTCATCGGCAGGTTCCTTGCCGTACCAGTCACAAGCCATTGTGTTGCTAAGCAATCCTTACACTTAGATTGTCTGGATGGAACAGAAGTGTATATAAAATCAAAAAACACTCTATGAACTACACTAATTCTGTGTACTGCATAGAGTGCTTTTGAGTCATAATTATATCATTGAAGGATATGATAAATATTTGTAACTTCTTATTACCACCTATATCCACAGTTTTCACATCGGAAAGTGGCAGTATTCGTTCCACAACTTATATCAAGATATGTTTCAAAAAAGCCAATCCTTTCTAAATTAATGGAACCGCAGGTTGGGCATTTGGGTATATATGTATTTATATTTTCCTTTCTAAGTTTTTCGTTTTCTTCTCTTTGTTGAATAATTGGATTGTTCTCTCTTGCACCAAAATCACACTTTAAATCACTCCACAATAGTTTTGCTGCATTATCATCACAAAATGTTAAATTTTTTATAAGTTTTAATCCTTCAATCATATTGTCATCAGCTAATAATTCCAACATAATATATGTATTATCAAAGCTAATTTCATTATATAAATAATTGTGAGCTTCATCATAATTCATAACTATTACCTCAATATTCTGTTTTATATAATCTTACCATAAAATATATTTGATAGCAACAAATAGTATTTTTCTTATATGCAGCTAAAGAATCTAGGCAATTCGATAAATGCAGTAAATGATATTCAAAACATATTATCAAATTCTACAGGTATAAATAATGGTAAGAGTAGCATACAATCCTTACAGGATACAGCTAAAGGTTATTCAACAGAAGTTTTAAAACTAGCAACATCCCAGATAGTATTGACAGAAGCACAGGCAAAAGCCATATTTCAAGCCAAAGGACTAACAGGTGAAGAACTGAACCAGGCAATAGCCACTGCTACCCTCGCCTCATCCCAAACCAAAGCTGCCCGTATCACACAGAATCTTGGCACAGCCTTCCAGGGACTAAAGTTAAAAATTAAGGATACTGCTACTTCCATCTGGGCATTCATTACTGCTAACCCGGCAGGCGGAATCATCGGCATTGCATCTGCTGTTGTAGCAGTTACTGCCACCGTTGTTACCATCAACAAAAAGATTGAGGAACACCGGCAGAAGTTAAAGGAAGCCGGTGCTGCTGCCAGAGAGGAAATCAAATCCTTACAAAATGATTTGGATTCCTTCTCTTCTTCTACGAACAATGCCTTGGATGCTTATACAAAACTGATGAAAGGCGTTGATGCCTCCAATCATACCAATCTGAGTCTCTCAGAGGAAGAATATGCAGATTTCATAAGTGCAGGCAATGAACTGGCAGACCTGTTTCCGGAACTGGTAGTTGGTTTAGACAAGGAAGGCAACCGCATTGTAAGCCTTGGAAACAGTGCAGCGGATGCTTCTGCCAAAATCAACCATTTAGTGGAAGCATATCGAAATCTGATTGCAGAAGAAACGGAAGGAAACCTTTCTGCCGTTTTCAAGGGTATCTATGAGGATACCAGAGAGACCAATAAGGACTTGCAGAGCTATACAAGAAATCTGGAATTCTTTGACAACAAGAATTACTTTATCACAGATTTAAAAGGGATTGCCGATGAGGCTGGGGGCAAGACATTTTCCCTGTCAAGCACCTATCTGGCAGGTCTGGACAGTCAGGCATTAATGAACCAGGTTGCTGATATTGTCAATTCCTCCCTAGGAACCGATTTAAAAGTTGAATATAATGAGCTTACCAGGGAATGGTTTCTTAGTCTGACAAGGGATGCGATTAAAGCACTGTCTAAGTTATATTAATCTAATATAACTTAAAGAGTGTTTTTATACATTCAATTATTAAATTTTATTTATCTGAAAGGATGTGATAGCAAACAATTGCAAATCTGGAAACAAAAGCAGAACACAGCTGTTTAAATTCCAATAAACACATAAACCAATTTTATAAGGAGGGCTTATTATGGAAACAAATCATTATCAGATAACGATTGACACCAAATTAGATAAGCGCAGCTTATCTAAGCTTCAAAAAAATCTGGCAGCTGAGCTACAAAAATCTTTTAGCAATGTGGGTATCACGGTTGATGACAAGCTGGCAAAGCAGTGGGCGGCTGATTTCTACAAAGAAATTACGGTCGGCACCAGAAAAATCTATGAAGAACAGACTGACGGTATGGAAAAAATGTTAAATCATTCATTATCCGCCGGATTCCAAAAAATCACTGATTCCAATGTTATCATGGCTGTAATTTCAAAAATCATGACCGCTGCAGCAGAATTAAAGGAGATAAATACCGTCCTTGCTGAAATCGGCAAAATAAACACGAATCTTTCTGTATCCAGCCTGAAAGAAATCGGCGGCAATTCGTTTGAAACTGCCAGTAAATACGGCAAAAAAGCAGTAGAGTATTTAACAAACTTCAAAGAAGTGCTGAATGCCGGATATGAAAATACAGAAAACATAGCAGAATTATCCACAGCACTCCAAGCCGCAGACAATATCACTTCAGAGCTTGCAAACCGATATATCTTTACCACAGATAAAGCCTATGAATTAGACGGTTCTGTAAAAAAGCTTACAGAAACATTGGACGGAGCAAGTTATCTGTCCGGTCAGCATGCAATCCGTATGTCCGAGCTAGCGAAAGCCATGTCCATTGTAGGAACTCAGGCGGCTTCCTCCCAGATGGAACTGGATGAAACTACTGCTGCAATCGCCGCATTACTTGCCGTAACCCAACAGGATGGAAGCGTAATCGGAAATTCCTTTAACAGCATCCTGATGAATGTAAGACAGGTAACCGGTAAGATTAAAGATGGCGGCAATGCCATTGACAAAGAAGCCCTGGACCGATATCGGGAAGCTTGTGAAGCCCTGGGTGTATCTCTTACCACAATCAGCAATGGTACAGTTTCCTTGAAAGAACCAATGCAGATTCTGAAAGAATTATCGGAAGAATATACCCGGCTTGATGAATCGGATGCGAAACGCAGAAATCTGCTGGACGCAACAGGCGGTCAAGACAGAGCAACTACCTTAAACGCTCTACTGGAGAACTATTCCCTTTACGAAGAAATGCTCTGGGAATACGGGGAAGGAACAGACACACTGGCTGCCAAAGCAGAAAAAACAGCCAATTCCTGGGAAGGCAGTCTGAACCGCTTGTCCAATACATGGACGGATACCGTTGGGAACATAGTAGATTCCGATATGATTATTTCTGTCATTAATGGATTTAATGAATTACTGAATCTAATCAATAAAACTACAGATACACTGGGTACATCGAGTGCGCTCACCATTGCCGGAGGCGGTATTCTGGCATTTTTCAATAAAGATGAATCAAAACAACGATTTTGTCCTTCATGGGTGTAAGTCCATGTTGCAAGAAATAAAACGTGTCAAAGTATGAAAGGTGCAAGCCAAGTAATACATCGGGGACTCTCTTATTAATATCCACCACGGTATAACCGGTAACAGCTATACTAAGGTGCTGAAAGGCAGAAACAACGGATATTTGGTTATATGCGAACCAATAATGCTAAGTAACCGGTCTATTTGCAATGGGAAGTAAATAGACAAGATGAGATATCGCGACACCAAGCTGAGTGAATGTAAGGCACTCGGAGCAGGGTTGGAAGCCTGCTCTCCTACGTTGAACGAGGGTGAAGGCTCAGAGACTGTAAGGCACAGGGTCTTATGAATAAGATTCAGAAAGACAGTCCAATTTCTATCATATGCCTGAGAACCATGTGGTAGTCTATGCTCGCCGGTAACCAGACCGACAAGAAGGCAACTTCGAGAAGCAGTATAGAGTGAGATTGAATATATGAATACCAAAGCCATCATGAATCACATGAGGCTTACAATTGTAACCAATGTTGCAGATTTAGAAATAGCAAAACTGACAGCCGCTGTTACGACAGCATTGAGTTATCATATCAAGACGGCTGAACGGACACAGAAAAAACACTGTCTAAGCTATATTAATTCTAATATAACTTAAAGAGTGTTTTTACTCATTTATCTATCAAATTGTATTAATTCAGAAAGGATGTGATAACAAAAGGCAATTAATTACACACAAGCATTAAAACATACTCTTCATAAACACTTTATAATATTTATCATCGAGTAATATGAGTGACTTCTCACCACTCTTCCACTCGATTGATATAAGATATTCTTTGGAGGATTTATTTTTACCACCAATTCCTGCGACAGCACCAATATTCCCAAGTAGTGCTACTCCCAAGGCACCTTTCCAGAAAGAATATTCGGATGAGTTTTTACTGTTTTCATCCAGGACTTGGTAAAAAGAAATATTCTTTTTTGTAAAATTCCAACCTATACCAGATGTTTCCAAATTTTTTTATCAGAAGATATATATATTCTTTTATCTTTATACATTCCTTCTAATATTATGTTTATCTTTTTAGACATCTTTCAATCCTCCTTGAATAAGAATAGCATATTTTTTTTCAATCTTCAATCTCATATACAGAAAAGATAGCGTAAATTTACTGTAGGAATTAAATAGACAGAGCTGCCCCGGTTCTGTT